>NZ_JBYZMN010000002.1:0-243708 GCF_058216275.1 Rhodoferax sp. SPJ4
GAAGCTGCCGTGGGCCAGGTTGACCACGCCCATGATGCCGAAGATCAGCGTCAGGCCGGCCGCCAGCATGAACAGCAGCAGGCCGTACTGCACGCTGTTGAGCAGCTGGATCAGGAAGTTGCCAAAGTCCATGTCAGATCACAAGCGGCAACCACGGGCAGGGTCGGCCAGCGCCTTGGCGGCCACACCGATCACCTTGTTTTCCTTGTCCTTCACCTGGCGCAGGTAGATGTCCTGCACCGGGTTGTGGGCCTTGGACAGCGTGAAGGCGCCGCGCGGGCTGTCGATCTTGGCCATCTCCATGCCTTTGACGACGGCGTCGCGTTTGGCAATGTCGCCCCCGGCGGCCTTCAGGCCGGCCGCCAGCATCTGGGCCGCGTCGTAGCCCTGCACCGCGTAGACGTCGGGCTGCAGCTTGTAGGTCTTGGCGTAGCTGAGGCGGAAGGCCTTGTCGCGTGGCGTGTCCAGCCCGTCGGCGTAGTGCAGCGCGGTCAGCAGGCCATTGGCGGCGTCGCCCTGGGCGTCCAGGGTGCCGTCGGTCAGGAAGCCCGCACCATAGAGCGGGATCTTGTCCTTCAGGCCGGCGGCGGCGTAGTCCTTGACGAACTTGACCGCGCCCGCGCCGGCAAAAAAGGCGTACACCGCGTCGGGTTTGGTGGCGGCGATTTCGGCCAGCAAGGCCTGGAACTCAACCGTGGGGAAGGGCACACTCAGCTCCTTGACCACCTTGCCGCCCTTGGATTCAAAGGCTTCCTTGAAGCCCTTGGTGGACTCTTCGCCGGCGGCGTATTTCCAGGTGATGGTGACGGCGTTCTTGTGTTTGCGCTCGGCCGCCACCAGGCCCATGCCGTAGGCCGGCTGCCAGTTGGTGAACGAGGTGCGGAAGACGTTGGGTGCACACAGCGGCCCGGTGATGGCGTCGGCGCCGGCGTTGGGCACGATGAGCAGGGTTTTGTTGTCGCGCGCCACCTTGGCCATGCCCATGGCCACACCGGAATGCACGGTGCCCACCAGCACATCGACCTTGTCGCGCTGCACCAGCTTGTTGGCGTTTTCAATGCCCTTGGACGGCTCGGACTC
Organism: Rhodoferax sp. SPJ4; assembly: GCF_058216275.1. Taxonomy (NCBI): domain Bacteria; kingdom Pseudomonadati; phylum Pseudomonadota; class Betaproteobacteria; order Burkholderiales; family Comamonadaceae; genus Rhodoferax; species Rhodoferax sp. SPJ4. Next base: position 1,081 of record NZ_JBYZMN010000002.1, read on the forward strand.
GTCGTCCACCTTGAAGAACTCGATTTTCTTGCCGGCCAGCGTGCCGCCCTGTTCCTGCACATAGAGCTTGAAGCCGTTTTCGATGGCATTGCCCAACTGGGCAAAGGTGCCGGTGTAGGGCAGCATCAGGCCCACCTTGACGGGCTCGCTGCTTTGCGCCTGCGCGGTGGCGGCTGTGAAGAGGGCCGCGGCAATGCCCCAGCGCTGGAAGGTGGATGGCTTGGTCATGGGTTTGTCTCCTGTGGGGGTGTGAGGGGGTCAGGTGGTGGTGTGTTCACCGATGAAGTCGCGGATGGCGCGCACCAGCGCCTGGGGCTGGTCGCGGTGCGGCGAATGTCCGCAGTCGGCCAGTTCCAGCAGCCGCGTTTGCGGCAGGCGGCGGGCAATGCCGTGGATGTGTTCCAGCGTGCCGTACTCGTCGTCCAGGCCCTGGACGGCCAGGATGGGGCAGCGGATGGCCGGCAACTCGGCTTCGATGCTCCAGGGCAGGAAGCTGGGGTCCAGCCAGATGTCGTTCCAGCCCCGAAAGGCGGAATCGGCGTCGGCGTGGTAACGCTGCAGCTTGGTTTTCAGGTCGGTGGTGTCGTAGGCCACGCGGGCCGCGCGTATGCTTTTCAGGCCAAACTCTTCCACCATCAGGTGCGGCGCCATCACCACCAGGCCGGCCACCCGCTCGGGGAAGCGGGCGGCGTGTATCAGCGCGATCGAGCCGCCGTCGCTGTGGCCCAGCAGCCAGATGTTTTCGGTCACGCCCAGGGCGGCCAACAGCGCCGGCAAGACCTCCAGCGCCTGGCGGTGCATGAAGTCGGCCTGCCAGCGCTCGCCAGCCGGGCGGGGCGTGGAACGCCCGTAGCCGGGCCGGGAGAACACCAGTCCGCGCAGCTGGGCGGTGTCGCACAGGGTTTGCGGAAAGTCTTTCCACATCGCCACCGAGCCCAGGCCCTCGTGCAGAAACACCACCAGCGGCCGGTCGGTGCGCTCGGCGTTGACCCACTGGTGCTCGATGGTCACCGGGCGGCCGGCCCAATCGATGTCGACGAAGTCCACGCCGCTCATGCCTTGCGCTCCAGTTCACGCAGGCGGAAGCGCTGGATCTTGCCAGTGGCGGTTTTGGGCAGGTCGTTCAGGAACTCGATGTAGCGCGGGTATTTGTAGGGCGCCAGCCGTTCCTTGACAAAGGCCTGCAGCGTGGCGGCGTCGACCTCATGGCCGGGCTTGACCACCACAAAGGCCTTGGTTTTGGTCAGGCCCTCGGCGTCTTCCTTGCCGATCACCGCGCATTCCAGCACCGCCGGGTGTTGCACCAGCGTGCCCTCGACCTCGAAGGGCGAGACATAGATGCCGCTGACCTTGAGCATGTCGTCGCTGCGCCCGGCATAGGTGTAGGTGCCGTCGGCGTTGCGGGTGTATTTGTCGCCGCTCTTGGTCCAGGCGCCCTGGAAGGTGTCGCGCGACTTCTCGCGGTTGCCCCAGTACATCAGCGCGGCGCTGGGCCCCTGGATGTAGAGGTCGCCGGCGTCACCGTCGGGCACGGGGTGGCCGTCTTCGTCGCGCAGCGCGATGGCGTAGCCCGGCACCGGCCAGCCGGTGGTGCCGTAGCGCACCTGGCCGGGCAGGTTGGACAAATAGATGTGCAGCATTTCGGTGGAGCCGATGCCGTCCACAATCTCCACCCCGAAATGGGCGGTGAAGCGCTCGCCGATGTCCCGTGGCAAGGCCTCGCCGGCCGACGAGGCCAGGCGCAGTGCGATGTCCTGCCGCGCCGGCAGCGCGGGCGACACCAGCATGCCGGCAAAGCCGGTGGGGGCGCCAAAAAACACCGTGGGCTTGACGCCACCGACCTCGCCCCGCCAGCGCTTGAAGGTGGCATCCGGCGTGGGCCGTTCTGCCATCAGGATGGTGGTGGCGCCCACGCTGAGCGGAAAGCTCAGGCCATTGCCCAGGCCGTAGGCAAAGAACAGCTTGGCGGCCGAAAAGCAGACGTCGTTTTCGTTCAGATGCAGCACCGCCTTGCCATACAGCTCGGCCGTCCAGTAGGGGCTGCCGTGGCTGTGCAGCGTGCCCTTGGGTTTGCCGGTGGAGCCGGAGGAGTAGAGCCAGAAGCCGGGGTCGTCGGGGCTGGTGTCGGCGGCCTGGGCCCGTGGTTCGTGGGCGGCGATCAGCGCGTCCAGCGCCACCATGCCGTCGGGCAGGGCGGCCGTGGCGCGCGACACGATGACCGCCTTGACCTCGTGCCTGCCCTGGGTCAGCGCGGCCTGCAGCGTGGGCAGCAGCGTGGCCGAGACGATGACGGCCTGGGCCCGGCTGTGCTGCAGCATGTAGGCATAGTCTTCGGCGGTGAGCAGGGTGTTCACCGCCACCGGCACGATGCCGGCGTGCATCGCACCCAGAAAACCCACGGGCCAGTCGCTGCAATCCTGGGCCAGCAGCAGCACCCGTTCTTCACGCCGCAGGCCGGTGGCCAGCAGGGCCGCGGCCAGGCGCTGGACCTGATCGACCAGCGCGCCATAGCTGAGGCTGCCCTGGTCGTCGATGTAGGCCAGCTTGGTGGGCCGGCTGCGGTTGCAGTCAATCAGGTGCTGGGCGAAATTGAAGCGTGCCGGCGGCGGGCTGACGGTGGGGTGGTGGGTCACGGGGGTCTCCATGGCAGGGCGGGTGCGGCCGGGGCTCAGAGTGCGGCGAGCACAGCGGCGCTGGCTTGCAGCGCGCTGCGGCGGTGGTAGAAGTTCAGGGCGCGCAGGCCGCCCAGTTCTTCGCCGCCGCCGGCGCGGCCGGGCCCGCCGTGCAGCGACTGCGGCATCACGTTGCCGTGGCCGGTGTGTGACTGGGCCACGTCGGGCGACACCGCGTGCACCCGGCCATGGCTGTCGGCCAGGCCCAGCGCGGCGCGGGCCAAAGCGGCCGGGTCGCTGCCGTAGACCGAGCAGACCAGCGAACCCTGGCCGCGGCGCACCAGGTCCAGGCCGTGGGGCAGGTCGTTGTTGCGGTAGGCCAGCAGCGTGGCCACCGGGCCAAAGACCTCGGTGTCGTGCACGGTGTGGGCCTGGTCGGCGTTGCGGGCGCCCAGCAGCGTGGGGCCCACACAGCAGGCCACCGCGGGGTCGGCGTCCACCAGCGCGTGCTGCTGGCCGTCGTGCAGCAGCTGGGCCTGGGTTTGCAGCTGCGCCAGGCCATCGCGGACACTTTGCAGCTGTGCGCGGTTGACCAGCGCGCCCATGCGCACGGCCTCACGGCGCGGGTTGCCCACCACCACCTTGGCCAGCCGGGCCGAAATGGCCTGGGCCGCGGCGTCGTACAGGTGGTCGGGCACAAAGACCCGGCGGATGGCGGTGCATTTCTGGCCGGACTTGACCGTCATTTCCCGCACCACCTCCTTGGCCAGCAGCTCGAAGGCGGCGCTGTCGGCGGCCTCGCCTGGCAGCAGGATGGCCGAGTTGATGCTGTCGGCCTCGATGTTGACCCGTACCGAGCGCTGGGTCACAGCCGGGTGCGAGCGGATCACCGCCGCGGTCTCGGCCGAGCCGGTGAAAGACACCACGTCAAAGGGCTGCAGCGCGTCCATCAGCCCGGCCGAGCTGCCACAGACCACCGACAGCGCGCCGGGCGGGAAGATGCCAGCGTCCACCACGTCCTTCACCATGCGCTGGGTCAGCCAGGCGGTGGTGGTGGCGGGTTTGACGATCACCGGCACCCCCGACAGCAGCGCCGGGGCGGCCTTTTCCCACAGGCCCCAGCTCGGGAAGTTGAAGGCGTTGATGAACAAGGCCACGCCGCGGGTGGGCGTCAGCACATGCTGGGCCTGGAACAGCCCGTCCTTGCCCAGCCGGGCGGCCTCGCCGTCCAGCATGAAATGGCGGTCGCCCAGCGATTCACCGAGCTTGGCGTACAGGCCCAGCGTGAAAATGCCGCCGTCGATGTCCACCGCAGAGTCGTTCTTGACGGTGCCGCTGTTGGCGGTGGCGATCTCGTAATAGGCGTCGCGGTGGCTTTGCAAGACCTTGACGGCGGCGGCCAGCAGGGCGGCGCGTTCCTTGTAGCTCAGGGCCTGCAACGCCGTGCGGCCTTGTTCGCGGGCAAAGGCAAAGCCGGCGGCCAGGTCCAGCCCGGTGGCGTCCACCCGCACCAGGTCATGGCCCAGCACCGGGTCGGTCAGGGCCACGCCGGGGCCGCTGCCGTTTTGCCAGCGGCCCGCGAGAAGGTTGGGAAGCAGTTCGGTCATGAAGGGGCTTTCAGGCGGGAGTGATCAGGCAGGGGTGAAGTCGATGCGGCCCTGGGGCAACAGGTAGAGCACCAGCGCGCGGCCGCTGGACACGGTGGGGCGGTGGGCGCTGCCGGCGGGGTAGACCAGCCAGCCGGCGCTGTGGCCGTCGAAGCGGGCCTCGCCTTCGATGGGCATGATCAGGTCGATTTCGCCCAGCGGGTGGGCGTGGTGGGGGCCGGCGATGTCTTGCATGTTGACCACGTCGACCGAGAATTGATGCAGGTCATCGCTGGGCTTGAAGATGCGGCCATACTGGATGCCACCGCCTTCGCGGTCGCACAGCCAGCCTTCAGCCACGCCGGTTTGGCAGGTGGTTTTCAGGGCCTGGTAGGTGATACTCCCGTCACCGTGTTCGGCGTTCAGCCAGGCTTGCAGGTCTTTGTTCAGCGGCCGGCCGGCCAATTGGGCGGTCAGCTGGCCGATCTGGGTGCGAAATTGTTCAGGCGACATGGTGGTGTGGGCGGGTATGGGCTTGCGCAACGAGGCAATATGAAATATTGTGCATGATGAACGATAATTCCTGACTTATTCCATGTCAAGCACTATATTGCATAAATCCGGGTTAACACCGATGACGCCACTGCCCCCCGAGGACGGCCAGGCGGGGGTTGTCAAGCCGCCGGAGGCCGCCGAGCCCGAAGGAAAAAACCCCTTTCTGGTGGCGCTAGGCACCCGGCTGTCGGGCCTGCGGGCGCGTCGCGGCATGACACGCAAGGCCCTGGCCCAGATGGCCGACGTGTCGGAAAGGCATTTGGCCAACCTGGAGTACGGGGTGGGCAACGCCTCCATTCTGGTGCTGCTGCAGGTGGCCGGTGCGCTGCAGACCTCGCTGACCGAAATCATTGGCGACGTGACTACCAGCACCCCCGAGTGGCTGATGATCCGCGAGCTGCTGGAGCAGCGCGACGAGGCCACCCTGCGCCGGGTGCGCATCGCCATCGGCGAGCTGCTGGGCACCGGCGGCGGCAACACCGCCCGCAGCCCGCGCATCGCGCTGGTCGGGCTGCGTGGGGCGGGCAAGTCGGCGCTGGGCCGGCTGCTGGCCGAAGACCTGGGTTTTCCCTTCATCGAGTTGAGCCGGGAGATCGAGACGGTGGCCGGCTGCAGCGTGGCCGAAATCCAGGCGCTGTACGGTGCCAATGCCTACCGGCGCTACGAGCGCCGGGCCATGGAAGAGGCCATCCAGATCTACCCCGAGGCAGTGATCGCCACGCCCGGCGGCATCGTCTCTGACCCGGCCAATTTCAACCTGCTGCTGAGCCACTGCACCACGGTCTGGCTGCAGGCCAGCCCGGAAGACCACATGAAACGGGTCATGGAACAGGGCGACATGCGGCCCATGGCCCACAGCAAAGAGGCCATGGACGACCTGCGTGAAATCCTGGCCGGCCGGGCGGCCTTTTATTCCAAAGCCGAATTCACGCTGGACACCAGCGCCCAGCCCCTGCCCGACACCATGGCCGCGCTGCGGCGCCTGGTGCGCGACGCACTGCGCCTGCCGGTCTGAACGAAGAAATTTGAAAAGATGCAGTAAAGTGCTTGACTTCGTTCCGAGATAGGCACTATTATGCGTGCACACCACTTCGGTTTGTGCACTATTTTACCTGTCCAAGGAGACGATGTGAGCCCTGTTCCTCGTGTTGACTACCAGACCGACCCCAGCCGCTACAAGCACTGGGCCCTGAAATTTGACGGCCCGGTGGCCACGCTGGTCGCCGACTTCGACGAGAGCGCCGGCCTGCGCCCCGGCTACAAGCTCAAGCTCAACAGCTACGACCTGGGCGTGGACATCGAGCTCAACGACGCCATCAACCGCATCCGCTTCGAGCACCCCGAGGTGCGCACCGTGGTGGTCACCAGCGGCAAGGAAAAAGTGTTCTGCTCCGGCGCCAACATCTTCATGCTGGGCGTCAGCAGCCATTCCTGGAAAGTGAACTTCTGCAAGTTCACCAACGAAACCCGCAACGGCCTGGAAGACTCGTCCAAACACAGCGGCCTGAAGTTCCTGGCCGCCGTCAATGGCGCCTGCGCCGGTGGGGGTTACGAGCTGGCCCTGGCCTGCGACGAGATCATCCTGGTAGACGACCGCTCCAGCGCGGTCAGCCTGCCCGAGGTGCCGCTGCTGGGCGTGTTGCCCGGCACCGGCGGCCTGACCCGGGTGACCGACAAGCGCCATGTGCGCCACGACCTGGCCGACCTGTTCTGCACCAGCGTCGAGGGTGTGCGTGGCCAGAAGGCCAAGGACTGGCGCCTGGTCGACGACATCGCCAAGCCGCAGGTCTTTGCCGAGAAGGTCAAGGCCCGCGCGCTGGCCCTGGCCGTCCAGAGCGACCGCCCCGCCGACGGCAAGGGTGTGGCCCTGCCGCCGGTGGCTTGCCAGATCGACGAGAACGCGCTGCGCTACCCGAACGTGGTGGTTGAGCTGGACCGCGCCAAGCGCACCGCCACCTGGACCGTCAAGGCCCCCACCGGCGTGCAGCCCAGCACCGTGGCCGAGATCGAGGCCTTGGGTGCCGCCTGGTACCCGCTGCAAATGGCGCGCGAGCTGGAAGACGCCATCCTGCAGATGCGCACCAACGAGCTGGACATCGGCACCTGGATCATCAAGACCGAGGGCGACGCCGCCGCCGTGCTGGCCATGGACGCCACGCTGCTGGCCCACCAGAGCCACTGGCTGGTGCGCGAGACGCTGGGCCTGCTGCGCCGCACCTTCAGCCGCCTGGACGTGTCCTCGCGCAGCCTGTTCTGCCTGATCGACGTCGGCTCCTGTTTCGCCGGCACCTTTTTGGAACTGGCGCTGGCCTGCGACCGCAGCTACCACCTGGCGCTGCCAGACGACGCGGCCAAGGCCCCCAAGCTCACCGTGGGCGAGATCAACTTCGGCCATTTCCCCATGGTCACCGGCCAGAGCCGGTTGGCCCGTCGCTTCTACGACGAGCAGCCGGCGCTGGACGCGGTGCGCGCCAAGGTGGGCCAGGCGCTGGACGCCGACGAGGCCTACGCGGTGGGCCTGGTCACGGCCAACCCGGACGACATCGACTGGGCCGACGAAATCCGCATCGCGGTGGAAGAGCGGGTGGCGATGTCGCCCGATGCGCTGACCGGCATGGAAGCCAACCTGCGCTTCAATGGTCCGGAGAACATGTTCACCCGCGTGTTCGGCCGCCTGACGGCCTGGCAGAACTGGATCTTCCAGCGCCCCAACGCCGTCGGCGACATGGGCGCACTGAAGGTGTACGGCAAGGGCAACAAGGCCGCATTCGACTGGAACCGTGTTTAAGGAGCAAGCCATGAGCAACGTCAACTACAGCGAAAAGATCCCGAACAACGTCAACCTCAGCGAAGACCGGACCCTGCAGCGCGCGCTGGAGCAGTGGCAGCCCAACTTCATCAACTGGTGGGACGACATCGGCCCCGAGGGCTCGACCAACTCCGACGTCTACCTGCGCACCGCCGTCAGCGTCGACCCCCAGGGCTGGGCCCAGTTCGGCCACGTCAAGATGCGCGACTACCGCTGGGGCATCTTCCTGAACCCCGGTGACAACGACCGCACCATCCACTTCGGCGACCACAAGGGCGAGAAGGTCTGGAACGACGTGCCCGGTGAGTACCGCGCCAACCTGCGCCGCATCATCGTCACGCAAGGCGACACCGAGCCGGCCTCGGTGGAGCAGCAGCGCCACCTGGGCCTGACCGCGCCCAGCATGTACGACCTGCGCAACCTGTACCAGATCAACGTCGAAGAAGGCCGCCATCTGTGGGCCATGGTCTACCTGCTGCACAAGCACTTTGGCCGCGACGGCCGCGACGAAGCCGAGGCGCTGCTCGACCGCCGCAGCGGCGACGCCGACAACCCACGCATCCTGGGTGCCTTCAACGAAGCCACGCCGGACTGGCTGAGCTTCTTCATGTTCACCTACTTCACCGACCGGGATGGCAAGTTCCAGCTGTGTGCCCTGGCGGAAAGCGCCTTCGAGCCGCTGGCCCGCACTACCAAGTTCATGCTGACCGAAGAAGCTCACCACATGTTTGTGGGTGAGAGCGGCATCTCGCGCGTGATCCAGCGCACCGCCCAGACCATGAACGAGCTGAAGACCGACGACGTGGGCCGCCTGCGCGCGGCTGGCGTGATCGACCTGCCCACCATCCAGCGCTACATCAACTTCCATTACAGCGTCACCATCGACCTGTTTGGTGCCGACGAGTCCAGCAACGCCGCCACCTTCTACAGCACCGGCCTGAAGGGCCGCTATGAAGAAGGCAAGCGGGTCGACGACCATGTGCTGAAGAGCCAGACCTACAAGATCCTGGAAGTCAAGAACGGCCAGCTGGTGGAAAAAGAAGTGCCCATGCTCAACGCCTTGAACGAGGTGCTGCGCGACGACTACATCAAGGACTCGGTGGCCGGTGTCGAACGCTGGAACAAGGTGCTGGAAAAAGCCGGCATTCCCACCCGCCTGACCGTGCCGCACAAGGCCTTCCACCGCAACATCGGTGCCCTGTCGGGCGCCAAGGTGTCGCCCGAAGGCCGCGTGGTGTCGGACAGCGAATGGAACGCCAAGGTCAACTCGTGGCTGCCGAGCGCGGAAGACCGCGCCTTCGTCGCCTCGCTAATGGGCCGTGTGGTGGAGCCGGGCAAGTTCGCCAACTGGATTGCGCCGCCGGTGATGGGCATCAACCGCCAGCCGGCCGACTTTGAGTACGTGCGTTTCAACTGAACCAGAGCGACTTGGAAGTCCAGCACAAGGGGCCCCAGCGGCCCCTTGTGCACAAGGCACCCCCCACACAGGAGACCCGCCATGACCACGGCCAGCAGCATTGCCATCCAGCAGCACCTCATCGACCCGGAAATCTGCATTCGCTGCAACACCTGCGAAGCCATTTGCCCGGTTCAGGCCATCACCCACGATTCGCGCAACTACGTGGTGGACGCCGACAAGTGCAACCTCTGCATGGCCTGCATTTCCCCCTGCCCGACCGGCTCCATCGACAACTGGCGCACCATGCCCAAGGCCCAGGCCTACAGCCTGGCCGAGCAGCTGACCTGGGACGAGTTGCCGCCAGCGTGGACGGCAGACCAATTGGCCGAGGCTGGCGTCAGCGCGGTGGCCCCGGATGCCGCGGCACCGGACGCCGCGCCCCCCACCAACGCCACCAGCAGCGACAGCTTCAACGCCTCGGCCTATGGCGCGACGCTGCCACCCTGGTCGGCGGCCCACCCCTACACCAATCTGCATGGCCCCAAGTCGCCCCTCACCGCCACAGTGGTGGGCAATGTGCGGGTCACCGAGGCCGGCAAGGACTACGACACCCACCACATCGTGCTGGACTTTGGCAGCATGCCCTTCCCGGTGCTGGAGGGCCAGTCCATCGGCGTCTTGCCGCCCGGCCAGGACGCGCACGGCAAGCCCCACCATGCCCGCATGTACTCGATTGCCAGCCCGCGCAACGGCGAGCGGCCGGGGTACAACAACCTGTCTCTGACCATCAAGCGGGTGCTGGAAGACCACGACGGCCAGCCGGTGCGCGGCGTGGCGTCCAACCACATGTGCGACCTGAAGGTGGGTGACAAGGTGCAGGTGGTGGGGCCGTTCGGCACCAGCTTCTTGATGCCCAACCACCCGCGCTCCAACATCGTGATGATTTGTACCGGCACCGGCAGTGCGCCGATGCGGGCCATGACGGAATGGCGGCGGCGTTTGCGCCAGTCGGGCAAGTTCGAGGGCGGCAAGCTGATGCTGTTCTTCGGCGCCCGCACCAAGGAAGAGCTGCCTTATTTCGGGCCGCTGCAAAGCCTGCCCAAGGACTTCATCGACACCAACTTTGCCTTCTCCCGCACCCCCGGCGCGCCCAAGCGCTATGTGCAAGACCTGATGCGGGAGCGGGCGGCGGACCTCGCCGCGCTGCTGAAGGACGCCAACACCTGCTTCTACGTCTGTGGCCTCAAGAGCATGGAAGAAGGCGTGGTGCTGGCCCTGCGCGACGTGGCCCAGCAGGCTGGGCTGAACTGGGACACCCTGGGCGCCGCATTGAAACAAGAAGGACGACTGCACCTTGAAACTTACTGAACCGCTGGCGCTGGACGAGGCCTTCAAAACCCTGAAGCTGTCGCTCGGCCCCTCGGGTGTGGCCTGGGTCACCATGTCGCGCGCCGAGGTCTTCAACGCCTTTGACGAGGCCATGATTGGCGAACTGGACGCCGCTTTTTCGCAGCTGGCCCAAGACCCCCGGGTCCGGGTGATCGTGCTGGCCGGCGACGGCAAACATTTCAGTGCCGGCGCCGACCTGCAGTGGATGCAGCGGGCCAGCACCGCGTCGCTGGACTGGAATCTGCAGGACGCGCGCCGCTTTGCCGCCATGCTCAAACGCATCGAATCCTGCCCCAAGCCCACCGTGGCCCGGGTGCAGGGCGCGGCGCTGGGCGGCGGCGTGGGCCTGGTCTGTGTGTGCGACATCGCGATTGCCGCAGACAACGCCAGCTTTGCCGTCAGCGAGGCCAAGTTCGGCATCCTGCCCTCGGTGATTGGCCCCTACGTGATCAGTGCGGTGGGCAAGCGCCAGGCCAAGCGGCTGGCACTCACCACCGAGCGCCTGTCGGCCAGCGATGCCCTGGCCATGGGGCTGGTGCAGAAGGTGGTGCCGACGGACGGGCTGGACGCCGCCATCGACATCACCGTGTCCAACCTGTTGCTGGGCGGGCCCAACGCCCAGGCCGAGATCAAGGCGCTGTTCTCCCAGCTGCCCACCGGCGACACCGCCGCGGCGGTGCAGGAACTGACCGCCCAGACCATCAGCCGGGTGCGTGGCACCGACGAGGCCAGAGAAGGTTTTGCCGCCTTTCTGGGCAAGCGCCCGGCGCGCTGGACCCCGCTGTGGTGACGGCCGCTTCGACAGGCCGCCCGGTGCTGGTGATTGGCGCCGGTGTGATGGGCATGGGCATTGCACAGGTTGCGGCCCAGGCCGGCCATGCGGTGATGTTGTACGACGCCTTTGACGGCGCGGCCGCCAAGGGCAAAGCCCGTCTGGCCAGCAGTCTGAATACCCTGGTGGCCAAGGGTAAGATGGCCGAGGCCGCTGCCGCCGACATTCTGGCCCACATCGAGGTCATCACCGCGCTGCAGTTGGCCGCATCGGCCGGGCTGGTGGTGGAGGCCATCGTCGAGCAGCTGGCGGCCAAACGCGGCCTGTTCCAGCAGCTGGAAGCGGTGGTGGCTGCCGACTGTGTGCTGGCCACCAACACCTCCTCCATTTCGGTCACCGCCATCGCCAACGGGCTGCAGCACCCCGGTCGGCTGGTGGGCATGCATTTCTTCAACCCGGTGCCGCTGATGCGGCTGGTGGAGGTGGTGTCTGGCCTGCAGACCGATGCCGAAGTGGCAGCCCAGGTGTTTGCGTTGTCCAAGGCCTGGGGCAAGGTGGCTGTGCACGCACGCTCCACCCCCGGCTTCATCGTCAACCGGATTGCCAGGCCTTATTACGCCGAAACGCTGGCGCTGTTGCAGGAGCAGGCCGCCACGCCGACGGTGCTGGATGCCTGTTTGCGCGGCGCCGGTTTCCGCATGGGGCCTTGTGAGCTGATGGACCTGATTGGCCACGACACCAATTTCGCGGTGACCCAGTCGGTCTACGAGGCCAATTTTTTCGACAAGCGTTTTGTGCCCTCGCTGGTGCAACGGGAGCTGGTGGACGGCGGGCTGCTGGGCCGCAAGTCGGGCCGCGGTTTTTTCGACCACACCCAGGACGCGCCCAAAGTGGCGCCCCCCGCTTTTGTACCGGCCGATCTGCCGCCCGCCACCTCGGTGTGTCTGCATGGCACCGGCCCGGTGGCCGAGCGACTGGCCCAGGCGCTGGTCCAGCAGGGCAGGGCGTTCGAGCGCCAAGAGGGCAGCGACTGGGTCGGTCTGGAAATCGATGCCGCCCAGCTGCGCCTAACCGACGGCCGCCTGGCCACCGAACTGGGCGCGGAGCTGGCGGTATTCGACCTGCCGTTGTCGGCCGAACCCGGCCGCGCGCTGGCCTGGGCGCCATCGGCCCGCGCCAGCGCCGCCTGGTGTGCGCAGGCCGAGCGCTGGTTGTTGGCCCTGGGTTTTGATGCCCATCGCATCGCTGATGCGCCTGGCCTGGTGGTGGGCCGCACCGTGGCCATGCTGGTCAACGAGGCGGCCGACGCGGTCCAGCAGGGCGTGTGCACCCCCGAGGGGGCCGATGCGGCCATGAAGCTGGGGGTCAACTACCCCCAGGGCCCGTTCGAATGGCTGGCCCGGCTGGGCGCGGCCACCACCGTCGGGCTGCTGCAAGGGCTGGACCACCACTACCGGGGCGAGCGCTACCGCGTCAGCCCCTGGCTGCGCCAACAAGGTTTGAAGGAGGCATGACAATGGAGCTGCGCCCCCATCTTTCCGGTCCTGGTGCCCACCGTTTTGTTCATCTCTCCGAGGAATAAATTCCATGCAACACGCTTACATTTGCGACGCGCAGCGCACGCCCTTTGGCCGCTACGGCGGTGCCTTGAGCAGCGTGCGCGCCGACGACCTGGCCGCCCTGCCCATCCAGGCCCTGATGGCCCGCAACCCCGGTGTGGACTGGGCCCAGATGGCCGACGTGCTGTATGGCTGCGCCAACCAGGCCGGCGAAGACAACCGCAACGTGGCCCGCATGGCCGCCTTGCTGGCCGGCCTGCCGCTGGCCGTGCCCGGTGCCACCGTCAACCGCCTGTGTGGCTCCGGCCTGGACGCGGTGGGCTCAGCCGCCCGCGCCATCAAGGCCGGCGAAGCCGGGCTGATGATTGCCGGCGGCGTGGAAAGCATGAGCCGTGCGCCCTTTGTCATGCCCAAGGCCGAGAGCGCCTTCAGCCGCGCCAACGCGGTTTACGACACCACCATCGGCTGGCGCTTCGTCAACAAGCGCATGAAAGAACTTTACGGCGTGGACAGCATGCCCGAGACGGCCGAGAACGTCGCCACCGACTTCAAGATTGAGCGCGAAGCCCAGGACCGCATGGCCCTGGCCAGCCAGACCAAGGCGGTGGCGGCCCAGAAGGCCGGCTTCTTCAACGCCGAAATCACCCCGGTGCGCATCGCGCAAAAGAAGGGCGACGCCCTTGTGGTCAGCCAGGACGAACACCCGCGCGACACCAGCCTGGAGGTCTTGGCCAAACTCAAACCCATCGTCAAACCCGACGGCACCGTGACCGCCGGCAACGCCAGCGGCGTCAATGACGGCGCCTGTGCGCTGCTGCTGGCCAGCGAGGAAGCGGCCGCGAGCAATGGCCTGACGCCGCGGGCCCGGGTGCTGGGCATGGCCACCGCCGGTGTGCCCCCCCGGGTGATGGGCATTGGCCCCGCCCCGGCCACCGAGAAGGTGCTGGCCCTGACCGGCCTGAGCCTGGCCCAGCTGGACGTGATCGAACTCAACGAGGCCTTTGCCGCGCAAGGCCTGGCGGTGTTGCGCCAGCTGGGCCTGCAAGACGACGACCCACGTGTGAACCCCAATGGCGGCGCGATTGCGCTGGGCCATCCGCTGGGTGCCAGCGGGGCAAGGCTGGTGACCACGGCCGTCAACCAGTTGCACCGCAGCGGCGGCCGCTACGCGCTGTGCACCATGTGCATCGGCGTGGGGCAGGGCATTGCGCTGGTGATTGAGCGGGTGTGAACCAGTCCACGGAGACCGCCATGAATCTGCCCACCCACCAGTTGACGATGACGGTGCTGATGACACCGGACACCGCCAACTTCTCCGGCAAGGTGCATGGCGGCACCATTCTGAAACTGCTGGACCAGGTGGCCTATGCCTGCGCCAGCCGCTGCTGCCTGCCACCCCGGAGGCCCGCCAGCGCCACGCCGCGGCAGAAATCCGGCGGGCCATGCGGCGCGACATGGAAACCCGGTTTGCCGCCATCCGCAGCACCGAGGGTGTTTGACAGGGACAGCCGCAAACAGCCGCTCAGGCGTCCGACACCTGCCGCTTTCGTTCCCGTCGCAGCCTGGCGTCCATGGCCGCCTGCTGCTCGGCCATCTTGCGGCGCTTGCCGCGGCGTGTGAACCACAGGTAGATGCCAATCAGGGCCAGTGCCGCACCGCTGAAAACGGCCAGTCGGCCACTGCCAAAGAGGGCCACGCAGACGCCCACCACGACCAAGGCAAACGGTTTGGCCTCGTACAGCCATTTCGGAAGGTAAATGGTGTCCATGGCGCGGGTTTACCACGGGTCGCTGCTTCACCACAATGCGACGATGGTAGGGTCGCCCACCAGTGATCTGCCGTGTTTGCGCCACGGGGGGCAGTCACCGTCAAAAGCAATCTGGGTCGGAAAACGGTTCTGGCGTCTCCCCCAAAAGCGTCGAATGGCAAAGTCCGCCGAAACAGGGGCAGGCTGATCGGCTGGCGCGACCCCCGCCTTGGTGGCCAGAATCAGAATGACCAACGACCGGCCATGGGTCGCCCCAGTCAGGTTTGGGGTAAATATTCTGTGAAAACGGTTGGACGCGGCAGCGGGAAATTGAAACCAGGTCGCCCAGCCGACGCACGGCTGTCCACCACCAGATGGTTCCGTCGTCCCCGGAAATCGTCTTTTTCAGCAGATGCCAGACCTGCCAAGTCGTGAACCACCAGGCCGCCGTATCCGATGCTGAGCAAGCCTCTGGACTGCAGTTTTCTCAGAGCCTCTCCGACGCTTTGACGGGACATGCCTGTCAGTTCTCCAATCTCTTGTTGCGACAAAGGAAGCTTGGGCCCCAAAAGCGGATGGAGCGCCGGGTTGTACAGATTGGCGATGCTTCGGGCCACTCGGACCACGGGATCGGTCATCCGGTCGATCTCCAACATCCTCAGATGCTGCGAAAGCCGCTCGGCGATCCGCCGCATGATCAGGCGATTGAATTCAAGGCTTTCGTCCAGCAGCTGCTGTACCACGCCCGCAGGGACAAGCTGCACCCGACTGGCTTGCACCGCAATCAGGTCATAAGGCCGGCTGCTCTGTCTGACGATGGAACCTTCACCGATCCAGCTTCCTTTGGAAACACATGCCAGCAACACCTTTTTACCCGGGCCTTGGCTTGTCTGTGCTTTGAGAAGGCCTTGACTCACGCCCACCCATTCAACGGCCGGCGTTCCATGCCTTCCCACCAACTCCCCCGGCTCGAAGCGCCGCTCGTGGCTGGCCAGCACAAGTCGGCGTCGCGCGCATTCGGGCAGCTGGTCCAGCCATGGCGCGCATGCAGCAAATGCCCCCGAAGGGGAAGCCTGTTCGCTGCCGTCATCAAGTCTCGAATCACCGGCCTCGGTCATGCGATGGCGGTCATGTCAGTGACGCCACTCGCTTGCCATGGGCTGCGTTTTCGCGCGGCTTCCAGCGTGATGCGCGAAAACAGGGCTCGCAGGTCGACATGGGTCGATTCGCTGGCGACCTGAGAACAGTAGCGCCAGAACTCCACCGGGACGGCGGCGTCGAAGCGAATGGCTGCATCGAGACGAATCAAGGCCAAGCGCTTGTGTTTCATGTCAACGCTTCGCTTCAGCAAAGAGAGCGCGCTCTCTTGCTTCAGGTTTCGACTGGCTTCACAACCACTGACTCGCGCGCTGGAGCGCAGGCTGCGTTTCAATGACCTCACGTATTCGCGCGACATTTCTTCTCCGAAAGCGCGCCAGTTTAGTGAGGGCAGAACCATTCCTCAATGTCCAAAAACGCGCCATTCGGTGAGCGAATCGGACACCCACGGCCACTCACTCCACCGTGACACTCTTGGCCAGGTTGCGCGGCTTGTCGACATCGGTGCCGCGGGCACAGGCCGTGTGGTAGGCCAGCAGCTGCAAGGGCACCACATGCAGCAGCGGTGACAGTGCGCCGTAGTGCTCGGGCATGCGGATCACATGCAGGCCTTCGGCGTTGTCAATGCGGGTGTCGGCGTCGGCCAGCACATAGAGCACGCCACCGCGGGCGCGCACTTCCTGCAGGTTGCTTTTGAGCTTTTCCAGCAGGCTGTCGTTGGGCGCCACCGTCACCACCGGCATGGCGCTGGTGACCAGCGCCAGCGGGCCGTGTTTGAGTTCGCCGGCCGGGTAGGCCTCGGCGTGGATGTAGCTGATTTCCTTGAGCTTGAGCGCGCCTTCCAGCGCAATCGGGTAGTGCAGGCCACGGCCCAGGAAGAGGGCGTTTTCCACCTTGGCGAAGTCCTGCGACCAGGCGATGAGTTGCGGCTCCAGTGCCAGCACCGCCTGCAGCGCGGCGGGCAGGTGGCGCATGGCTTTGAGGTGGCGGGCCTCGTCGTCGGCGGCCAGCCGGCCCTTGGCCTTGGCCAGCGCCAGCGTCAGCAGGAACAGGCCGGCCAGCTGGGTGGTGAAGGCCTTGGTGGAGGCCACACCGATCTCCACACCGGCGCGGGTGATGTAGGCCAGCGCGCATTCGCGCACCATGGCCGAGGTGGCCACGTTGCAAATGGTCAGCGTGTGGGCCATGCCCAGCGACTGGGCGTGGCGCAGCGCGGCCAGGGTGTCGGCGGTTTCGCCGGATTGGGTGATGGTGACCACCAGGGTGCGTGGATTCGGCACGGTGCGGCGGTAGCGGTACTCGCTGGCCACCTCCACCTGGGTGGGGATCTGGGCGATGTCTTCCAGCCAGTACTTGGCCGCGCAGCCGCTGTAGTAGCTGGTGCCGCAGGCCAGGATCAGCACCTGGTCGATGGCGTCGAACACCGCGCCGGCCTGGGCGCCGAACAGCTCAGGCACGATGCCGGCCACACCTTCCAGCGTGTCGCCAATGGCCCGCGGCTGCTCGAAGATTTCCTTCTGCATGTAGTGGCGGTAGGGGCCCAGCTCGGCCGCGCCGCTGTGGGCCACCACGGTGCGCACCGGGCGCAGCGCGGGCTGGCCGGTCGGGTCAAACACCGTGTACTGACCCAGCTGCAGGTCGGCCAGGTCGCCTTCGTCGAGGTAGACGATCTGGTCGGTCACACCGGCCAGGGCCATGGCGTCGCTGGCCAGGAAATGGGTCTGCCCGTCCTGGCCCACGCCCAGCACCAGCGGGGAGCCGGCGCGGGCGCCAATCACCCGGTGGGGTTCGTCCTGGCAGAACACCGCGATGGCGTAGGCGCCGCGCAAATGGGCCAGCGCGGCCTGCACCGCACTGCGCAGGTCGCCCTGGTACAGGCTGTCGATCAGGTGGGCAATGACCTCGGTGTCGGTCTGGCTGGCAAACACATAGCCTTGCGCCTGCAGGCCGCTGCGCAGCTCGTCGTGGTTTTCGATGATGCCGTTGTGCACCAGGGCCACCCGGCCGGGGCGCTGCGCCGCGTCCGTCCCGGGGCCGTGGCTGAAATGCGGGTGGGCGTTGTGTTCGGCCGGTGCGCCGTGGGTGGCCCAGCGGGTGTGGGCGATGCCGGTGAACCCCTCGATGTGGTCGGCCTCGACCTGGGCGGCCAATGCGGCCACCCGGGCGGTGCTGCGGCTGCGCTGCAGCTGGCCGGCCTGGGGGCCGGTTTGCCGAACGATGGCCACACCGCAGGAGTCATAGCCCCGGTATTCGAGCCGCTGCAAACCCCGTACCAGCACCGGAACGATGTTGCGCAGCGAAACCGCGCCAACAATGCCACACATGAACCACCTCCTGAAACAAGCCCCGATTGTCGCCTGAGCGCAGGGCCATCCCCGTGGCCCGGTGCAGGCCAGCCGGGGCTTGCGTCAGCCGGGCTTGGGGGTCTTGGCCGGGCGCTGCCAGTTGGCAATGCTGAGCTGTTTGCCGCGCGCCACCGTCAGTGCACCGGGCGCGGTGTTCTTGGTGACGGTGGAGCCGCCGCCCACCGTGCCGCCGGCGCCTATCGTCACCGGCGCCACCAGCACGCAGTTGCTGCCCACATGCACGTCGGCCTCGATCACGGTGCGGTGCTTGTTGGCACCGTCGTAGTTGGCGGTGATGCTGCCTGCGCCATAGTTGACCCGCTCGCCCACGCTGGCGTCGCCCAGATAAGCCAGGTGGTTGGCCTTGGCGCCAGCGGCCAGGGTGCTGTTTTTCACCTCGACGAAGTTGCCGATGTGGACCTCGGCGCCCAGCACCGTGCCGGGCCGCAGCCGGGCATAGGGCCCGACCAGCGCCCCGGGGCCGACGCTGGCGCCGTCGATGTGGCTGAAGGGGTGGATCACCGCGCCGGCCGCCAGCTGGCAGTTGGCCAGCACGCAGTTCGCGCCGATGCGCACGCCGTCGCCCAGCGCCACCTGGCCCTCGAACACGCAGTTGACGTCGATCTCCACGTCCTGCCCACACTGCAGCTGGCCGCGCACGTCGAGCCGGGCCGGGTCGGCCAGCCGCACGCCCTGGTCCATCAAGGCTTGCGCCTGGCGCAGCTGCCAGGCGCGTTCCAGCGCAGCCAGCTGGCTGGGGCTGTTGATGCCCTCGGTCTGCAGGCGGTCGGTGGTCAGGTGGGCCAGCACCGGCACGCCGTCGGCCACCGCGAACTTGACGATGTCGGTCAGGTAGTACTCCTGCTGGGCGTTGCGGTTGTCCAGCCGGGCCAGCCAGGCCTTGAGCTGGCGCGCCGGCACGGCCATCATGCCGCTGTAAACGGCGTGGATGGCGCGCTGCTCGGGCGTGGCGTCCTTGTGCTCGACGATGGCCGCCACCCGGCCCTCGCCCAGCGCCGCATCGAACACCAGCCGGCCGTAGCCTGTGGGGTCGGGCAGGTCCATGCCCAGCAGCGCCAGGCGACTGCCGCCGCTGGCCGCCACCAGGGCACGCAAGGTGTCGGCCTGCACCAGCGGCACATCGCCGGACAGCACCAGAACCACGCCGTCGTCGGGCAGCTGCGGGGCGGCCTGTTGCACCGCGTGGCCGGTGCCCAGCTGCGGCTCCTGGCGCACACATTGCAGGGCCAGGGTCGTGCCCAGGCCGTGGAGGTAGGCCTCCACTTCGGGCGCGCCATGGCCTGTGACCACCACGCCGTGGCGGGCGTTGAGCGCCGCCGCGGTGGCCACCACATGGCCCAGCAGGGCGGTGCCGGCCAGCCGGTGCAGCACCTTGGGCAGCCGGCTCTTCATGCGCGTGCCTTTGCCGGCGGCCATGATGACCACATCAATGGGTGGCAACGGGGTGTCGCTTATGCTGTGCTGCATGTCTGTTCCTCAAACCAATCGCCTGAATGCGTGCCGGATTATCGGGTTGCTGGCCTTGGTGCTGTTGTTGCAGGCCTGCAGCGCGATGAAGCTGGTCTACAACAGCGCGCCCGAGGTGATGTTCTGGTGGCTGGACGCCTACGTGGACTTTGACGAGGCGCAGTCGCCCCGGGTGCGCAGCGACCTGGCCCAATACCAGCAATGGCACCGCCGCAACGAGCTGCTGCGCTACGCCGACAGCCTGCAGCGTGCTGCCCAGCGCATGCCAGGCCCTTTGACCGCCGAGCAGGTGTGCACCTTCGCCGAGGAGGTGCGCAGCAACCTCGATCGGCTGGCCGCGCAGGCCGAGCCGGCCGCGGCCGAATTGGCGTTGACCATGAAACCGGCGCAGTTTGAACAGATGACCCGCAAATACGCCCGCACCGACGCCGACTACCGCAAGCTGTGGCTGGAAGGCACGCTGGAAGAGCGGGCCAAGCGGCGCTTTGAGAAAACCCTGGACGATGTGGAGCGGATTTACGGGTCCTTGGCCGAGCCACAGCGGGCGGTGCTGCGCGAGCAGCTCGCACAGTCGCCGCGCGACGACTCGCTGGCTCATGCCGAGCGCCAGCGCCGCCACCGGGACTTGCAGGACACCATGCGGCAGATCGCCACTGACAAGCCGGCGCTGCCGGTGGCCCGCGACCTGCTGCACGGCGTGGCCCAACGCGCATTACGCACAGGCCCGCCGGCCTACCGGGCCTATGCCGATGCGCAGTTGAAAGCCGGCTGCGCCGGCTTTGCCACGCTGCACAACAGCACCACGCCGGCGCAGCGCGAGAGCGCGGTCAAGCGGCTGAAGGGCTATGAGCGGGATTTCCGGGCCCTGGCGGCCCAGTCCTGAAGGCCCAGTGCCGCCCGGCTTCAGCCGGCCGATTCCAGGGTGTGCCTGGCCGCCTTGTCCTGGCCCAGCAGCTTGACCAGCTGTGGCAAGGCCTCCGCCAGCGCCGGTTTCAGGCTGAACGGTGGGTTGACGATGAACATGCCGCTGGCCGTGAGGCCGGGGCGTGGGGCCTTGAGGTCCAGCCCCACCTTGTCGGTGGCCAGCACCGGCTTGCCCGACTTGATGGCCAGCGTGGCGTGCAGCCAGGGTTTGCCAGCCTTGGTGGCCAGGGTTTTGAGCTTGCGCGGCAGGTCGTGCGCCTCGGGGCGCGGAATCACCGGGTACCAGACCGCGTAGGTGCCGGTGGCAAAGCGCTTCAGCGCCTCGCCCAGCATCGCCGCCACCCGGGCGTAATCGGTTTTCAGCTCGTAGCTGGGGTCGCACAGCACCAGGGCACGCCGGGCGGGCGGCGGGATGAATTTCTTCAGGCCCTCGAAACCGTCCTCGGTCAGCACCGCGATCTGCCGGCCGGCCTCCAATTGGGCGATGTTGGCCGACAGCGTGCGGCTGTCGGTGGGGTGCAGCTCAAACAGCTTGAGCTTGTCCTGCTCGCGCAGCCAGTGCTGCACCACAAAGGGCGAACCAGGATAGGCGCGGGGTGGGGCATTGGCCTTGGCGCCAGCATTGAAGGCCTGCACCACCTCCAGGTAATCCTGCAAGGCGGTGGCCAGCGGGGGAGCGCCAGCGGCGCTGGTCTGGCCCATCAGCCGGAAAATGCCCTCGGCGGCCTCGCCGCTGGTGGCGGTGAAATCGCCATCGAGCCGGTACAGGCCGGCGCCGGCATGGGTGTCGATCACCGTCAAGGGCGCTTCTTTTTCGGTCAGGTGCTTGAGCATGGCCACCAGCACCAGGTGTTTGAGCACGTCGGCGTGGTTGCCGGCGTGGAAGGCGTGGCGGTAACTGAACATGGGGGGCATGGTAACCCGTGTGCCTGGGCCCAGCGGCGGCTTCGCCGCATAATGCGGCCTCGCAAAATGTGGAGGCCATCGCTATGAACCGTGAGTTGAAAACCCGCCAGGAAATCCAGGCCGAGGTGCACCGCCTGGTCCACCTGGACCCCCAAGTCATCAAAGACCAGGTGCAGATCCAGGTTCCCGCCCCGATGGAGACCGACCCCATCGACGGCTGCAATTGGGCGATGACGGGTTTCGGCAATGCCGACAAGCACATGGACGCCGTGACCCGGGCAATGAACACCGTGATGGACAAGTGGCGTTTGAACTGCTGAACCCGGCCGTTGGGCGGCGACTTGCGCTAAGTCGTTGATTTTTCATATAATCACAGGCTTCGCAGCGATTTTCTGGCTCCGCGGCGAAGACGTTGGGGCATCCGTGTCCGGGCGCAACCCCACCTAAGAGATTCCCATCAGAGGAAAACCGACCGTGGAAAAGAGCTGACCAAACCCTCTTTACAGAGAAAAACTCATGACCAAAACGTTCAGCGCCAAACCCGCTGACGTGACGCACGAGTGGTTTGTGATTGACGCGACCGACAAGGTCCTCGGACGAGTAGCCAGCGAAGTTGCTCTCCGTTTGCGCGGCAAACACAAGGCCATTTACACGCCTCACGTCGATACCGGTGACTTCATCGTCATCATCAACGCAGCCCAGCTGCGCGTCACCGGCGCCAAGTCGACTGACAAGATCTACTACCGCCACTCGGGTTACCCCGGCGGCATCAGCGCGACCAACTTCCGCGACATGCAGTCCAAGCACCCCGGCCGTGCGCTGGAAAAGGCCGTCAAGGGCATGCTGCCCAAGGGCCCGCTTGGCTACGCGATGATCAAGAAACTCAAGGTTTATGGCGGTGCAGAGCATCCCCATACCGCCCAACAGCCTAAAGTGCTGGCAATCTAAGGAGCCTTGAGATGATTGGTGATTGGAACAATGGCACCGGCCGTCGCAAATCCAGCGTCGCCCGTGTGTTTCTGAAAAAAGGCTCTGGCCAGATCCGCGTGAATGGCAAGGACGTGTCCGATTTCTTCGGCCGCGAAACCTCCATCATGATCGTCAAGCAGCCCCTGCACCTGACCAACCACGTCGAAACGTTTGACATCCTCGTCAACGTGCACGGCGGCGGCGAGTCCGGCCAGGCCGGCGCGACGCGTCACGGCATCACCCGTGCGCTGATCGACTACGACGCGACGCTCAAGCCCGCGCTGAGCCAAGCCGGCTTCGTGACGCGCGATGCGCGTGAAGTCGAGCGTAAGAAGGTCGGCCTGCACGGCGCCCGCCGTCGCAAGCAGTTCTCCAAGCGCTAAACCGCTTCGGGTTCGCCCCCACAAAGCCGCAGCAGGGTCACCTGCTGCGGCTTTGTGCTTTTGGGGCCACGCCCGGCTTTGGTTCGGTGCGGCCCAAGGGGGTGCGGCGGGGGCGAAAACGCCGCGTTTGGGCCCTTGTGCGGTGCGTTTTTTGGGCTGGGCCACAGCGACGGGTGCACCGGCTTGGCGCCGTACGCTGGAGGGCGTATTGAGGGCCTGAGACCGCGTCTTTACGCTGACATCAGACCAGCTTCTGGTCTGGTTTTACCAGCGACTGACCAACGCACCCAAGGAGAGCCCCTCATGCCAAAGACCCCCTCTGATCCCGCTGCAAAGTCCCGGTCGTTTCAACTGACCCTGCGCCAGGTGCTGGTCGGCGCCGGACTGGCTGGCGCCCTCGGCGCTGCCCATGCCGGAGCGACCTTTTCCCTGGGCGACGACAAATCCCTCAGCATCGGCCTGGGCCTGAAGACCAGCTTCAGCAGCGTCGAAAAAGGCGCGCTCAATGGCACCAGCCGCTCCAGCGACTTCAACGTCGACAGCGCACGCATCTACCTGGGCGCATCGCTCAGCAAGACCATCAAGCTGACCTTCAACACCGAGAAGGACGCCGATGACAAGGTCCGTGTGCTGGACGCCTACGGTGAACTGCAGTTTTCGCCGGCGTTCAATCTGGCCATCGGTCGCACCATCATTCCATCCGACCGCGCCAACCTGTCGGGCGGCTATTACATCGTGCCCTACGAGTTCCCCGGCGTGACCTCCCAGTTCTATTCCAAGTTTGCCAGCCGCGACGACGGCGCGGTGGTCTGGGGCAAGGTGCTGGACAAGAAGCTGGTTTACTCGCTGGGCGCCTTCAAGGGGCGCAACCGCGTGGTGGGGGGCTCCAACCAGTCGAGCTCGCTGCTGTACGCGGGGCGTGTGGCATTCAATTTCTGGGACGCCGAGCCCGCCCCGGCCTACCTGACCGGCAGCACCTACTACGGTGGGGCCGACATCCTGACGCTGGGCCTGGTGGCGCAGAGCCAGAAGGACGGTGTGGGCAACGCCACCACGCGCGACAACTACACCGCCTACGGGCTGGACCTGTTGCTGGAGAAAAAGTTGCCGGCAGGCGTGTTGACCCTGGAGGGCGGCTACGGCAAATACGACTTCAGCGCGGCGGCCGGTGCGGTGGATGTCTCATCCCCCGGCTTGCTGCCTGGCAAGTCGGGGCTGGTCGTGGCGGCCTTCATGTTCCCGGACAAGCTGGGTTGGGGTCGGCTGCAACCCTTTGTGCGTTTTCAGAAGTTCGATGCCGACGCCACCGGGGCTGACCTCAAGCAGACCGACCTGGGCCTGAACTACGTGATCGACGGCGCCAATGCCCGCATCGTGGCCGACTACCGCAAGGTCAAGCCGCAGGCCAGCGCCAGCATCGACGCCTTCATCCTGGGCCTGCAGTTGCAGTACTGAGGTGGCTTCAGAGGGCACACCGGCAGTGGCCGGGTGCCACCGGCGCATGGCCTACACTGGCGCTCCTTTGGCCCAGTCTGTTCCATGCGTTTTCGCCTGCTCCGCCGCCGTTTGACCATCAGTGCCCCGCGCATGGCGGTGCGCAGTGCCATGCCTTGGCCCCTGCGCTGGATCGTCTGGGCGCTGGCCCTGGGGTTTTGCGCGGCCATCAGCCTGTGGGCCTTCGAGTTCGGCAAACACATCGCTGGCCTGGACCAGGGGCGGGAGACCGAACTGTTGGCGCTGCGCAGCGAGGTCACCCGGCTGCGGGCCGAGCGCAGCCAAGCCGCCGCCAGCCAACCAGCGGCCAACAGCCTTTTGGTGGCCGAACAGGTGGCGCAGGAGAAGCTGGTTCAACAGATCAAGCAGCTCGAAACCGAGAACCGCGCGTTGCGTGACGACCTGGGCTTTTTCGAGCAGTTGATTCCGGCCGAAGGCGGCAACGCCATCAGCGTGCGCAGCCTGCAGGCCGAGGTGCTGGGCGGCGGCATGCAGCTCAAATGGCAGTTGCTGGTGTTGCAGCCGGCCCGCAAGGGCCCCGAATTCAATGGCCAATTGGAACTCACGCTGTCTGGCCTGCAGAATGGCAAACCCTGGAGCATGACCTTGCCCGGTGGCCCGCAGGCACTGGTGTTTCGCCAGTACCGGCGGGTGGACGGCGTGGTGGACTTGCCACCGGCCACCGTGGTAAAAACCGTGTCGGTCAAGGTGACAGAAGGTTCCGCCACCCGGGCGTCGCACAGCATCAAGCTCTAGCCCCGGCCGTTTCAGGAAAACCCATGTTCAACCGCAAAAAACAACCCCCCATTCGCAGCCTGATCGCCGCCGACAGCACCATCCAGGGCCACATCAGCTTTGGTGAAGGGCTGCGCATCGACGGCAAGGTCAATGGCAATGTGCTGGCCATCGAGGGCCGGCCCAGCATCCTGGTGGTGGCCGAGAGCGCCGTGGTCACCGGCGAAATCCACGCCGACCACGTCATCATCAACGGCCGTGTGGTGGGCCCGGTGCGGGCTGCCGAGCTGTTGGAACTTCAGCCCACCGCACGCATCGAAGGGGACGTGACCTACAAGGCGCTGGAAATGCACCAGGGTGCGCTGATCGCCGGCCGTCTGGTCCCGTTGGCCAACGAGAAAGACCAGCCTGCGCTGGTGCTGGCGGCCAGCAACAGCTGACGCTGGCGGCTGTTCAAATCCCTACTGCGAACGCAGTTGGCTAGAATAGCTTAGTATTTTGGTCAGATTACCGGAGATTCCCATGAGTGCAGTCGCGCAAGACATCCAGACGGACATGCCCACCCCCATCGTGTTCACCGACAGTGCCGCCGCCAAGGTGGCCGACCTGATCGCCGAAGAGGGCAATCCCGAACTGAAGCTGCGCGTGTTTGTGCAGGGCGGCGGCTGCTCGGGCTTCCAGTACGGCTTCACCTTCGATGAAGTGACCAACGAAGACGACACCACCATGACCAAAAACGGTGTGTCGCTGCTGATCGACGCCATGAGCTACCAGTACCTGGTGGGCGCCGAGATCGACTACAAGGAAGACCTGCAGGGTGCCCAGTTCGTCATCAAGAACCCCAACGCCACCTCCACCTGCGGCTGCGGTTCCAGCTTCTCGACCTGAGCCTTTGCCGACTCACGCGGGGTAGACAGCCCCCAACACACGGGCGCCTTGGGCGCCCGTTGCTTTTGGCAGGTTGCCCGGCAAACCGAGCAGCGTCTGCCTGGCCAGCCAGGCAAAACCGCAGGCCTCCACCTGCTGCGGCGGAATGCCCCGCTCGGCCGACGACAACACCCGCAGCGCGGGCAGGCAGGCTTGCAGCCGGCCCATCAGGTGGGTGTTGAAGGCGCCGCCGCCACACACCACCAGCTCGGTGGCTCCCACGCTGTATTGCTGCAAATCAGCAGCCACGGTCCGCGCCGTCAACTCCGCCAGCGTGGCCTGCACATCTGCCGGCGGCAGCGCGGTGGGGCCAGCGGCCAGCCTGGCGGCCAGCCAGTCCGGGTTGAACAGGTCGCGGCCGGTGCTTTTGGGCGGGGTTTGACCGAAATAGGGCTCGTCCAGCAGCCGCGCCAGCAAGCCGGCATTCACCTGGCCGCTGGCCGCCCAGGCGCCATCGGCGTCAAAGGGCTGGCCACGGTGCTGCTGGCACCAGTGGTCCATCAGGCCATTGGCCGGGCCGCAGTCAAAGCCTTGCACCGCGCTGTCGGCCGTGATCAGGCTCAGGTTGGCAATGCCGCCCAGGTTGAGCGCTGCCAAGGGCTGACCAGTCTGGCCAAACAGTGCCTGGTGAAAGCCAGGGGCCAACGGTGCCCCCTGGCCGCCGGCGGCGAGGTCGCGGCTGCGGAAATCGGCCACCACCCGGATGCCGCTCAGCTCGGCCAGCAGGGCGGGGTTGTTGATCTGCCAGGTGTAGCCCAGCCCGTCGTGTTCACCCGGGCGGTGCCGCACGGTCTGGCCATGGGCGCCGATGGCTTGTACCGCGCGCCCGGCCACACCGGCCTGAGCGAGCGTGTCGGCCACCACCTGCGCGTACACCCGCACCAGCGCGTTGGCGGCCAGCGCGGCGCGGTGCAACTCGTTGTGGCCCGCGGTGTTGAGGGCCAGCAGTTCCGCCCGCAACGCCGGTGAAAATGCCTGGCTGGCATGGGCCAGCAGCTGCGGGCGCTCGGCCGAAAAATCGGCCAGCACGCCGTCCACCCCGTCCAGCGAGGTGCCCGACATCAGTCCCAGGTACAGGTCCGTCATGGCCGTTGCCGTGCCTCAGGCGCGCAGGAAGAGCTGGTAAACCGGGTTGGCGGTTTCCTCCACATGCGGGTAGTCCAGCGTGGCGAGGAACTGGCGGAAGGCCTTGTCGTCGGACTTGGGCACCTGAAGGCCGACCAGGATGCGGCCATAGTCGGCGCCCTGGTTGCGGTAGTGGAACAGGCTGATGTTCCAGCCCGGCTGCATCAGGCTCAGGAACTTCAGCAGCGCACCCGGGCGCTCGGGAAACTCGAAGCGCATCAAGCGCTCGTCCTTGGCCAAGGCCGAATGGCCGCCCACCATGTGGCGCACATGCTCCTTGGCCAGTTCGTCATGGGTCAGGTCCAGCGCCTTGAAGCCGTGTTTGCTGAACTGGGTGGCGATCTTCTGGCTTTCGCCCTTGCCATGGGTGGTCAGGCCGACGAAGACATGGGCGCGCTGGGCGTCGCTGATGCGGTAGTTGAACTCGGTCACCGAGCGCGGGTTGCCCGGCAGGTTGCCCACCAGTTCGCAGAAGCGGCGGAAGCTGCCGCGTTCTTCGGGAATGGTCACGGCGAACAGCGCCTCGCGCTCTTCGCCCACCTCGGCCCGTTCGGCCACAAAGCGCAGCCGGTCGAAGTTCATGTTGGCGCCACACAGAATGGCTGCGTAGGTTGCGCCCTTGGTCTTGTGTTTGGCCACGTACTGCTTGATGGCGGCCACCGCCAGCGCGCCGGCCGGCTCAACGATGCTGCGGGTGTCGACAAACACGTCCTTGATGGCCGCGCACACCGCGTCGGTGTCCACCGTGACGAACTCGTCCACCAGCTGGCGGCTGATGCGGAAGGTTTCCTCGCCCACCAGCTTGACCGCCGTGCCGTCGGAAAACAGGCCCACGTCGCTGAGCGTGACCCGCTTTTTGGCCGTCACCGAACGCATCATCGCGTTGGAGTCGTTCATCTGCACGCCGATGACTTTGACCTCGGGCCGCACCGCCTTGATGTAGTTGGCCACGCCGGCGATCAGGCCGCCACCGCCAATGGCCACAAACACCGCGTCGAGCGGGCCCTGGTGCTGGCGCAACATTTCCATGGCAATGGTGCCCTGGCCGGCAATCACGTCGGGGTCGTCGAAGGGGTGGACAAAGGTCAGGCCATCTTTCTTCTCCAGCTTGACCGCGTGGGTGTAGGCGTCGGAGTAGCTGTCGCCGCTCAGCACCACCTCGCCCCCCAGGGCCAGCACGGCGTCGATCTTGAGCTGCGGCGTGGTGGTGGGCATGACGATCACCGCCCGGGTGCCCAGGCGCTTGGCGCCCAGGGCCACGCCCTGGGCATGGTTGCCAGCCGAGGCGCAGATCACGCCCTTCTTCAACTGGGCGGGTGTCAGGTGGGCCATCTTGTTGTAGGCGCCACGCAGTTTGAAGCTGAACACCGGCTGCTGGTCTTCGCGCTTGAGCAGCACGGTGTTGCCCAGGCGGCGGCTCAAGTTTTTGGCCGGCTCCAGCGCCGACTCCACCGCCACGTCGTAGACGCGGGCGTTCAGGATTTTTTTCAGGTAATCGGCAGGCTTGAGTGCGGCAGCGCGGGAAGGATGGGTCATGGTGCTCCTCGAGCCTCCGATGATAGGCCCTGGCCCGGCGGGTGCCTTACGATGCGACACCCAAGAAAAAAGCCCCGGGGTGTGAAACCCGGGGCTGAATCCACCCTTTTGAGGAGGTGGAGGAGACAAGAGGCACTGAACTCTCTCTGAACTGGATTTCAGTATAGCCAGCTCGTGCTGCAACGCAACATGCCAAGGCCGAGTTTCCGGGGTTTTTTTAGGGTCGGCTCTCTGTTTTGCCGGCATTTTGTCAAACACAGACCCCCGCGCACCGCGGGGGTGCACCAGGAGGTTGTTGAACATGGAATGCACCGTCAGCTGGACCGGCGCCACCGGCGCCCGCTCGGGCATGGGATTTGTGGCCGAAACCGGCAGCGGCCACACGCTGTTGATGGACGGCGCGCCCGACGCCGTCAAGCCCGAGAACGGCGGCCAGAACCTGGCCCCGCGGCCCATGGAGACGGTGCTGGCGGGCACCGGCGGCTGCACCGCCTATGACGTGGTGCTGATTTTGAAGCGCGGCCGCCACGATGTGCGGGGCTGCAGCGTCAAACTCACCAGCGAGCGTGCCGACACCGACCCCAAGGTGTTCACCAAGATCCACATGCAGTTCACCGTCACCGGCAAGGGCATCCCGGCCAGCGCGGTGGAGCGGGCGATCGCGATGAGCCATGACAAATACTGCTCGGCCAGCATCATGCTGGGCAAAACGGCGGAGATCACCACCGGTTTCGATCTGATCGAGGCCTGACTTGGCTTTGCCCAGCACCTGTGCCGGGCATTGAGCTGTCAAAAAGTGAGTGATGGGCCGCGGGGGCCTGGCTCAGATGCGGTGGGCCACCGTGGTCATGAGCTTGGCGGCCGCCCGCATCAGGCCTTTCACTGGGGCGGGCATCTCGGCCGCGCCCGCCTGCCTGGCCTCGCGGGCATGGCGGGCCTCGTCGTCCTTCATTTGCGCCACCACCGCGCGCGACGCGTGGTCCAGCGCAGGCAGGCGCTCCAAATGGTCGGCCAGGTGGGCCTCGACCTGCTGTTCGGTTTCCACCACAAAACCCAGGCTGACCCGGTCCCCCAGCTTGCCCGCCACATAGCCCAGGCCAAAAGCCCCGGCGTACCACAACGGGTTGAGCAGGCTGGGTCGGGCGCCCAGCGCGTCCAGCCGCGCCTGGGTCCAGGCCAGGTGGTCGGTTTCCTCCCGCGCAGCTTCCAGGCATTGGGCCCGCAAGGCCGGGCTGCGGGTGGCCAGGGCCTGGGCGCTGTACAAGGCCTGGGCGCAGACCTCTCCCACATGGTTGACCCGCATGAGGGCACCGGCCAGCGCCTTGTCGTCGGCGTTCAGCACAGGGTCGCCCGAGGCCAGCGCCTCGGGCACGGTGGGGCAGGTGCGGCGAGCCGAGGGCGTGGCAAACAGGGTGCGCAGGGCGGTGTCGGCGGCGTTCAGCAGGGCGTCCATGGTGGGCAAGGTCAGGTTCAACTGGGGAGTTCCCGCTGATGATAGAGGGATTGCGGCCTTGGCTGTGCCCGGCCCCGATGCCCGGCTCGGCCTGGCTTTGTTGTGCCAATGCGACGAAATGGCCGGGATGCCGGGTCTGGGCGGGTGAATCCTTTGCCAACCGGGGCTGCGTCTGGTGCAATTGCGTCAGCTTTCAGAAATGAAGGTTGGCTCAGAGATGTGAGTGCAGCAGGTGCTCGCCGAAAGCGACGTCTGGACTGGCCAGTCTGATGCCCAAATTTTTAACCTTGGAGATCTTCTCAATGAAAAAGTCCCTGATCGCTCTGGCCGCTCTGGCTGCCGTTGGTGCCGCTTCCGCCCAATCCAGCGTCACCCTGTACGGCGTGGTTGACGTTGGTTTCAACCGCGTTGCCGGCGAAGGCAATGGCCACATCGCCCGTCAAGTGGGCTCTGGCATGAACTCGTCCAGCCGTCTGGGCGTGCGTGGCACGGAAGACCTGGGTGGCGGCCTGAAGGCCAACTTCGTGCTGGAAGGTTCCGTCCTGGCCGACAGCGGCGCTGGTTTCACCACCAACGGTAACAACCAAACTTCCGGTGCCACCGACATCGCCAACTCCAACGCTGGCTTCCGTTTCAACCGCACCTCCTACGTTGGCCTGTCGGGCAACTTCGGTGAAGTGCGTCTGGGCCGTGACTACACCCCGGTGTTCAACAGCCAAGTCGCGTTTGACCCGTTCACCTTCGTGGGCTCGGCCACCGTGCAGAACCTGATCTCTGGCTCCGCCATCGGCACCACCGCTGGCACCGCTGGCCTGACCACCCTGCCGGCACTGCGCTTGACCAACGGCTACTCCTACTTCACGCCCAACTCCCTGGGTGGCTTCTACGGCCAGCTGGCCATTGGTCAAGGTGAAAACGCCAGCAACGTCGGCGCCACCAAGAACGACGGCAACACCGGTGCTGTGCGCCTGGGCTTCGCCAACGGTCCGTTCGACGTGTCCGTGGCCACCCTGTCGACCAAGTTCTCCACTGGCAATTACCAGACCACCGCTCTGAGCGGCAGCTACGACCTGGGCGTGGCCAAGATCACCGCCCTGTACAACAAGGAGCAGGTGAAGAGCGTTGCCAACCCGAACCAGAAGCTGTTCGGTCTGGCCGCTGCCGTGCCGCTGGGTGCCGGTCTGGTCAAGGTGTCCTATGTTCGCGTGAACGTGGCCAACACCGAAAACGACGCCGACCAAATCGGCATCGGCTACGTCTACAACCTGTCCAAGCGCACTGCGCTGTACTCCACCTACGGTCGTGTGAACAACAAGGGCACCGGCACCGGCTTCAACAACGGCCGTGCAACGACCGTTGCTGGTGGCAACACCACCGGTCTGGACCTGGGCATTCGCCACGCGTTCTGATCCAAGGCTGGCTTGACCAGCTTTGCGACCACAACAAAAACCGCTGGGCCTCAGGGCCCGGCGGTTTTTTTTTGCCCGTACCGGTGTGGAACCGCGCCCGCTGACCCTGCCTGTTGGTGACGGCGTTCAGGCCGAATGGACACCGATAGAATCTCCGTCGCCGGCCTGCTTTGCGCGCTGGCCTGTCGGGAGGCAATGTGCGCCTTCCGGCTGGACTGACAATCAAATATGAACCAACTCGACGCGCTCAGGCAGTACACCACCGTGGTGGCCGACACTGGTGACTTTCACCAGCTGGCCCAGTTCCAGCCCCAGGACGCCACCACCAACCCCTCACTGATTCTGAAGGCGGTGCAAAAGCCCGATTACCGGCCGCTGATGCAGGCGGTGGTGGCGCGTTTCCGTGACCGGCCACTGGACGAGGTCATGGACCGGTTGATCGTGCGCTTTGGCTGCGAAATTTTGGCCACGATTCCCGGTCGGGTGTCGACCGAGGTTGATGCCCGGTTGAGCTTTGACACCGAGGCCACCGTGACCCGGGCCGAGCGCATCGTGGCGCTGTACCAGGCCGAGGGGGTGCCGGTGGACCGGGTGCTGGTGAAGATCGCCGCCACCTGGGAAGGCATTCAGGCCGCGGCGCGGCTGGAGTCGCGCGGCATCCACACCAACCTGACGCTGCTGTTCTCGTTTTGCCAGGCGGTGGCCTGTGGGCAGGCCAGGGTCAAGCTGATTTCGCCCTTCGTCGGGCGCATCTACGACTGGTACAAAAAAGCCGCCGGCCCCGCCTGGGACGACGCGGCCCAGGCCGGCCCCAACGACCCTGGCGTCCAGTCGGTGCGGCAGATCTACCAACACTACAAACATTTCGGCATTGCCACCGAGGTCATGGGCGCGAGCTTTCGCAACACCGGCCAGATCGTGGCGCTGGCGGGCTGTGACCTGTTGACCATCAGCCCCGAACTGCTGGCCCAGCTGGCCGCCAGCGAGGCCCCGCTCAGCCGCGCACTCAATGCCGATCAGGCCCGGGCACTGGACCTGCCGCCGGTCAACTTCGACGAGGCCGGCTTCCGCTATGCGCTGAATGCCGATGCCATGGCCACCGACAAGCTGGCCGAGGGCATACGTGCCTTTGTGGCCGACGCGGTCAGGCTCGAACAGCTCATGCAGGCTGCCTGACCATGGCGCTCCCAATGCCGCAGCGCTTGCGCTGCGACCAGACCGCGAGTTGGCCCCGGCTGCAAGACCATGCCGCCGTGGTGTTCAGGTCAGTGGGTGGCTTCGATTTGCGCCAGGCCTTTGCCACCGACCCAGGCCGGTTTACCCGTTTCAGCCAGCAGGCGCCGGAAGTCTTTGCCGATCTGTCGAAAAACCTGATCGATGACCAGGCCGAGTGCCTGCTGCTGGACATGGCGCGTGAGTGTGGTCTGGAAGCCCACCGCGACGCGATGTATGCCGGCGCGGCGGTCAACACCACCGAGGGCCGCGCGGCCCTGCACACGCTGCTGCGGTGCCCCACCGCCCCCGAGCCTGCCACGCCGGCCTTGCTGGCGGCCTGGCAGGCCGTGACCGCCGAGCGCGAGCGCATGCTGGCCTTTGCCGAGCAGGTGCGGGCCGATGCGCGCATCACCGACATCGTCAACCTTGGCATTGGGGGCTCCGACCTCGGGCCGCAGATGGCGGTGCTGGCGCTCGATCCCTTTGTCACGCAGGGCAAGCGCTTCCATTTCGTGTCCAACGGCGATGGTGACGCCCTGGCTGCGGTGCTGGACATGTTGGACCCGGCCACCACCTTGTTCCTGGTGGCCTCCAAAACCTTCACCACCGTGGAAACCATGGGCAACACCTTGTCGGTGCTGCGCTGGTTCCATGCCCAGGGCGGCAGTGACGTGGCCCGCCATTTCGTCGCCCTGAGTGCCGACCCCTTGGCGGGGCAGGCGCTGGGCATGCGCACCCGATTTGCCATCTGGGATTGGGTGGGCGGCCGTTACTCGCTGTGGTCGGCGATTGGCCTGGTGGTGGCGATGGCCATCGGCGCCGAGGGTTTTCGCGAACTGCTGGCGGGTGCCCATGAGATGGACCGCCATTTCCGCAGCGCGCCGTTGGAGGCCAACCTGCCGGTGCGGCTGGGCCTGCTGGACCTGTGGCAACGCAACTTTCTGGGTTTCAGCAGCCGCAATGTGGCGCCCTATTGCAGCGCCCTGCGCCGCCTGCCCGCCCATTTGCAGCAACTGGAGATGGAGAGCAACGGCAAGCGGGTGGACATGGCGGGCCAGCCCCTGACTTACCGAACCGCGCCAGTGGTCTGGGGCGAGCCGGGCATGAATGGCCAGCACGCTTATTTCCAGATGCTGCTGCAAGGCACCGAGGTGGTGCCGGTGGAGTTCATCGCCGTCAAGCAGGACAGCCACCGCATGCCGGGCCACCACCGCCAACTGCTGGCCAGCGCGTTGGCCCAGGCCCAGGCGCTGATGCTGGGGGAAGCCAACACCGACGGCCACCGCCATTTCCCGGGCAACCGGCCCAGCACTTTTCTGCTGCTGGAGGCCTTGACCCCACGCAGCCTGGGCGCCTTGCTGGCCCTGTACGAGCACCGGGTGTTTGTGGCCGGCAGCATGTGGGGCATCAACAGCTTTGACCAGCATGGTGTGGAGTTGGGCAAGGTGTTGGCGCGCGGCATGGCCGAGCGGCTGGCCAGCGGTGACACCACCGGTCTGGACGCGTCCAGTGCGGGCTTGCTGCAGAAAATCTGCGCCGAATAGGCGCCTCTCAGACCAGTCCCCCTCTCACCCAACCAAGAAAAACCCCCGCCGGGCTTGGCGCCCGACGGGGGTTTTGTTCGGCAGGCACGCCCCAGGGGCGCGCCAGGGCTTACATGTCCATGCCGCCCATGCCACCCATGCCGCCCATGCCACCGCCAGGCATGCCGCCGGCGCCGGCGTCTTCCTTCGGCGCCTCGGCCACCATGCACTCGGTGGTCAGCATCAGCGAGGCCACGGACGCGGCGTTTTGCAGCGCGGTGCGGGTCACCTTGGTCGGGTCCAGAATGCCCATCTCGATCATGTCACCGTAGGTGTCGTTGGCGGCATTGAAGCCGTAGTTGCCCTTGCCTTGCAGCACGGCGTTCACGACCACCGAGGCTTCGCCACCGGCGTTGTAAACGATCTCGCGCAGCGGCGCTTCAATTGCACGCAGCACCAGCTTGATGCCGGCTTCCTGGTCGGCGTTGTCGCCCTTGATGACACCAGCGGATTGCTTGGCACGCAGCAGGGCCACGCCGCCACCGGCCACGATGCCTTCTTCCACCGCAGCGCGGGTGGCGTGCAGCGCGTCTTCCACGCGGGCCTTCTTTTCCTTCATTTCGACTTCGGTGGCCGCGCCAACCTTGATCACGGCCACGCCGCCGGCCAGCTTGGCCACGCGTTCTTGCAGCTTTTCACGGTCGTAGTCGCTGGTGGCTTCTTCGATCTGCACGCGGATTTGCTTCACGCGGGCTTCGATGTCGCCAGCGGCACCGGCGCCGTCGATGATGATGGTGTTTTCCTTGCCCACTTCGATGCGCTTGGCCTGGCCCAGATCGGCCAGGGTGACCTTCTCCAGCGTCAGACCGACTTCTTCAGCGATGACCTTGCCACCGGTCAGGATGGCGATGTCTTCCAGCATGGCCTTGCGGCGGTCGCCAAAGCCCGGGGCCTTGACAGCCACGACCTTCAGGATGCCGCGGATGGTGTTGACCACCAGGGTCGCCAGGGCTTCGCCCTCGACGTCTTCGGCAATGATCAGCAGCGGACGGCCGGCCTTGGCAACTTGCTCCAGCGTGGGCAACAGGTCACGGATGTTGCTGATCTTCTTGTCGAACAGCAGCACGAAGGGGTTGTCCAGCAGGGCGGCCTGCTTTTCGGGGTTGTTGATGAAGTAGGGCGACAGGTAACCGCGGTCGAACTGCATGCCTTCAACGACGTCGAGTTCGCTCTCGAGCGACTTGCCGTCTTCCACGGTGATCACGCCTTCCTTGCCGACCTTGTCCATCGCGTCAGCGATGATGCGGCCGATGGTTTCGTCGCTGTTGGCCGAGATCGAGCCGACTTGCGCGATTTCCTTGGAGGTGGTGGTGGCCTTGGAGGCTTTCTTCAGCTCGGCGACCAGGGCCGTCACGGCCTTGTCGATGCCGCGCTTCAGGTCCATGGGGTTCATGCCGGCGGCGACGTACTTCATGCCTTCGCGGATGATGCTCTGGGCCAGCACGGTGG
This sequence comes from Rhodoferax sp. SPJ4, assembly GCF_058216275.1. Classification (NCBI taxonomy): domain Bacteria; kingdom Pseudomonadati; phylum Pseudomonadota; class Betaproteobacteria; order Burkholderiales; family Comamonadaceae; genus Rhodoferax; species Rhodoferax sp. SPJ4. Next base: position 36,548 of record NZ_JBYZMN010000002.1, read on the forward strand.
CGGTGGTGGTGCCGTCACCGGCGATGTCGGAGGTCTTGGAAGCAACTTCCTTGACCATCTGTGCGCCCATGTTCTGCAGCTTGTCCTTCAGCTCGATTTCCTTGGCCACGGACACACCGTCCTTGGTCACGGTGGGGGCGCCGAAGGAGCGCTCCAGCACCACATTGCGGCCCTTGGGCCCCAGGGTCACCTTGACCGCATTGGCCAGGATGTTCACGCCTTCAACCATGCGTGCGCGGGCTTCGCCGCCGAAAATGACGTCTTTTGCTGCCATGTTGATATCTCCGAATTCAGTCAGTTAATGGGGGCGGGGGGGATTACTTCTCGACGACCGCGAACAGGTCGTCTTCCTTCATCACCAGCAACTCGTCGCCGTCGACCTTGACGGTCTGGCCGCTGTACTTGCCGAACAACACGCGGTCGCCGACCTTCACGTTCAGGGCAATCACTTCACCCTTGTCGGTCTTGCGGCCCGGGCCCACGGCCAGGATCTCGCCCTGGTCCGGCTTTTCTGCGGCGTTGTCAGGGATCACGATGCCCGAGGCGGTCTTGGTCTCGCTCTCGATGCGTTTGACGATGACGCGGTCGTGCAGGGGGCGAAGTTTCATGGGTTCTCCTGTTTTAAACATAAAGATGGTGCAAACGGTGGGCGGCGGGCAGGGCCGACGCCGGGCAACGGGCAGCGGATGTTGTTAGCACTCCATCTGCGCGAGTGCTAATCATAAGGTCTTTTGTCCGGCTTTCAAGGGTGGGCCTGCCGCTTCGCGCGGCGAGTGCAGCATGGCAGAGCCTAGGCGCCGGGCACCCGAGTGCGTGACAAATGCCCGGTCTGATGCAAAAAGACTTCTTTCTCAGCCTGGAAAGTCGATTTGGCGACACCGAAAGTTCGCATTTGCGACGATAGTCTGGTACCGATAAGTACCGAATCGAGACGGACGCCCCCAGGGGGTGGTCTGTCCTTTGCCCTGCCCCTGAAGGAGTTCCCCATGCGATTGATCTCGGTTGTGCTGCTCTGTGGCGCGTTGGCGGCCTGCGGCGGCGGCGATGGTGCGGCCGAAAAAACCGCGGTGGCCCAGGCGCCTTCGGTCGGCGGCGTGGCCAGCGGCAGCGGCGCCAGCGCCTCGGGTTCAGCGTCGGTCAGCGCCGAGGCGATCCCTTCACTGCCCACCGCGGGGCAGTCCCGCGCGGGCAAAACCTACTCGGTGTCGCTCAAGGTACCCGCCACCGGCGACACCGTGGCGTTCACCGTGTTTGAGCCGGCCACGCTCACCGGCGGCCAGACCTACCCGCTGATCCTGCACAGCCATGGTTTCCAGGGCGCACGCTACAAGAGCCGCCCGGTGCCCTTTGGCCCGCTGAAGGTGGACTTTGCCAACCCATTGGGCTCGGACTTCACCGACATCGGTGTCTTCATCGACAAGGGCTATGGCGTCATCAGCATCGACGAACGGGCCCACGGCGACAGCAACGGCTCCGACCGGGTGATGGACCCCGACTTCGAAGGCCAGAATCTGCTGGCTGTGCTCGACTGGGCTGAGGCCAACCTGGCCTGGCTCAAGTATGGCCCGAGCGCCGACGGCACCGACCCGCACAACCTGGTGGTGGGTTCCATCGGGACGTCTTACGGCGGCATGTTCCAGTACCTGATCCACAACATCGATCCCAAGAAGCGGCTGGACGCGATGGTGCCGATGTGGGCACCGCATGACCTGACCTACAGCCTGGCCCCGGGCAACACGCCCAAGACGCTGTGGAACCTCAGCCTGTTCGGCATCGGCAACCTCACCGGCCTGAAAACCGCTACTGGCTTCGATCCCTTCATCTTCAACGGCTTCGTCACCTCCTTCGCCCAGAACGAACTCACCCCCGGCCTGAAAGACCTGTTGCTGTACCACAGCAACCGCTATTTCTGCGACGGCCAGGCCGTGGCCACCAATGGCGGACCCGGCACCCGGCCGCGCTACGCGCCTGTGCCCGGTGGCAAGGTCAATGCCTTGCTGGTACAGGGTGTGCGCGACACCTTGTTCAACCTGAACGAGGCCCACGCCAATTACCAGTGCCTGAAAGCCCAGGGCGGCGATGTGCGCCTGCTGACCACCCAGACCGGCCACAACACGCTGCAGGTCACGCCTGACCTCAGCCAGTTCGCCTACAACCCCAGCGACTTGCTCAACACCCGCTGCGGCACCGTGGAACCGGCTGACGCGGCCCTGGCCTTTTTTGAGGAGCACCTGAAAGGCATTGCCGGCGCCGCCTCGGCCGTGCCCAAGAAGATCTGCCTGTCGATTGCCGGCACCGACGCGGCGCTGGTCGATGCCCTGACCGTGGGCCGCGCCGGCACCCAGGCCACCGTGCCCAAGACCCTGGTCGTTGCCGGCCTGCCCGAGGTTCAGGTGGCCGTGCCGCTGGGCCCGGTGCAAGGTGCAGGCACCGAGGTGGTGGCCGGCATTCCCCACCTCGACGTGACGCTGAGCGCCGCCGGCCCGGCCCTGGGCCAGCCGGTGCTCTTTGCCGGCATCGGCATCCAGCACAACCCGGCGCTGCCGGTCTATGAGCTGCTGGACAACCAGGTCACCCCGCTCAAGGGCCTGGGCCGCCACGACGTGGACCTGAGCGGCATCGCCGGTCGCCTGCAGCCAGGCCAGCGGCTGGTGCTGTTGTTGTACGGCGCCAAAGACCAGTATTTGCTGACCGGTTCCACCAGCTTCAATGTGCCCAAGGCCAGCGTGATGCCGGTCACGGTGAGCGGCAATGTGTGGGTGCCACGCATCGGTGAGCCCGCTGTGACGAAGTGATCCGCTGACCGTTGATTGCAAAAAAGCCACCTCACGGTGGCTTTTTTCTGGGGTGAGGCAAGCCTTACAGACCCGCCGCCGCGCGCAGTGCGGCCGCCTTGTCCGTGCGCTCCCAGGTGAACTCGGGCTCCTCGCGGCCGAAGTGGCCATAAGCCGCGGTCTTTTCGTAGATCGGACGCAGCAGGTCCAGCATCTGGATGATGCCCTTGGGGCGCAGGTCGAAGTGCTCGTTCACCAGCGCGGCGATCTTGTCGTCGGAAATCACGCCTGTGCCTTCGGTGTACACCGTCACGTTCATCGGCTTGGCCACGCCGATCGCGTACGCCACCTGAATCTGGCACTGCTTGGCCAGGCCGGCGGCGACGATGTTCTTGGCCACATAGCGCGCGGCGTAGGCGGCCGAGCGGTCGACCTTGCTGGGGTCTTTGCCGGAGAAGGCACCGCCGCCGTGCGGGCAGGCGCCGCCATAGGTGTCCACAATGATCTTGCGGCCGGTCAGGCCGCAATCGCCCTGCGGGCCACCGATGACGAAGCGTCCGGTGGGGTTGATCAAATACTTGGTGTCCTGCAGCCATTCCTTGGGCAGCACCGGTTTGATGATCTCCTCGATGATGGCCTCGATGAAGCTGGCCTTCATCTTGGTGGCCGTCTGGCTCTGGTCGGGTGCGTGCTGGCTGGACAGCACCACGGTGTCGATGCTGTGTGGCTTGCCATCCACATAGCGCATGGTCACCTGGCTCTTGGCGTCGGGCCGCAGAAAGGGCAGGCGGCCGTCCTTGCGCAGCTGGGCCTGGCGCTCCACCAGCCGGTGGGCGTAGTAAATCGGCGCGGGCATCAGCTCTGGCGTTTCGTTGCAGGCGTAGCCGAACATCAGGCCCTGGTCGCCGGCGCCGGTGTTCAGGTGGTCGTCGGAGGCATGGTCCACGCCCTGGGCGATGTCGTTGCTCTGCTTGTCGTAGCAGACCATCACAGCGCAGCCCTTGTAGTCGATGCCGTACTCGGTGTTGTCGTAGCCGATGCGCTTGATGGTGTCGCGCGCCACCTGGATGTAGTCCACATGGGCGTTGGTGGTGATTTCACCGGCCAGCACCACCAGACCGGTGTTGGTCAGGGTCTCGGCCGCGACCCGGCTCAGCGGGTCCTGCTTGAAAATCGCGTCCAGAATGGCATCCGACACCTGGTCGGCGACCTTGTCGGGGTGGCCTTCAGAGACCGATTCGGATGTGAAAAGAAAGTCGTTCGCCATTTGAATAAACTCCGTGGTTGCTGTGGCGCGTTGCCTGCAGCTCGGAAGCCCCTGGCGAACGCTTTAGCAGATTTGTTTAACAAGCCCGGCCCACCTCGAAAGATTCGGCCGTCTCTGGTCGCCCTGCAAGTTGCTCATTTAACTCAGCGACGCTTCTATTTTAGCCATTTGCATGTTTGTCGTGTTCCAAACCCTGTCCCGCTGGCCGCTGTGGCTGCTGCATGCCGGCGGCTGGCTGCTGGGCTGGCTGGTGTTTGCGCTGTCCAAGGGATATCGCCAGCGTTTTCTGGCCAACGCCGCCCAGGCCGGCTACGGTTTTGCCGCGGTGCGCGGCGCGGTGGGCCAGGCCGGTTGCATGACGGCCGAACTGCCCCGCATCTGGATGGGCGCCTCGCCGCCCTATGAATGGCGTGACCTGCCGGTGGTCGATGCCGCCTACGCGGCCGGCAAGGGCGTGCTGCTGCTCACGCCCCATCTGGGCTGCTTTGAGGTCATGGCCCAGGCCCTGGCCTCGCGCTACAGCGCCGAGCACGGCCCGCTGACGGTGTTGTACCGGCCGGCCCGCAAGGCCGCGCTGGCCGAGATCGAGGCCAGTGCAAGGGATAGGCCCGGCCTGAAGGCCGTGCCCACCACCTTGTCTGGCGTGCGCGACATGATCAAGGCACTGCGCCGGGGCCAGGCGGTGGGCCTGCTGCCCGACCAGGTGCCGCCCGAGGGCCTGGGCCAATGGGTGCCATTTTTTGGCCGTGAGGCCTACACCATGACGCTGGCCGCCCGGCTGGCCCAGCAGACCGGTGCGGTGACCCTGCTGGTGTGGAGCGAGCGGCTGGCCTGGGGCCGCGGCTACCGGCTGCATTTCCGCAACCTGTTGGCCCCGCTGTCGGACGACCTGGCCACCGCGCTGGCGCAGATCAATGGCGAGATGGAGCGGCTGGTGCGCGAATGCCCGCAGCAGTACCTGTGGAGCTACGCCCGCTACAAACAACCCAGGGACGAGGGCTGATGGGCGCGCGCCTGGGCATTGCCTTCATGCGCCTGCTGGCCCTGCTGCCGCTGGCCTGGGTGCGGACCTTCGGGGCCTTCATGGGCTGGCTGCTGTTCTACCTGGCCTTGCCGCGCCGGCGTGTTGCGTTGACCAATTTGGCGCTCTGTTTTCCGGAGCAGACGCCTGAGCAACGGCGGGAGGTGGCGCTGGGCACCTTTGTGCATTTCGCCCAGGCCTGGCTGGACCGGTCCTGGCTCTGGCATGGTTCGGAAGCCAAGGTGCGCTCGCGCCTGACGCTGACCGGCGCGCTGGACACCTTGCAGGGCCAGGCCCCCACGGTGCTGTTTGCGCCGCATTTTGTCGGCATGGACGCGGGCTGGACGGCGCTGACGCTGAACCTGCCGCGCCACTTCACCACCATCTACACCGACCAGCCCGATCCGCGACTGGACCAGTGGATTCTGAGTGGGCGGCAGCGCTTCGGTGACGCCCATTTGTTCGGCCGCATCGACGGCGTGAAAGCCATCGTGGCCAAGCTGCGCGAAGGCGACCCGCTGTATTTGTTGCCCGACATGAACTTCGGCCCCGAAGAGTCCATCTTCGTGCCGTTTTACGGCCAGTTGGCGGCCACCGTGCCCTCGCTGTCGCGTTTTGCCAGGCTGGGCCGGGCCCAGGTGGTGCCGGTGCTGAGCCGGCTGACGCCGCAGGGTTACGAGGTGCGGGTGCTCCCGGCCTGGACCGATTTCCCCAGCGCCGACGCCGAGGCCGACACCGCGCTGATGAACCGGCGCCTGCAGGATTACATCGCCCCCATGGCCGACCAGTACTACTGGGTGCACAAGCGCTTCAAGAGCCGGCCGGCCGGCGAGCCGTCGGTCTACTGAGCCGAACGCCGTCAGCTGGCCAGGAAAGCCGCGATTTCCTGCGTCACCCAGTCCGGGTGCTCGTGCACCAGCCAGTGGGTGGCGTCGGCGCGGGTTTTCACCGTCAGGTGTGGCACATGGCGGTCCAGCCCATTCAGCAACTCCGGCCGCAGCGCGATGTCACCCAGGCCCCACAGCACCAGCGTGGGCACGGCCACGCTGAGCATGGCGTCGGGCAGCGTCACCGCCGCGGCGGCCGGGTCTTCGGGCCGCGGTGGGCGCAGCGGCGAGGCCCGGTAGTAGTTGCAGCCGCCGCGCAGGCCGGTGCCCGGGGGTGTGCCGGGCGGGTCTTGCCAGGCTTCACGGTAGCGGGCCTTCACCGCCTCGGTGAGCCAGGGCCGGGGCCCGTCCACGGCGCCCATGTTGGCAAACAATTTCCACAGCCGCTGGTAGTCGTTTTCAGCCAGCAGGGCTTCAGCGTCCGGCCGGACCAGAAAGTTCATGTAGGCGCTGGCGGCCTGCTGTTCCGGGCTGGTTTGCAACTCGCGCAAAAAGGTGCCGGCGTGCGGCGAGTTCAGGATCACCAGCTTGGCCATCAGGTCTGGCCGCTGGTTGGCCAGGCCCCAGGCCACCGCGCCGCCCCAATCATGGGCGATCAGTGCCGCCAGCGGCGCCGGGCCGGCCTCCAGCGCGATGAGGGCGGCAATGTCCTGGGCCAGCAGCTTGGGCCGGTAGAGGCTGGGGTCGGCCGGTGCGCTGGAGCGCTCGAAGCCACGCAGGTTGGGGGCCAGGCAGCGGTAACCCAGGGCGGCGAAATGGGTCAGCAAGCCGTCCCAGACAAAAGCCGCTTCGGGGAAGCCGTGCAGGAACACCAGCGCCGGCCGGCCGGGCTGGCCGGCGCTGCGCACACTCAGTGTGACGCCATGGGGCAGGGGAACGAGGCTGGTCTGCACCATGGGGCGGGTGGGTCCGTGATCAGTCGGCCAGCGGGGCCTGGTCGTCGTCCACCGCTGCTTCGGCCCGTGCCTCGGTGAGCGTGGCCATGCGGCGGGCGCTGCCGGCGCTGTGGGCCCATTGCCACAGCAGCAGGCCCACCTCGTCCACGCCCTTTTTCTTCAATGCCGAGAACAGCTTGACCTCGCCACCGCCGGCCTGAAGTTTGGTGATGGACAGCACCTTGGTGGCCTCGGCGCGGTTGAGCTTGTCGGACTTGGTCAGCACCACCAACAGCTTCAGGCCCTCGGCGACCCGGGGCCGGATGACGTCCAGCAGGATTTCGTCGAGTTCGGTCAGGCCCAGCCGCGGGTCGCACAGCAGCACGATGCCGACCAGGTTTTCGCGGGTGGCCAGGTAATTGGCCATGACCTGCTGCCAGCGGTACTTGGCCTCCTTGGGCACAGCGGCGTAGCCATAGCCGGGCAGGTCGGCCAGCACCGCGTCGGTGACGCCTTGTTTGCCGAGCGAAAACAGGTTGATGTGCTGGGTCCGGCCCGGCGTCTTGGACGCAAAGGCCAGCCGTTTTTGCTGCGCCAGCACGTTGATGCAGGTGGATTTGCCGGCGTTGGACCGGCCCACGAAGGCAATTTCCGGCACCTGCAACGGCGGCAGGTGCACCAACTGCGGGGCCGAGGTGAGGAATTTGGCGGTGTGCAGCCAGCCCATCGCCTGGGCGGCGGTGGCGGTGGTGGGTGTCGGTGGGACCGGGTTTTCCGGGTGTGGGGTCATGAAGGCTCTCTGGAGGCCTGTCGCAAACCGTTGGAGATTGCGGGGAAACCCGAGGGCGGACAGCACCGCATTGTAGAATCAGTCAGTTTTGCGCCAATCTTCCAACTCCATCCTATGAAGCCCTTTGTTTCTCTGTTGATGGCTGCCCTGCTGGCAGCAACCTCCGCCCTGTCTTTCGCCAACGAGCCTGCCAAGGCCGAGGCGCCCAAGGTGGTCAAACCCGATCTGACCAAGGGCAGCGCGAGTTTCGCCGCCTGTGCCGCCTGCCATGGCGCCGATGGCAACTCCGCCGTCCCCGCCAATCCCAAGCTGGCGCAACAGCATCCCGAATACCTGGTCAAGCAACTGCAAGAGTTCAAGGCCGGCAAGCGTGCCAACGCCATCATGTCGGGTTTTGCCGGCGGCCTGTCGGACGAAGACATGAAGAACATCGCCTACTGGGTGGCCTCGCAGAAGGCCAAGCCCGGTTTCGCCAAGGATAAGGAACTGGTGGCCCTGGGTGAACGCATCTACCGCGGTGGCATTGCCGACCGCGCCGTGCCCGCCTGTGCCGGCTGCCACACCCCCAGTGGCGCTGGCATTCCGTCGCAGTACCCGCGTCTGGCCGGCCAGCACGCCGAATACACCGCCACCCAGCTGAGCGGTTTCCGTGACGGCACCCGCAAGAACAGCACGCAGATGACCCAGGTTGCCGCCAAGCTGAATGACCGCGAAATCCGCGCGGTGGCCGACTACATCGCCGGCCTGCGCTGACCGCTGTGGCGGTGAATGGTGCATTTTGATTGAACCATTCCCGGGCAACTGACCCTATCCAGGGCGGAGCATCGAAGGATGGTCCGCCCTTTTTCTTGAGCCCTTTTGGCAACGCCACCACATGTCTGTTTCCACCCATGGCCTCCGGCTGAAAACCCGCTCGCTGGCGCTTCGCACGGCGGTGGAACTGCTGTCGTCCATGCGATTCGCGATCTCGCTGCTGACCGTCATCTGCATCGCCTCCATCATCGGCACGGTGCTCAAGCAGCACGAGCCGCTGAACAACTACGTCAACCAGTTCGGGCCGTTCTGGGCCGAGCTGTTCAGCGCGATCGACCTGTACTCGGTTTACAGCGCCTGGTGGTTTTTGCTGATCCTGGCCTTTCTGGTCATCAGCACCTCGCTGTGTGTGGCCCGCAACACGCCCAAAATCCTGGTCGACCTGCGCAACTACAAGGAAGGCCTGCGGGCCCAGAGCCTGAAGGCCTTTGGCCACCATGCCGAGGCCGCGCTGTCGGAGTCGGCCGAGGTGGCGGCCCGGCGCATCGGCCAGACCCTGGCCAGCGGTGGCTGGCGGGTGAAGTTGCAGCAGCGCGAAACCGCCGAGGGCAGCGGCTGGATGGTGGCGGCCAAGGCCGGTGCCGCCAACAAACTGGGCTACATCGCCGCCCACAGCGCCATCGTGCTGGTGTGCCTGGGGGGCTTGCTGGACGGTGACCTGGTGGTGCGAGCCCAGACCTGGTTCACCGGCAAGACGCCGTTCAACGGCAGCGGTTCCATGGCCGAAGTGGGGCCGCAGCACCGGCTGTCCACCAGCAACCCGACCTTTCGCGCCAACCTGATGGTGCCCGAGGGCGCGATGGCCGACACCGCGGTGCTGACCCAGCCCAATGGCGTGTTTCTGCAGGAACTGCCGTTCGCGGTGGAACTGAAGAAGTTTGTGGTGGAGTACTACTCGACCGGCATGCCCAAGCTGTTTGCCAGCGACATCGTGATCCATGACCGCGAAACCGGCGAGAAGATCGCCACCCGGGTCGAGGTCAATCACCCGGCCAGCCACCGCGGCATCGAGATCTACCAGGCCAGTTTTGACGACGGGGGATCCAGCGTCAAGCTGCAAGGCGTGCCGATGTCGCCGGAGATCGCGCCCTTCGAGGTGCAGGGCACCATCGGTGGCAGCACGCTGCTGGCCCCGGACAACCTGGCCAGCAAGGACAAGCTGACGCTGGAATTCACCAGCCTGCGGGTCATCAACGTCGAGAACTTCGGCGCCGGCGGCAGCTCGGGTGCCGGTGCGGTCGACGTGCGCAAGGTCGACCTGCAGTCGGCCATCGACGCCCGGCTGGGCGCGGCCAACAAGACCGTCACCAAGAAGGAGCTGCGCAACATCGGCCCCAGCATCGGCTACAAGCTGCGCGACAGCGCCGGTCAGGCCCGTGAGTTCAACAACTACATGTTGCCGGTGGACCTGGGCGAGGGCGTGCCGGTGTTTCTGCTGGGCACCCGCGACAGCCCGGCCGAAGCCTTCCGCTACCTGCGGGTGCCGGCCGACGACCAGGGCAGCATGAAGGGCTTTGTGGCCTTGCGCGAGGCTTTGCGCAGCCCCGCGCTGCGCGAGCAGGCGGTGCGCCGCTACGTGGCCAAGGCCACCGATCCGCAGCGCGCCGAGCTGGTGGGCCAGCTCACCACCTCGGCCAACCGGGCGCTGGCGCTGTTTGCCGGTGCACCCGGCTCCGGCGCCAAACCCGGCGCGGCCGGCTTGCAGGCCATCTCCGATTTCATGGAAGGCAATGTGCCCGAAGCCGAGCGGGCCCGCGCCGGCGACGTGCTGGTTCGCATCCTCAACGGCGCGCTGTTCGAGCTGGTGCAACTGACCCGCGAGAAGGCGGGCCAGCCGCCGCTGGTGCCGAGCGAGAAAACCCAGGCCTTGATGGTGCAAACCGTGCTGAGCCTGAGCGACGCGTTTTTCTACCCGGTGCCGGTGGCCTTCGAGCTCAAGGATTTCACCCAGGTCCAGGCCAGTGTGTTCCAGGTGGCCCGTGCACCCGGAAAAAATATCGTGTATCTTGGTTGCGCCTTGCTGATTTTGGGCATCTTTGCGATGCTCTATGTGCGCGACCGCCGCCTGTGGGTCTGGCTGTCGCCCGCGGGTGAAGGGTCGCAGGCCACCATGGCCTTGTCGACCAACCGCAAGACCATGGACGGCGACCACGAATTCGCGCACCTGAAAAGCAAGCTGATTGGCGTCGTCGACTGACGCCCGAGGTTGAAGGATCCCCAGATGAACACCGCCACCATTTCACTCAACGAGAGTTTTCTGTCCAAACGCAACGGGGGCGACTGGCTGTTTGCGGCCCTGGTGCTGGCCGGCGGCCTGTTTGCGCTGTCGCGCTACGCCGGCTTCATGGATGTTTACGAAAAAGCCATTCTGGTGGGCAGCGTGCCGGCCGCCATCTGGCTGGGCTGGTTCTGGCGGCCGTTGCGCACGCTGATGGTGGCTGTGGCGGTGTTTTCATTGCTGGGCACGGCGTCCTACCAGGGCGACCTGGCGCGCGCCGATTCGGTGTTCTGGCTCAAATACTTCTTGTCCAGTCAGTCGGCCATCCTGTGGATGAGTGTGTTGTTCTTCATGGCCACCACCTTTTACTGGTTGGGCATGTTTGCCAAGGGCCAAAGCGCCACCATGGAGCTGCTGGGCTCCCGCATCACCTGGGTGGCGGTGGGCATGGCGCTGATTGGCACCATGGTGCGTTGGTACGAAAGCTATCTGATCGGTGCCGATGTGGGCCACATCCCGGTGAGCAACCTCTACGAGGTATTTGTGCTGTTCTGCTGGCTCACCGCCACCTTTTACCTGTACTTTGAAGCCCAGTACAAAACCCGGGCCCTGGGTGCTTTTGTGATGCTGGTGGTCAGTGCCGCCGTGGGTTTTCTGCTCTGGTACACCGTGGTCCGCGAGGCCCATGAAATCCAGCCGCTGGTGCCGGCGCTCAAAAGCTGGTGGATGAAGCTGCATGTGCCCGCCAACTTCATTGGCTATGGCACTTTTGCGATGTCAGCCATGGTGGCTTTTGCTTACCTGATGAAACAACAGGCCAGCGAGACCCGCTGGTACAAGCTCACCCCGATCTGGCTGCTGGGCGTGGCCTTGTGTTTTGTGCCCATCGCCTTCCGCCAGCGCGGCCTCACGGAAGCCGGGGGCAGCTACTGGCTGGGTTATGCCGCCATCTCGGCGCTGATTGCCGCCGGCATTTTGCTGGGCCGCAAACGCATTGCGTCGCGCCTACCCAGCTTCGAGATCCTCGATGACGTGATGTACAAGGCCATCGCCGTGGGCTTTGCCTTCTTCACCATCGCCACCGTGTTGGGCGCGCTGTGGGCGGCCGAGGCCTGGGGCGGCTACTGGAGCTGGGACCCCAAGGAAACCTGGGCGCTGATCGTCTGGCTGAACTACGCCGCCTGGCTGCACATGCGCCTGGTCAAAGGCCTGCGTGGCACGGTGGCGGCCTGGTGGGCGCTGGCCGGCCTGGCCGTCACCACCTTTGCCTTCCTCGGCGTCAACATGTTTTTGAGCGGCCTGCACAGTTACGGCACCTTGTAAGAAGCCTAGCCGGCCGCACGACCAAGCACCACAAAGGACACGTGCAATGCTCATTCAAACGAACGACACCGGCTTCACCCACCCCCTGGGCAGCGAGATCACGCCGCAAGGCGTGTACCAGAACCGTCGCCAACTGATGCAGGCGCTGGCCGGCGGTGCAGCCGGGCTGGCGCTGGCCGGCTGGGCCCAGCGCGAGGCCTTCGCCCAGGTGGCGCGGCCGGGCAAGCTGACGGCGCTGCCTGGCGCCAAATCGGCGGTGGCCGGCGCGATGACGCTGGACAAGCTCACCCCTTACGAAGACGCCAGCAGTTACAACAACTTCTACGAGTTCGGCACCGACAAGGCCGACCCGGCCCGCAGTGCCCGCACGCTCAAGACCAGCCCCTGGTCGGTCGAGATTGAGGGCCTGGTGAAGAAGCCGGGCAAGCTGGCGCTGGAAGACCTGCTCAAACTCAGTGCCCAGGAAGAACGCATTTACCGGCTGCGCTGTGTGGAAGGCTGGAGCATGGTGATTCCCTGGGTGGGTTACTCGCTGGCCGAACTGATCAAAAAAGTCGAGCCGCTGGGCAGCGCCAAGTACGTGGAATTCGTCACCCTGGCCGACCCCAAGACCATGCCCTACGTGGGTTCACGGGTGCTGGAATGGCCTTATGTGGAAGGCCTGCGGCTGGACGAGGCCATGAACCCGCTGACCCTGCTGGCCTTTGGCATGTACGGCGAGGTGCTGCCCAACCAGAACGGTGCACCGGTGCGGCTGGTGGTGCCCTGGAAATACGGTTTCAAGAGCGCCAAGAGCCTGGTGAAAATCCGCTTCACCGACAAGCAGCCGGCGACCGCCTGGAACAAGGCCGCAGCGCAGGAGTACGGGTTTTATTCCAACGTGAACCCCGAGGTCGACCACCCGCGCTGGAGCCAGGCCGGCGAGCGCCGCATCGGCGAAGACGGGCTGTTCGCTCGCAAACGCAAGACCCTGATGTTCAACGGCTACGAGGCCCAGGTGGGCCAGCTCTACGCCGGCATGGACCTGAAAAAGTTCTTCTGACCACACGGTCTGGTCTGGAGCCGTCCATGAAAGCCTGGCTGCTGCATCCGCTGGCCAAACCGCTGCTGTTCGTGGCGGCGCTGCTGCCTTTTCTGTGGCTGGTGTACGCGGCCGCCACCAACGGCCTGGGTGCCAACCCGCAGGAAGCGCTGATCCGGTCCACCGGGGATCTGACGCTGCGATTCCTCTGCTTTGTGCTGGCGGTCACGCCGTTGCGGGTGATGGCCGGCCTGCCTGCGCTGGCGCGTTTTCGGCGCATGCTGGGCCTGTTTGTGTATTTCTACGCGGTGGTGCACCTGCTGAGCTACAGCTGGTTTGACATGGGCTTTGACGTGGCCGACATCGCCAAGGACATCGCCAAACGGCCGTTCATCTTGGTGGGTTTTGCCGGCTGGCTGCTGCTGACGCCGCTGGCCGCCACCTCGTTCAACCGCGCCATCAAGGCCATGGGCGCCCGCCGCTGGCAATGGCTGCACAAGGCGGTGTATGCCATCGCCGGGCTGGCGGTACTGCATTTTTTCTGGATGCGCGCCGGCAAGAACAACTTTGCCGAGGTCTTTGTCTACGCCGCCATTCTCGGCAGCCTGCTGGGCTGGCGGGTCTGGTATTTTTTCAGCAAAAAGAACCGCCCACCATTTCCCCGCATGGGCGCACAGCTCTCGAAACAGTAGGACTGCTGTGCGAGTGCTGGCTGGCTTTCAGGCCGTGGGCAGCTGTTCGCCGCGCAGCTGGTCGGCCACGGTCTCCCGGGGCCGCAGCAAATGCACCCGGTCGCCGTCCACCAGCAGCTCGGCCGGCCGGCCCCGGGTGTTGTAGTTGCTGGCCATGCTCATGCAGTAGGCGCCCGCCGACAGCACGGCCAGCCGGTCGCCGGCCTGCACCGCCAGCGCACGGTCACGGCCGATCCAGTCACCGCTTTCGCACACCGGGCCCACCACGTCGTAGTCGGTGGTGGCGCTGTCGCGGGGTGTCAGCGGCACGATCTGGTGGAAGGCCTGGTACATGGCCGGGCGCGGCAGGTCGTTCATGGCCGCGTCGACGATGCAGAAGTTCTTTTGCTCGCCCGGCTTCAGGTAAAGCACTTCGGTCAGGCAGACGCCGGCGTTGCCCACCAGCGAGCGGCCGGGTTCGATCATCAGCTGGCGCTGGCCAAAGCCGCGCGCGTCCAGCTTGGCCAGCAGCTGGGCCCACAGCGCATCGGCCGCGGGCGGGGTGTCGCCGTTGTAGTCGATGCCCAGGCCACCGCCAAAGTCGATGTGGTGGATGGGGATGCCGGCGGCCTCGATGGCTTCCACCAGGTCCAGCACCCGGTCCATTGCGTCCAGGTAAGGGGTGCTGTCGGTGATTTGCGAGCCGATGTGGCAGTCGATGCCCACCACCTGCAGGCCCGGCAGGGCGGCGGCGCGCTGGTAGGTTTGCAGCGCCTGCTCGTGGGCTACACCGAACTTGTTGCCCTTGAGGCCGGTGGAGATGTAGGGATGGGTCTTGGGGTCGACGTTGGGGTTGACGCGGATGCTCACTGGCGCGCGCCGGCCCATGGCCTGGGCGACCTCGCTGAGTACCTCCAGCTCAGCGTCGCTTTCCACGTTGAAGCAGGCGATGCCAGCGTCCAGCGCCTGGCGCATCTCGGCGCGGGTCTTGCCCACGCCGGAGAAGATCACCTTGGCGGCATCGCCACCGGCGGCCAGCACGCGCTGCAACTCACCGCCCGACACGATGTCGAAGCCGCAGCCGGCCTGGGCAAAGACCTGCAGCACACCCAGCGAGGAGTTGGCCTTCATGGCGTAGCAAATCTGCGCGCGGCGGCCGGCAAAGCCGCGCTGGTAGGCGGCCAGGGCCTGCAACATGGCCGCCTTGGAGTAGACAAACAGCGGTGTGCCAAACTCGGTGGCCAGTGCATCGAGGCGCTGGCCTTCCACGCAAAGGGCGTCATTCCAGTAGGCGATGTGGGGGTGGCCGGGCAGGGCGGGGCGGCTCATGGCTTGCCCGTCTCAGGGGCACTTGCCGCGGGCGCCGCGCTGGCGGGGCTGCCAGTGACGCTGGAGCGCAGCACCTGGGGCAGCGTGGGTCGCTCAACCCCCGGGGGCGGGTTGGGCACCACCAAGGGACCCTTTTGACCGCAGCCGCCCAACAGGGGCAGGACACCGGCCAGGGCGGTGACTAGAATTTGACGGATAGACAACATGGTGAAATTGTAATGACCGACCCCGAATTCATGGACCGCGCCGAGGCGGTGCTGCGCGCGATCGAGGCGGCCTGCGACCGCATCAACGACGCCAGCGATGCCGACATCGACAACCAGCGGGTGGGCGGCATGGTCACGCTGACGTTTGCCAACCGCTCTCAGGTCATTGTCAACCTGCAAAAACCCCTGCATGAAATCTGGATGGCCGCGCGTGCCGGCGGTTTCCATTACAAATTTGACGGCGCTGCCTGGCGCGACACCAAGACCGCGCAGGAGTTCTTTGGGGATCTGAGCCAGCAGGCCAGCGCCCAGGCTGGGTTGCCGCTGCAATTCACGATCTGAGCACAGCCACTCGGGGCTGCACTCAGTTCTTGAAGAAGTCGAGGATGCTGCGTTTTTCCTCGGCCGAAGGGGCGGTCTGAGGCTGCTTGGGGGCGGCAGCCGCATCGTCCACACCCAGGCTGCTGACACCGGCGTTGGCCGCGTACTCGTCGTAGAACCACTCTCCACCGACGTTGACCACCCCGGGCGGGGGCGTTGGCTCGGACACCGGCACCCCCTTGAGCACCTGCTGCATGTAACTGATCCACACCGGCAGGCTCAAGCCGCCGCCGGTTTCACGGTCACCCAGCTTGCGCGGGGTGTCGTAACCTATCCAGCTCACCGCCGCCACGTTGGCCTGGTAGCCGGCGAACCAGGCGTCAATGGAGTCGTTGGTGGTGCCGGTTTTACCGTAGATGTCGGGCCGTTTCAGCGTGGCCTGGGCTCGGGCCGCGGTGCCTGAGCGGGTGACTTCCTGCAGCAGGCTGCTCATCACGAAGGCGTTGCGGGCGTCGATGACGCGCAGCGACTCGTCGAGTTCGGGGGGCTTGGTTTCCACCAGCAGCTTGTCTTTGTAGTCAGTGACGCGGGCGATCAGATAGGGGTTGAGGCGGTAACCGCCATTGGCAAACACCGAGTAGGCGGTGGCCATCTGCATGGGCGTGACCGAGCCAGCGCCCAGCGCCATGGTCAGGTAGGCGGGGTGTTTGTCGGGATCGAAGCCGAAGCGAGCCACCCATTCCTGCGCGTTCTGCGGCCCCACGGCCTGCAGGATGCGGATGGACACCATGTTCTTGGACTTGGCCAGGGCCCGGCGCAGGCTCATCGGGCCGTCGAAGGTGCCGTCGTAGTTCTTCGGCTCCCAGGGCTGGCCGCCGGTCACACCGGCGTCAAAAAAAAGCGGGGCGTCGTTGACCACGGTGGCAGGGGTGAAGCCCTTTTCCAGCGCCGCCGAGTAAATGAAAGGTTTGAAGCTGGAGCCGGGCTGGCGCCAGGCCTGGGTGACGTGGTTGAACTTGTTGGTCTGGAAATCAAAGCCGCCCACCAGGGCCCGGATGCTGCCATCGCGGGGGTCCAGCGCCACAAAAGCGCCTTCCACCTCGGGTTGCTGGGTGATTTCCCAGCTGCCCTTGGCAGCCGGCGCGACGCGGATGATGGCGCCACGGCGGATGCGGATGTTGGGCGGGGCTTTGGGCGACAGGCCGGACTGGGCGGGCTTCAGGCCCTCGCCTGCGATTTCAATGCGCTCGCCGTTCTGGCGTTCCGCCACCACACGCTGGGGGGTGGCGGTCAGCACCATGGCCACCATCAGGTCCTCGCTGTCGCTGAAGTCGGCCAGCGCGTCGTCGATGGCTTCGGCGGCTTCTTTGGCATCTGTGGGCAGTTCCACGAACTTTTCGGGCCCGCGGTAGACCTGCCGGCGCTCAAAGTCCAGAATGCCGCGCCGCAGCGCCCGGTAGGCCGCCGCCTGCTCGGAGGCCCGCACGGTGGTGTAGACGTTCAGGCCCCGGGTGTAGGTTTCGTCGCCGTACTGGCTGTACATCAGCTGGCGCACCGTTTCGGCGATGTATTCCGCGTGCGGACCGGCGTGGTCTTGTTTGGTCCGGATGGTGAGCTTCTCGACGCGGGCGGCCTTGGCCTGTTCCGGCTTGATGAAGCCGTTTTCTTCCATGCGGTCGATGATGTGAAGCTGGCGTGTCCGGGCTCGGCTGGGGTTGCTCACCGGGTTGTAAGCCGACGGCGCCTTGGGCAGGCCGGCCAGCATGGCGGCCTCGGCCACCGAGATGCTTTTCAGTTCCTTGCCAAAGTAGACCTCGGCGGCGGCGGCAAAGCCGTAGGCCCGCTGGCCGAGGTAGATCTGGTTCATGTAGATCTCCAGGATCTGGTCCTTGGTCAGCAGATGTTCCAGCTTGAAGGTCAGCAGAATCTCGTAAATCTTGCGGATGTAACTTTTCTCCGCCGACAGGTAGACATTGCGCGCCACCTGCATGGTGATGGTGGAGGCGCCCTGGGCCTTGGCGCCCCGCCCCACGTTGGCCAGTCCGGCGCGAATCACGCCCAGGTAGTCCACGCCGCCGTGGGAATAGAAGCGGGCGTCCTCAATGGCCAGCACCGCGTCCTTCATCACCTGGGGAATGTCCTGAATGGGGGTGAGCTTGCGCCTTTCCTCGCCAAACTCACCGATCAGCGTGCCCTCGGTCGAGAAAATGCGAAGCGGCAGCTTGGGCCGGTAGTCGGACAGGTCAGACACGTCCGGCAGATTGGGGTAGGCCACGGCCAGCGAGGTGGCAATCACCAGCAACAGGCACACGGCCGCCGCGGCGGCCAGGCCCAGGGCCCACAGACCCACCCGCATCAAAAGCCGCGGCATGGTGGGGGTGGCTCGACCGTCTTCGGTTGCTTGCGAGGGGTGGCCGGGGCCGGCGGATTTTTGTTTGGGCATAAGGCAGAGGTTAACGCCTCTCAGTTTATAAAAAGTCCGGGCCAGGCCATCGGCAAGCCACCGAGCGCGCATGCCCGGTGGCGTAGGCGCGTGGTGCGACCCTGAGTACGAACAACCTACCCGTGGTTCGGGCGTCTGCTTTTGACAACGCGGCCCTGCATTGGCTCTTGAAAATTCTGACGGCAAACCCTGGGCTTGCTGATAGTATTGGCGCAAAGTTGTGAGGTTTGGTAACCCCTCGACACACGAACAGAGGTGCGTTTTGATTTCATGGGGATCAATGTTTGCCAAGGAGCCGGCCGGCTTGCTTGGCCTGGACATCAGTTCTTCAAGCGTCAAGCTGGTTGAATTGGGGCGTAACGCATCGGGCAATCTGGTTCTGGAGCGTTGCGAAATGGAGCCCCTCGAAAAGGGCTGGGTCAGCGACGGCAACATCGAGAAATTCGACGAGGTGGCCGAAGCAGTGCGTCGCGTGGTGCGCAAGAGCGGCAGCCGGACCCGTCAGGTGGCGCTCGCTTTGCCGGCGTCCGCCGTCATCACCAAGAAAATCACCGTGCCGGGAGGACTGAACGAGCAGGAGCTTGAAGTCCATGTCGAGTCGGAAGCCAACCAGTACATTCCGTTCTCTTTGGACGAAGTGAGTCTGGATTTTTGCGTGATCGGCCCCAGCGCCACCGCCAACGGCGACATCGAGGTGCTGATTGCCGCTTCCCGCAAGGAAAAGGTGCAGGACCTGCAAGGCATCGCCGAGGCCGCTGGACTCAAGCCCGTGATCGTCGACGTGCAGCCTTACGCCTCCCGGTTGGCCGCTGGCCGACTGGTTGAGAAGTTGCCCAATGGTGGCAAGGATGCCCTGGTGGCCTTGTTTGAAGTGGGCGCCTACAACACCAGCATGCAGGTGGTGAAAAATGATGAGTTGCAATACGAGCGCGACCAGGCGTTTGGGGGTTCCCACCTGACCCAACTGATCGTTCGACAGTACGGTTTTTCTGCCGAAGACGCGGAAAGCAAAAAGCGCAGCGGTGACCTGCCAGACGACTGCAATCGGACGGTGATCCAGCCGTTCGTCAACAGCCTGGCCCAAGAAATTGGCCGTGCGCTGCAGTTCTTCTTCACCAGCACCCCGAACAGCAAGGTCGACCACATTTTGCTCGGGGGTGGATCATCCGCTCTGCCCGGCCTGACGGAAGCGGTCACCCGGCACACTTCTTTCCCTTGCAGGGTGGTGGACCCTTTTGAAGACATGAAAATGGGCTCGGGTGTGCGTGAGAAGAAGCTGCGTCGGGAGGCGCCCTCCTACCTCACCTCCTGCGGCCTGGCGATGCGGAGATTTTTCTCGTGATCTTGATCAACCTGCTGCCGCACCGTGAGATTGCGCGCAAGAAGCGCCAGGACGCATTCAATGTGTCTCTGGCATTGGCCGCTGTGGTGGGGGTTCTGGTGTGTGGCGTGGTGTACCTGTGGTACGACCTCCAGATTTCGCATCAGCAGGGGCGCAACAATTTCCTGCAGGCAGAAAACCGCCGGCTGGACGAAAAAATCAAGGACATCGCCAATTTACAGGCGGAAATTGCCGCGCTGCGTGCCCGGCAGCAGGCGGTGGAAGACCTGCAAGGCGACCGCAACCAGACGGTTCACCTGCTGAACGAACTGGCACGCCAGCTGCCTGAAGGGGTGTTCGTGACCTCCATGAAGCAGGACGGCGTCACCGTGTCCTTGGTTGGCACAGCCCAGTCCAACGAACGGGTGTCCGAGTTGCTGCGCAACCTGTCGAACAACAGCCCCTGGTTGAGCAAACCGGAACTGGTCGAGATTGTGGCCTCTTCGATTGCCCTGACCCCCCGCGATTCCCGGCGGGTTGCCAACTTCACGATGCGCGTGAAACTGCGGCGGCCAACCGAGGCCGCAGCAGCCGCCGCTGCGGCTGCCGCATCCGCAGCTTCGGCGGCGTCCATCCCCTCTTCTGCCCCTTCGGGCGTTCGGTGAACCATGGCCACCCGTCGTCGACAACCCAAGAAAAACCCGCTCGCCGGTCAATGGCTGGCGTTGCAAGCCCAGTTCCGCGGGCTGGACATGAAAAATCCTTCGGGGTGGCCATTGCTGCCCCGTTGCCTGCTCCAGGCCCTGGTGGTGGTGTTCGTGGTCGGTGCGCTCTGGTATGCCTGGCTGAGCGACTACGACGTGACGCTGGAGAACGAGCAAAAAAAGGAGTTGGCGCTGCGTGAGGACTACAAGAAAAAGGTTGCTCAGGTGGTGAATTTTGAGGCCCTGCTGAAGCAAAGAGAGCAGGTCCTGCAATATGTGACACAGTTGGAAAAGCAATTGCCGAGCAAGGCCGAAATGGATGCTTTGTTGTCCGACATCAACCAGGCCGGATTGGGCCGCAGCCTGCAGTTTGAGCTGTTCAGACCAGGGCAGGTCAGTGTCAAGGAGTATTACGCTGAACTGCCCATCTCGGTGCGTGTGGTCGGCAAGTACCACGACATCGGGTCGTTTGCGGCCGACATTGCCGGCCTGTCCCGCATCGTGACGCTGAGCAACCTCACGGTGACTTCTGGCCGTGACGGCATGCTGGCCATGGACGCGACGGCGCGCACCTTCCGTTACCTGGACACCGACGAGATCGCCGCACAGCGCAAAGCGGTGCCACCGGGAGGCAAGAAATGATCGCGCGTTGTGTGGGCGCATTGGGCCTGATGGGCGCCATGCTGGCATTGGCGGGCTGCGGCAATTCCGGTACCGAGGAATTGCAGCAATGGATGACGGAGCAACGTAACCAGACCCGTCCCAAGATCGAGCCAGTCTCGGAGCCGAAGAAATTCACGCCGCAAAATTACACACAGGAGCGTGCGGTCGAGCCCTTCAGTGTTCAGAAGCTGACGCAGGCATTGAAGCGGGAGTCGGCGGCCCAGACGGCCAGCGCGGCCTTGGTGGCACCTGAGTTGCGGCGCCGCAAAGAGGCCCTGGAGGCGTTTCCCTTGGATGCCATTGCCATGGTGGGCAGCCTGGTGCGTGACAAACAGCCCATGGCCTTGCTCAGGGTGGATAACCTGATTTACCAGTCCCGGGTGGGGAATTACGTTGGGCAAAACTACGGCCGAATCACCCAGATCACCGAAACCCAGATGGTGCTGCGTGAGATCGTGCAAGACGCAGCCGGCGAATGGATTGAGCGGGCAGCCACGCTGCAGTTGCAGGAGAAAACAAAATGATGATCGATATCTGGACCCAAGGACGTGGCGTCCTGCGCACAGGTTTGGCCGGCTTGCTGCTGGGCGTGGCTTTCTCCGCTGTCGCCCAAACCCGAATCGAGTCGGTCAGTGGCGCCATTCAGGGCGGCTCAGAGGTGATTCGCATCGAGTTGTCCGAGGCCTTGACTGTCCCTCCGACGGGGTTTGCAATCCAGTCGCCGGCCCGGATTGCACTGGATTTTCCTGGCGTGGTCAACAACTCGGGTCGCTCGTCGGTGGACATCAACCAGGGCAATTTGAAGACCATCAACGTGGTGCAGGCGGGTGAACGAACGCGGGTGGTGCTCAACCTGAAGCAGTCGGCGGGCTACAGAACCCAGATGGATGGCAAAACCTTGCTTGTCCTGTTGGACCCCACCAACCCCGTGGCAGCCCCGGTGGCGGCGTCCAAACAAGCGCCAGCCATCTTTGCCGAAAACAGAAACAACGACACATTGCCCTTGCGTGACATTGACTTCCGGCGTGGAACCGGCAGCAGCGGTCGCATCGTGGTGGACCTGGCCAACAACCAGGTGGGCGTGGACATCAAACAGCAAGGCCCCACCTTGGTGGTGGATTTCATGAAGACCTCCCTGCCCGAGGGGCTTCGTCGTCGCCTGGATGTGGCGGACTTCGGCACACCGGTGCAGACCGTCACCACCACCCAGGTGGGCGATCGGGTGCGCATGGTGGTGGAGCCCACTGGCTTGTGGGAGCACAGCGCCTACCAAAGCGACAGCCAGTTTGTGGTGGAGGTTCGCCCACAGCGGGTCGACCCCTCTAAGCTGACTCAAGGACCGACCTTCAGCGGTGAAAAACTGTCGCTGAACTTCCAAAACATCGAGGTCAGGTCCCTGCTGCAGGTGATTGCCGACTTCACCAATTTCAACATCATCACTTCGGACTCTGTGTCGGGCTCGGTGACATTGCGGCTGAAGGATGTTCCCTGGGACCAGGCGCTGGACATCATTCTGCAGGCCAAAAACCTGGGCATGCGTAAAACCGGCAATGTGCTGTTGATCGCACCGAAGGACGAACTGGCCGCCAAGGAAAAGCTGGACCTGGAAGCTAAGGCGGCCATTGCCAACCTCGAACCGCTGCGAACCCAGAGTTTCCAACTCAACTACACCAAAGCGGCAGACATCGCGACCCAGCTCACCGCCACCGGTGGTGCAACGGGTGGCGCTGCTGTGGGCGCGCGCATCATTTCCCCCCGTGGCAGTGTCATCAGCGAACCTCGCACCAACCAGATTTTTGTCACCGACATCCCGGCCACGTTGGAACGTGTTCAGCAGTTGTTGGCCAAATTGGACATTGCCGTGCGGCAGGTGATGATTGAGGCCCGCATTGTGGAGGCGTCCGACACTTTTGGTAAGTCGCTGGGTGTGCGTCTGGGTGGCTACAGCACGCGCAACAATGGCACTTATGACCAGAACCGCATTGGCTTTGGGGGCAGTTATGACGCCGTTTCGTCCACCACAAACCAGGCGACAGGCGGCAGCCTTACAACCACCAACACCCAGTTTGTGAACTTGCCGGCGGTGGGCCAGAACGGCTACAACCCCGCTTTGTTTGCCGTCTCCTTGTTCAGCTCGGCTGCCAACCGGTTTTTGAACCTGGAGTTGTCGGCGCTGGAAGCCGATGGCAAAGGCAAGGTGGTGTCCAGCCCGCGTGTGGTGACGGCCGACCAGACCAAGGCCTTGATCGAGCAGGGCACGGAGCTGCCCTACCAGTTGGCCACCTCCAGTGGTGCGACGGCGATTGCCTTCCGCAAAGCCAATCTGAAGTTGGAGGTTACGCCGCAGATCACGCCCGAGGGCAACATCATCCTGGACCTCGATGTGAACAAAGACACAGTGGGTCAGGCCACAGCAGCCGGTTTTGCCATCAACACCAAGCACATCAAGACCCAGGTGTTGGTGGAAAACGGCGGTACGGTGGTGATTGGCGGTATCTTCGAATTGAACGAAGCCGACAGCGAAACCAAGGTGCCGTTGCTGGGCGATATTCCTGGGGTGGGCAACTTGTTCAAGTCGCGTTCCCGCATCGCCAACAAGCAGGAACTGCTGGTGTTCATCACCCCCAAGATGATTTCCGATCGGGCCACCATTCGATAAATCCCTGTGGGGCGGCTGAATGAAGGCCGCTCCCCAACAGGCTGCACGCCTCGCACGTCGCGCTTCTTTGGCTACACGGTGATGGCATGAAGCCTCGGGATGACTGGGGAATTCTTGAACGTTGCACTCATTGGTTTGCCGGGGTCTGGCAAGTCCACGGTGGGTCGGCACCTGGCCAAGCGCCTGGACTTGCCGTTCATTGATTCGGACCATGTGATTGAGCAGCGCCTGGGGTGTTCGATTGCCACTCTCTTCGAGCGCGAAGGTGAGTTAGCCTTCCGCGACATCGAGGCCGACGTGCTGGATGAGTTGACGCAACGCACCGATGTCGTGTTGTCCACCGGTGGCGGCAGCGTGTTGCGGCCGATCAACCGCGAATATCTGCGCAGCCGCTGTCGCGTGATCTACCTGCGATCCTCGCCCGAAGAGTTGTACCGTCGCTTGCGCCGCGACACCACCCGGCCGTTGCTGCAAGTCCAGGATCCGATGACCAAACTGCGTGACCTGTTTGAAGTGCGCGATCCGCTGTACCGCGAAACCGCCCACTTTTCCATCGACACCGGCCGGCCCTCGGTGGCCACCCTGGTCAACATGATCGCGATGCAGCTGGACCTCTCCGGGGGGGCGGCGCCGTCTCTGCCCAAGTCCTGACCGGATGGGGCCTGCGCCAGAGTCCGTGTGCGACTGTGGCCATGCCCATCGCCTAAACTTGGGCCATGCAAGTACCGATTGCCGCCGAGCAGCTCCAGATCGACCTGGGCGACCGCAGCTACCCCATCCTCATCGGCCCCGCGTTGCTGGACGACAGCGCCACCTGGGCTGGTCTGCCCAAGGCCTCCACGGCCCTGATCGTCAGCAACACCACGGTGGACCCGTTGTACGGCGCGCGTTTGCGTGCCGCGCTGGCACCGCGCTACGCCAAGGTGCACACCGTGGTGCTGCCCGATGGCGAGGCCCACAAGACCTGGGAAACACTGAACCTCATTTTTGACGGACTGTTGTCGCACGAGGCCGATCGCAAGACGGTGCTGTTCGCCCTGGGCGGTGGTGTGGTGGGCGACATGACCGGCTTTGCTGCGGCCAGCTACATGCGGGGCGTGCCCTTTGTGCAGGTGCCCACCACCCTGCTGTCGCAGGTGGACTCGTCGGTGGGCGGCAAGACCGGCATCAACCACCCGCTGGGCAAGAACATGATCGGTGCGTTCTACCAGCCGCAACGGGTGGTGTGCGACCTGTCCACGTTGCACACCCTGCCGCCGCGCGAGATGGCGGCCGGGCTGGCCGAGGTCATCAAGTACGGGCCCATTGCCGACATGGCCTTTCTCGATTGGATCGAGGCCCACATGGATGCCCTGGTGGCGCGCGACATGGCGGCGCTGACCCACGCGGTGCGGCGCAGCTGCGAGATCAAGGCCTGGGTGGTCAGCCAGGACGAACGCGAAGCCGGCCTGCGCGCCATCCTGAATTTCGGCCACACCTTCGGTCATGCCATCGAAGCCGGCATGGGCTACGGTGCCTGGTTGCATGGCGAGGCGGTGGGCTGCGGCATGGTGATGGCGGCCACGCTGTCGCAGCGCCTGGGTTTGGTGGAGGCGGCCTTTGTGCAGCGCCTGACCACCCTGGTGGCCCGTGCCGGCCTGCCGGTACGGGCGCCCCGGCTGGCGGCCAACAACGCCCAGCGCTACCTTGAGTTGATGCGGGTCGACAAGAAGGCCGAGGCGGGGGAAATCCGCTTTGTGGTGATCGATGGGCCTGGCAAGGCGGTGGTGCGTGGTGCACCCGATGCCTTGGTGACCGAGGTGATCAACGCCTGCACCCTTGACGCGCCTGAAACGGCTGGTGCGCTATGAGCAGCGTCGCCGGTCGGTGCGGACGCCAGGGCTGACGGCATGTCCCTGGCCCCCTACGCCTGCGATCCGGGCCAGTCCCGCGGCCGGCGCCATGCCGAGCCGGCCGCACCCACCCGCACTGCCTTCCAGCGCGACCGCGATCGTATTGTCCATTCCACCGCCTTTCGCCGCCTGGTCTACAAGACCCAGGTGTTTCTGAACCACGAAGGGGATTTGTTCCGCACCCGGCTCACCCATTCGCTGGAAGTGGCCCAGCTCGGCCGCTCTATTGCCCGCGCGCTGGCGCTCAACGAAGACCTGGTGGAAGCGATTGCGCTGGCCCATGACCTGGGCCACACCCCGTTCGGCCACGCCGGGCAGGACGTGTTGAACGCCTGCATGGCCGAGCACGGTGGCTTTGAGCACAACCTGCAGAGCCTGCGCGTGGTGGATTCGCTGGAAGAGCGCTACCCGCAGTTCGATGGCCTGAACCTCAGCTTTGAAACGCGCGAAGGCATCCTCAAACACTGCTCGCGGCGCAACGCCCAGCGGCTGGAGACGCGTGAGCCCCATGGCCTGGCCCAGCGTTTCCTGGGCGGGGAGGGCGCGCCCTTGCAGCCCAGTCTGGAAGCGCAACTGGCCAATCTGGCCGACGAGATTGCCTACAACGCCCACGACATCGACGACGGTGTGCGCTCGGGGCTGATCACGCTGGCGCAGCTGGAGGCCGTGCCGCTGTTCGACATGCATCGCCGCCAGACGCTGGCCGATCACCCTGAGCTGCAGGGCCGTCGGGTGCTGTTCGAGACCATACGCCGCATGCTCAGCGCCCAGGTGTACGACGTCATCGACACCACCCGGGCTGCGCTGCTGGCCTCGGGCCCGCGCCAGGTCGAGGAGGTGCGCCATTCGCCGGCGCTGGTGCGCTTCAGTGAAGAGATGCGGGCCCAATCGGTGGTGCTCAAGCAGTTCCTGCTGCGCAACCTCTACCGCCACCCGCAGGTCACAGCCACCACGGTGCAGGCCCAGAGTGTGGTGAGTGAGCTGTTTGCCGCCTATCTGGCTGCGCCGCAAGAGATGAAGCCGGCTTTTGCTGCCCAGTCCAATCGGCCCCGTGCGGTGGCCGACTACATTGCCGGCATGACCGACCGCTTTGCCTCGCGAGAACACGAGCGCCTGACCGGCCGCCGGGTGCTGGTGTGAGCTTGGTCCCACCCGTGGTGGATGTGACCCAGGTGCTGGCCCGCACCGAGGCTTGGCTGACCCGGGCGGTGATTGGCCTCAACCTGTGCCCTTTTGCCAAGGCGGTCCATGTCAAGGGCCAGGTGCATTTCGAGGTGACGCTGGCGCAGGACGATGAGGCTTTGAGTGACGCGCTGGCCCAGGCCTTGCGCGAGCTGGTGGCCACCGACCCGGCCGTGCGTGACACCAGCTTGCTGATCGTGCCGGCCATGCTGGCCGATTTTCTGGACTTCAACGACTTTCTGGGCGCAGCCGACGCGGTGCTTGATGAACTGGGCCTGGGCGATGCCATCCAGATCGCCAGCTTCCACCCGCAGTACCAGTTTGCCGGCACCGCGCCCGACGACATCGGCAACTTCAGCAACCGCTCGCCTTACCCCATCTTGCACCTGCTGCGCGAAGCCAGCGTGGGCCGGGCGGTGGACGCGTTCCCCGACACCGACGCCATCTACGAGAACAACATCGTGACGCTGGAGCGCCTGGGCCTGTCGGGTTGGGTGGCACTCGACGTGGGGCCGGTGCCGCAAGACCCGCCTGGCTCGACCTGACGGTTTGGGGGTTTCGCCCCTTAGCGCCAACGACTCAGAAGCGCCAGCCCAGGCCCGCACCCAGCAACAGCGGGTCGGCTTTGAAGTTGCCCAGGTTGTTGCCACCGGCAAACACATCGGTGCGGATGTGGATCTTCTTCAGGTCCAGGTTGAAGTACAGGTGGTCCTGCAGCGGGATGTCCACACCCACCTGGAGCGCAGGGCCCCAGCTGTGCTTTTCTGTGGTCGCCGCGCCACCGAGCACGTCGACACTGGAAAAGCGCGTGTAGTTCACGCCGGCGCCCACATAAGGCCGAACACCGGCCAGGTTGAAGTGGTACTGCAGCAACAGCGTGGGCGGCAGGTGCTTGAGCGAGCCGATCGCGCTGCCGTTGGCGCTGACGGTGTGTTTTTGCGGCACCGTCAGCAGCAACTCAGCCGCCAGGTGGGGGCTGAAGAAATAGCTGACGTCGACATCGGGAATGGTCTTGTCATTGATGGCCAGACCCAGACCGGTGGCATCGCTGTTGCTGCTGTTCATGTGCACCACGCGGGCGCGCACCATCCATGGGCCTTCCGGTGAGGTCTGTGCATGGGTGGTACCAGACAGGGTGGTGAGGGCCAGGGCCAAGGGGA
Source organism: Rhodoferax sp. SPJ4 (assembly GCF_058216275.1). Classification (NCBI taxonomy): domain Bacteria; kingdom Pseudomonadati; phylum Pseudomonadota; class Betaproteobacteria; order Burkholderiales; family Comamonadaceae; genus Rhodoferax; species Rhodoferax sp. SPJ4. The sequence continues at coordinate 64,088 of NZ_JBYZMN010000002.1, forward strand.
GAAGAAGTTTGTGCATCGGGTGAACGTTTGTTGTTGAGCCGGGAGGATTCCCAGCGCCGATTGAAAACCTTCTCGACGGAATGGTCTTTGCGATGCATCAAGCCACGGCCTCGACGCCGGCGCAATGTGCACCGGCTTTAAGATGGCTCACGTTCGCTCCCTTGTGCCATGGCCCGCCTCCCCCGCCTCACCGTGCCCGGTCTGCCCCACCATGTGCTGCAGCGGGGCAACAACCGCCAGCCCATTTTTGTGGACCTGGTCGACCGTCAGGCCATGCTGGCCCTGCTGGCCGAACACGCCAAGGCCTGCGAAGTGGCGGTTCACGCCTATGTGCTGATGGACAACCATTTCCACCTGCTGGCCACGCCGCAGACCCAAGAAGGTCTGCCGCGGATGATGCAGGCGGTGGGCCGGCGCTATGTGCGCCACTTCAATGACCGCCATGGCCGCAGCGGCACCCTGTGGGAGGGGCGGTACCGCGCCACCGTGATCCAGCCCGAACGCTACTTGCTGGCCTGTATGGCCCATTTGGACCTGCACCCGGTGCGTGCCAGCCTGTGCGCCGAGCCGGCCGACCACCCCTGGAGCAGCCATGGCCATTACACCGGCCTGCGTCATGACCCCTTGGTGACCCCCCACGCCGTTTACTGGACCCTGGGCAACACGCCGTTCGCCCGCGAGGCGGCTTATGCCCAGCAGGTGGCCGCGGGGCTTGCACCAGAGACGCGCACCGCGCTGACCGATTCGGTGCTTTCCGGTTGGGCCCTGGGCGAGCCGGCGTTCCTGGCCCAGTTGCAGAAACAGACCCCCCGGCGGGTGGCCAAAGCCAAGGCCGGGCGGCCGGCGGTGCCGCGCACTACCCCGACGGCCGACTGAGTGTCCGCCTTCGAGGGGTGTTGGTCGATGGATATAATATGTCCCCAATTAATCTAAAAATTTTCCTGTCCGATTTAATTGGAATCTGACCCTATTTATTCTGCTTGGCATTGTTGTTGCAGTGCACTATGCTTCCAACCCCTGCGAATCTTAGGAGAGCGCCATGACCACGGCAGCTGAAATCAAGCACCTTCAACAACACGGCCTGTACTCGGGTGCCAACGAGCATGACGCCTGTGGCGTGGGCTTTGTGGCCCACATCCGTGGCGAGAAATCCCACGCCATCGTTCAGCAGGGCTTGAAGATTCTGGAAAACCTGGACCACCGGGGTGCGGTGGGTGCCGACAAGCTGATGGGCGACGGCGCCGGCATCCTGATCCAGCTGCCCGACGCGCTGTACCGCGAAGAAATGGCCAAGCAAGGTGTGGCGCTGCCACCCCCCGGCGAATACGGCGTGGGCATGATCTTCCTGCCCAAAGAACACGCCAGCCGGCTGGCCTGTGAGCAGGAGATGGAACGTGCCATCAAGGCCGAAGGCCAGGTGCTCCTGGGCTGGCGCGACGTGCCGGTCAACCTGCAGATGCCGATGTCGCCCACCGTGCGCGAAAAGGAGCCGGTGCTGCGCCAGGTCTTCATCGGCCGCGGCAACGACGTGATCGTGCAGGACGCGCTGGAGCGCAAGCTGTACGTGATCCGCAAGACCGCCAGCGCCGCCATCCAGAACCTGCACCTGAAGCACAGCAAGGAATACTACGTGCCCAGCATGTCCAGCCGGACGGTGGTGTACAAGGGCCTGCTGTTGGCCGACCAGGTCGGCACCTATTACCTGGACCTGCAAGACCCGCGCTGCGTGTCGGCCCTGGGCCTGGTGCACCAGCGCTTCTCCACCAACACCTTCCCCGAGTGGCCGCTGGCCCACCCCTACCGCTATGTGGCGCACAACGGTGAAATCAACACCGTCAAGGGCAACTACAACTGGATGAAGGCACGCGAAGGCGTGATGTCCTCGCCGGTGCTGGCGGCCGACCTGCAAAAGCTCTACCCCATCAGCTTTGCCGACCAGTCCGACACCGCGACCTTCGACAACTGCCTTGAGCTGTTGACCATGGCCGGCTACCCCATCAGCCAGGCGGTGATGATGATGATTCCCGAACCCTGGGAACAGCACACCACCATGGACGAGCGCCGCAAGGCCTTCTACGAGTACCACGCCGCGATGTTGGAGCCCTGGGATGGCCCGGCCTCCATCGTTTTCACCGACGGCCGCCAGATCGGCGCCACGTTGGACCGCAACGGCCTGCGCCCCTCGCGCTACTGCGTGACCGACGACGACCTGGTCATCATGGGCTCCGAGTCCGGCGTGCTGCCGGTGCCGGAGAACAAGATCGTCCGCAAATGGCGTCTGCAGCCCGGCAAGATGTTCCTGATCGACCTGGAACAGGGCCGGATGATCGACGACGAGGAACTCAAGTCCAACCTCGCCAACAGCAAACCCTACAAGCAGTGGATCGAGAACCTGCGCATCAAGCTCGACGACGTGGCCGGCGGCGGTGAGCCTGCCACCGCCAACGAAAGCAACGTCACGCTGCTGGACCGCCAGCAGGCCTTTGGCTACACCCAGGAAGACATCAAGTTCCTGATGTCGCCCATGGCCGCAGCCGGCGAAGAAGCCATCGGCTCCATGGGCAACGACAGCCCGCTGGCCGTGCTGTCCAACAAGAACAAGCCGCTGTACAACTACTTCAAGCAGTTGTTCGCCCAGGTGACCAACCCGCCGATCGACCCGATCCGCGAGGCCATCGTGATGTCGCTGGTGAGCTTCATCGGCCCCAAGCCCAACCTGCTGGACATCAACCAGGTCAACCCGCCGATGCGGCTGGAAGTCAGCCAGCCCATCCTGAGCTTTGCCGACATGGCCAAGCTGCGCGACATCGATACCCACACCCAGGGCAAGTTCCGCAGCGCCACGCTGGACATCACCTACCCGCTGGCCTGGGGCCATGAGGGCGTGGAAGCCAAGCTGGCCTCGCTGTGCGCCGAGGCGGTGGATGCCATCAAGGGTGGCAAGAACATCCTGATCATCAGCGACCGTGCGGTCTCGCCCACCCAGGTGGCCATTCCCGCGGTGCTGGCGCTGTCGGCCATTCACCAGCACCTGGTGGTGGCAGGCCTGCGCACCACCGCCGGCCTGGTGGTGGAAACCGGCTCGGCCCGCGAGGTGCACCACTTCGGCGTGCTGGCTGGCTATGGCGCCGAAGCCGTGCATCCTTATTTGGCGATGGAGACGCTGGCGTCCATCCACGCCAACCTGCCGGGCGATCTGAGCGCCGACAAGGCCATCTACAACTACGTCAAGGCCATCGGCAAGGGCTTGTCCAAGATCATGTCCAAGATGGGCGTGAGCACCTACATGAGCTATTGTGGTGCCCAGCTGTTCGAGGCCATCGGCCTGAGCAGCGAGACCATCGCCAAGTACTTCACCGGCACCGCCAGCCGCGTGGAGGGCATCGGCGTGTTCGACATCGCCGAGGAAGCCATTCGCACCCACAAGGCCGCTTTCAGCGACGACCCGTTGCTGGCCTCGATGCTGGACACCGGTGGCGAATACGCCTGGCGGGTGCGTGGTGAAGACCACATGTGGACGCCCGACGCGATCGCCAAGCTGCAGCACAGCACCCGCGCCAACAACTGGAGCACCTACAAGGAATACGCCCAGATCATCAACGACCAGAACAAGCGCCACCTGACGTTGCGTGGCCTGTTCGAGTTCAAGCTCGATCCGGCCAAGGCCATCCCGGTCGACGAGGTGGAAGCGGCGGCCGAGATCGTCAAGCGTTTCGCCACCGGCGCCATGTCGCTGGGCTCCATCTCCACCGAGGCCCATGCCACGCTGGCTGTGGCCATGAACCGCATCGGCGGCAAGAGCAACACCGGCGAAGGCGGTGAAGATCCGGTGCGTTACCGCAACGAGTTGAAGGGCATCCCGATCAAGCAGGGTGCCACGCTGGCCGGCATCATCGGCAAGGACGTGATCGAGGCCGACTACCCGCTGCAGGCCGGCGACTCGCTGCGCTCCAAGATCAAGCAGGTGGCCTCGGGCCGCTTCGGTGTGACCGCCGAGTACCTGAGCAGCGCCGACCAGATCCAGATCAAGATGGCCCAGGGTGCCAAGCCCGGCGAGGGCGGCCAGCTGCCCGGCAGCAAGGTGTCCGACTACATCGGCAAGCTGCGTTACTCGGTGCCCGGGGTGGGCCTGATTTCGCCACCGCCGCACCACGACATCTACTCCATCGAAGACCTGGCCCAGCTGATCCACGACCTGAAAAACGTGGCGCCGCACTCCAGCATCAGCGTCAAGCTGGTGTCCGAAGTGGGTGTGGGCACCATCGCCGCGGGCGTGGCCAAGTGCAAGAGCGACCATGTGGTGATCGCCGGCCATGACGGTGGCACCGGTGCCTCGCCCTGGTCGTCCATCAAGCATGCCGGCAGCCCCTGGGAAATCGGCCTGGCCGAAACCCAGCAGACCCTGGTGCTGAACCGCCTGCGCGCCCGCATCCGGGTCCAGGCCGACGGCCAGATGAAGACCGGCCGCGACGTGGCGATTGCCGCGCTGCTGGGCGCCGACGAGTTCGGCTTCGCCACCGCACCGCTGGTGGTTGAGGGCTGCATCATGATGCGCAAGTGCCACCTCAACACCTGCCCTGTGGGCGTGGCCACGCAAGACCCGACGCTGCGCAAGAAGTTCTCCGGCAAGCCCGAGCATGTGGTGAACTACTTCTTCTTCATCGCCGAAGAAGTGCGCCAGATCATGGCCCAGCTGGGCATCCGCAAGTTCGACGACATGATTGGTCGTGCCGACCTGCTCGACACCAAGAAGGGCATTGAGCACTGGAAGGCCCAGGGCCTGGACTTCAGCCGTTTGTTCGCCCAGCCCAACGTGCCGGCCGATGTGCCGCGCTACCACGTCGAGAACCAGGAACACGGCCTCGAAAAGAGCCTGGACAACGTGCTGATCGCCAAGTCGCGCGCCGCCATCGACAAGGGCGAGAAGGTCCAGTTCATCGAAGTGGCCCGCAACGTCAACCGCTCGGTCGGCGCCATGCTGTCCGGTGCACTGACCAAGGTCCACCCCGAAGGCCTGCCCGACGACACCATCCGCATCCAGCTCGAGGGCACGGGTGGCCAGTCCTTCGGCGCCTTCCTGGCCCGCGGCATCACGCTGTACCTGATCGGTGACGCCAACGACTACACCGGCAAGGGCTTGAGCGGCGGCCGCGTGGTGGTGCGCCCCAGCATCGACTTCCGTGGTGTGGCCACCAGCAACACCATCATCGGCAACACCGCGCTGTACGGTGCCACCACCGGCGAAGCCTTCTTCAGCGGCGTCGGTGGCGAGCGCTTTGCGGTGCGCCTGTCCGGCGCCACCGCGGTGGTGGAAGGCACGGGCGACCACGGTTGTGAATACATGACCGGCGGCACCGTGGCGGTACTGGGCAAGACCGGCCGCAACTTTGCCGCCGGCATGAGCGGTGGCATCGCCTACGTCTTTGATGAAGACGGCCAGTTCGCCAAACGCTGCAACACCGCCATGGTCACGCTGGAGAAGGTGTTGACCATCAAGGAGCAGGAAGCCGGCATCGACCCCGCCATCTGGCACCGTGGTCAGACCGACGAGGCCCAGCTGAAGAAGCTCCTGGAAGACCACAACCGCTGGACCGGCAGCAAGCGGGCCCGCGAGTTGCTGGACAACTGGGCCGAGGCACGGCTGAAGTTCGTCAAGGTTTTCCCCACCGAGTACAAGCGTGCCCTGGGTGAAATCCATGCCCGCAACAAGGCGCAAGCCGCCGTCAAGCCGGCCAAGCCGGTTGCCAAAGAAGCCGCGGCTTCGAAGTAAACAGACACCACAGGACTCAGATCATGGGAAAAGTCACCGGTTTCATGGAGTTTGAGCGCGTCGAAGAGGGCTACAAGCCCGTGGGCGAGCGTCTCAAGAACTACAAAGAATTCGTCATCGGCCTGGACGACAAACAGGCCAAGGTGCAGGCCGCGCGCTGCATGGACTGCGGCACGCCGTTCTGCAACAACGGCTGCCCAGTCAACAACATCATTCCGGACTTCAATGACCTGGTGTATTCGGGCGACTGGCAGAACGCCATCACGGTGCTGCACAGCACCAACAACTTCCCCGAGTTCACCGGCCGCATCTGCCCCGCACCCTGCGAGGCCGCCTGCACGCTGAACGTGAACGACGACGCGGTGGGCATCAAGTCCATCGAGCACGCCATCATCGACCGCGCCTGGGCCGAAGGTTGGGTTGCGCCCCAGCTGCCCAAGCACAAGACCGGCAAGAAGGTTGCCGTGGTTGGCTCCGGCCCTGCCGGCATGGCGGCGGCCCAGCAGCTGGCCCGCGCCGGCCACGACGTGACGGTGTTCGAGAAGAACGACCGTGTCGGCGGCCTGCTGCGCTACGGCATCCCCGACTTCAAGATGGAGAAGTCGCACATCGACCGCCGGGTCGAGCAGATGCAAAAAGAAGGCGTGACTTTCCGCACCGGCGTGATGGTGGGCCACCTGCCCAAGGACTCCAAGGTCACCAACTGGGCCAAGGAAACCATCAGCCCGGAGCAGCTGCAAAAAGACTTCGACGCGGTGGTGCTGGCCGGTGGGGCCGAGCAGTCGCGCGACCTGCCGGTGCCCGGCCGCGACCTGGACGGCGTGCATTTCGCGATGGAATTCCTGCCGCAGCAGAACAAGGTCAACGCCGGCGACAAGCTCAAGGGCCAGCTGCGGGCCGACGGCAAGCATGTCATCGTCATCGGCGGTGGCGACACCGGCAGCGACTGCGTGGGCACCAGCAACCGCCATGGCGCGGCCAGCGTGACCCAGTTCGAGCTGCTGCCCCAGCCGCCGGTGGAAGAAAACCGGCCCATGACCTGGCCTTACTGGCCGGTCAAGCTGCGCACCAGCTCCAGCCACGAAGAAGGTTGCGAGCGCGAGTTCGCCATCTCCACCAAGGCGCTGATCGGTGAAAAAGGCAAGGTCACCGGCCTGCAAACGGTTCGTGTCGAGTGGAAAGACGGCAAGATGGTCGAGGTGGCCGGCTCCGAGCAGGTGCTGAAGGCCGACCTGGTGCTGCTGGCCATGGGTTTTGTGTCGCCGGTGGCGTCCATCCTCGAGGCTTTTGGCCTGGAGAAGGACAACCGGGGCAATGCCAAGGCCACGACCGAATTCGACGGGGGCTATGCCACCAACGTTGCCAAGGTGTTTGCCGCCGGCGACATCCGCCGCGGTCAGAGCCTGGTGGTGTGGGCCATACGCGAAGGCCGCCAGGCCGCCCGCGCGGTGGACGAGTTCCTGATGGGTTACTCGGACCTGCCCCGGTAAAGGGCAGGGGGATTCCCGTATCATCAACAGGGCCGGCCTCGACCGGCCTTTTTCATTCATGACCTCAGCCCCCAGCAACAACCTTGTGGAGTTTCGCGACCTGACCTTCGGGTACGGGGAGCGGGTCATCCTCGACCGGGTGACGCTGACCATCCCGCGTGGCAAGGTCACGGCCTTGATGGGCGCGTCCGGTGGCGGCAAAACCACGGTGCTGCGGCTGATCGGCGGCCAGTACCGGGCCCAGTCGGGCCAGGCGCTGGTGGATGGGCGTGACGTGGCCCAGCTGGACGCCCAGGGCCTGTACGCGATGCGCCGGCGCATGGGCATGCTGTTCCAGTTCGGCGCGCTGTTCACCGACCTCAGCGTGTTCGACAACGTGGCTTTTCCGCTGCGCGAACACACCGGTTTGTCGGAAGCCCTGGTGCGCGACATCGTGCTGATGAAACTCAACGCGGTGGGCCTGCGCGGCGCCCGTGACCTGATGCCCAGCCAGGTGTCGGGCGGCATGGCGCGTCGGGTGGCCCTGGCCCGGGCCATTGCGCTGGACCCCGACCTGGTGATGTACGACGAGCCCTTCGCCGGCCTCGACCCGATCTCGCTGGGCACGGCGGCCCGGCTGATCCGCCAGCTCAACGACTCCCTGGGCATCACCAGCGTGGTGGTGTCACACGACCTGGAAGAAACCTTCCACATCGCCGACAAGGTCATCATCCTGGCCAACGGCCGCATCGCCGCCGAGGGCACGCCCGAAGAGGTGCGCCACAGCAGCAACCCGCTGGTGCACCAGTTTGTCCATGCGCTGCCCGATGGCCCGGTGGCCTTCCATTACCCGGCCAGCCCGATCGGCGACGATTTTGGCCAAGGGGCGGCGCGATGATGGGTTGGCTGCGTCCCGCCCAGGTCGGCTTCTCCACCCGCGGCCTGTTGGCCGGCCTGGGTTATGCCACGCGTTTGTTTTTCCGATTGGTGACGGCCGGGCCGGCCTGCCTGGGCCGTTTCGGCCTGGTGCGCGACCAGGTCCACTTCCTTGGCAATTTCTCGCTGGCCATCATCACCGTGTCCGGCCTTTTCGTCGGCTTTGTGCTGGGTCTGCAGGGCTACTACACCCTGCAGCGCTACGGCTCCACCGAGGCCCTGGGCCTGCTGGTGGCGCTGAGTCTGGTGCGTGAGCTGGGGCCGGTCATCACCGCCCTGCTGTTCGCTGGCCGGGCCGGCACCTCGCTGACCGCCGAGATCGGCCTGATGAAGGCCGGTGAGCAACTCAGCGCGATGGAGATGATGGCCATTGACCCGGTGCGCCGCATCCTGGCGCCGCGCTTCTGGGCTGGCGTGATCACCATGCCGCTGCTGGCGGCGGTGTTCAGTGCGGTGGGTGTGCTGGGCGGCTGGGCGGTGGGTGTGCTGATGATCGGTGTGGACGCTGGCGCCTTCTGGAGCCAGATGCAGGGCGGGGTGGACGTCTGGCGTGATGTCGGCAATGGCGTGCTCAAGAGTTTTGTGTTCGGCGTGACGGTGACCTTTGTGGCGTTGCTGCAGGGTTACCGGGCCCAACCCACGCCGGAGGGGGTGTCGCACGCCACCACCCGCACGGTGGTGGTGGCTTCGTTGGCGGTGCTGGGTCTGGACTTTGTGCTCACCGCGCTGATGTTCAGCATTTAAGGAATTGGCTATGGAACGCTCGAAAAACGACATCTGGGTGGGTTTGTTTGTGCTGATTGGCGCGGCCGCCCTGCTGTTTCTGGCCCTGCAGTCGGCCAACCTGCTGAGCCTGAATTTCGAATCCACCTACAAGGTGGACGCCAAGTTCGACAACATCGGTGGGCTCAAGCCCCGCGCCGCGGTCAAGAGCGCCGGTGTGGTGGTGGGCCGAGTCGAATCCATCGGCTTTGACCCCAAATCCTTCCAGGCTCGCATCACACTGGCGATGCAAAGCCGCTACGTGTTCCCCAAAGACAGCTCGCTGAAAATCCTCACCGCCGGCCTGCTGGGTGAGCAGTACATCGGCATCGAGGCCGGTGCCGACGAGAAAAACCTCGGTGCCGGTGACCTGATCACCCAGACCCAGTCCGCGGTGGTGCTGGAAAACCTGATCAGCCAGTTTTTGTACAGCAAGGCCGCCGACGGCGCCGACACCAAATCCCCTGCCAAAGAGAGTGAGGGCAAAAAATGACGCCCAGTTCCATCGCCTCCCCTGCCGCGCCTGTCGGCCTGTCGCTGACCCGCTGGCTCACCGGCCTGCTGATGGTGGCGCTGCTGGCCATGGCCTCCGGCTGTGCCACCCGCCCCGGTGGCGACGAGCGCGACCCCTTCGAGGGCTTCAACCGCGGCGTGACCCGTTTCAACGACGAGGCCGACCGCCTGGTGCTGAAGCCGGTGGCCACCGGCTATGTCGCCGTGGTGCCCGAACTGGTGCGCACCGGCGTCAGCAACTTCTTCAGCAACCTCGGCGATGTCTGGACCTTTGTCAACAGCGTGCTGCAGCTCAAAGGCCAGGCCGCGGGGGAGACCTTCATCCGGTTTGCCCTGAACTCCACCTTGGGCCTGGGCGGGTTGCTGGACATCGCCAGCGAAGCCGGCATCGAGAAATACAACGAAGACTTTGGCCTGACGCTGGGCCGCTGGGGCGTGGGCTCCGGGCCCTACATCGTGCTGCCGCTGCTGGGCCCGTCTACGCTGCGCGACAGCCTGGCCACCGGCATTGAAACCAATGGCAGCCCCATCAGTGGCATCGGCGACATCAGCACCCGCAACACGGTCTACGCACTCAACATCGTCGACAAGCGCTCGGCCTTTCTGGACGCCGGTACCTTGCTGGACCAGGCGGCACTCGACAAATACGCTTTCACCCGCGACGCCTACCTGCAGCGCCGCCGCAACCTGTTGGCGCCGGACAGCGCCGGCTCTTCCGAGGGTGGCGCAGACAAGTGAAGCCCGGGTGGCCTGTTGTTACCAAGCGTGAGCCTGTCGTCGGTGGTAAGGTCTGAGGCGTTGACTGTGTGCGCCGTTGCGCGAAAGAGGAATTGACATGAAACGACGATTGTTTACCGCCCTGTGTTCCGGCCTGGTGGCCCTGAGTGTGTCTGGCATGGCCCTGGCCGCCGACGAGGCGCCCGAAGCGCTGATCCAGCGCATGGCCAACGAGGTGCTGGACGCGGTCAAGGCTGACAAGTCCATCAAGAGTGGCGACACCGCCCGGGTGATCGAGCTGGTCGACAGCAAGGTGCTGCCCAACATGAACTTCCAGCGCATGACGGCCTCGGCCGTGGGCCGGGCCTGGCGCGAAGCGTCGCCCGAGCAGCAAAAGCGCCTGCAGGAAGAGTTCAAGACCCTGCTGGTGCGCACCTACTCGGGCGCGTTGGCCCAGGTGAGCGACCAGACCATCAGCCTCAAGCCCTTCCGCGGCAGCCCCGATGACAAGGAAGTCGTGGTCCGCACCGAAGTGCGTGGCAAGGGCAACCCCATCCAGCTCGACTACCGCCTGGAAAAAACCCCTGGCGCCGGTGCAGGCTGGAAGATTTACGACATCAATGTGCTGGGCGTCTGGCTGGTGGAAACCTACCGTGGCCAGTTCAGCCAGGAAATCAACGCCAAGGGCGTCGATGGCCTGATCGAATCGCTGGCCTCGCGCAACAAGTCCAACCAGAAAAAGGCCTGAGCATGCTGGCCTTGCCCGTCGAGTTGACCCAGGCCCAGGCCGAGTCCTGTTTGGGTGGCCTGCGGCCGGAGCTGCGGTCCCAGGCGGGTGGGGTGGTCGAGGTCGATGCAGCGGCGCTGCAGAACTTTGACTCGGCCGCGCTGGCGGTGCTGCTGGCCTGCCGGCGTGAGGCCACGGCGGCGGGAAAATCCCTGGTGGTGCGGGCCATGCCCGAGCGCCTGCGCACCCTGGCCACGCTGTACGGTGTGGCCGAATTGCTGCCGGAAGCGGCCTGAAAAGCCGGTCTCATTCCGTTTGAACCCGGTCAGGGGCTTGGGGCTGCGACGGTGGCCCCAAGCCCCTGCGCCTTCCTGTCGGCGCCCGGCCCTCTAAAATCCCAGTCCCCATGCCCGCCATTTCATTCCAGTCGGTGTCCAAAACTTACCTGTCGGCGCGTGGCACGGTGCCAGCGCTGGACAGCGTGTCTTTCGACATCGAAGAGGGTGAGTTTTTCGGCCTGCTGGGCCCCAATGGCGCCGGCAAAACCACCTTGATCAGCATCCTGGCCGGCCTGGCGCGGGCCAGCAGCGGCCGGGTGCTGGTGCAGGGTGCCGACGTGCGCACCGACTATGCCCAGGCCCGCCGTCGGCTGGGGGTGGTGCCGCAGGAACTGGTGTTCGATCCTTTCTTCAACGTTCGCGAGACCCTGAAGATGCAGTCGGGCTATTTCGGTGTGACCGGCAACGACGCCTGGATTGACGAGCTGCTGGACAGCCTGGGTTTGGCCGACAAGGCCCAGGCCAACATGCGCCAGCTGTCGGGCGGCATGAAGCGCCGGGTGCTGGTGGCCCAGGCCCTGGTGCACAAGCCGCCGGTCATCGTGCTCGACGAGCCCACCGCCGGCGTGGACGTGGAGTTGCGGCAAACGCTGTGGCAGTTCATTGCCAAACTCAACAAACAAGGCCACACCGTGCTGCTGACCACCCATTACCTCGAAGAGGCCGAAGCCTTGTGTGGCCGCATCGCCATGCTCAAGCGCGGCCAGGTGGTGGCGCTGGACAGCACCAGCGCCTTGCTGAAGTCCTCGGTCAACAACGTGTTGTGCTTCAAGACCGATGCCGAATTGCCGGCCGCGCTGGCCGATCGGGCCCGGGTGACCGGCCGCATCGTGCAGCTGCCGGCCCACGACGCCCACGAGATCGAGCAGCACCTGGCGCTGCTGCGCGCGGCCAACGTGGCGGTGGAGGATGTGGAGATCCGCAAGGCCGACCTGGAAGACGTGTTCCTGGACGTGATGGCCGCTGGCGGGAATGCGCCACGCCCGGCAACACCGGTGGGAGCTTCCGCATGACCGGCTGGAAAGCCCTGCTCTACAAAGAGGTGATGCGCTTCTGGAAAGTGCGTTACCAGACCGTGGGCGCGCCGGTGCTGACCGCCGCCCTCTACCTGCTGATCTTCGGCCACGTGCTGGAAGACCATGTCAAGGTCTATGGCCAGGTCAGCTACACCGCCTTCCTGGTGCCTGGCCTGGTGATGATGAGCGTGCTACAGAACGCCTTTGCCAACAGCTCGTCCTCGCTGATCCAGAGCAAGATCATGGGCAACCTGGTGTTTGTGCTGCTCACCCCGTTGAGCCACTGGCACTGGTTTGCCGCCTACGTGGGCTCTTCGGTGGTGCGTGGGCTGGCGGTGGGCCTGGGGGTGTTGGCCGTCACCTCGTGGATGACGGTGTTGCCGGTGGCTGCACCGCTGTGGATCGTGGTTTTCGCTTTGTCGGCGGCCGCGCTGATGGGCACGCTGGGCCTGATTGCCGGCCTGTGGGCCGAAAAGTTCGACCAGATGGCGGCCTTCCAGAATTTTTTGATCATGCCCATGACCTTTTTGAGCGGCGTGTTCTATTCCATCCATTCGCTGCCACCGGTGTGGCAGAAGGTCAGCCACCTGAACCCGTTTTTCTACATGATCGACGGCTTCCGCTACGGGTTTTTTGGTGTCAGCGACGTCTCCCCCTGGGCCAGCCTGGCCATCGTGGTGCTGGCCCTGCTGGCCGCCAGTGCGGTGGCCATGCAGCTGCTGCGCACCGGTTACAAGATTCGAGGATAAAGACCCATGACCGCCGACGAACTGCGCACCATCATCGCCAACGGCCTGGCCTGCGAGCACCTGGAATTGAGCGGCGACGGCCGGCACTGGTATGCGACCGTGGTGTCGGCCGAATTCGAGGGCCAGCGCCTGATCAAACGCCACCAGCGGGTTTATGCCACGCTCGGTGCGAAAATACAGACCGACGAGGTGCATGCCTTGTCGATGAAGACCTACACCCCCGCCGAGTGGGCCGCCAAGGCCCATTGACCCCCTGCCGGCGTTGGCGCGTTGGCCAGCACGACCGCCCGGTGGCGGCGCTGAGACGATTTTGACGAGAACCCTATGGACAAGCTGTTGATTCGCGGTGGCCGTGCGCTCCACGGCGAGGTGCGAATTTCAGGCGCCAAGAACGCAGCCCTGCCCGAGCTGTGCGCAGCCCTGCTGACGGCCGAGCCGGTCACGCTGCTGAACACCCCACGCCTGCAAGACGTGGCCACCATGCTCAAGCTGATCCGCAACATGGGCGTGTCGATTGAGCAAACCGACGAGCACAGTGTGCGGCTGGACGCCGGTGGCCTGAACAACCCCGAAGCGCCCTACGAGCTGGTGAAGACCATGCGAGCCTCGGTGCTGGCGCTGGGCCCGCTCTTGGCCCGCTTCGGTCATGCCAAGGTGTCGCTGCCCGGCGGCTGTGCCATCGGCTCGCGGCCGGTGGACCAGCACATCAAGGGCCTGCAGGCCATGGGTGCCGAGATCGTGGTCGAGCACGGCTACATGCTGGCCAAGTTGCCGGCCGGCCGCAGCCGACTGAAGGGCGCCCACATCACCACCGACATGGTCACCGTCACCGGCACCGAGAACCTGATGATGGCCGCCACGCTGGCCGAGGGCGAGACGGTGCTGGAAAACGCCGCCCAGGAGCCGGAAATCACCGACCTGGCCGAGATGCTGATCGCCATGGGCGCCCGCATCGAGGGCCATGGCAGCCGCCGCATCCATATCCAGGGCGTCAACGCCTTGCATGGCGCCACCCACCAGGTGGTGGCCGACCGCATTGAGGCCGGCACCTTTTTGTGCGCCGTGGCCGCCACCGGTGGCGACGTGCTGCTGCGCGACGGCCGGGCCGACCACCTGGACGCGGTGATCGACAAGCTGCGCGACGCCGGTGCCCAGGTCGAGGCGGTGGACGGCGGCATCCGTGTCCGTGCCACGGGCCGGCTGAAGGCGCAGAGCTTTCGCACCACCGAATACCCCGGCTTTCCCACCGACATGCAGGCCCAGTTCATGGCGCTGAACGCCATCGCCCAGGGCGCCAGCAAGGTCACCGAGACCATCTTCGAGAACCGCTTCATGCACGTCAACGAGCTGGTGCGCCTGGGTGCGGCCATTCAGATCGACGGCAAGGTGGCGCTGGTGGAGGGCGTGCCCCAGCTGTCGGGCGCCACCGTCATGGCCACCGACCTGCGGGCCTCGGCCAGCCTGGTGATCGCTGGCCTGGTGGCCGACGGCGAGACCCTGGTCGACCGGATTTACCATCTGGACCGCGGTTACGACCAGATGGAAGCCAAACTGCGCGGCCTGGGCGCCGACATTGAAAGAGTGAAATGATCACACTGGCCCTGTCCAAAGGACGCATCTTCGACGAAACCCTGCCGCTGCTGCGGGCCGCTGGCATCGAGGTGCTGGAAGACCCGGAGAAGTCGCGCAAGCTGATCCTGCCGACCAACCGAGACGACGTGCGGGTGGTGCTGGTGCGCGCCAGCGACGTGCCCACCTATGTGCAGTACGGCGGTGCCGACCTGGGTGTGACCGGCAAGGACACCCTGATCGAGCACGGCCTGGAGTGGGGCGGTGCGGCCGGCAGCGCCGGCCTCTACCAGCCGCTGGACCTGCAGATCGCCAAATGCCGCATGAGCGTGGCGGTGCGGGCCGATTTTGACTACGCCAACGCCGTGACCCAGGGCTCGCGCCTGAAGGTGGCCACCAAGTACGTGGGCATTGCGCGCGACTTCTTCGCCACCAAAGGCGTGCACGTGGACCTGATCAAGCTCTACGGCAGCATGGAGCTGGCGCCACTGACCGGCCTGGCCGACGCCATCGTCGACCTGGTGTCCACCGGCAGCACGCTCAAGGCCAACCACTTGGTGGAAGTGGAGCGCATCATGGACATCAGCGCCCGCCTGGTGGTCAACCAGGCCGCGCTCAAACTCAAGCAGGCCCCGATCCGCCGCATCATCGATGCGTTCGCGTCGGCCGTGCCGCAGAAAGCCGCCTGACCCACCATGAACTTGGCCGCCACCCCCGCCCGACTGTCCACCGCCTCGACCAGCTTCGAGGCCGATTTCAAGGCCAGGCTGCATTGGTCGGCCGACACCGACGCCGCCATCGAACAGCGGGTGGCCGACATCCTGGCCGATGTGTTGCAGCGCGGTGACGCCGCGGTGCTGGAGTACACCCAGCGCTTCGACGGCCTGGCCGCCACCTCCATGCAGGCGCTGGAGCTGACCCAGGCCGAGCTGAAAGCCGCTTTCGACGGCCTGCCTGCCGCCCAGCGCAGCGCGCTGGAGTCGGCTGCCCGCCGCGTGCGCAGCTACCACGAAGCGCAGAAAAAAGCCTCGGGCGAGAGCTGGAGTTACCACGACGAAGACGGCACGCTGCTGGGCCAGAAGGTCACGCCACTCGACCGGGTGGGCATTTACGTGCCCGGCGGCAAGGCCGCCTACCCGTCCAGCGTGCTGATGAACGCCATTCCCGCCCATGTGGCCGGGGTGGGCGAGATCATCATGGTGGTGCCCACGCCCAAGGGCGAAAAAAATGCGCTGGTGCTGGCCGCCGCCCATGTGGCCGGCGTCAGCCGCGCCTTCACCATCGGCGGCGCCCAGGCGGTGGCGGCGCTGGCCTACGGCACGGCCAGCGTGCCCAAGGTCGACAAGATCACCGGCCCGGGCAATGCCTATGTGGCCGCCGCCAAACGCCGGGTCTTTGGCACGGTGGGCATCGACATGATTGCCGGCCCCAGTGAGATCCTGGTGCTGGCCGATGGCAGCACGCCGGCCGACTGGGTGGCCATGGACTTGTTCAGCCAGGCCGAACACGACGAGCTGGCGCAAAGCATTCTGCTGTGCCCCGACGCGGCCTACATCGACGCGGTGCAGGCCGCCATCGACCGCCTGCTGCCCAGCATGCCGCGCGCCGAGATCATCGCCAAAAGCCTCAGCGGCCGCGGCGCGCTGATCCTGACCCGCGACATGGCCGAGGCCTGCGCCATTTCCAACCGCATTGCGCCGGAGCACCTGGAGGTCTCCAGCCAGGAGCCGCACCGATGGGAGCCCTTGCTGGTGCACGCCGGGGCCATCTTCCTGGGCGCCTACACCAGCGAAAGCCTGGGCGACTACTGCGCCGGCCCCAACCATGTGCTGCCCACCAGCGGCACCGCGCGCTTTTCCTCGCCGCTGGGCGTGTACGACTTTCAGAAGCGCAGCAGCCTGATCGAGGTCAGCGCCCAGGGCGCCCAGACCCTGGGTCAGGTGGCGGCCGAACTGGCCTATGGCGAAGGCCTGCAGGCCCATGCCCGTGCAGCCGAGCTGCGGCTGACCGTGGTGCCACCGATGCGGGGTGCGGCATGAACGCGCCCCAGCCCATGGACCGCATCCGCCCCGACGTGCGGGCCATGCACGCCTATGTGGTGCAGGACGCCGCCGGCATGGTCAAGCTCGACGCGATGGAAAACCCCCACCTGCTGCCCGCTGAATTGCAGGCGGCGCTGGGCCAGCGGCTGGGCACGGTGCCGCTGAACCGCTACCCTGGCGAGCGCATCGACGACCTGAAACGCGCGCTGGCCGTCCACACCGGCTTGGCCGAGGGTCAGGCGCTGATGCTGGGCAATGGCTCGGACGAACTGATCTCGCTGCTGACCCTGGCCTGCGACCAGCCCGGCGCGGTGGTGCTGGCGCCAGTGCCGGGCTTTGTGATGTACGCCATGAGCGCCCAGCTGCAAGGCCTGCGCTTTGTCGGCGTGCCGCTGACCGCCGACTTCGAGCTGGACGAGCAGGCCATGCTGGCCGCCATTGCCGAGCACCACCCGGCCATCGTCCACCTGGCCTACCCCAACAACCCGACGGCCAACCTGTGGGACGCCAGCGCCATGGCCCGCATCATCGACGCGGTGGGGCAGCAGGGCGGTTTGGTCGCCATCGACGAGGCCTACCAGCCCTTTGCCAGCCGCAGCCACCTGGATGTGATTCGCCAGCAGCCCGAACGCCACCGCCATGTGCTGCTGATGCGCACCCTCAGCAAGTTCGGCCTGGCCGGCGTGCGGCTGGGCTACATGGTGGGCCCGGCGACGCTGATCCACGAGGTGGACAAGGTGCGTCCGCCCTACAACGTCAGTGTGCTCAACGCCGAATGCGCGCTGTTCGCGCTGGAACACGCGGCGGTGTTCGCCGCCCAGGCCGCCGACATCGTGGCCCAGCGTGGCCAGCTGATGGCGGCGCTGGCCGCCATGCCCCAGGTCAAGGCCTGGCCCAGCGACGCCAACATGGTGCTGGTGCGGGTGCCCGACGCACAAAAAACCTTCGACGGCATGAAGGCCCAAGGGGTGCTGGTGAAGAACGTTTCTAAAATGCACCCATTGCTGGCCCAATGCCTGCGGCTGACCGTGGGCACCGCCCTTGAAAACGCCCGCATGCTGGCCGCCTTCCAACAAGCCCTATGACCACCGCCGACCCGCTCCAACACGCCCCCCGCACCGCCGAGGTCACGCGCCACACGGCCGAGACCCAGATCACCGTCAAGCTCAACCTCGACGGCACGGGCCAGGCCAAGCTGCACACCGGCATCGGCTTCTTCGACCACATGCTGGACCAGATCGCCCGCCATGGGCTGATCGACCTGGACATCCAGGCCGTTGGCGACCTGCACATCGACGGCCACCACACGGTGGAAGACGTGGGCATCACGCTGGGCCAGGCAGTGGCCAAGGCGGTGGGCGACAAAAAAGGCATCCGCCGCTACGGCCACGCCTATGTGCCGCTGGACGAGGCGCTGAGCCGGGTGGTGGTGGACTTCTCCGGCCGCCCCGGCCTGGAAATGCATGTGCCCTTCAAGAGCGGCATGATCGGCGCGTTCGACACCCAGCTGGCCTACGAGTTTTTCCAGGGCTTCGTCAACCACGCCTTTGTCACGCTGCACATCGACAACCTGCGCGGCGACAACGCCCACCACCAGGCCGAGACGGTGTTCAAGGCCTTTGCCCGCGCGCTGCGCGCGGCGCTGGAGCGCGACCCGCGTTCGGCCGGCGTGATCCCGTCGACCAAGGGCTCCTTGTGATGGCGTGTCTTCAGTCGCCTTCTGCCCAGCGCCCCTTCTGAACTGGTGGTCATGAACAACGCAGCAAACACCGTGGCGGTGGTGGACTACGGCATGGGCAATCTGCGCTCGGTGTCGCAGGCGGTGCAGGCCGCGGCCGATGGCAGCGGCGTGCGGGTGGTTGTCACCAGCGACCCGCAGCAGGTGCTGGCCGCCGACCGGGTGGTGTTGCCCGGCCAGGGCGCCATGCCCGACTGCATGCGTGAGCTGCGCGAATCCGGCCTGCTCGATGCGGTGCTGGACGCGGCGGCCCGCAAGCCGCTGTTCGGCGTCTGTGTGGGCATGCAGATGCTGCTGGACCGCAGCGAAGAAGGCCCCACCGACGGCCTGGGCCTGATCCCTGGCGAGGTGGTCAAGTTCGATCTGGCCGGCCGGACCCAGCCCGACGGCAGCCGCTACAAGGTGCCGCAGATGGGCTGGAACCAGGTTTTCCAGTGTGGCCATGGCGCGGAACGCCACCCGGTGTGGGCCGGCGTGCCCGACGGCAGCCATTTCTATTTTGTGCACAGCTTCTATGCCCGAACGTCGGATGCGCGCCACAATGCGGGCGAGGCCGACTACGGCGGCCTCTTTACGGCGGCCGTGGCACGCGATAATATTTTTGCAACCCAGTTCCATCCCGAGAAAAGCGCCAACCAGGGGTTGGCCCTGTACCGCAACTTTCTCCACTGGAATCCCTGAATCGTGACCCCCGCGCTTTTCACCGCGTGCGCTGCGCTGCCTCCCGAGGGAGGCTCGGCTTGCCACGGGCGGGCCAGCGCGGCGGCTTTGCCGGCTTCATTTTTCTAACCCGAGTTCTCCCTTCGCTCCTTCCGGCACCATGCTTCTCATTCCCGCGATTGATTTGAAAGACGGTCACTGTGTGCGCCTGAAACAGGGCGACATGGACCAATCCACCACCTTCGGGGAAGACCCGGCGCTGATGTCGCGCAGCTGGGTCAACAAGGGCGCCCGACGCCTGCACCTCGTGGACCTGAACGGCGCCTTCGCCGGCAAGCCCAAGAACGAACTGGCCATCAAGAAGATCCTGAAGGAAGTGGGTGGCGAGATCGACGTGCAGCTGGGTGGCGGCATTCGTGACCTCGACACCATCGAGCGCTACCTCGACGCCGGCCTGCGCTACGTGATCATCGGCACCGCCGCCGTGAAGAACCCCGGTTTCCTGCAGGACGCTTGCACCGCTTTTGGCGGCCACATCATTGTTGGCCTGGACGCCAAGGACGGCAAAGTGGCCACCGACGGCTGGAGCAAGCTCACCGGCCACGAGGTGATCGACCTGGCCAAGAAGTTCGAGGACTACGGCGTCGAATCCATCATTTACACCGACATTGGCCGCGACGGCATGCTCAGCGGCATCAACATCGACGCCACCGTCAAGCTGGCGCAGGCGCTGACCATCCCGGTGATCGCTTCTGGCGGCCTGTCCAACATGGCCGACATCGAGCAGCTGTGTGCCGTGGAATCGGAGGGCATCGAGGGCGTGATTTGCGGCCGGGCCATCTACACCGGCGACCTGGATTTCGCCGCCGGGCAGGCCCGCGCCGACGAACTGGGCATCAAGTGAGCACCCGGCGTTGCCGCCGGGATGGGCGCTGAGATGCTGGCCAAAAGAATCATCCCCTGCCTCGACGTGACCGGTGGTCGCGTGGTCAAGGGTGTCAACTTCGTGGAGCTGCGCGACGCCGGCGATCCGGTGGAGATTGCCGCCCGCTACAACGAGCAGGGCGCCGACGAGCTGACCTTCCTCGACATCACCGCCACCAGCGATGGCCGCGACCTGATTCTGCCCATCATCGAGGCGGTGGCGTCCCAGGTCTTCATCCCGCTGACGGTGGGTGGCGGCGTGCGCACGGTGGACGATGTGCGCCGTTTGCTCAACGCCGGCGCCGACAAAACCAGCTTCAACTCCGCGGCCATTGCCAACCCGCAGGTGATTGCCGAGGCCTCGGCCAAGTACGGGGCCCAGTGCATCGTGGTGGCCATCGATGCCAAGCGCCGCAGCGCCGAGGACGCGGCCACCCGCGGTGCCGGCTGGGACGTTTACAGCCATGGCGGGCGCAAGAACACCGGGCTGGACGCGGTGGCCTGGGCCACCGAAATGGCCCGGCTGGGCGCCGGTGAGATCCTGCTGACCAGCATGGACCGCGACGGCACCAAGTCGGGCTTCGACCTGGCGCTGACCCGGGCGGTCAGCGACGCGGTCAGCGTGCCGGTGATCGCCTCTGGCGGCGTGGGCACGCTGGACCACCTGGCCGACGGCGTGCAGCAGGGCGGCGCCGACGCGGTGCTGGCCGCCAGCATCTTCCACTACGGCGAGTTCACCGTGGGCCAGGCCAAGGCCCAGATGGCCCTGCGCGGCATCCCCGTCCGGCTGTAAGCCGCGCGGTTTCAAGCACAATCCAGCCATGGATTGGCTCAACAGCGTGAAATGGGACGATCAGGGCCTGGTGCCCGTGATCGCGCAGGAACAAGGCAGCAACGACGTGTTGATGTTTGCTTGGATGAACCGCGAGGCGCTGCAAAAAACCGCCGAGCTGGGCCGGGCGGTGTATTTCAGCCGCTCGCGCCGCAAACTGTGGTTCAAGGGCGAGGAGTCGGGCCATGTGCAGACCGTGCATGAGATCCGGCTGGACTGCGACAACGACGTGGTGCTGCTCAAAGTTACCCAACTGGGCCACGAGCCCGGCATCGCCTGCCACACCGGTCGCCACAGCTGCTTTTTCAGCCTGTACAAGGACGGCGCCTGGGTGGCCACCGAGCCGGTGCTGAAAGACCCTGAATCGATTTACAAATGACCACCTCTCAGGACTCCCTGGCGCGCCTGGCCGCCATCATCGAAAGCCGCAAGGTCGCCCACGGTGGCGATCCGGCCACCAGCTACGTGGCCCGGCTGCTGCACAAGGGCCCGGACGCTTTTCTGAAGAAAATCGGCGAAGAGGCCACCGAGACGGTGATGGCGGCCAAGGACGTGGACCATGGCGCCGACAAGGCCAAGCTGGTCTACGAGGTGGCCGATTTGTGGTTTCACTCGATGATTGCGCTGGCCCATTACGGGCTCAGCCCGGCCGATGTGATTGCCGAGCTGGAGCGTCGCGAAGGCACCAGCGGCATCGAGGAAAAAGCGCTGCGCAAGGCGGTGGACCGCGAGCACAGCGAGGGCCAGCCCCGACCATGAGCGAGGTCACGGTGGTCATTCCCGACGGCAAGACCGACAACCAGCGGCTGGCCATGCATGCGCTGTATGCCGCCCACACGCTGGCCTGGGCCACAGCGGGCACACTGGCGGTGGTGGCGCTGATCGTCAACTGTGTGCTGCGCGCCGACGAGGTCGACCCGGTTTACCTGAGCCACCACAACTACATGGTCCGCACCTTCTGGTGGACCGTGGGCTGGTTGGTGCTGTTGTCGCCGCTGTGGCTGCTGGTGCTGCCCGGCGCGGTGGCCTACACCGTGGTGGGGCTGTGGTACCTGTACCGCTGCCTGCGCGGCTGGCTGCGTTTCCACCAATCCCGAATGGCCTGAGGCCCAACGTCCATGAGCACCGATCCGAACTGCATCTTTTGCAAAATCGCCGCCGGCAAGATCCCGTCGCGCAAAGTCTATGAAGACGACGAAATCTTCGCCTTCCACGACCTGCACCCCTGGGCGCCGGTGCACTTTCTGATGATTCCCAAGCTGCACCTGCACTCGATGGCCGGTGTCACCGACGACCATGCCGGCTTGTTGGGCCGGATGATGGCCCTGGCGCCCAAGCTGGCGCTGCAAGAGGGCTGCCGCCCTTACCCCGAAGGGGGCTTTCGCATCGTCACCAACACCGGTGCCGAGGGCGGCCAGGAAATTCACCACCTGCACCTCCATGTGATGGGTGGCCCGCGGCCCTGGTTGCGCGGCTGAAGATGTGACGGCCGGTGACCGGCTTAGGGTTAATCCTTGCGGAATTTCACAGGGTGCGGTTTCCGCGCCCTAAAATCACAGCAATTTCTAGGAGGCATTCATGGGTTCTTTTTCTATCTGGCACTGGCTGATCGTGCTGTTGATCGTGGTGATGGTGTTCGGCACCAAGAAGCTCAAGAACATGGGCTCTGACCTCGGTGGCGCGGTCAAGGGCTTCAAGGACGGCATGAAGGACGGTTCGGCCACGGCCGAGGACAAGCCGGCCGAGACCGCCAAGGTGACGACCAACGCCACCACCGCCGACAAGACCACGATCGACGTCGAGGCCAAGAGCAAGTCTTGAGCACGGGTAAGCACCAGTGATTGACCTTGGCCTGTCCAAGATGGCGCTGATCGGTGCCGTCGCTCTCATCGTCATCGGTCCTGAAAAACTGCCGCGCGTGGCGCGCACCGTGGGCACCTTGCTGGGCAAGGCCCAGCGCTACGTGTCCGATGTCAAGGCCGAGGTCAACCGCTCGATCGAGCTGGAAGACCTGAAGACCATGAAGGACAGCATGGAGGCCGCGGCGCGCGACGTGCAGAACTCGGTGCAGACCGGTGCCAACGCGTTCGAGAAGCAGATGGCCCAGGTGGCCGACGAGGTTTATCACAACCCCCAGGAGCCGGAGCCCGGTTCGATTTACATCAAGGAAGCGGTGGTCCCGGAATACCGCAACCCGAACAAGAAATGGCGCAGCAAGCGCGGCGCCGTGCCCAGCTGGTACAAAGCCCGCACCGGCGTACGCACCCGGGCCTTGTCCGGTGCGGCCCGTGTGGCCCGCTACCGTCCTGTCAAACCGGGTTGATGGGTGGGGAATTTCCCACACGGCGCTGGGGCCTGACCCCCTTTGAACGAGTCCCTCTTCCATGTCCGACCCTCAAGACGAACTCGCAGGCTCTGAACAGCCCTTTGTCCAGCACCTGATGGAGCTGCGCGACCGCCTGGTGCGCGCCATGATCGCGGTGGCCGTGGCCGGTGCCGTGCTGGCGCTGTTTCCCGGCCCCGCCGCCCTGTACGACATCCTGGCCCACCCTCTGATCGACACCCTGCCCAAGGGGGCGACGCTGATCGCCACCTCGGTGATTTCGCCGTTTGTGGTGCCGCTGAAGATTCTGCTGATGACGGCTTTTCTGCTGGCCCTGCCGGTGGTGCTGTACCAGATGTGGGCTTTTGTGGCCCCCGGCCTGTACGCCCATGAGAAGCGGCTGGTGCTGCCCCTGGTGGTGTCCAGCACGGTGCTGTTCTTCATCGGGGTGGCGTTTTGCTACTACTTCGTGTTTGGCCAGGTGTTCAAGTTCATCCAGGGTTTTGCCCCGAAGAGCATCACCGCGGCGCCTGACATCGAGGCCTACCTGAGTTTTGTGTTGACCATGTTCCTGGCCTTCGGCATGGCCTTCGAGGTGCCCATTGTGGTCATTGTGCTGGCCCGCATGGGCATGGTCAGCATCGAAAAGCTGAAGGAGTTTCGCGGCTATTTTGTGGTGCTGGCCTTCATCATCGCCGCCGTCATCACGCCGCCGGACGTGGTGTCCCAGCTGGCCCTGGCCATTCCCATGATCCTGCTCTACGAGGTTGGCATCTGGGCAGCACAGGTGTTCATTAAGCACACCCAGCCGCCCGCTGAAGGTGTCGAAGTGACCAAGCGCTGATCGGTCAGCGGTCTTTCAAACCGGCCGCGTGCCGGGTCTGAAGGGGTGGTCCTGGTTCAGGGGCGTTGGGCCTTGGGCGGTTTGGGCCGCACGCCCGGCGTGACTTCCACCGCCAGCTGCTCTTCCTTGCGCTGCACGAGAAACTTCGCCGGCTTCCCCGGTGGCAGGGCGGCCACCGCGCTCAACAGGCCGGTCACGTCGTGCACCACAGCGCCCGCCACCTGCGTCACCACATCGCCTGGGCGGATGCCCGCCTGGGCGGCCGGGCCCCGCTGCAGCACGCCGGTGATCATCACGCCGTCCTTGGCCTTGACGCCAAAGGTCTCGGCCAGTTCGGCGGTCAGGTCTTGGGGTTCCACACCAATCCAGCCCCGGGTGATCTGGCCGTCTTTCACAATGCCTTCCAGCACTGCCTTGGCCGTCGACACCGGGATGGCGAAGCCAATGCCCATGCTGCCGCCCGAGCGGGAGTAGATGGCGGTGTTGATGCCCAGCAGGTTGCCGGCGGTGTCCACCAGCGCGCCGCCCGAGTTGCCAGGGTTGATGGCCGCGTCGGTCTGGATGAAGTTCTCGAAGGTGTTGATGCCCAGCTGGTTGCGTCCCAGCGCGCTGACGATGCCGCTGGTGACGGTCTGGCCCACACCAAAGGGGTTGCCGATGGCCAGCACCAGGTCGCCCACCTGCAGGTTGTCGGAATTGCCCAGCGTGATCACCGGCAGCCGGTCGAGTTCGACCTTCAGGATGGCCAGGTCGGTGTCCGGGTCGGTGCCAATCACCTTGGCCCGGGTGCGTCGGGCGTCGTTGAGGATGACCTCGATCGCGTCGGCCCCCTCGACCACGTGGTTGTTGGTCAGGATGTAGCCGCTGGCGCTGACGATCACGCCGCTGCCCAGGCCCCCCTGCGGCTCGTTACCACGCTCACCAAAAAAGAAGCGGAACCAGGGGTCATTGGCCTGTGGGCTGCGCTCGGCCGCCTTGCTGGTGCTGATGCTCACCACCGCCGGCGAGGCTTTGCGGGCCGCCATGGCCAGGCTGCCCGGCGCGGGCGTGCCCGCCGTCACCGCCGGTGCCTCCACCAGATCCACCGAGGCGCTGGGCCGCTGGCTCAGCCATTCGGGCTGCAGCGTGGCAAGCACGAAGTAGGCGGCCAGCAACACCGTGGCGGTTTGGGCGAACAACAACCAGAGTCGTTTCATGGCGGGCTTCTCATTCCAGCGGCAAGGCGAGGGCGCCTCCGTCGACAAATTGTAGGCGCGCGCTGTGACCCCGCCGGGACGAGAGAATTCACAGACAATCGATCCAACTCCTGCCCACCCCGATGATTGCGCGCCAGCACCTGCTCACCACCCTCGACACCCTGTTGCAACCGGGGGCCTTCAAGGACTATGGACCCAACGGCCTGCAGGTCGAGGGCAAGGCCGAGGTGGGCAAGCTGGTGTCTGGCGTGACCGCCAGCCGCGCCTTCATTGAAGCGGCGATTGAGGCCAGGGCCGACGCGGTGCTGGTGCACCACGGGCTGTTCTGGCGGGGCCAGGACGGCCGGGTCACCGGCTGGATGAAGCAGCGCCTGGCGCTGCTGCTGGCGCACGACATCAACCTGCTGGCCTACCACCTGCCACTGGACGCCCACCCCACCCTGGGCAACAACGCCCAGCTGGGCCGGGTGCTGGGCCTGCAAGCGCAGTCGCGTTTTGGCGAGCAGAGCCTGGGTTGTCTTGGCCAGGCGCTGGGCGATGGTTTTGCCCATGCTGGGGCATTGGCCGACCATGTGGAAAAGACGCTGCGGCATGCAGTGGTCCGCGTGGGTCCGATGGACCGGCCGGTGAAGCACATCGCCTGGTGCACCGGTGGGGCCCAGGGCCATTTCGAGGCGGCCATCGCCGCCGGGGCCGATGTGTTCATCACCGGTGAAATCTCCGAGCCCCAGGCCCATTACGCCCGCGAATGCGGCGTGGCCTTTCTGGCCTGCGGCCACCACGCCACCGAACGCTACGGTGCGCCGGCGGTCGCGGCCCATGTGGCGGCCGAGCTGGGCTTGGCGCATGAATTCATCGACATCGACAACCCCGCCTGAGGTCCATGTCCCTTCCCATCGCCATCACCCTGGGTGACCCGGCCGGCATTGGGCCGGAAACCATTGCCAAGGCTTTTCGTGACGACGCCGAGGCCACCCAAGGCTGTTTTGTGGCTGGTCATGTGGGCCTGGTGCGCCGGGCAGCGGCCTGCATCACCGGGCCGGGTCAGCCGCCGTTGCCGGTGGTGGCCATCTCGTCTGTGGCGGATTTGGTGGGCCTGCCGCCCCGCTGCCTGCCGGTGTTGCCAGTGACCGAATTGCCCGACGCGGCCTGGCCGGCCTGGGGCCAGGTGTCGGCCGTGGCGGGCCGGGTGGCGGCCGACTGTGTGCTGTGGGCTGCCCGGGCGGCGCTGCGTGGCGAGGTGGCGGCGCTGGTGACGGCCCCGTTGCACAAAGAGGCTTTGCACGCCGCGGGCGTGGATTTCCCCGGTCACACCGAGCTGTTGCAGGCCGAGGCTGCGGCCCACCTCGGCCAACCGGTGTCCGCCGTGCCGGTGCGCA
Source organism: Rhodoferax sp. SPJ4 (assembly GCF_058216275.1). Taxonomy (NCBI): domain Bacteria; kingdom Pseudomonadati; phylum Pseudomonadota; class Betaproteobacteria; order Burkholderiales; family Comamonadaceae; genus Rhodoferax; species Rhodoferax sp. SPJ4. The sequence continues at coordinate 90,592 of NZ_JBYZMN010000002.1, forward strand.
TGATGCTGGCCAACGAGGAACTGCGCACGGTGCTGGTCAGCATCCATGTGTCGCTGCGCCAGGCCATCGACGCGGTGACGCAGGCCAATGTGTTGTTGACCCTGCAGATTGCCGACGCCGCGCTGTCGCGCAGCCTGGGGCGTCGGCCGCGGCTGGCGGTGGCTGGCCTGAACCCGCACGCGGGCGAGGGCGGTCTGTTCGGCTGGGAAGAGCAACGCGAGATTGCCCCGGCCGTGGCGGCCGCGGTGCAGAGCGGCATCCACGCCGTCGGGCCGCTGGCACCCGACACGGTGTTCATGCGTGCCCGGCGCGGCGAGTTCGATGCGGTGGTGGCGATGTACCACGACCAGGGCCTGATTCCGGTCAAGTACCTGGGGGTGGAGCAGGGCGTCAACGTGACGCTGGGACTGCCGCTGGTGCGCACCAGTCCCGACCATGGCACGGCTTTCGACGTGGCCGGCACCGGCCGGGCCGACCCCCGCAGCCTGCTGGCCGCGCTGCGCATGGCCAGAACGCTCAGCGCAACGGTCTGACAGGCCAAGGTCCAGCCTCTTAGGCGCAGCGAATCACGCGCCGTGGGGAGCGTGGGGCGGGCTGTTTTTCCGCCGGACCGCCCCAAGGAAAAACGCGACCCCCTCGGGGGGCAGCGCACCACACGCAGTGGGAAGCGTGGGGGCCTTTCCCTACCGCTTCAGGTTGTCCCTGATCTCACGCAGCAGCAGAATGTCTTCCGGCGTGGGTGCCGGGGCTGCGGGTGCCGCCGGCGCCTCCTTCTTCAAGCGGTTGATCTGCTTGACCATCATGAAAATGATGAAAGCCAGAATCAGGAAATTCACCGCCACGGTGATGAAGCTGCCGTAGGCAAACACCGGCACACCGGCTTTCTTCAGCGCGTCCAGCGTGGTGGCGGTGCCTGGCGGCACAGCGCCCAGCACCACGAACATGTTGGAAAAATCGATCTTGCCCACCACCGCACCCACCACCGGCAGAATCAGGTCGCCTACCACCGAGTCGACGATCTTGCCGAAGGCCGCGCCGATGATCACGCCCACGGCCAGATCGACCACGTTGCCCTTGACCGCAAATTCCTTGAACTCTGACACCATGCCCATGTTGCACTCCTCCGGTTGAAAGTGCGCTTGAGTATTCCCTACCAATTTACCGTGTCAAGGCTTTCATGGCGATTGAATGGCCCTGCTGCGCTCGGATAGAATCTCGGGTTGACCCTAACCCAAGACAGAGCATTGAGGACCCCCATGAGTGACACCCCAGTCGACAGCAGCAAGAGGACTTGGTTGATTGCCTCCGGTTGCGCTGGTGCCGTCGGAGGCCTGGCCACCGCCGTCCCGTTCGTGAGCTCGTTTCAGCCATCGGAGCGAGCCAAAGCGGCTGGCGCTGCGGTGGAGGTGGACATTTCCGCCCTGAAATCCGGCGAAAAGATGACCGTGGAATGGCGCGGCAAGCCTGTCTGGATCATCAAACGCACCCCTGACCAGCTGGCCGCACTGGCAGGCCAGGATGCCCAGCTGGCCGACCCCAAGTCGGAGCGCAAGCCTTCCGAGCTGACCCCTGAATACGCCCGCAACGAGTCCCGTTCGATCAAGCCGGAAATCCTGGTGGCCGTGGGCATTTGCTCGCACCTGGGTTGCTCGCCGTCGGACAAGTTCCAGACCGGTGCACAGCCCTCGCTGCCCGACGACTGGAAGGGTGGTTTCCTGTGCCCCTGCCATGGCTCGACCTTCGACATGGCCGGTCGCGTGTTCAAGAACAAGCCCGCGCCGGACAACCTTGAAGTGCCCCCGCACATGTATTTGTCTGACAACCGGTTGCTGATCGGTGAAGACAAGAAGGCCTGAAGCCGAGACACACGGAGCACCCCATGGCTGAATTCAAAACCATTTCCCCCAACGCCAGCGCCGGCGAAAAGCTGCTGAACTGGGTCGACAACCGTTTCCCTGCCAGCAAGCTGTACAAGGAACACCTGTCCGAGTACTACGCACCGAAGAACTTCAACTTCTGGTATTTCTTTGGCTCGCTGGCCCTGCTGGTGCTGGTGATCCAGATCGTCACCGGCATTTTCCTGGTGATGCACTACAAGCCCGACGCGGCCCTGGCCTTTGCATCGGTCGAGTACATCATGCGCGACGTGCCCTGGGGCTGGCTGGTGCGCTACATGCACTCCACCGGCGCCTCGGCCTTCTTCGTGGTGGTCTACATGCACATGTTCCGTGGTCTGATCTACGGCAGCTACCGCAAGCCGCGTGAGCTGGTCTGGATCTTCGGCTGCGCGATTTTCCTGTGCCTGATGGCCGAAGCCTTCATGGGTTACCTGCTGCCCTGGGGCCAGATGTCCTACTGGGGCGCCCAGGTGATCGTGAACCTGTTTGCCGCGATTCCCTTCGTTGGTCCCGACCTGGCGCTGCTGATCCGCGGCGACTACGTGGTGGGCGATGCGACGCTGAACCGCTTCTTCAGTTTCCACGTCATCGCCGTGCCGCTGGTGCTGCTGGGCCTGGTGGCCGCGCACATCATTGCGCTGCACGAAGTCGGTTCCAACAACCCCGACGGTGTGGAAATCAAGGGCCCCGGTGCGCCGAAAGACAAGGCTGGCCACCCGCTTGACGGCATCCCTTTCCACCCCTACTACACGGTGCACGACATCCTGGGCGTCAGCGTCTTCTTGCTGATCTTCACCTCGATCATCTTCTTCGCACCCGAACTCGGCGGCTACTTCCTCGAGTACAACAACTTCATCCCGGCTGACCCGCTGAAGACCCCGGCGCACATCGCCCCGGTCTGGTACTTCACGCCTTACTACTCGATGCTGCGCGCCACGACCGACACCATGGTCAATGTGCTGTCGGGTCTGGTGGGCATCGGTGCGTTGCTGGCCATCGTCAAGGGCCGCTTCGGTGGCATTGGCAAGGCCATTCTGGCGGTGGTGGCGGTGGTGGCCATCGTGTTGCTGAAGACCTTCGACGCCAAGTTCTGGGGCGTGGTGGTGATGGGCGGCGCGGTCGTGATCCTGTTCTTCCTGCCCTGGCTGGACCACAGCCTGGCCAAGTCGATCCGCTACCGTCCGAGCTGGCACAAGACGCTGTACGCGATCTTCGTGGTGTTCTTCTTCGTGCTGGGTTACCTGGGCATTCAGCCGCCCACCGACACCGGCACGCTGATCGCCCAGATCGGCACGCTGTATTACTTCGGGTTCTTCCTGCTGATGCCGTGGTGGAGTCGCCTCGGCCAGTTCAAGACCGTTCCTGACCGCGTCACCTTCGCGGCCCACTGAGCGGGCAGAGGTCAACACACATGAAAAAATTCCTCTTTTCTCTCGCGCTCGTGATGTCGGTGGCCACCTCGGCCATGGCGTCCAGCGGTGACACGATTGCCTGGGACAAGGCACCGAACAAGGTCAACGACCTGGCCGCGCTGCAAAACGGCGCCAAGCTGTTCGTCAACCACTGCCTGAACTGCCACTCGGCTGCGTACATGCGTTACAACCGCCTGCGCGACATTGGTTTGACCGAAGCGCAGATCAAGGAAAACCTGCTGTTCACCACCGACAAGGTGGGTGACACCATGAAGGCGTCCATCAGCCCCAAGGATGCCAAGGAATGGTTCGGCGCCAACCCGCCCGACCTGACGGTGATCGCCCGCTCGCGTGCCGAGTTCGGCAAGGGCAGCGGTGCAGACTACCTCTACACCTACCTGCGCACCTACTACAAGGACGACACCAAGGCCACCGGCTGGAACAACCTGGCTTTCCCCAATGTGGGCATGCCCCATGTGTTGTGGGAACTGCAAGGCGCACGCAAGCCGGTGTACGACACTGTGGTGGAGCATGGCCACGAGGCCAAGGTGTTCAAGGGCTGGGAACAGCTGACCCCTGGGAGCATGACGCCGTTGCAATACGACCAGGCCATGGGCGACCTGGTGAACTACCTGCAGTGGATGGGTGAGCCCTCGCAACTGGTTCGCGGCCGCGTTGGCGTCTGGGTGATCATGTTCTTGCTGGTTTTCATCACCATCGCGTGGCGCCTCAACGCCTCGTACTGGAAAGACATCAAGTAAACGACCGTCGGGCCCGGGCGCGAGCCGCGGGTCTGCGTGTGCAGAGTGGGCGTGCAAGCCGCACCCCACTCTTTTTGATTTTTAGGAGCCTCCGCCATGATGGTCTTGTATTCGGGCACAACCTGTCCCTTCTCACATCGTTGCCGCTTTGTGCTGTTCGAAAAAGGCATGGATTTCGAAATCCGCGATGTGGACCTGTACAACAAGCCCGAAGACATCAGCGTGATGAACCCCTACGGCCAGGTGCCCATCCTGGTTGAGCGCGACCTGATCCTGTACGAGTCCAACATCATCAACGAGTACATCGACGAGCGCTTCCCGCATCCGCAGCTGATGCCCGGCGACCCGGTGGACCGGGCCCGTGTGCGCCTGTTCCTGCTGAATTTCGAGAAGGAGCTGTTTGTTCACGTGGCGCTGCTCGAATCGCGCGCCGCCAAGAGCAACGAAAAAGCCCTGGAAAAAGCCCGTGCCCATGTGCGCGACCGCCTGACCCAACTGGCCCCGGTGTTCCTGAAGAACAAGTTCATGCTGGGCGACAACTTCTCCATGCTGGACGTGGCCATCGCCCCGCTGCTGTGGCGCCTGGACTACTACGGCATCGAGCTGAGCAAGAACGCCGCGCCGCTGCTGAAGTACGCCGAACGCATCTTCTCGCGCCCGGCCTACATCGAGGCGCTGACCCCCTCGGAAAAGGTCATGCGCAAGTAAGGCCTCTGCGGTGTCGCTGATGAACACGCCCGATCTGCCGTCCACCCGCCCCTACCTGATTCGGGCGCTGTACGACTGGTGCACCGACAACGGCTTCACGCCCTATGTGGCGGTGCATGTGGACCACACGGTGCAGGTGCCCCGGGAGCATGTGAAGAACGACGAGATCGTGCTCAACATCAGCTTCGACGCGACCAGTTCGCTGAAGCTGGGCAATGACTTCATCGAGTTTCGGGCCCGCTTCGGCGGCACTGCGCGCGACATCATGGTGCCCATCGACCGGGTGATTGCCATCTACGCCCGTGAAAACGGCCAGGGCATGGCCTTCCCCCACCCGGCGCCTACCACCTCGGGTGGCCCGGAGCCGCGGCGCGTGTCGCCCCCGGTGGTGGCCGAGCCGGTGTCCCGCGCCCCCGGTGGCGATGCGGGCAAGGTGGTGCCACTGACGCCGGTGGCCGCCCCGCCGCACGACGACAACGAGCCCCCCAAACCCCCGGCCGGCCCGCGGCCAGCCCTGAAGCGGGTCAAGTAAGCCGGTTCACCAGCCCCCCGCAGAACGGCGGTGTCGTTCTGTAAAATACACCCAGTGCCGATTTAGCTCAGTTGGTAGAGCAACCGCCTTGTAAGCGGTAGGTCATCAGTTCGATTCCGATAATCGGCACCACCCTCAGCGCCGGCTGGTATCCACTTTCAGCCGGATCAGGTCCACCGCCCAGCCCTGGCTGCGCAGTCGGGCCTGGAACAGCGGCAGCAGTTGTTTGACCTTGGCAGCGACAGTGCCGTTTGCCACGACCAAGCACCAGGCGTTATCCTCTGCCGGCCCGGCCTTCACGGCCGCCCGCAGGCCCTCGGGAATCAGGGTCTGAATGGCCTGAAGGCGCCGGTTGGAATCCGCGGCGGCCTCGGCCAAACGTGCAAACGTGTCCGATCCGCGTGCTGCCTCATCCAGCGTCATGGCATGTTGTTTGCGGGTCATGGGCCTCAATGAAATGGGACGTTGCCGATGCAGTTGATTATCACGGACGCCTGGCTGGCCAAGAGCCGGGCCATTCACCTCAGTGGCGGCCGCCTGCTGGCGGCTGGGCTGGCCATTGCGTTGGTGTTGACGGTGGCCGTGGCCAGCCTCTACCACCTGATTTTTCTCAAGGGTGCCCGCGAAGGCTGGCCGCTGGTGGGGGACTTCGTGCGACTGGTGACGCAGGACGAGTCGACCCAGCGCGAGCGCTTCATGCGCGAAAACCTCGACGCCATGGCCCGCCGGCTGGGCGAGATGCAGGCCAAGATGGTGCAATTGGAAGCCCTGGGTGAGCGGGTCTCCGGCCTCGCCGGCATCAACCCCAACGAGCTCAAGGCCGCGCCCGGCCGCGGGGGCGCGCTGGTGTCGGGCCGTCCGCTGTCGGTGGAGGAGTTGCAGCAGACGCTGGCCGACCTGGACGCATTGACCGATCAGCGGGTGGACTTGCTCACCGTGGTGGAGTCCCGGCTGTTCGACCAGAAAATCCGCAAGATGATGGTGCCCACCCAGCCGCCACTGGCTGGTGGGTTTCTGGGCTCGGGCTTTGGCTGGCGCATCGACCCCTTCACCGGTCGCTCGGCGCTGCATACCGGCCTGGATTTCCCGGCCGATGTGGGCACATCCATCCTGTCGGCCGCCGGCGGGGTGGTGGTGACCCAGGAGTACAACCCGGCCTACGGCAACATGGTCGAAATCGACCATGGCAACCAGCTCATCACCCGCTATGCCCATGCCTCCAAGGTGCAGGTCAAAAAGGGTGACCTGATCCGGCGTGGCCAGAAGATCGCCGAGGTGGGCAACAGTGGCCGTTCCACCGGCCCGCACCTGCACTTCGAGGTGCTGGTGCAGGACGTGCCACAAGACCCGCAGAAATTCCTCGCCGCTGGCCAGAACCTGCCGGCCACGCAACTGGCCCAAGCCGATTCCCGGTCTGCTGCCCGATCGCCATCGGGCAAGACCGCGCGCAGGTAAAATTCCAAGGCTAAGGGCGCGGTGGCAGTGAACGGTTTGATGCCGTCTCACTCCAACCGCGCTTGAACCAATAACTAACAGGGCATTTGGCCACCGGGTTGACCACCAAGGTCCACCGGTGGCTTCGCACGCATGGCAACCAATTTCCTGACCAAAATCTTCGGCAGCCGCAACGACCGCCTGCTCAAGCAGTACCGCAAAACGGTGGAGCGCATCAATGCCCTGGAGCCCACGCTGGAAGGCCTGAGCGACGACGAGCTGCGTGGCAAGACCGAGGTCTTCAAGGCCCGTGTGGCCGCCGGCGAATCGCTGGATTCACTGTTGCCCGAAGCCTATGCGGTGGTGCGCGAGGGTTCCAAGCGCGTCATGAAGATGCGCCACTTTGACGTCCAGATGCTGGGCGGCATGTCGCTGCACAACGGCAAGATTTCCGAGATGGGCACCGGCGAGGGCAAGACCCTGACCGCCACGCTGCCGGTCTACCTGAACGCGCTCAGTGGCAAGGGTGTGCACGTGGTCACGGTCAACGATTACCTGGCCAGCCGCGATGCCACCTGGATGGGCAAGCTGTACAACTTCCTCGGCCTGTCGGTGGGCATCAACCTGCCCAACATGCCGCGCGCCGAGAAGCAGGCCGCCTACCAAGCTGACATCACCTATGGCACCAACAACGAATACGGTTTCGACTACCTGCGTGACAACATGGTCTACGAGGTGGCCGACCGGGTGCAGCGTGGGCTGAACTACGCCATCGTCGACGAGGTGGACTCCATCCTGATCGACGAGGCCCGCACGCCACTGATCATCAGCGGCCAGGCCGAAGACCACACCGAGCTCTACCTGGCCATCAACCAGATCGCGCCCCAGCTGACCAAGCAGGTCGGCGAGGCCGACCCACGCACCGGTGAAGGCATCATCACGCCCGGCGACTTCACGATGGACGAGAAGAGCCACCAGGTCTTTTTGACCGAGCAGGGCCACGAAACCGCCGAGCGCATCCTGGCCGGCCTGGGGCTGATTCCTGAAGGCACGACGCTGTACGACCCGGCCAACATCACGCTGATGCACCACCTGTACGCGGCGCTGCGGGCCCACAACCTGTACCACCGCGACCAGCACTACGTGGTGCAGGAAGGCGAGGTGGTGATCGTCGACGAATTCACCGGCCGTTTGATGTCGGGTCGCCGCTGGAGCGACGGCCTGCACCAGGCGGTGGAGGCCAAGGAAGGTGTGCATATCCAGGCCGAGAACCAGACCCTGGCCTCGATCACCTTCCAGAACTACTTCCGCCTCTACACCAAGCTGGCGGGCATGACCGGCACCGCCGACACCGAAGCCTACGAATTCCAGGAAATCTACGGCCTGGAAACCATCGTCATGCCGCCCAACCGGCCCAGCCGCCGCGAGGACCAGTTGGACCGGGTCTACAAGACCACCCGCGAGAAATACGAAGCCGCCATCCAGGACATCCGCGAATGCCATGAGCGTGGCCAGCCGGTGCTGGTGGGCACCACGTCCATCGAGAACTCGGAAATCATCGCCCAGCTGCTGGAGCGCGAGAAGCTGCCGCACCAGGTGCTGAACGCCAAGCAGCACATGCGCGAGGCCGACATCGTGGCCCAGGCCGGCCGGCCCAAGACCATCACGATTGCCACCAACATGGCGGGCCGCGGCACCGACATCGTGCTGGGCGGCAATGTGGAGAAGCAGATCGAGGCAGTGCGCGACGACGCCTCGCTGGACGAAGCCACCCAGCAGGCCCGCATCGCCGAGATCCGCGCCCAATGGGCCAAGGACCACGAGCTGGTGAAGTCGCTGGGCGGCCTGCGCATCATCGCCACCGAGCGCCACGAGTCGCGCCGCATCGACAACCAGCTGCGTGGTCGCTCCGGCCGCCAGGGCGACCCAGGCTCGTCGCGTTTTTACCTGAGCCTGGACGATTCGCTGATGCGCATCTTCGCCGGTGACCGGGTCAAGGCCATCATGGACCGGCTGAAGATGCCCGATGGCGAGGCCATCGAGGCCGGCATCGTCACCCGCAGCATCGAGAGCGCGCAGCGCAAGGTCGAGGCCCGCAACTTCGATGTCCGCAAGCAGTTGCTGGAGTACGACGACGTGTCGAATGACCAGCGCAAGGTGATCTACCAGCAGCGCAACGACATCCTGGACGCGGCCGACCTGTCGGCGCAGATCGAGGGCCTGCGCGAGAGCTGCTTCACCGACCTGGTGCACCAGTTCGCGCCGCCGGAATCGGTGGAAGAGCAGTGGGACCTGGCCGGTCTGGAAAAGGTGCTGGCCGACGAATGGCAGCTGACCTTGCCGCTGCGCCAGGAAGTGGCGGCTGCCGACGCGATGACGGTGGACGACATCGTCGAGAAAGTGGTGGCCGCCGCCCATGCCGCGTTCAATGCCAAGGTGGCCCAGGTGGGGGCGGAGAACTTCACCCAGTTCGAACGCATGGTGTTGCTGCAAAGCATAGACACCCACTGGCGCGAGCACCTGAGTTCGCTTGACTACCTGCGCCAGGGCATCCATTTGCGTGGCTATGCGCAGAAGCAGCCCAAGCAGGAATACAAGCGCGAGGCCTTCGAGCTGTTCGGCCAGTTGCTGGACTCGGTGAAGAACGAGGTCACCCGCATCCTGATGACGGTCAAGGTGCAGTCCAGCGAGCAGCTGGAGCAGGCCGCCGAAGACATGGAAAGCCGCGCCGAAGCCATCGCCAACGTGACCTACACCGCCCCCACCGAAACCGGCGAGGTCGAGACGGTGGTCGACGAAAGCACGCTGGCCCTGGCTGTGCAACGCGTGGGCCGCAACGACCCCTGCCCCTGCGGCAGTGGCAAGAAGTACAAGCTGTGCCACGGCAAGCTGGCCTGACGCCCAGCAGGCGCTTCAGGGCGATTCGACAAACGGGCTGCGGCCCGTTTTGTCATTGACGTCCGACCTTTTCTTATCATTCCTCCTGACCTGAAAGCCCGCCATGCCCGTGAACCTTCCCCTGCCCCTGGCCTCCGAACTGCACCCCGTGCCCGGCCTGCGCATCGGCGTGGCCGAGGCCGGTGTGCGCAAGGCCAACAAGAAAGACCTGACGCTGGTGCTGATCGACGAAGGCGCGTCGGTGCACGGCGTGTTCACCCAGAACCGTTTCTGCGCCGCACCGGTGCAGGTCTGCCGTGAGCACCTGGCCCAGGGCCATGCGGTGCGCGCCATGGTCATCAACACCGGCAACGCCAACGCCGGCACCGGCGAGGACGGCCTGGTGCGGACCCGCGCCACCTGCATCGCGGTGGCCCGGCTGCTGGACCTGTCGCCCGAGCAGGTGCTGCCTTTTTCCACTGGCGTCATCATGGAGCCGCTGCCCCATGAGCGCATCATTGCCGGCCTGCCGGCCGCGTTGGACGACGCATCTGACGCCCACTGGCTGCGCGCCGCCGAAGGCATCATGACCACCGACACCCAGCCCAAGGCCTTCAGCCGCCAGGCACGGGTGGGGGGCCAAACCATCACCGTGACCGGCATCAGCAAGGGCGCCGGCATGATCCGCCCCAACATGGCCACCATGCTGGGTTTTCTGGCCACCGACGCCTGTGTGGCCCAGCCGCTGATGCAGCAGCTGGCCACCGAACTGGCCGAGGGCTCGTTCAACCGCGTCACGGTGGATGGCGACACCTCGACCAACGACAGCTTTGTGGTGATCGCCACCAACAAGGCCGGCCATGCGCCCATCACCACGCTGGACAGCGCCGACGGTCAGGCGCTGAAAGCGGTGATGCTGGAGGTGGCCCGCCTGCTGGCCCAGGCCATCGTGCGCGACGGCGAGGGCGCGACCAAATTCATCACCGTGCGGGTGGAGGGGGGACGCACGGCCGCCGAATGCCGCCAGGTGGCTTATGCCATCGCCCATTCGCCGCTGGTGAAAACCGCGTTTTTTGCCAGCGACCCCAACCTGGGCCGCATCCTGGCGGCAGTGGGCTACGCCGGCATCACCGACCTCGACCAAACCGGCATTGATTTGCATCTGGACGACGTGCATGTGGCGCTGAAGGGCGGCCGCAATCCGGCCTACCGCGAGGAAGACGGCCAACGGGTGATGAAGCAAAGCGAGATCACCGTGCGGGTGGGGCTGGGCCGCGGCACCGCGGCTGACACGGTCTGGACTTGCGACTTCAGCCACGACTACGTGACCATCAACGCGGACTACCGGTCCTGAGCCCGAGCCCTCCATGAACGAGCAATTCCTGCACCTGATGCAGCGCGCCGAGTCGCTGCTGGCCCGCATCGAGGCGGTGCTGCCGCAGCCGCTGTCGGCGCCCGACTGGTCGGCCGCCATCGCCTACCGCTACCGCAAGCGCGCCAGCGGCCATGGCACGTTGGAGCCGGTGCGCCACATCGGCGCGATGCAGCTGGCCGATCTGCAGGAAATCGAGCCACAGAAGGAAAAGATCCGCGCCAACACCCAGCAGTTCGTCGAGGGCAAACCGGCCAACAACGTGTTGCTGACCGGTGCCCGGGGCACCGGCAAGTCCTCGCTCATCCGCGCCTGTTTGCACGCGTTCGCGGGCCAGGGCCTGCGCCTGATTGAGGTCGACAAGGCCGACCTGGTGGATCTGCCCGACATTGTGGACCTGGTGGCCGACCGGCCCGAGAAATTCATCGTGTTCTGCGACGACCTGAGCTTTGACGAGGGCGAGCCCGGCTACAAGGCGCTGAAGTCCATCCTCGACGGCTCGGTGGCCGCCGCCACGCCCAATTTGCTGGTTTATGCCACCAGCAACCGCCGCCACCTGCTGCCCGAGTACATGAAGGACAACCTCAGCTACCAGCACACCGAGGACGGTGAGGTCCATCCGGGCGAGGTGATCGAGGAAAAGATTTCGCTGTCCGAGCGCTTTGGCCTGTGGGTCAGCTTCTACCCCTTCAGCCAGGACGAGTACCTGGCCATCGTCGACCAGTGGCTGCGCGCCTTCGGCGTGGCACCGGATGCGCTGGCCGCAGCCCACCCCGCGTCGCTGGTGTGGGCGCTGGAGCGCGGTTCGCGCAGCGGCCGGGTGGCCTACCAGTTTGCCCGCGACCATGCTGGAAAGATGTGAGCCCCCACGCTTGTCACTGCGTGTACTGCGCTGGACGCGCCGTTGCAAGACGCAACGGCCCTTCGGTCTGTCCAAGCCTGCGCAGGCAGGCTTGGAGCCGCAGCCCTCAGCCCCGAGGGGGCCGGCCTTGCTTGGGGCTGTTCGGCGCTGCGGCCACGGGCTTCCTGTGAGCATTGCCATATGAGTGGTGCACCACTGATCGCCGACGCCGACCGCCCACGCGAGGGTGGCGTCGACCGCGCCATGGTCGAGGTGGCGGTGGGCGTGCTGGTGCTGGCCAATGGTGACTTTCTGCTGACCTCGCGGCCCCCCGGCAAGGTGTACGCGGATTACTGGGAGTTTCCGGGTGGCAAGCTCGAAGCCGGTGAATCGGTGACGGACGCGCTGCGGCGCGAACTGCATGAGGAACTGGGCATCACCATCGCCGCGGCCCAGCCCTGGCGCACCGAGGTGGTGGATTACCCGCACGCGCTGGTGCGGCTGAACTTCTGCAAGGTGTACGCCTGGCAGGGCGAGTTGCAGATGCGCGAAGGCCAGCAGGCGGCTTGGCAGCGGTTGCCGGTGGACCGGGTGCCGGTGTTGCCGGGCACGGTGCCGGTGCTGCGCTGGCTGGCTGAGGAGCGGGGGTTTTCAGGGGCTACCCATTCGGAGGCCCTGGCGTCACCAGGTTGAGCGCAGAAAGCCGCTACTGCAGCTTGGGGTCGCCGAACGCCTGATCGTCCGGTGGGGTGTCGGCCGGCACGCGAAAGCCTTCGCTGGCCCAGGCGCCGAAGTCCATGTTTTTGCAGCGCTCGCTGCAAAAGGGCCGGTAGGCGTTGCTGGCCGCGTAGAGGCTGGGGCCGCTGCAGGCTGGGCAGCGCACGGTGCGCGGGGCGGGCAGGGGGGCGGTGTCGCTGGGGTTCATCGCTGGACGATGGCGGATACCGAATGGCCCCTGCTCAGGAGCAGAGGGTCAGCTCGAAAGTGGTGTCGTCGGTGTTGGCGTGCAGCCGGTCATCGGCTTCCTGGCGCATCAAACGCACCGACACCATCAACCGGTTGCCGCTGATTTCAGGCACCAGGTCCAGCGTGGGGTCGAGCCGCATGCGCAGCAGCTGGAAGCTGCGGCCCTGCGGCAGCGTCTGGGTGAACTGGCCATGGGTGGCCACCACTTTTTGGGGCGCACCGGAGTCGCGCAACAGCTTCAGCAGCATGATCACCGACTCGGCCAGCGGCGCCAGCGTGGAGGCCCAGCCTTCGATGGCGGCGCGGCGGATGGCCGGGTCTTTGTGCTGCCAGGCGTAGTAGGCGGGCAGGTCGAATTCGCAGGTGCCGCCGGGAATACCCACCCGGCTGCGGATGCTCATCAGCCAGTCGTTTTCGGTCAGCGCCAGGCCGGCCTTGCCCGCCTGGCCGGTGAGGGCGTTGTAGCAGCCATCGAGCTGACCGATCACGTCGTCCAGCACCGATTCGGCAATCGCCGGGTTACCGCGGTAGCCGTTGAGCAGCTGGCGTTGTTTGTCGAGGTCGAGCAGCACATCGCTCTTCAGGTCGGCCCGGGCGGCGACGTCCATCACCTCGAAAATGGTGACCAGTGCGTGGTGGTGGTCGAGCGGGTGGTCGCGTGGCACCAGCAGGGCCAGGCGGCGGAACAGGTGCTCCAGCCGCAGGTAGGTGCGGATGCGTTCGTTGAAGGGGTATTCGTACAGAATCACGCTGCGGTTTCCGGAGGCAATCATAGCCCGAAGCCGGGCGCCATCCCGTCCACGATGTCGGTGAGTTGGGCCAGCGTGAGGCCATCGTTGAACACCACCGCATCGGCCAGGCACAGCCGCTGCGGTCGGCTTACCTGCGCGGCCATGATGCGCATCACCGCCGCCCGGTCCAGGTCGTTGCGGGCCATCACCCGGGTGATCTGGGTCTCCGGTGTGCAGTCCACCACCAGGATGCGCTGGGCTCGCTGGCGCCAGTGGCTGGACTCGGTCAGCAGCGGGATGTCGAACACCACCGTGTGCTCGCCAGCCGCAGCGGCCTGCCTTGTGGCCTCCAGCTGCACCAGCGGGTGAATGATGGCCTCGAGCTGGGCGCGTGCCTCGGGGTGGGCAAACGCGTGGCTGCGCATGCGGTCACGGTCGAGTGCGCCGTCGGCTGCGACAAAGGCCGCGCCGAATTGGGCTGCGATGGCTGGCATGGCGGACCCGCCCGCAGTAGTGAGCTGGCGCGAAATGGCATCGGCATCGACCACCACCGCGCCGCGCGCGGCCAGCAGCTGGGCCACTGTGCTTTTGCCGCTGCCGATGCCGCCGGTCAGTCCGATGTGCACGGCTGCCTTGCTCCGCCCGCGGCCAACGTCACAGGCCCACGGCCCGCAGCATGGCGTCCGACCCGAAGACCAGCGCGGTCAGGCCGGCGCCGGCCAGAAAGGGGCCGAAAGGCACATAACCGCCTTCGCGCAGGCCGGTGGTGAATTTCATCGCGATGCCCACCACCGCGCCAATCACCGAGGCCATCAGGATGATGGGCACCAGGGCCTGCCAGCCGAACCAGGCGCCCAGTGCGGCAAACAGCTTGAAGTCGCCATAGCCCATGCCTTCCTTGCCTGTGGCCAGCTTGAAGGCCCAGTACACGCCCCACAAGGACAAATAGCCGGCCACCGCGCCCCACAACGCATTGGGCAGGGACACCGGCGTCCAGGCCAGCGCGGCGGCGATCAGCCCGGCCCACAGCAAAGGCAGCGTGATGTCGTCGGGCAACAGCGTGGTGTCCCAGTCGATGAAGGCCAGGGCCACGATGGCGGCGGCAAAACCGCTCCAGACGGCGCCACTGGCCGTGAAGCCCCAGCGCTGCACACAAAAGGCGAACAGGGCGCCGGTGAGCAATTCCACCAGGGGGTAGCGCGCTGAGATCGGCGCTTTGCAGGCCGAGCAGCGGCCTCTCAGCACCAGGTAGCTCAGCACCGGGATGTTTTCGAACCAGCGCAACTGGTGGCCGCAGTGCGGGCAACGCGAACGCGGCGTGGTCAGGCTCAGTGGCGGCGCTGTCTCCGTGGGCGCCTGGCCCGACATTTCCGCGCACTCAACCGCCCATTGCCGCTCCAGCATCTGCGGCAGGCGGTGAATCACCACGTTGAGAAAACTGCCGATCAACAGCCCCAGAACCCCGCCAAACAAGGGCTCAGTCCACACCAGCCATTCCATCAAACAACCTGGCCCAGTTTGAAGATGGGCAGGTACATGGAGATCACGATGCCACCGATGATGGTGCCCAGGATCACGATGATGATGGGCTCCATCAGGCTGGACAGACCCGCCACCATGTCGTCCACCTCGGCCTCGTAGAAGTCGGCCGCCTTGCCCAGCATGTGGTCCAGCGAACCCGATTCTTCACCGATGGCCGACATCTGCAACACCATGGACGGGAACAGGTTGACGTTGGTCATGGCCGCGGTGAGGCTGCTGCCGGTGGACACTTCCTGCTGGATCTTCTCAGTGGCGTTGGCATAAACCGCGTTGCCGGACGCACCGCCCACCGAGTCCAGCGCTTCCACCAAGGGCACACCGGCGGCGAACATGGTGGCCAGCGTGCGGGTCCAGCGGGCGATGCAGGATTTCTCCACCAGAACGCCGAAGATGGGCACCTTCAGCATCAGCCGGTCCATGAAGTTCTGCATCTTGGCGTTGCGCTTCCAGGCCTGAAAGAAGAAATAAGTGCCGCCGCCCAGCAGGCCGAAGATCAACCACCACCACTTGACGAAGACCTCGCTGATGGCGATCACCACCAGCGTGGGGGCCGGCAGATCGGCGCCAAAGGAGGTGAAGACCTCCTTGAAGGCCGGGATCACAAAAATCATGATCACCGCAACCACCACAAAAGCCACCACCAGCACCGAGATCGGGTACATCAGCGCCGATTTGATCTTGGACTTCAGCGCCTCGGTCTTTTCCATGTAGACGGCCAGGCGGTCCAGCAACGCGTCCAGGATACCGGCGGCTTCACCGGCCTCCACCAGATTGCAGTACAGGCTGTCGAAATACAGTGGGTACTTGCGGAAGGCCGCACTCAGCGAGGTGCCGGTTTCCACATCGGTGCGGATGTCGTTCAGCAACCGGGCCACGCTGGGATTGGGGTTGCCGCGGCCAACGATGTCAAAAGCCTGTAACAGCGGCACGCCGGCTTTCATCATGGTCGCCAGCTGGCGGGTGAAGATGGCCAGTTCCTTGGCCTTGATGCGCTTGCCGCTCTGGGTTCGGCGCTTTTTGATCTTGTTGGCCAGCACGCCCTGGCGCCGCAGCGTGGCCTGCACCTGGTTTTCACCGGAGGCCCGCAACTCGCCGCGGACAACCTTGCCATTGCGGTCCTTGCCTTCCCATTCGAAGACATGGTCCTTGATGCCTTTGGGTACTGCAGTGGCCATCGGGTCCTCGGTGTGTTTTTTAACGGGTCAAGCCAGTGGGCGAAATCATTCGTTGGTGCAACTCAGCACCTCTTCCAGCGAGGTGACGCCCAGCCTCACCTTGTGCAGGCCGGCCTGGCGCAGGGTGCGCACCCCTTCCCGCAGGGATTGTTGTTCGATTTCGGTCACGTTGCCATCGCGCAGGATGATTTGCTGGATAGTGTCGCTGATCGGCATCACCTGGTAGATGCCCACCCGGCCTTTGTAGCCGTTGTTGCAGAGATTGCAACCCACCGGCCGGTAGGGGCGCCAGTGGCCATCCAGCTGGTCTTCGGTGAAGCCGGCCTCCAGCAAGGCGTTGTCCGGAATCTCTGTGGGTTGTCGGCAGGTCAGGCACAGCCGGCGGGCCAGCCGCTGGGCCGCGATCAGGATCACGCTGGAGGCGATGTTGAAGGGCGCGATGCCCATGTTGCGCAGCCGGCTGAGGGTGGTTGGGGCGTCGTTGGTGTGCAGCGTGGACAGCACCAGGTGGCCGGTCTGGGCGGCCTTGATGGCGATGTCGGCGGTTTCCAGGTCGCGGATTTCACCGACCATGATGATGTCCGGGTCCTGCCGCAGGAAAGAGCGCAGCGCGGCGGCAAAGGTCAGGCCGGCCTTTTCGTTCACATTGACCTGGTTGACGCCAGGCATGTTGATTTCCGACGGGTCTTCGGCGGTGGAGATGTTGACGCCGGGCTTGTTCAGCAGATTCAGGCAGGTGTACAGCGACACCGTCTTGCCAGAGCCGGTGGGGCCGGTCACCAGCACCATGCCGTAAGGCCGGCCGATGGCGTCCAGCAGGCGCTTTTTTTCCTCGGGCTCGTAACCCAGCGCATCAATGCCCACCTTGGCACTGCTCGGGTCAAGGATACGGATGACGATTTTTTCGCCAAACAGCGTGGGCAGGGTGCTGACGCGGAAATCGATGACGCGGGTGGCACCGAACTTGAGCTTCATCCGGCCGTCTTGGGGAATCCGCTTTTCGGAGATGTCCAGCCGCGAGATGACCTTGATGCGCGAGGCCAGCTTGTCCTTGATGGCCAGCGGGGGCGAGGTGATTTCGCGCAACTCGCCGTCGACCCGGAAGCGGATGCGGTACTGGTGCTCGTAGGGTTCGAAATGCAGGTCGGAAGCGCCCATGTTGACCGCGTCGGTCAACACCTTGTGCAGAAAGCGCACGATGGGCGCGTCGTCCACCTCCGAGGTGTCGGCCACGTCCACCGCGCCGTCGGCCTCGGCGGTGATGTCGGTGAACTCGAAGTCGCCGATCAGTTCCTGCATGGCCTCTTCGGCGGCCACCTTGTTGGTTTCCACCAGCTTGACCAGCTTGTCGTGTTCGGCGATCACCCAGTCCACGCCCAACTGGGTCGAGAACTTGATTTTTTCGGCGGCTTCCGCGTCGGCGGGGTCGGCGGTGGCGACGATCAGGCGGTTGTTGCGCTTGCTCAGCACCACGATGCGGTAGGCATGGCAGAGCTTGCTGTCCAGCAGGTCTTTGGGCAGGCGTGCCGGGTCCAGCGCGTCGAGGTCGATCAGCGGCGCTGCGAACGCGGTCGACATGGTGTGGGCCAGGTCGGACGCCGAGACCGCCCCCGAGGCGATCAGGTCCGCCACGAAATTGGTGCGGTCAGCGAGCGACTTCTTGTAAACGGCTTCCGCGTCGGCCGCCACCAGCTTGCCAGCCTCGATCAGTGCACGGCCCAGGCCTGGCAAGGCCAAGGTCTGCGGGGAGCTGTTCGTGGGGTCGATGACGGCCATGCCTGTAATTTACCACCTGAGAATGGATTCCTCCATTGAGGTTAACAGGTCTGCGGTCCGTCGAAAGCAGAAAGGTCAGTGGCCCCAAGCGGTACTGCCAGGCCTTGGGACGGCCGGCCTGAAGCGTTCGTTGCCGATGGGCGAGCGTCCAGCGATCGCCGTGGTGCAATTTCAGCCACGGCACACCGTGTCACTTGGAACCGCGATTTTTCCGCGCCCGGGCCTGGATTCCCACTTTTTCGGTGTGCTTAGCCGAACCGGTTTGCCAGTGCCATTCCGTTGGCAGGGTCACCGAACTTTCGGGCAAATGAACGTTGGGCCAGAGGGCGAAGATGGTGGCCACCAACCTCCTGGTATGCCCCCGCCCTCGACCCGCTCAGGGGTCCGCAGTCCTGCAAGACACCATGTGGGGCGCTGAACTAGAAGGCACAAGCCCATCGGCACATGATTGAACTTTTGCATTAACGCTGCATCCTTTCATATATAGTCCCAGCCCTTTGGCATGTGCTGGCCCACCCTGTGGGCTCGGCCGACTTCAACGGCAAGGGGATGTGATGCAGCGGCGAAATTTCTTGGCTGCGGGGGCACTTGGAGTGAGCGGGCTGCCGCTTGCAAAAGCATCGGTACTTTCGGGGGCCAGGGGCAAGCAGGCCTATGGCGGATCGACCATCCTGATCGGCCAGTCGGCTGTGCAGAGTGGGCCGTCTGCGCTGCTCGGCTCGGGCAGGAGATGGCGCTCGGCATGCGCGTGGCTTTTGCTGCGGCCAACAAGAATGGCGGTATCAACGGTCGGCCGATCGAGTTGGTGTCCCTGAATGACACCTACGAGCCGGCGCTGTGCCAGGCCAACACCGTCAAGCTCATTGACCAAGGCGTGTTTGCGCTGGGCGGTTATGTGGGAACGCCGACCTGCCTGGCTGCGTTTCCCACCATCGTCGAGACCGGGATTCCGTTTGTGGGCGCCTTCACTGGCGCGGAGAGTTTGCGCAAATTCGCCCCCAACATCTTCCACACCCGCGCCAGCTACAACCAAGAGTGTCGGGGGTTGGCCAAACAGCTGCTGTCTTACGGCGACGGCTCGCGCATCGCCGTTTTCGTGCAGGACGACGCCTACGGTGCGGCCATCGAGAAAGGTGTGACGCTGGCCTTGGCCGAGCATGGCGCCAAGCCGGTGGCGGTGGCCAAGGTCAAGCGCAACAGCCTGGATGTGGCCCAGGCGGCCGACATCATCGCCGCCAGCGGTGCCACGGGTGTTGCGATGGGCAGCGTCTACGGTGCGTGCGCCAAGCTGATCGAGTCGCTGGGCGTGCGAGGCCAAGCGTCGATGTATTGCAGCGTGAGCTTCATTGGCACCTCTGGACTGACAAAAAACCTCGGCCCGCGGGCGCGCGGCATTGGCATCACCCAGGTCATGCCTTATCCGTGGGCGGATTCGACCGGGCTGGTGGCAAGCTTCCGACGCGCGATGGCGGCGGTGCCGGATGCCGAATTGAGCTATGGTGCAATCGAAGGCTATGTCAACGCCCAGACCATCTTGCGCGGCCTCGCGCAGTGCGGCGACATGCTGACCTGGCAGCGCTTCGTGGACGCGCTGGAGCGGCGACATGACCTCGGTGGCTTCAGCCTCGATTTCAGCAGTGCCTCGCATGAGGGATCGAAGTACGTGGACCTGACCGTCATGGACAGCGCGGGCCGCGCCCGGCGGTGAGTCCCGCCGCCGAGGTTGGGGCAAAAGCAAAAAAGCCCAAGTGCTGGATGCACTTGGGCTTTTTGTTTTCTCTGGTCGGGGTGAGAGGATTCGAACCTCCGGCCTCTACGTCCCGAACGTAGCGCTCTACCAGGCTAAGCTACACCCCGTGGTGTGTTCGAAGGGGTCAGACCCTGCGGCTCAACAGACTAGACGCCAATTCTAGCAAAGCCGAACGCCAGGAATTGTCCGGCAGCTGCATGGCGGCATCGACCGCCCGTTGGGCCTCAGCGGCCGCCACCTCGCGGGTCAGGTCCAGCGCGCCGGTGCGGCGCACGATGGCCACAATCGCGGCCAGCTGCTCGACCGCGCCGGTTTCGATGGCGTTGCGGATCAGTGCACATTCTTCGGCCGAGCCCCGGCGCATGGCGGCAATCAACGGCAGCGTGGCCTTGCCTTCCCGCAGGTCGTCACCGAGGTTTTTGCCCATTTCCGTGGCGTCGCCTTCGTAATCAAGCACGTCGTCAATCACCTGGAAGGCGGTGCCCAGGGCCTGGCCGTACTGCGCGCAGGCCTGGACCAGCTCGGGTTGGCTGCCGGCCAGCACGGCGCCGAGCTGGGCGCTGGCCTCGAACAGCCGGGCCGTCTTGGAACGGATGACCTGCAGGTAGTTGGCCTCGTCCAGCGACGCGTCGTGCATGTTCATCAGCTGCAGCACCTCGCCCTCGGCGATGGTGTTGGTGGTGTCGGCCAGGATGCGCATCACCTCCATCTGGCCCAGCGAAACCATCATCTGGAAAGCGCGGGAGTACAAAAAGTCGCCCACCAGCACGCTGGCTGGGTTGCCAAAGGTCTCGTTGGCGGTGGCGCGGCCGCGCCGCAGACTGGAGTCGTCGACCACGTCGTCGTGCAGCAGCGTGGCGGTGTGGATGAACTCCACCACAGCCGCCAGCGTGAAACGCTCCGGCCCGGTGTGGCCGAGTGCCCCGCACACCAGCAACAGCAGGGCGGGGCGCAGGCGCTTGCCACCGGCGGCAATGATGTAGCGCGAGACCTCGCCCACCAGAGGCACGCCAGAGTCGAGTCGCTCGGCAATCACCCGGTCGACGGCACGCATGTCGTCGGCAACGAGGGAAATCAACGAGGGGATGCTGGGAGGCGTGGCGCTCAAGACGGTCTACCAAAAACTGGCGCGATTATAGGGACCGGGGGGTGCAGGCGGGGCGGGCGCAGAGGCGCATTTGGCCAAACCACTTGAACGTGGTAGAATCTAGGGCTCTGCAGAAATTGGTCTGCCGAGCTTCATTTAGATTCACATCTAGAGGTCATTATGTACGCGGTCATAAAAACCGGTGGCAAGCAGTATCGTGTTGCTTCCGGCGAAAAAATTAAAGTAGAACAGATTGCTGCGGACGTGGGCCAAGAGATCGTGATCGACCAGGTTCTGGCTGTCGGCAACGGCGCTGAACTCAAGGTCGGCACGCCCTTGGTGTCCGGCGCTACGGTGACAGTCACTGTGCTGTCCCACGGCAAGCACGACAAAGTGCGCATCTTCAAGATGCGTCGTCGCAAGCACTATCAGAAACGTCAAGGTCATCGCCAGCAGTTCACCGAACTGCAAATTGGCGCGATTGCAGCTTAAGGGGCAACGGTCATGGCACAGAAAAAAGGCGGCGGCTCTACGCGAAACGGGCGCGATTCCAAGCCCAAAATGCTCGGCGTGAAGGCTTTCGGTGGTGAACAAATCTCCGCCGGCTCCATCATCGTGCGCCAGCGTGGCACCAAGTTCCATCCCGGCGTGAACGTCGGCGTGGGCAAGGACCACACCCTGTTTGCACTGGTGGATGGCCAAGTGTCGTTCTCCGTCAAGGGCGCGCTGAACAAGCACATGGTGAACGTGACCCCAGCGTAAGCTGCCGTCCAGCACCCCAACCAAGCCCCGCTCGCGGGGCTTTGTTGTTTCTTCGCCGGCTCTCGCTTTTGCGAACCGGCGGCGGTTTTGCCGGAAAATCCGGTGGAGCTGTTTTTCCCTGTCACCCATCTGTCTGGCCACCATGAAATTCGTTGACGAAGCCTTCATCGACATCTCTGCGGGAGATGGCGGCAACGGCTGCGTCTCGTTCCGGCACGAGAAGTACAAGGAATTTGGCGGTCCCAATGGCGGCGACGGTGGGCGCGGCGGGCATGTGTTTGCCGTGGCCGACCCCAACCTCAACACCCTGGTGGACTACCGCTACTCGCGCCGGCACGACGCCAAGCGCGGCCAGCACGGCATGGGCTCGGACATGTTTGGCGCGGCTGGCGACGACATCACGCTGAAGATGCCGGTGGGCACCATCATCACCGACGCTGAAACCGGCGAGGTGCTGTACGAATTGCTGACGCCCGGCGAGGTCATCACCATCGCCAAGGGCGGCGACGGCGGCTTTGGCAACATGCGCTTCAAGAGCGCCATCAACCGCGCGCCGCGGCAGAAAACCCCGGGCTGGCCCGGCGAGAAGAAAAACCTGAAGCTGGAACTGAAGGTGCTGGCCGACGTGGGCCTGCTGGGCCTGCCCAACGCGGGCAAGTCGACCTTCATCACCGCCGTGTCCAACGCCCGACCCCGCATTGCCGACTACCCCTTCACCACCTTGCACCCCAACCTGGGCGTGGTGCGCGTCGGTCCCGAAGAAAGCTTTGTGGTGGCCGACCTGCCCGGCCTGATCGAGGGTGCGGCCGAGGGCGCCGGGCTGGGCCATTTGTTCCTGCGCCACCTGCAGCGCACCCGCTTGCTGCTGCACATCGTTGACCTGGCGCCGTTCGACGACAACATCGATGTCGTGGCCCAGGCCAAGGGCATCGTGGCCGAACTGAAAAAATACGACCCGGCCCTCTACGACAAGCCGCGCTGGCTGGTGCTGAACAAGCTCGACATGCTGGACGCCGAGACGCGGGCGGCGGCGGTCAAGGATTTTGTCAAGCGCTTCAAGTTCAAGGGCCCGGTGTTCGAAATTTCGGCGCTGACCCGCGAGGGCTGTGAGCCGCTGATCAAGGCGATTTACAAACACATCAAGGCCGAGCAGGTGATCGAAAACACCGTGGCCGAGGTCGAT
This sequence comes from Rhodoferax sp. SPJ4, assembly GCF_058216275.1. Classification (NCBI taxonomy): domain Bacteria; kingdom Pseudomonadati; phylum Pseudomonadota; class Betaproteobacteria; order Burkholderiales; family Comamonadaceae; genus Rhodoferax; species Rhodoferax sp. SPJ4. The sequence continues at coordinate 113,399 of NZ_JBYZMN010000002.1, forward strand.
CCCCGCTTCGGCCCCGACACCAGCGCCTGAAATTGCTCCTTAAAAGAGAGCATTTGAACGATGTTTGACGCTGGACAGAGACACGCATGACACAACCAACAGCCAACACCACGCTGCGCGATGCCAAACGCATCGTCGTCAAGGTCGGCTCCAGCCTGGTCACCAACGAAGGCCGTGGCCTGGACGAGGCCGCCATCGGTGAATGGAGCCGGCAACTCGCCGCCCTGGTGCTGGGTGGCGAAGGCCTGGCCCGGCGCGAGGTGGTGATGGTGTCCAGCGGCGCTATTGCCGAAGGCATGAAGCGCCTGGGCTGGACCACCCGGCCGCAGGAATTGCACGAGTTGCAGGCCGCCGCCGCCGTGGGCCAGATGGGCTTGGCGCAGATGTACGAAACCAAGTTGCGTCAGAACGGCCTGGGCAGCGCCCAGGTGCTGCTGACCCATGCCGACCTGGCCGACCGCGAGCGCTACCTCAATGCCCGCTCCACGCTGCTCACTTTGTTGCAGTTGGGCGTGGTACCGGTGATCAACGAGAACGACACCGTGGTCAACGACGAAATCAAGTTCGGCGACAACGACACGCTGGGTGCCTTGGTGGCCAACCTGGTCGAGGCCGACGCGCTGGTGATCCTGACCGACCAGCCCGGCCTTTACACCGCCGATCCGCGCAAAGACCCGAACGCCAGCTTCGTGCACCAGGCGAAGGCCGGCGACCCGACGCTGGAAGCCATGGCGGGCGGTGCCGGCTCCAGCATCGGCAAGGGCGGAATGATCACCAAGATCCTGGCGGCCAAGCGGGCGGCGGGCTCGGGCGCGTCCACCGTGATCGCCTGGGGGCGCGAGCCCGACGTGCTGATCCGCCTCAGCCGGGGTGACGCCATCGGCACCTTGCTGGTGGCGCAGACGCAGAAAAATCAGGCCCGCAAGCAGTGGATGGCCGACCACCTGTCGCTGCGCGGCGCGGTGGTGGTGGACGAAGGCGCGGTGGCCAAGCTGCGTGACGAGGGCAAGAGCCTGCTGCCCATTGGCATGACGGCGGTGGAGGGCGAGTTTTCGCGCGGTGACGTGATCGCCATCCGCGACGCCCAAGGCCAGGAGGTGGCCCGGGGTCTGGCCAATTACGCCAGCGCCGAGGCGCGGCTGATCTGCCGCAAGCCGTCCATGGTCTTGGCCGAACTGCTGGGTTACAGCGCCGAGCCCGAGATGGTGCACCGGGACAACCTGGTGCTGCTCAAGGCCTGAGCGGGCTGTCCCCGGCCGAGAAGCGGCGTTGGGCCCTTCACCGGAGATTGGCTGCGATGGGGTTCTTCAAGGACTGCACGATGGCCGCCACGCTGGACGCGGGCGCGGCGTTGTCGCACACCCCCTGCCTGGCCAGCCACAGGCTGTGCATCGACGGGCGGCCGGCAAAAATCGACTGCCATTCGGCGTTTTGCACCCGGTTCCAGCCCGCCGAGGGGTTGTGCCGGGCATAGGTCTTGAACTCCCCGGTGGAGCAACGAATGCCCTCGTGCATCGCATTGACCACCCCGCTCGGGCTGGTGATGACCACCACGTAGCGCACCACGCCATCGGCGCCGATGGCCAGCGTGGCCGGGTCCACGCCATAGGCCATGACGGAGGGCGCGGGGCTGTCAAAGCTCACCAGCCGGCCCACATCAAAAGCCGGTGGGGCCGGGGTGTCGATTTCCTTCCAGGTGCTGGGGTCGCTGGTCCATTGCGCGGACACCGCGGTGGCCAGCCAGGCCAGGCTGGCCACTGCCGCCCGCAGGCTAAATCGATGCATCTTGCTGTTCCTGGGGATCGCCCACCGCGTTGGTGTGCGGATCGGGCTCAAAAGTGGCGCCGGGGGGCAGAGCAAAGCCGATGCCAGGGCGATGGTCGTCGTGGGACAGGGCCATGGCGCCCCCGTCATGGCGGGGGCGGCTGCCACTGCGCAGGTAGCGGTTGCGTTGTTCGTGGCGTGGCAGAAAGCGTGACAACTCGGTCAGCGCCATTTCGTAGACACCGCGCTTGAACTCCACCACCACGTCCAGCGGTACCCAGTAGTCGTTCCAGCGCCAGGCGTCGAATTCCGGATGGTCGGTGGCGCGCAGGTTCAGGTCCCAGTCGTGACCGACCAGTTGCAGCAGAAACCAGATCTGTTTTTGCCCTTTGTAGTGGCCACGCGCATCCCGCCGGATGTAGCGGTCAGGCACCTCGTAGCGCAACCAGTCCCGGGTTCGGGCGACCACACGCACATGCTCCGGCTGCAGACCCACTTCCTCGTGCAATTCGCGGAACATGGCCTGCTCGGGGTTCTCGCCCCGGTCAATGCCACCCTGCGGAAACTGCCAGGAATGGGTGCGGATGCGCTTGCCCCAAAACACCTGGTTTTTCTGGTTGAGCAGGATGATGCCGACGTTCGGCCGAAAGCCGTCCCGGTCAAGCATAATCAAACCCCAAATTTGTAAACTGAAACCATTATGCACAGCGCCCCGCGCGCAGCAAGGGTTCAGACCGCTGTTTTCCCGCCCCCTCCGCCGAAAAGTCCCGATGAAAGCCTCCCAGTTTCTGATCTCCACCCTCAAAGAGGCGCCGTCCGACGCGGAGGTGGTCAGCCACAAGCTGATGATGCGGGCCGGCATGATCAAAAAGCTGGGCGCCGGCATTTACAACTACATGCCCATGGGCCTGCGCGTCCTCCGCAAGGTCGAAGCCATCGTGCGCGAGGAAATGAACCGCGCCGGCGCGGTGGAGCTGACCATGCCGGTGGTGCAGCCGGCCGAGCTGTGGCAGGAAACCGGCCGCTTCGGCAAGATGGGCCCGGAACTGCTGCGCATCAAGGACAGGCACGACCGCGACTACGTGATTCAGCCCACCAGCGAAGAAGTGGTCACTGACATTGCACGCCAGGAACTGCGCAGCTACAAGCAGTTGCCCAAGAATTTCTACCAGATCCAGACCAAGTTCCGCGACGAGCGCCGGCCGCGTTTCGGCCTGATGCGGGGCCGCGAGTTCACCATGAAGGACGCCTACAGCTTTGACCGCGACATGCCGTCGGCCAAGGCCAGCTACCAGGTGATGGCCCAGGCCTACCGGCGGATTTTTGACCGTTTCGGCTTGACCTACCGCGCTGTGGCCGCCGACAGCGGCGCCATCGGCGGCGACCTGAGCGAAGAATTCCAGGTCATTGCCGCCACCGGCGAAGACGCCATCGTCTACTGTCCCGCCAGCGACTACGCCGCCAACATGGAAAAGGCCGAGGCCCTGGCGCCGGCGGGCCCCCGCCCGGCCGCCGGCCAGGTCTTGACCCCGGTCGCCACGCCGGGAAAAAGCACCTGCGAAGACGTCGCCTTGCTGCTGGGCGTGCCCTTGGCCACCACCGTCAAATCGCTGGTGCTGGCCACCGACCAGACCAACGAGGCCGGCGAGGTGGTCAAGAGCCAGGTCTGGCTGCTGCTGCTGCGCGGCGACCACGAGATGAACGAGGTCAAGGTCGGCAAGGTGCCCGGTCTGAACGCCGGTTTCCGTTTCGCCACCCTGGCCGAGATCGAAGACCATTTCGGCTGCAAGCCGGGCTACCTGGGCCCGGTGGGTTTGAAGAAGCCGGTCAAGGTGATCGCCGACCGCGAGGTGGCGGTGCTGGCCGACTGGGTCTGCGGCGCCAACCAGGTCGACTTCCACAGCACCGGCGTCAACTGGGGCCGTGACCTGCCCGAGCCCGACCTGGTGGCCGATCTGCGCAACGTGGTGGCCGGCGACCCCTCGCCCGACGGCCAGGGCCTGTTGGCCATCGAGCGCGGCATTGAGGTCGGCCATGTGTTCTACCTCGGCACCAAATACAGCCAGGCCATGAACGCCACTTTCCTGGACGTCAACGGCAAGCCGCAGTTCCTGGAAATGGGCTGCTACGGCATCGGCATCACCCGTTTGCCGGCCGCGGCCATCGAACAAAACCACGACGAGCGCGGCATCATCTGGCCCGACGCGCTGGCGCCGTTCACCGTGGTGCTGTGCCCCATTGTGGGCAGCAAAGGTTTGGACGGCAGCCCCGAGGTCAAGGCCGCGGTGGAAGCGCTGTACCAGCAACTGCTGGCGGCCGGTGTCGACGTGCTGCTGGACGACCGCGGCGAGCGCCCCGGCGCCATGCTGGCCGACTGGGAACTGATCGGTGTACCGCACCGGGTGGTGGTGGGCGACCGGGGCCTGAAAGAAGGTCAGGTCGAGTACCAGCACCGCCGCGATGCGGCTGCCACCAAGGTCGCGGTGGCCGACATCCTGGGCCATGTGCTGGCCAAGCTGACGGCCTGAGCGCCGCCCGCCACCGGGTCAGGTCAGCCATGAACCGCCGGCAGTTCAACCAAGCCTTGTCACTGGGGGCGCTGCTGCCGGTGAGCGTGCTGCGCCCGGCCTGGGCTGGCGCCCAGCTCGAAGAGCCGTTGATCGACTCGGTGCGCACCGCGCTGAGTTCGGCGATTGCCAACCGGGCCCCGCCGGTGCCCGAGTTCGTCAGCACCGATGCCCGTTTACACTACCTGCGCTGGCTGGGTGCCATGAGCCAGCGGCTGGCCAAAAAGAAGCCCGACTGGGAAGTGCGGCGCGACTTTCTTCAAACCCTCTGGTACGAGAGCCGCCGCGCCGGCCTGGACCCGGCCCTGGTGCTGGGGCTGGTGCAGGTGGAAAGCAATTTCCGCAAATACGCCATCAGCAGCGCCGGTGCCCGTGGCTACATGCAGGTCATGCCCTTCTGGACCCGCAGCATCGGCGACGGCGACGAGGGCAAGCTGTTCCACATGCAGACCAACCTGCGTTTTGGCTGCGTCATCCTGCGCCACTACCTGGACCGCGAGGCCGGCGACCTGTTCCTGGCCCTGGGCCGCTACAACGGTAGCCGGGGCCGCGCGCCCTATCCCGACGCGGTGTTCGCAGCCAAGAAACTGTGGGAGTTCGATCCCAACGCCGCGGTGCAACAGGCCAGCGGGCTCTACCTGGTGCCGCGCTGAGGCTTGCCGGCCTGGGAGGGCCGTCAGCTTTGGTCCACAATGCCTGCAAACAGACAAGGGAGGCGGCTTGTGCAGGGTTCCATGGTCACGGTGTGTCTGATCGAAGGCGACGGCGTGGGTGCAGAGGCGTCCAGCCTGCATGCGGCCACCTTCACCCAGGCCGGCGGCAGCATAGGCACGGCCTCCCACGACACCCTGGTGCTGCCCAAGGGCGGGCTGGAACGCTCGGCCACCCTGGCCCGGGTGCTGTGGCAGGACCCGGGCTGGGTGCTGGTGGACCAGAGCCACACGCCGGTGCTGCTGAACGGTTTTCTGGTGGATGCCAGCCGGCCGGTGAGCCTGGCGCCGGGCGACCAGCTGCAGATCGGTGCCCACCTGCTGGAGGTGCGCGAAGCGCTGCCCGTCGGCGCCAAGCCCTGGGCGGCCGAGGGCCTGACGCCCGACAACCTGTCCAGCGTGCTGAGTGGCCTGAACATGCCGGGTGTGGCGGGCGCCGACCCTTTTGCCACCGAGCTACCGTCCGAGGTGCCGGCGGTGGCCGTGAGCGAGCCCTCGTTCGCCGATTCGATTCTGGACAGCCTGGGGCCGGTGGAGGAGGTCGCGCCGGAGGTGCCGGCAGCACCGGCGGTGGTGGCCGAGGAAACGCCGGTCAGCGCCCCCCAGCCCTTTGCCGGCCTGCCGGAAATCGACCCCCAGAGCAACCCCTTGTCGGCCCCGCTGACCGATCCGCTGACCGCGCTGTATGCCCAGAATCCGCCATCGGCGGCAGCCGCTCAGCGCGTCCCACCGGGGGGGGCGGAGGTGGTGCCCAGCGCAGCCGGCAAAAGCCGCACCACGCCGGTTCCGGCGCCGCGCCGCGGCGGCACGGTCACGCCCGACCATGTGCTGATCCAGGCCTTGCTGGAAGGCCTGCAATGGACGCCCGAGCAACGCGAGCAGCTGACACCGGCACTGATGCGCCGGCTGGGCGCGATGGCCCGCCCGGCCAGCGAGTCGTCCACCGAAGGCCTGCGCAGCGGGGAGCTGTGAGCGGCTGGCCGCCGCCGCGGCTCAGTGCACGAAGCCCATTTTCAAGCGGTGCTGCGAGGCCTTGGGCAGGTCGTCGGCGGTGATGTGGTCGCGGCTGGCCAGCCGGGCGTTGCCAAAGCCTGTCATCAGCGCCCGCCGCATCTCGCGCGGTGCCAGTTCGGCCAGCGCCGCCAGCAGATCATCGGTCGGCTCGGGGTGGAAGCGCGAGCCCCAGCCGTGCTCCTGGCGTATGCCCAGGTAGAGGTTGCGGGCGATTTGCCGCGCCGCCTCTGGCGACGGCGGGTCAATCTCGAACACGTTCATCCGGTTCAGGATGGGTTCGGGGATGCCGCGGGCGTCGTTGGCGGTGGTGATCCAGATCACCTGGCTGGCGTCGATGGCCACCTCGGCAAACTCGTCGGTGAAGGCCTGGGCGGTGTCGTGCTCCAGCAGGCTGTAGAGGGCGCCCAGCGGGTCGTACTGGGCCTCATAGGCGGCCTTGTCGATCTCGTCGATGACGATCACCGGGTTGGCGTACTGGCCTTCCACCAGGGCCTCGAACACCTTGCCGGGCTTGGCACCTTTCCATTGCGAGGACGAGCCCGACAGCAGCCAGCCAGCGGTCATCGAGCTCATGGGCACCAGGCTCATGCCGGTGCCCAGCAGCTCGGCCAGCTTTTTCGCGAAATGGGTTTTGCCGATGCCGGGCGCGCCCAGCAGCAGCATGGGGGTGATTTCGATGCCGTCGGGGCTGTCCTGGGCCAGCGCCACATGACGCTTGACGTCGTCCAGCACGCCGGTGAAGTTGGGCAGGGCGCCGTACAGGCTGCTCATGTCGGGCACCCCCGAGGGCTTGACCTGGAAGCGCTCGGGGCCGCGCTCCAGCATGCGTTCGTAGGTGCTGCGCAGGTGCTCGTGTTCCCGGTCTGGCAGCTTGGCCAGCTTGCGGGCCACCTCGTCGGGGTGGAACACGCTGCGCACCTTGGCGATGGGCAGTTTGAAGTGCGATTGCGGAACAAGGCTGTGCGATGTCATGGGCCACTCCTGAATGCAACGCTTTCATTCAAGCATGGGCCGTGCCTGCTTCAAAGCCATAACAGAGCGGGTTTTGCGGTTTTGTTGTCGGCACTTGACGCGGCCGGCTGCCAGAGCCCGCCGCGAGCAGGCACAAAAAAGCCGGGACGCAGCCCGGCTTGGGGGGGCGGGGCGCTCAGGCCGGGTTGGTGCCCAGCAATTGCACCAATTCGCCCGACTCGTACATCTCCATCATGATGTCGGAGCCGCCGACGAACTCGCCTTTGACGTAGAGCTGGGGAATGGTGGGCCAGTTGCTGTAGCCCTTGATGCCTTGGCGGATTTCGGCATCGTCCAGCACGTTGACGGTGGTCACCGTGCGCGGGTCGACACCACAGGCCTTCAGGATCTGGATGGCGCGGCCGGAAAAGCCGCACATCGGGAAGCTGGCGCTGCCCTTCATGAAAAGCACCAGGTCGTTGGATTTGACCAGCTGGTCAATGCGTTGGTTCACGTCGCTCATGGCGTACTCCTAAAACTATGGGGGGATTATTTCACTGTCCGACCGGCAGCGCTGACGTCGTGGCCATTCGCAGTGGCCGTTCGTCCGCCGCTGCAGCGCGCCACGCCGGCCAGGTCGGGCTGGCTGGCCACCGCCTCGAAGCGCGCGGCCCGCAGCAGGCCCTGGACCGCGGCCGACTGGTCGTGGCCATGCTCCAGCAGCAGCCAGCCGCCGGGTTTCAGGTGGGGGGGCGCCTGCTGCACGATGCGGCGCAAATCGTCCAGTCCGTCGGCACCGGCGGTCAGCGCCTGGCGCGGCTCATGGTGCAGCGCGGCCAGGTGGGGGTCGCCCTCGGCGATGTAGGGCGGGTTGGAAACGATGGCGTCAAAGGGCGCGGCGGCGAGGTCCTGCAGCCAGTTGCCCGGCGCAAAAACCACTGGCAGCCCCAGCCGGGCGGCGTTGGCCTGGGCCACCGCCAGCGCGTCTGCACTGGCGTCCAGCGCCATCACAAACGCATCGGGCCGGGCCTGTTGCAGCGCCAGCGCCACCGCGCCGCTGCCAGTACCCAGGTCCAGGATGCGGGGGGCGGCTTGCTCGCGCAGCAGCGCCAGCGCCCAGTCCACCAGGGTTTCGGTGTCGGGCCGGGGCACCAGCACGCGGGCGTCCACCCGCAGCGCCAGGCCGTGGAACTCTTTCTCGCCCACCAGGTAGGCCACCGGCTCGCTGTCGGCACGGCGTGCCACCAGGGCCTGAAAGTGGGCCTGGGCGGTGGCGTCCAGCGGGTCGCGGTCGTGGGTCAGCAGCCAGGCACGGTCGGCGGTGGGCCGGCCCAGCACCCACAGCAGCAGCATCTGGGCGTCGAGCCGGTCCAGGCCCTGGGCCTGGCCCCAGGCCAGGGCGTCGGTCAGCGTCATCGAAAGGCCGGCCACGGTCACACCACCGAGCCCAGTTCCAGCGCTTCCAACTGCTCGGCCTCGCGCGCCGCCCGCAAGGCCTCCAGCACATCGCCCAGGTCGCCTTCCATCACCGCCAGCAGCTTGTACAGCGTCAGGTTGATGCGGTGGTCGGTGAGCCGGCCCTGTGGGAAGTTGTAGGTGCGGATGCGGTCGCTGCGGTCGCCGCTGCCGATCAGGCCCTTGCGCAACGCGGCCTCCTTGGCGGCGCGCTCGCTGCGTTCCTTTTCTTGGATGCGGGCCTGCAGCACCTGCAAGGCCTTGGCCTTGTTGCTGTGCTGGCTGCGGCCGTCCTGGCATTCGGCGACGATGCCGGTGGGCAAATGCACCACCCGCACCGCCGAATCGGTCTTGTTGATGTGCTGGCCGCCGGCGCCGCTGGCACGGAAGGTGTCGATGCGCAGATCGGCCGGGTTGAGTTTGATGACCTCGGCCTCGTCGGGCTCGGGCATTACCGCCACGGTGCAGGCGCTGGTGTGGATGCGGCCCTGGGTTTCGGTGGCCGGCACCCGCTGCACGCGGTGGCCGCCAGACTCGAACTGCAGGGCGCCGTACACATGGTCACCGTCGATGCGCAGCACGATTTCCTTGTAGCCGCCCAGCTCCGACGGGTTCTCGCTGACCACCTCGACCCGCCAGCCGACGTTGGCCGCGTAACGGGTGTACATGCGGGTCAGGTCGCCGGCGAACAGCGCCGATTCGTCGCCGCCGGTGCCGGCGCGGATTTCCACAAAGGCGGGGCGGGCGTCGTCCGGGTCTTTGGGCAGCAGCAGGCGCTGCAGCTCGGCTTCCAGCTTCAGCAACTCGGCGTCGGCACTGGCGATCTCGTCACCCGCCATCTCGGCCATCTCCGGGTCGGCCAGCCATTCCTGGGCGGCGGCGCGGTCGGCCTCGCACTGGCGGTGGCGGGCGTAGCGGCCAGCGATCACGCCCACCTCGGTGTGTTCGCGGGCCAGCCGCCGGTACTGGTCCATGTCGGCCATGATGTCCTCGCGCGACAGCAGAAAGTCGAGCTCGGTCAGGCGGGTGGCGTAGCGTTCCAGTTGGTGGCGGAGAAAGGGTTTCATGCGGGGCAAAGCGGGAGAGCCCGAAGGGCAGGGCGCCCGGTGGGCGCGGCGGCGGGGTGGGCCAGCGCCCACACCGGCGCGCCGCTAACGCTCTTTGCGCAGAAAAAGGCGGGAGATGGTCTGGGCGGTTTGCGCCCGCGCCTCGCTGTCGGCGGCGTTCAGTTCGGCCATGGCGCCGTGCAGCATTTTCTGAGTCAGGCCGCGCGACAAGGCTTCCAGCACCGCGTCCACGTCCTCGCCCTTGGCCAGCAGCTTGCGGGCCCGGGCCAGCTCGGCCTGTCGCCATTCGTCGGTCTGGGCGTGAAGTTGCTGGATCAGCGGCACGGCCTGGCGCTGGTCCAGCCAGTGCATGAAGCTCTGCACACCGGCGTCGATGATGACCTCGGCCTGGGCCACCGCGGCCTGCCGGTTGTCCTTGCCCGACTGCACCACCGTGGCCAGGTCGTCTACCGTGTAGAGGTAAACGTCTTCCAGCGACTGGACCTCGGCCTCGATGTCGCGTGGCACAGCCAGGTCGACCATGAACATGGGCCGGTGTTTGCGCGCCTTGATGGCCCGCTCCACCGCGCCCAGGCCAATGATGGGCAGGGTGCTGGCGGTGCAGCTGACCACCGCGTCGAATTCGTGCAGCCGCTTGGGCACGTCGGCCAGTGGCATCACCGTGGCGCCAAAACGGGCGGCCAGCCGGTCGCCGCGTTCCAGCGTGCGGTTGGCAATGGCCATCGATTTCGGGCTCTTGGCGGCGAAGTGGGTGGCGGCCAGCTCGATCATTTCGCCGGCGCCGACAAACAGGATGCGGATCTTGCCCAGGTCTTCAAACAGCTGGCTGGCCAGCCGCACCGCGGCCGCGGCCATGCTGATGGAATGGGCGCCGATTTCGGTGGAGCTGCGCACCTCTTTGGCCACCGCAAAAGAGCGCTGGAACAGCTGGTTCAGCGTGGTGCCCAGGGCGCCGGCCTCTTCGGCGGCGCGCACCGCGTCCTTCATCTGGCCCAGGATCTGGGGCTCGCCCAGCACCATGGAGTCCAGCCCGCTGGCGACACGGAACACGTGGCGGGCCGCGTAGTCGTTCTCCAGCCGGTAGCTGTGGGAGCGCAGCAGGTGGTGCGGCACGCCGCCGCTGTGGGCCAACCAATGCAGCGCCTGCTCCATGTCGGGCGGCTCGCCAGCGCCGTAGATTTCGGTGCGGTTGCAGGTGGACAGAATGGCCGCCTCGGGCCGGGCCAGCGGTGACTGCAGCGAAGCGCGCAGCCCGTGCAAAGTCGGCGCGATCTGGTCCACGGCGTAGCTGAACCGCGCACGCAAATCCAGCGGCGCGGTGGTGTGGTTGATGCCGAGGGCCCAGACTGCCATGGGGTGATTATAAAATTTGACGCTTGCCCGTGTCTGATATTTCGCACAAGCTGGGTGAAAACCCTTTGTTTCAACGCCCCGCCACCCCCTGACCACCCCCCAATCTGACCCATGGGACCGCTGGACCTGACCAACCACCTGCTCAACTTTGTGCTGCCAGCACTGTGTGTGGCCGGCGCCATGGTGGCGCTGTCGCCGCTGCTGGGCGCACCGAAGAAGGGCGCCTTGGGCCGCTGGGCCCAGTGGGGACTGACCTCGGCGACCGGCTGTGCCGCGCTGGTGGCCGGGCTGGTCTGGTTCGGCCGGGACGGTCAGATGGCCACTTATGGCCTGCTGGTGGGCGCCACCGCGCTCAGCCAGTGGGCCGTCTCCGGCGGCTGGCGCCGCTGACAGCCCGATGTCCGACCCGCGCCGGGGTTGTTGCAGCGCGGTAAACTTGGGCCCCAGCGTCCCCTGGCGGCTGGCCCACCACACAAGATGAACGCTCCCACCCCCCTGAACCAGTTGCTGGCCGCGGCCCATGAGCAGCCGCGGCTGCGCGAGATCCCCTACAACTACACCTCGTTCTCCGACCGGGAGATCGTGATCCGCTTGCTGGGCGCGTCGGCCTGGGACGCGCTGGACCAGTTGCGCGACGAACGCCGCACCGGCCGCTCGGCCCGCATGCTGTACGAGGTACTGGGCGACATCTGGGTGGTGCAGCGCAACCCCTACCTGCAGGACGACCTGCTCGACAACCCCAAACGCCGCCGCCAGCTGGTCGACGCACTGCTGCACCGCCTGGGTGAGGTGGAAAAGCGCCGCACCCCCGATATCGACCGCGAACGCGACGCCACCGTGGGCCAGTTGCTGGTGGCGGCCCGCCAGGCCGTGGCCGCGTTCGACGCCATGTTCACCGAGGTCGCCGCGCTGCGTCGCCAGGCCCAGCGGGCCCTGGGCAAGTGCACCGCCAAGGACAACATCAAGTTCGACGGCCTGAGCCGCGTCAGCCACGTGACCGACGCCACCGACTGGCGCGTCGAGTACCCCTTTGTGGTGCTGACCCCCGACACCGAGGCCGAGATGGCCGGGTTGGTCAAGGGCTGCATCGAACTGGGCCTGACCATCATCCCGCGTGGCGGCGGCACCGGCTACACCGGCGGCGCCGTGCCGCTCACGTGGAAGAGCGCGGTCATCAACACCGAAAAGCTCGAGGCCATGACCGAGCTGGAATGGGTCACGCTGCCCGGCCACGACAAACCGGTGGCCACGGTCTGGACCGAGGCCGGCGTGGTGACACAACGGGTGTCGGACGCGGCCGACCGAGGCGACCATGTGTTCGCGGTCGACCCGACCTCGGCCGAGGCCTCCTGCATCGGCGGCAACATCGCGATGAACGCCGGCGGTAAAAAGGCCGTGCTGTGGGGCACGGCGCTCGACAACCTGGCCAGCTGGCGCATGGTCACGCCCGACGCCAAATGGCTGGAGGTGGTGCGCATGGACCACAACCTCGGCAAGATCCACGACGCCGAGGTCGCCACCTTCGAGCTGCGTTATTTCGAGGCCGACGGCAAAACCCCGCTGCGCCACGGCAACCCGGTGCAGACCCTGGCCATTCCCGGCAAGCTGTTCCGCAAGGAAGGCCTGGGCAAGGACGTCACCGACAAATTCCTCAGCGGCCTGCCCGGCATACAGAAAGAGGGCTGTGACGGCCTGATCACCAGCGCCCGCTGGGTGGTGCACCGCATGCCGGCCCACACCCGTACCGTGTGCCTGGAGTTCTTCGGCAACGCCCGCGACGCCGTGCCCAGCATTGTGGAAATCAAGGACTTCATGTTCGCCGAGCAAAAACGCTCGGGCACGCTGCTGGCCGGCCTGGAGCACCTGGACGACCGTTACCTGAAGGCGGTGGGTTATGCCACCAAGTCCAAGCGCGCCATGGCGGCCGGCGCCACCTCGGGCCTGCCCAAGATGGTGTTGTTTGGCGACATCGCCGGCGACGACGCCGACGCCGTGGCCCGCGCCACCAGCGAGGTGGTGCGGATTGCCAACTCGCGCAGCGGCGAAGGTTTTGTGGCCATCAGCCCCGAGGCGCGCAAGAAATTCTGGCTGGACCGCAAGAAGACCGCGGCCATTTCCAAACACACCAACGCCTTCAAGATCAACGAAGACGTGGTGATTCCGCTGCCGCGCATGGCCGAGTACACCGACGGCATCGAGCGCATCAACATCGAGCTCAGCCTGCAGAACAAGATCGCGCTGTGCGACGCGCTGGAAGCGCTGTTCACTCAGGGCAACCTGCCGTTGGGCAAGCCTGACGAAGCCGGTGACATCCCCTCGGCCGAATTGCTGGAGGAGCGCGTGGCCCAGGCGGTGGACCTGGTGCGCGGGGTGCGTACGCTGTGGCAGGGCTGGCTGGACCAGGTGGAGCCGCTGTTTTCGCAGCTGCAAGACCACCGGCTGCGTGCCAGCTGGAAAACCCAGCTGCGGGCGCCGCTGCAGGCCATCTTCACCGGCGCGGCCTTCAAGCCGCTGCTGGACGAATGCAACGCCATCCACCAGCGGGTGCTCAAGGGCCGGGTCTGGGCGGCCTTGCACATGCACGCCGGCGACGGCAATGTGCACACCAATTTGCCGGTCAACAGCGACGACTACGAGATGCTGCAGCGTGCCCATGGCGCGGTCAAACGCATCATGGCGCTGGCCCGCAGCCTGGACGGCGTGATTTCCGGCGAACATGGCATCGGCATCACCAAGCTGGAATTCTTGAGCGACGCCGAGCTGCAGCCCTTCACCGACTACAAGCGCCGCGTCGACCCCGAGGGCCGCTTCAACAAGGGCAAGCTGCTGCGCGCCCCCAACGGCGCTGGCCCGACGCTGATGGCGGACCTGACCAACGCCTACACGCCCAGCTTCGGGCTGATGGGCCACGAGTCGCTGATCATGCAGCAGAGCGACATCGGCGCCATCGCCGATTCGGTGAAAGACTGCCTGCGCTGCGGCAAGTGCAAGCCGGTCTGCTCCACCCATGTGCCGCGCGCCAATTTGCTCTACAGCCCGCGCAACAAGATCCTGGCCACCTCGCTGCTGGTGGAAGCCTTTTTGTACGAGGAACAAACGCGGCGCGGCATCAGCGTCAAGCACTGGGAAGAGTTCGAGGACGTGGCCGACCATTGCACCGTGTGCCACAAGTGTTTGAGCCCTTGCCCGGTGGACATTGACTTCGGCGACGTGTCGATGAACATGCGCAACCTGCTGCGCAAGATGGGGCAGAAGAGCTTCCGTCCCGGCAACGCCGCGGCCATGTTCTTCCTCAACGCCACCAACCCCGAGACCATCAAGTTCATGCGCTCGGCCATGGTGGACGTGGGCTTCAAGGCCCAGCGTTTCGCCAACGACCTGCTGCGTACCTTCGCCAAGAAGCAGACCGCTAAACCACCGGCCACGTTGGGCGCCGCGCCCATCAAAGAGCAGGTGATCCACTTCATCAACAAGAAGATGCCGGGTGGCCTGCCCAAGAAAACCGCGCGTGCCTTGCTCGACATCGAGAACGCCGACTACGTGCCCATCATCCGCAACCCGCAGGCCACCACGACCGAGTCGGAAGCGGTGTTCTATTTCCCGGGCTGTGGTTCGGAGCGCTTGTTCTCGCAAGTGGGTTTGGCCACCCAGGCCATGCTGTGGCATGCCGGGGTGCAAACCGTGCTGCCTCCGGGCTACTTGTGCTGCGGCTACCCACAAAAGGGCTCGGGCCAGTTCGACAAGGCCGAGAAAATCATCACCGACAACCGGGTGCTGTTCCACCGCGTGGCCAACACGCTGAACTACCTGGACATCAAGACGGTGGTGGTGAGCTGCGGCACCTGCTACGACCAGCTGCAGGGCTACGAGTTCGACAAGATCTTCCCCGGCTGCCGCATCATCGACATCCACGAGTTCCTGCTCGAAAAAGGCATCACCTTGCCGGCGGGGCAGGGCGGCTACCTCTACCACGACCCCTGCCACACACCGATGAAGCTGCAAGACCCGATGAAGACGGTCAAGGCGCTGGTGGGCGACAACGTGAAGAAATCCGACCGTTGCTGCGGCGAGAGCGGCACGCTGGGCGTGACCCGGCCCGACATCTCCACCCAGGTGCGTTTCCGCAAGGAAGAAGAGCTGAAGAAAGACGAGGCCGCGCTGCGCGCCAGCGGTTCGGTGGGCGCCAACGACAACATCAAGATTCTCACCAGCTGCCCCAGCTGTTTGCAGGGCCTGACGCGCTACGGCAACGACCTGAACAACGGCCTGCTGGAAGCCGACTACATCGTGGTCGAGATGGCCAACCAGATCCTCGGCGCCGAGTGGATGCCGGCCTACATCGCGTCGGCCAACAACGGCGGCATTGAACGCGTGCTGGTCTGAGTCATGGCTTGCCCGCTGTGTGAGGCCGATGGCGGCGTGCTGGTCCACCGGGCCGAACGCTGGCGGGTGATCCGGGCCGAAGAGGCGAATTTCCCCGCCTTCTACCGGGTGGTCTGGAACACCCATGTGGCCGAGTTCTCCGACCTGTCGTCCGCTGACCGCACCGAATGCATGGCAGTGGTAGCCCAGGTGGAGCAAGTGCTTCGCACGCAATTGCAGCCCACCAAAATCAACCTTGCCGCACTCGGCAATATGGTGCCACACCTGCACTGGCATGTGGTTGCCCGGTTTGCCGACGACACACATTTCCCTGACCCGGTCTGGGCGCCCGCCCGCCGGCCGGCCGACGAGGGCCGGCTGCAGGCGCTGCGCCAGCGTCTGCCGGCGTTGGACGCGACCATGGCCGCCGCGCTGGCTACGATGGACCGATAATTCCCCTTTTGTGTTGACCGCGCCGCGTGCGCAGGAAAAATCCCATGGCCGGCTTGCAAGCCGGGGCGCCCACGCCCCAAGACATCACCGTGCACAGCGTCTCCAAGGTGCTGGAAGTTGCCTTCTCCGACGGCAAGACCTTCCGCATCCCGTTCGAGCTGATGCGCATCTACTCGCCCTCGGCCGAGGTCCAGGGCCACGGGCCGGGCCAGGAGGTCTTGCAGACCGGCAAGCGCCAGGTGGGCATCACCGCGCTGGCGCCGGTGGGCAATTACGCGGTGCAGCCGACCTTTTCCGATGGCCACGACACCGGCATCTTCTCCTGGGACCTGCTGTACTTTCTGGGTGCCCAGCAAGACCAGCTGTGGGCCGACTACGAGGCCCGGCTGGTGGCCGCCGGTCGCTCGCGTGACGACGCCATGCCGGTGGCCGGTGGCCACGCCTGCGGCAGCCACTGAACCGGCGCCCGGCTGTTCCGACGGCCGGCCCCGCCGGCCTGACGCCAGGCCGCTCTGCATTTCTCTCAACTGCACCATTCCCGGGCTGCGGGTGCGCCTTCTGGACGCCGGCCCGGTTTCCCCCCTAGGATGACGCCATGAGCACCACCCACTTCGGTTTCGAGTCGGTCGACGAGCGCGAAAAGGCCCGCCGCGTGCGCGGTGTGTTCGACTCGGTCGCCTCCAAATACGACCTGATGAACGACCTGATGTCGGCCGGCCTGCACCGGGCCTGGAAGGCCTACACGGTGATGGTGGCCAATTTGCAGGAAGGGGCCCAGGTGCTGGACATTGCCGGCGGCACCGGCGATTTGTCGCAGGCTTTTGCCGCCAAGGTCGGCCCCAGCGGCCGGGTGGTTCACACCGACATCAACGAGGCCATGCTGCGCACCGGCCGCGACCGTCTGCTCGACGCCGGCCTGTCGCTGCCCACACTGGTATGCGATGCCGAGAAGCTGCCTTTCCCCAGCAACCATTTCGACCTGGTCAGCGTGGCCTTCGGCCTGCGCAACATGACCCACAAGGACGTGGCGCTGGCCGAGATGAACCGCGTGCTCAAGCCGGGTGGCAAGCTGCTGGTGCTGGAGTTTTCCAAGGTCGCCAAGCCGCTGGAAAAGGCCTACGACTGGTACTCGTTCAGCGTGCTGCCGCGGCTGGGCAAGCTGGTGGCCGGCGACGACGCCAGCTACCGCTACCTGGCCGAGTCCATCCGCATGCACCCCGACCAGCAGGCGCTCAAAGCCCTGATGCAGGGCGCCGGCTTCGGCCATGTGGACTACCACAACCTTGCGGCGGGTGTGGTGGCCCTGCACGTGGGCATCAAATGCTGAAGGCCTGTGGGACACTGAACAGAACAAGCAACGCCTGACAGCGACGAGGAGACATGATGAAACTGTGGACCGTGATACTCGCCTTGGCCTTGGTGGCCACCGGCATGGAGGCCGAAGCGGCCCGGCGCCTGGGCGGCGGCGGCTCGCTGGGCAAACAGTCGAGCAACGTGACGCAGCGCCAAAGCACCCCACCGGCCGCGCCCACTGCGCCCACCCAGGGTGCAACCGCGGCCAAGCCGGCCACGCCTGCCGCCGCACCAGCGGCCGCGGCCCCCAAGCGCCCCTGGGGCGCGATGCTGGGCGGTCTGGCGGCCGGCCTCGGCCTGGCCTGGCTGGCCAGCTCGCTGGGCCTGGGTGAAGCCTTCGGCCAGTTCCTGCTGATCGGCCTGTTGGTGATGGTGGGCATGGCGGTGGTGGGCATGGTGATGCGCTCGCGCCGCCAGGCCGCGGCCGCCCGCAGCCCGTTCGCCTTCGAGGGCGCTGGCAATGCCCATGCGCCCGGCCTGTACAAGCCCGAGAACGTCGGCAACGACGCCTCGGCCCGGCCCTGGGAGCGGGCCAGCATGGCCTTTGACATGTCGCGGTCCGAGGGCAGTGGCGCCAGCGGCAGCGGCGTGGTGATCGGCTCGGCCCTGGCCGGCGCGCAAAGCTGGGGTGTGCCCAGCGGCTTCGACCAGGACGGCTTCCTGAACCAGGCCAAGGCCAATTTCATCACCCTGCAGAACGCCTGGGACAAGGCCGACATCGCCGCGCTGCGGGCGATGATGACCGACGAGATGGTGGGCGAGATTCGCCAGCAGCTGGCCGACCGTGAACAACACACCGGTGGCAGCCACAACCAGACCGACGTGGTCATGCTCAACGCCCAGCTGCTGGGCATCGAGGACCTGGGTGCGGCCTACATGGCCAGCGTGGAGTTCTCTGGCATGATCCGCGAGGAGCCCTCGGCCGGCCCCAGCCCCTTCCGCGAGGTCTGGAACATGACCAAGCCCAAAGACGGTTCCAGCGGCTGGCTGGTCGCTGGTTTGCAAGCGCTGCAATGAGGTGGATGGCCCGGCCCGCACCGGGCCAGGGCCTTCTCCGCGGGCCGGTCGGGCAATGCCCCGCCGGCCTTTTTTGTGCCCGAACCGTGACGGATTCCACCGGATAATCGCGTCCATGACCCCAAGGCCCACCCTCTCTTTTCTGGACGGTCTGTTCGACCGCCTGTCGTCCAGCTTTCAGCCACCCGCCTGGGCGGTCGACGAGGCCCAGCACCGGCTGGTGCTGTTGCTCAACCATGTGCTGATGCAGGAGCCCCAGGCCCAGGCCCGGCTGGCCCGGGTCAAGGGCAGCACGGTGCGGGTGCAGTGGCGCACGCTGTCGCTGCAGTTCCAGGCCACGCCGGCCGGCCTGCTCGACCGGGTGGCCGAAGGCGGCCGCGCGCCCGACCTGACGCTCAGCGTCACCGAAACCTCGCCCGCTGCGCTGGCCCAGGCCGCTCTGCGCGGTGACAAGCCGCCCATCAACATCGAGGGCGATGTGCAGCTGGCGGCCGAGGTGGGCTGGCTGGTCGACCATGTGCGCTGGGACCTGGAAGAAGACCTGTCGCGGCTGATCGGTGACGCCCCGGCCCACACCCTGGCCGAGGCCGGGCGACGCCTGGCCTCCGGACTGCGTGACTTCATTGCCCGCGGCCCCGCAGCCGGTGGAAAGCCCGCCGCGTGATGGGCGGCCGGGCCGGCTGGTTCAGCCGCTTCTTCCGCGGCGTGGCGATCGTCTGGATCGTGTTGCGGCACGGCCTGGACGAGCTGCTGCTGACCAGCTTCCAGCACCGCGGCCTGCACGGTCTGGCCCGCATCGTCTCGCTGGGGCGCAAGCTCGACGCGCCGCGTGGCCAGCGGCTGCGCGAGGCGCTGGAACAGCTGGGCCCGATCTTTGTGAAATTCGGCCAGGTGCTGTCGACCCGGCGTGACCTGCTGCCGGCCGACATCGCCGACGAGCTGGCCAAGTTGCAGGACCGGGTGCCGCCGTTTCCATCGGCGGTGGCCATTGCCACGGTGGAGCGGGCTTTCCGCCGCCCGGTGGGCGAGGTGTTTGCCAGCTTCGAGGCCGAGCCGGTGGCCAGCGCCTCCATCGCCCAGGTGCACTTCGCCACGCTGGTCGACCGCAGCGGGCGGCTGCGCGAGGTGGCGGTCAAGGTGCTGCGGCCGGGCATGCTGCCGGCGATCGACAAGGACCTGGCGCTGATGCACCAGATGGCCGGCTGGGTGGAATGGCTCAGCGCCGACGGCAAGCGGCTCAAGCCGCGCGAGGTGGTGGCCGAGTTCGACAAATACCTGCACGACGAGCTGGACCTGGTGCGTGAGGCCGCCAGCGCCGCCCAGCTGCGCCGCAACATGGCCGGGCTGGACCTGGTGCTGATCCCGGAAATCCTGTGGGACTGGTGCCATCCCGAGGTGATGGTGATGGAGCGCATGCACGGCGTGCCCATCAGCCAGCTGGAACGGCTGCGCGACGCCGGGGTCGACATCCCCAAGCTGGCCCGTGACGGCGTGACGCTGTTTTTCACCCAGGTCTTCCGCGACGGCTTTTTCCACGCCGACATGCACCCGGGCAACATCCAGGTCAGCCTGGACCCGGCCACCTTCGGCCGCTACATCTCGCTGGACTTCGGCATCGTCGGCACGCTGACCGAGGTCGACAAGGACTACCTGGCGCAGAACTTCATCGCCTTTTTCCGCCGCGACTACAAGCGCGTGGCCGAGCTGCACATCGAGAGCGGCTGGGTGCCGGCCGGCACCCGGGTCGACGAGCTGGAGGCGGCCATCCGCGCAGTCTGCGAGCCCTACTTCGACCGGCCGCTGAAGGAAATCTCGCTGGGCATGGTGTTGATGCGGCTGTTCCAGACCTCGCGCCGTTTCCAGGTGGAAATCCAGCCCCAGCTGGTGCTGCTGCAGAAAACCCTGCTCAACATCGAAGGCCTGGGCCGCCAGCTCGACCCCGAACTGGATTTGTGGAGCACCGCCAAGCCCTTTCTGGAAAAGTGGATGCAGGACCAGGTGGGTCCGCAGCGCCTGCTGGAGCAGCTCAAGGCCGAGGCGCCGCGCTACGCCCAGCTGCTGCCCGAGCTGCCGCGCCTGGTGCACCAGTTTTTGTCGCAGTCGCAAAGCGGCGAGCGCGAGGCGCTGCGGGCGCTGCTGTTGGAGCAGCGCCGCACCAACCGGCTGCTGCAAAGCCTGGTCTATGGCGGCATGGGCTTTGTGCTGGGCCTGGTGGTGATGAACCTGGTGTTCCGCTTCACGCTGCGCTGAGGCCAGCGCCGGCGGATTTGTCGATAATCCGGGTCTCATTTGGGAGCGTGCCGTGCTGTTGACCCTCGTCGTCGTCTACTTGTTGGTGACCATTGCCGTCGGCCTGTACGCCGGGCGGCGGGTCAAGAACACCGCCGATTTCGCCATCGCCGGCCGGCATTTGCCGATGGCCATGATCGTCACCACCACCTTTGCCACCTGGTTCGGTTCGGAAACCGTGCTGGGCATCCCGGCCAAATTCATCGAGAACGGCCTGCACGGCGTGGTGGAAGACCCGTTCGGCGCCGGCAGCTGTTTGATCCTGGTCGGCCTGTTCTTCGCCGGCAAGCTCTACCGGCTGACGCTGCTGACCATCAGCGACTACTACCGCGAACGCTACGGCCGTGCGGTGGAAATCATCTGTTCGCTGATCATCATGCTGAGCTATCTGGGCTGGGTGTCGGCCCAGGTCACCGCGCTGGGCCTGGTGTTCAACGTGCTGTCGGGCGGCTACATCAGCATCCCGGTGGGCATGGTGATTGGCGTGCTGTCCATCCTGGCCTACACCATGTTCGGTGGCATGTGGTCGGTGGCCATCACCGACTTTTTCCAGATGATCATCCTGGTGGTGGGCCTGAGCGTGATCGCCTGGTTCGCCGCCGACCTGGCCGGCGGCTCTGACAAGGTGCTGGCGCTGGCCACCAGCAAAGACCTGTTCAAGTTCTGGCCCGAGCCCAGCTTCAAGGACGTCCTGTTCTTTTTTGCCGCGGCCATCACCATCATGTTCGGCTCCATCCCGCAGCAGGACGTGTTCCAGCGGGTGATGTCGGCCAACAGCCTGAAGGCCGCCACCCACGGCCCGGTGATCGGCGGCATCTGCTACATCCTGTTCGCCTTTGTGCCCATGTTCCTGGTGGCCAGCGCGCTGGTCATCATGCCGGAGCAGACCGCCCAGCTGCTGAAGGACGACCCGCAGAAAATCCTGCCGGTGCTGGTGCTGGAGAAGATGCCCTTCATCATGCAGGTGCTGTTTTTTGGCGCGCTGCTGTCGGCCATCAAGTCGGCCGCCTCGGCCACCTTGCTGGCCCCCAGCGTGACCTTTGTGGAAAACATCTGGCGGCAGTTCAAACCCAAGATCAACGACCGCGAGCAGCTGCGCACCATGCGGCTGACGGTGCTGGTGTTCGCCGCGCTGGTGCTGGTCTATGCCATTGCCAGCCAGGGCACGCCGATTTACGAGCTGGTGTCGGGCGCCTACCAGGTCACGCTGGTGGGGGCTTTCGTGCCGCTGCTGGCTGGCCTGTACTGGCCGCGCGCCACCACCCAGGGCGCGCTGGCGTCCATTGGGCTGGGCATCGCGGCCTGGCTGGTGTTTCTGGCCAGCCCGCTGGGCGCGGCTTTTCCGGCCCAGCTGGCCGGCGTGCTGGCCGGCCTGCTGGGCATGCTGGCCGGCTCACTGGCGCCGCAGTTCATCGCCAACGCCCATGTGGCGCACCGCAAGGTGGCCGGGCTGGCCTGATCCCGGCCGGCCCCGGCGAGGGGCAAACGCCGCCTCTCTATAATTGAAGGTTTTGCGTTGCCACCTGCCCCACTGCCATGCCTATCTACGCTTACAAATGCGAGTCCTGCGGGCACACCAAGGACGTTCTGCAAAAAATGGCTGACGCGCCGCTCACCGATTGCCCGGCCTGCCACGCGCCCAGTTTCCGCAAACAACTCACCGCTGCCGGCTTCCAGCTCAAAGGCTCGGGCTGGTATGTGACCGATTTCCGCGGCGGCACCCCGTCGGCCGGCGGCGAGACCAAGCCGGCCGGCGCCACCGCAGCACCGGCCGCCGAGGCCGCCAAGCCGGCGGCCACACCGGCCGCGCCTTCGTCGGACAGCGGCAGCAAGCCCTCCGGCACCACCTGATTTCCCTTTAAGGCCCCATGCGCAAATACTTCCTCACCGGCCTGCTGGTCTGGGCGCCGCTGGCCATCACCATCTGGGTGATCACCTGGGGCCTGGGCGCGCTCGATGGGGTGTTTGGCTCGGTCATGGCCGCGTTGATCGCCGTCATGCCCGAGGCTCTGCGGCCGGCACTGGCCAATTTCCGCAACATCCCCGGCCTGGGCATCGTGCTGGTGCTGGGCGTGATTTTCCTCACCGGCATGTTCGCGGCCAACATCGCCGGCCGCTGGGCGCTGCGCCAGTCCGACCGGCTGCTGCAGCAGATTCCCATCGTCCGGTCCATTTATTCCAGCGTCAAGCAGGTCTCGGACACGCTGTTCTCCAGCAACGGCAACGCCTTCCGCAAGGCCTTGTTGGTGCAGTACCCGCGCCAGGGCAGCTGGACCATCGGCTTTCTGACCGGTGCACCCGGCGGCGAGGTGGCCGCCCACCTGCCCAGCGAACATGTCAGCGTCTATGTGCCGACCACGCCCAATCCCACCTCGGGCTTCTTCCTGATGTTGCCCAAAAACGAGGTGGTGGAACTCGACATGAGCGTCGACGAGGCGCTCAAATACATCATCTCCATGGGTGTGGTGGTGCCCAACGGTGTGGCCCATCCGTCCCCGTCCACCGAACCCCGTTCGTCAACGCACCCCGGGTGCTGAAAGCTGAGTCTGTCCTATGTCTTCGATGCGTTCCACTTACTGCGGTCTGGTGACCGAAGCCCATCTGGGCCAGACCGTGACCTTGTGCGGCTGGGTCAACCGCCGGCGTGACCACGGCGGCGTGATCTTCATCGACCTGCGCGACCGTGAAGGTTATGTGCAGGTGGTCTGTGACCCCGACCGCACCGAGCAGTTCAAGGTGGCCGAAGAGGTGCGGAACGAGTTCTGCGTGCAGGTCAAGGGCCTGGTGCGGGCCCGCCCGGCCGGCACCACCAACGACAAGCTGAAAAGCGGCCAGATCGAGGTGCTGTGCCACGAACTGACGGTGCTGAACGCCTCGGTCACACCGCCTTTCCAGCTCGACGACGACAACCTGTCTGAGACCACCCGCTTGACGCACCGCGTGCTGGACCTGCGCCGCCCCTACATGCAGAACAACCTGATGCTGCGCTACCGCGTGGCCATGGAAGTGCGCAAATTCCTCGACGCCAACGGCTTCGTCGACATCGAAACCCCCATGCTCACCAAGAGCACGCCCGAGGGCGCGCGCGACTACCTGGTGCCCAGCCGCGTGCACGACGGCATGTTCTTCGCGCTGCCGCAGAGCCCCCAGCTGTTCAAGCAGCTGCTGATGGTGGCCGGCTTTGACCGCTACTACCAGATCACCAAGTGTTTCCGTGACGAAGACCTGCGCGCCGACCGCCAGCCCGAGTTCACGCAGATCGACATTGAAACCTCGTTCATGACCGAGCAGGACATCCGCACGATGTTCGAGGAGCTGCTGCGCACCACCTTCCAGAACGTGCTGGGCGTGGATCTGGGCCAACTGCCCGTGATGCAGTACGCCGACGCCATGCGCCTGTACGGCTCCGATAAGCCCGACCTGCGGGTGCAGATGGCGTTCACCGAGCTCACCGACGTGATGAAGGACGTGGACTTCAAGGTCTTCAGCGGCGCGGCCAACATGGTCGGTGGCCGGGTGGTGGGCCTGCGGGTGCCGGGCGGCGCCGAAATGGCGCGTAGCGAGATCGACGCCTACACCGAGTTCGTCAAGATCTACGGCGCCAAGGGCCTGGCCTACATCAAGGTCAACGAGGTCGGCGCCACGCTGAATCGCGACGGCCTGCAAAGCCCCATCGTCAAGAACATCCACGACGCCGCACTCACCGAAATCCTGGCCCGTACCGGCGCCCAGGCCGGCGACCTGATTTTCTTTGGAGCCGACAAGGCCAAGGTCGTCAACGACGCCATCGGCAACCTGCGCATCAAGATCGGCCACAGCGAGTTCGGCAAGGCCCGCGGCCTGGTTCAGGGCACTTGGATGCCGCTGTGGGTGGTCGATTTCCCGATGTTCGAGTACGACGAGGAAGGCAAGCGCTGGAGCGCCATGCACCACCCCTTCACCGCACCCAAGGACGGCCACGAAGACTGGCTGGCCACCGACCCGGGCAAGTGCATCGCCAAGGCCTATGACCTGGTGCTCAACGGCTGGGAACTGGGCGGTGGTTCGGTGCGCATTCACCGCGCCGACGTGCAGAGCAAGGTCTTCACCGCGCTCAACATCGGTGCCGAAGAAGCGCAGGAGAAGTTCGGCTTCCTGCTCGACGCGCTGCAGTACGGCGCGCCGCCGCACGGTGGCCTGGCTTTCGGCCTGGACCGCATCGTCACCATGATGACCGGCGCCGAATCCATCCGCGACGTGATCGCCTTCCCCAAGACCCAGCGCGCCCAGTGCCTGCTGACCCAGGCCCCCAGCCCGGTCGACGAGAAGCAGCTGCGCGAACTGCACATCAAGCTGCGCAACGTCGCCCCCGCGGCCTGATCCAGCCCCCACCCTGGCCCCTGCGGTCAGGGTGGGCCAGCGCCTGACATGGCCTTGCGTTAGCATGGCCACATGACATCCCCCAGCTTGGGCCGGACGGCCTGCAGACACCTGGCCGCGGCCTTGGGGCTGGCCCTGCTCAGCGCCTGTGGTGGCGGCATCAGCATCTCGGCCGGCTTTGGTTTTGGCGGTTCCGACCCCCTGCCCTTCCAGCCCGCTTTTCCCACCATCACCGCCGGCCCGCAGGCCCAGACGGTGGTGGAAGGGCAGTCGGCGCGCTTCAGTGCCAGTGCCGTGGGCGGGCCCGACCTGGCCTACCAATGGCAGCGCGACGGCGTCGACATTCCCGGGGCCAATGCCGCCAGCTACACCACGCCGGCGCTGGTACCCAGCGACAGTGGCAGCCAGTACAGCCTGAGGGCCCGCTCGGGCGGCGTCAGCACCAGTTCGGTGGCGGCCACGCTGCAGGTGCTGGCCGACACCGCCACACCCGCCCCGCAAACCTGGTCGGTGGCACCGTCGACCGCCGGGCCCGGCCAGGACGACAGCTTTGGCAGCCACTTTGCCGCCTTCAACCCGGCGGTGTCCCCCAACGGCCTGCTGTTTGTGTTTTTCCCCGGCACCGGCGCCGTTCCCGACAACTACCGGCTGATCGTCCAGGCGGCCGCCCACAACGGTTTTGCCGCCATTGGCCTGGCCTACCCCAACAACAGCACCGTCACCGGCGCTTGTCTGGGCAATGCCAACCCCGACTGCACCCGGCTGATCCGCGATGAAACCTTCAGCGGCAGCAATGTGTCGCCGCTGGTCAACGTGGACATGGCCAACAGCATCCGCAACCGCCTGACCACGCTGCTGGTTTTGTTGGCACAGCAGCAGCCCCAGGGTGGCTGGGCCCGTTTCATCGACGCCGGTGGCAACCTGCGTTGGTCGCTGATCCGCGTCGGTGGCCATTCGCAGGGCGGCGGCACGGCGGTGCACACCGGCAAAACGCAGGCGGTGGACCGGGCCTGTTTTTTTGCCGCCCCCGGCGACACCACCGACGGCCAGCAGGCCGTCGCGCCCTGGGTGGCCTCGGCCGGAGTGACGCCCGCCGCGCGGATGTACGGCTTTGCCCATCTGCAGGACGGCATCATTCCCAACGCGCTGGTGTTGCAGGAATGGGCGGCGTTGCAGCTGGACAGCTTTGGTGCCGCACTGAACGTGGACAGCGCCTTGCCCCCTTACGGCGGCCGCCACATGCTGCTGACCAATGTGGCGCGCGGCAACCCGCTCACGCCGGCCGGCCTGGCCTTCCACAACCTGCCGGTGGTGGATTTCTTCACCCCCATGGACGCTGGCCTGCCCAGCCTGCGCCGCGTCTGGCAAAGCCTTTGTTTCGTGCCGTGACGCACAAAGTGCCGGAGTCGGTGCTGGTGGTCATCCACACCCCGGCGCTGGACGTGCTGCTGATCGAGCGGGCCGACGCCCCGGGCTTCTGGCAATCGGTCACCGGCAGCAAAGACCACCCGGACGAGGCCTTCGGTACCACCGCCGCCCGCGAAGTGTGGGAAGAAACCGGCATCGACTGCCGTCCCGGCACGCCGCTGGCCGCGGGCCTGTGCGACTGGGGCCTGGAAAACGTCTACGAGATCTACCCGCAATGGCGCCACCGCTATGCGCCCGGCGTGACGCACAACACCGAGCACCTGTTCGGCCTGTGGGTGCCCGCCGGCACGCCGGTGCGCTTGAGCCCGCGCGAACACACGGCCCACCGCTGGCTGCCCTGGCGTGCCGCGGCCGAGGCCTGCTTTTCACCGTCCAACGCCGAGGCCATTCTGTGGCTGCCCCGGTTTTCCGGTAAGGTCGGCGCATGACGGTTCTGCGCGTGGCCACCTACAACATCCACAAAGGTGTGCAGGGCATGGGCCCGGCCCGCCGTCTGGAAATCCACAACCTGGGCCATGCGGTCGAGCAGCTCGATGCCGACATCGTCTGCCTGCAGGAGGTGCGCAAACTGCACCGCCGCCAACAGCAGCACTTTGCCCATTGGCCCGAGCTGCCGCAGGCCGAGTTCCTGGCCCCCGAGGGTTACGAGGCCATCTACCAGACCAATGCCGTCACCCGCCATGGCGAGCATGGCAACGCGCTGCTGTCGCGCTGGCCGGTGCAACACCATGGCCATGAGGACATGTCCGACCACCGCTTCGAGCAGCGGGGTTTGCTGCATGTGCAGGTGGCGGTGGACGGCCGCGAGGTCCATGTGGTGGTGCTGCACCTGGGGCTGATCCCGGGCAGCCGGACCCGCCAGATCGCCCAGCTGGAGCGCTTCATTGCCCGCGAGGTGCCGGCCAGGGCACCGCTGCTGGTGGCCGGGGACTTCAACGACTGGGGCGCCCGGCTGCGTCCGGCCCTGCAGACCCTGGGCCTGCGCGATTTCCAGGGCGAACGGCTGGCCACCTACCCGGCCCGGCTGCCGCTGGCCCAGCTCGACTACGTCTACGCCCGTGGGCTGAAACCCACCGGGGTGGAAATTCCCAAAGGCCGCATCTGGTGGCGCATGTCCGACCATTTGCCGCTGATCGCCGAGTTCAGCTTCTGAGGTCCCGCCCCCATGGCCACGCCCCCGCCCGTGCTGCGCCCCGGTCACCGCATTGAGCTGCTGGAGGGCAGCCGCCAGTACTTCGCCGCGCTGGTGGCAGCCATGGACGCGGCCCAGCACGAGGTCTGGCTGGAAACCTACATTTTTGACCTGACCGGCAGCACCACCGCGGTGGCCGAGGCCCTGGTGCGATCGGCGCAGCGTGGCGTGGCGGTGCGGCTGGTGGTGGACGGCGTGGGCACCGACGCGCTGCCGGCCGACTGGCTGGCCCGCTTTGACGCCGCCGGTGTGCGCTGGGCGGTGTTCTCCCGGCTGGGCGCTTTGGGCCTGGTGATCCCCAGCCGCTGGCGTCGCCTGCACCGCAAGCTCTGTCTGATCGACGGGCAACTGGCCTTTTGCGGCGGCATCAACCTGCTGGACGACTTTCACGACCCGAACCACGGCCCGCTGAGTGCGCCGCGCTTCGACTTTGCGGTGCGCATCACCGGCCCGCTGTGCGACGAGGTGCGGCAGACCATGCTGCAGCTGTGGCTGCGCATGCAGGGCCTGCGCGACTTCCGTCAGCGCGACTTCGCCGGCGCACTGCGCAGCTTCCGCGCCGCCAGTGGCCGTCCGCCCGCTCCCAGCACCCCTGCGGCCCGGGTGGCCGCACCGGCCCGCGCCGCGCTGCTGCTGCGCGACAACCTGCGCCATCGCACCCGCATCGAAAAAGCCTATTTGCGGGCGATTGCCAACGCGCAAACGGAGATTGTCATTGCCAACGCCTATTTCATGCCCGGTGGCAAGCTGCGCCGGGCGCTGGCCCTGGCCGCCCAGCGCGGGGTGAGGGTGCAGCTGCTGCTGCAGGGCAAGTACGAGTACTTCATGCAGTACTACGCGTCGCGGCCCATCTACAGCGCGCTGCTGGGCGCCGGGGTGGAAATCCACGAGTACGAGGCCAGCTTTCTGCATGCCAAGGTGGCGGTGGTCGACGCCGGCGGCGCCCACCCCTGGGCCACCGTGGGCTCGTCCAACCTCGACCCTTTGAGCCTGCTGCTGGCCCGCGAGGCCAACGTCGCCATCGAAGACCCGGCCTTCGCCGTGCAGCTGCGCGACCGGCTGCAGCAGGCCATGGCCCACGAGGGCAGGCGCATCGACGCGGCGCAGTTCGCCCACCGGCCGCTGGGCCAGCGCGTCAAGGAACGGCTGGCCTGGATGCTGATGAACCTGGCGCTGTTCCTGCAGGGCAAGCGTTACTGAGGCGGGGCAGGTGGCCAGCGCGCGGCAGCATGCGGATCTGGTGGTGCAGCGGCCCGAGGGGCTGTACTGCCCGGCCGGCGATTTTTTCATCGACCCCTGGCGGCCGGTGGACCGGGCCGTCATCACCCACGCCCATGCCGACCATGCCCGCGCCGGCCATGGCCACTACCTCGCCGCCGCGCCGGGCGAGGGCGTGCTGCGGGCCCGGCTGGGGGACATCCGGCTGCAGCCGCTGGCCTATGGCGAGGCCATCAACCACCACGGCGTGACGGTCTCGCTGCACCCGGCCGGCCATGTGCTGGGCTCGGCCCAGGTGCGGCTGGCCCATGGCGGCCAGGTCTGGGTGGCCAGCGGCGACTACAAGGTCGCGCCCGACGCCACCTGCGCGCCCTTCGAGCCGGTGGCCTGTGATGTGTTCATCACCGAGTCCACCTTCGGCCTGCCGATCTACCGCTGGCGGCCCGACGCCGAGGTGTTTGCCGACATCAACGCCTGGTGGCAGGCCAATGCCGCGCTGGGCCGGGCCAGCCTGCTGATGTGCTACAGCTTTGGCAAGGCGCAGCGCATCCTCAGCGGGGTGGACGCCGCCATCGGGCCCATCGTCGTGCACAGCGCGGTCGAGCCACTGAACCGGGCCTACCGTGCCGCCGGCGTGGCCTTGCCCGACACCCGCACCGTCAGCGAGGTGAGTGACCCGGCCGACCTGCGGCGCGCGCTGGTGCTGTGCCCGCCGAGCGCCGCCGCCGGGCCCTGGGCCCAACGCTTTGGCGACGCCAGCCAGGCCTTCGCCAGCGGCTGGATGCAGCTGCGCGGCGCGCGCCGCCGCGGCGGCCACGACCGCGGCTTTGTGCTCAGCGACCACGCCGACTGGCCCGGCCTGCTGGGAGCGATCGGCGCCACCGGGGCCCAGCGCGTCATCGTCACCCACGGCCAGGTGCCGGTGATGGTGCGCTACCTCGGCGGTCAGGGGTTGCAGGCCGAGGCCTTCGAGACCGAGTACGGCGACGAAGCCGCCGAAGACCCAGCGGCCGAGTCCGCTGCTGCTGCGCCATGAAGGCCTTTGCCCGTTTGTTCACCGAACTCGACAGCACCACGGCCACATCGGCGAAGGTGGCGGCGCTGGTGCGCTACTTCGCCAGCGCCGAACCGGCCGACGCGGCCTGGGCGGTGTATTTTCTGGCCGGCGGCAAGCCGCGCCAGGTGGTCAAGACCGCGCAGCTGCGGGCCCTGGCCTGCCAGGTGGCCGGCCTCGACGACTGGCTGTTCGAGGCCTGTTACCAGGCGGTGGGGGATTTGGCCGAAACGATTGCCCACATCCTGCCGCGGGAAAGCACCCGGTCCGACCTGGGGCTGGCCGACTGGGTCGAACAGCGGCTGCTGCCGCTGCGCGGACTGGCCGAGGACGAGGTGGCACAGCGCGTGAAAGCCTACTGGCGCGAGCTGGACCCGCAGGGCCGCTTTCTGCTGGTCAAGCTGGTGGGTGGCGGTTTTCGGGTGGGGGTGAGTAAGTTGCTGGTGCAGCGTGCGCTGGCCCAGCATGCCGGCATCGACGCCAAGCGGGTGGCGCAGCGCATGATGGGCTACACCGACGGCAAGCGCCTGCCCAGCGCCAGCGACTTTGCCGCGCTGCTGGCACCGGTGTCCGACGGCGATGGCGCGGCGCGCGATCCCGGCCAGCCCTACCCGTTTTTCTTGGCCCACCCGCTGGCCGCTGTCGACCTCGATCAGGCGCTGGGCGCGGTGGGCGACTGGCAGGTGGAGTGGAAGTACGACGGCATCCGCGGCCAGCTGGTCAAGCGGGCCGGCCAGGTCTGGGTGTGGTCGCGTGGCGAGGAGTTGGTGACCGAGCGTTTCCCCGAGGTGGTGGCCTTGGCCCAGGGCCTGCCCGACGGCACGGTGCTCGATGGCGAGCTGCTGGCGTGGAAAGACCAGCGCCCGGCGCCATTTGCATTGCTGCAGCAGCGCATCGGCCGCAAGACGCTGAACAAAAAAGTGCTGGCCGATGCACCGGTGAATTTCATGGCCTACGACCTGCTGGAAGACGGCGGCCGCGACATCCGTGTGCTGCCGCAGCACGAGCGGCGGACGCTGCTGGCGGCCCGGCTGGCCGACACCGCGCTGCCGCTGTCGCCGGTGGAGGAGCGCGCCAGCTGGGCCGACTACGCCGTGCTGCGCGACGAGTCACGCGCGCGCGGCATGGAGGGCTTCATGCTCAAGCGCCGCGATGCGGCCTATGGCACCGGCAGGACGAAAGCCGACGGCCTGTGGTGGAAATGGAAGATCGACCCGATGAGCGTGGACTGTGTGCTGATCTACGCCCAGGCCGGCCACGGCCGCCGCGCCTCGGTCTACACCGACTACACCTTCGCGGTCTGGAATCGGCCGCCCCAGGACCAGGCCGAGGCCGATGCGGTGCTCGACGCCATCGCCGCCAAACAACCCGTCCAGCCGGGCGCGCTTCAGCTCGTCGCATTTGCCAAGGCCTATTCGGGCCTGACCGACGAGGAGTTCAAGGCGGTCGATGCCATCATCCGCAAGACCACGCTGGAGAAGTTCGGCCCGGTGCGCGCGGTTCGGCCCTCGCTGGTGTTCGAACTCGGTTTCGAGGGCATCAACCGCAGCCCGCGCCACAAAAGCGGGGTGGCAGTGCGGTTCCCGCGCATGCTGCGCCGTCGCCACGACAAGCCGCTGCACGAAGCCAACACCTTGCAAGACCTTGAGTTGCTCCTGAATTCATAGCTTAAAAGCGCCGTCTGACAATGGATTGGCCGCAGTAAAACGGGGAAATCAAACGCTGGTAGGATGTGGCTCGACATGACAAGCAAGCCCCTCCTTACCCCCGACGCACCCGATGACGGTGTGCCCGTGTCGGTGAAAATCCGCGAACGCGTGCTGGCTTCCCGCAAGCGCTTCCACGCCAACGACAACATCGCCGATTTCGTGCGACCCGGCGAGCTGGAACGGCTGCTCGACGAGGTCACGACCAAGATGGAAGGCGTGCTGTCCAGCCTGGTGATCGACACCGACAACGACCACAACACCGCCGACACCGCCCGCCGGGTGGCCAAGATGTACGTCAACGAGGTGTTTCGCGGCCGCTATGTGGCGGGCCCGACCATCACCGAGTTCCCCAACGTCGGCCACCTCAACGAGTTGATGATCGTCGGCCCCATCACCGTGCGCAGCGCCTGCAGCCACCATTTCTGCCCGGTGATTGGCAAGATCTGGATCGGTGTGATGCCCAACGAACACACCAACGTGATCGGCCTGTCCAAGTACGCGCGGTTGGCCGAATGGGTCATGGGCCGGCCGCAGATCCAGGAAGAGGCGGTGGTGCAACTGGCCGACCTGATCCAGGAAAAAACCCAGCCCGACGGCCTGGCCATCGTCATGGAGGCCAGCCACTACTGCATGGCCTGGCGTGGCGTCAAAGACATGGACAGCCGCATGATCAACTCGGTCATGCGCGGGGTGTTCCTCAAGGACCCCAACCTGCGGCGCGAATTCCTCTCGCTCATTCCCAACAAAGCCTGAACCGGGACACACCATGCTGGTACGCCTTCTTTACGCCAGCCGCGCCGTGGACACGAGCGCGGATGCCATCGACGCCATCCTGGCCCAGTCGCGCCAGTTCAATCCGCTGAGCGGCATCACCGGCATCCTCTGCTACGGCGGCGGTATCTTTCTGCAGGCCATCGAGGGCGGGCGCATGCCGGTCAGCGAGTTGTACGGCCACATCCAGAAAGACACCCGGCACAAGGACGTGGTGCTGCTGCACTACGAAGAGATCAGCGAACGCCGCTTCGGTGGTTGGACCATGGGCCAGGTCAACATGTCCAAGATCAACACCAGCATCCTGCTGAAGTACGCCGAAAAGCCCGAGCTCGACCCCTACGCGGTGTCGGGCTTGGTGTCGTTGGCCCTGCTGGAAGAACTGATGGCCACTGCGTCCATCATTGGCAGAGCATGAGCCCCCACGCTCCCCACTGCGTGTGGTTCGCTGCCCCCCGAGGGGACCGCATTTCGCCTTGGGGCGGCCCGGCGGCGAAACAGGGGGCAGGAGTCGGCCTGTGAGTGCGGTGTTGGGCCGCCTGCCGCGCCAGGTCGCCTGGGGCGATTGCGACCCCGCAGGCATCATCTACTACCCCACCTACTACCGCTGGATGGACGCCGCCACCTGGGCCTTGCTGGACCAGGTGGGTTATCCCGCCAGCCGCATCCGTGCCGAGCGCTGGACCATTCCCTCGGTGGACACGCAATGCGCGTTTGTCAGCTCGCCCACCTACGGCGACGCTTGCGAGGTGTTGTCCAAAGTCACCCGCATGGGCAACAGCTCCTTTGTGATCGGCCACGAGTTTGTCCATGCCGATGGCCGCCTGCTGGCCCGCGGCAGCGAAACCCGGGTCTGGTGCACCTACGAGGCCCCGGGCAGCCCGCTGCGCAGCGGGCCGGTGCCGGCCGCGCTGCGGCAGGCGCTGGGCCTGTCGGCGTGAGCCTCGCCAGCGGCCCGGGCTTGCTGCTCGGCTGTGATTTTTCCAGCGCCCCCTCGCGCCGCAAGCCGGTCGTGCTGGCCCTGGGCGAATGGCGGTCCGGCCGGGTGGTGGTGTCGCAGCTGCTGCGGCTGGACAGCCTGGACGCTTTCGCCGCCTGGCTGGCCCAGCCGGCGGACTGGGTGGGCGCCTTCGATTTCCCTTTCGGCCTGCCGCGCGAGCTGGTCACCACGCTGGGCTGGCCCACCGACTGGCTGGCCTGCATGCGCCACTACGCGGCGCTCGACCGCGACACCCTGCGCGCCACCTTCGCCGCCTTTTGCGACGCCCGCCCGGTGGGCGGCAAATTCGCCCACCGCGCCTGCGACGGCCCGGCCGGCGCCAGCCCCAGCATGAAATGGGTCAACCCGCCGGTGGCTTTCATGCTGCATGCCGGTGTGCCGCCGCTGCTGGCGGCCGGTGTGCACCTGCCCGGTCTGCACAACGGCGACCCCCGCCGGGTGGCGCTGGAGGGCTACCCCGGCCTGCTGGCGCGCGAGCTGCTGGGTCACCGCAGCTACAAAAGCGACGACAAGGCCAAACAGACGCCGGAGCGGCTGATCGCCCGCAAGGACCTGATCACCGCCCTCGAAAACGGCCACAGCCGGCTGGGCCTGCGCCTCAAGCTCAGCCATGCCCAGCGCGACGCGCTGGTGGACGACGCCAGCGGCGACAGCCTGGACGCGGTGCTGTGTTTGCTGCAGGCCGCCTGGGCCCAGCAGCGCCATGCCGAGGGCGACGCCCGCTACGGCCTGCCCGACCAGATGGACCCGCTGGAAGGCTGGATCGTCACCGCCTGAGCCGGCCCGTGCAGCCGTTGGCCGGCCGTTCTACACTGCGCCAGCCGCACTTTGGAGACTTGCCATGGGCCCACGCCACGTCACGCTGTTCCACGCCCCACAGACCCGCTCGTCCGGCGCCTTGCTGCTGCTGGAAGAGCTGCAGGCCGACCACGACGTCACGCTGTTGAACATGAAAGCCGGCGAGCACCGCCAGCCGGCCTACCTGGCCATCAACCCCATGGGCAAGGTGCCCGCGCTGGTGCACCAGGGCGCGGTGGTCACCGAGCAGGTGGCCATCTTCACCTACCTGGCCGATTTGTACCCTGAGGCCGGCCTGGCCCCGGCCATCGGTGATCCGCTGCGTGGCCCCTACCTGCGCTGGCTGGCCTTTTACGGTTCCAGCTTCGAGCCGGCGGTGGTGGACCGGGCGCAGAAGGCCACGCCACCCCAGGCGATGTGCCCTTACGGCGACTACGACACCATGCTGAAGACGCTCACCGACCAGCTGGCCCGTGGCCCCTGTTTGCTCGGCGAGCGCTTCAGCGCCGCCGATGTGCTGTGGGGTGGGGCGCTGGCCTGGACCACCGCCTTCGGCCTGGTGCCCAAGCTGCCGGTGATCGAGGCCTACATCGCCCGCCACCAGGCCCGTCCGGCGGTGGCACGGGCCCAGGCCCGCGACGCCGCGTTCACCCGGCAGCTGTCGCAGCAGTCCCAGTGAACGCTTTTTCACCAGGAGACACCCCATGCCCACCTACACCGTCACCGTGGCCCAAGGCCGTCTGACCGCCGCCCACAAACTGGCCGTGGCCCAGGCCATCACCCAGACCCATGCCGGCGTGACCGGCGCACCCAGCTACTTTGCGCAGGTGATCTTCCACGAGGTCCAACCGGGCAACCACTTCATCGGTGGCGCGCCGCTGGCGGCCGACCAGCTGTTTGTCCATGGCCAGATCCGCGCCGGTCGCACGGTGGACGAGAAAGACCGGCTGGTGCGTGGCCTGCTGCAGGCGGTGGGCGCGGCGGCCGGTGCCGAGCCGCACGCGGTGTGGGTCTACATCCTCGACCTGGTGCCACGCCAGATGGCCGAGTTCGGCCATGTGCTGCCCGAACCCGGCGGCGAGGCCGCCTGGACCGCGGCCCTGCCTGAGCAGGACCGGGCGCGCATGCAGGCCATCGGGCGCTGAGTGCTGCCGATGCCATTGGCGTGAGGCGCACCCCCCAGCGGCCGCCGCCCCAGGGCCTGGCCGATGCCTGGCTGGCGGCCCGCGGCTGGCAGGCCTTTGATTTCCAGCGCGCGGTCTGGCAGGCCATGGCCGAGGGCCGCAGCGGCCTGCTGCACGCCACCACCGGTTCGGGCAAAACCTATGCGGTCTGGCTGGGCCTGCTGCAGGCCCTGGCCGAGGCGCTGCCCGCTGGGCGCAGCGCGCCGGGCTTGAGCGTGCTGTGGATCACCCCGATGCGGGCGCTGGCGGCCGACACCACCCTGGCCCTGCAGGCGCCGCTGGTCGACCTGGCGCCGCACTGGACGCTGGGCCAGCGCACCGGTGACACCCCCAGCGGCGAACGGGCCCGGCAAGACCGGCACTTTCCCACCGTGCTGGTCACCACGCCCGAATCGCTGAGCCTGATGCTGTCGCGCGAGCAGGCGCCCACCGAGCTGGCCGGTGTGCGCTGCGTGGTGGCCGACGAGTGGCACGAGTTGCTGGGCAACAAGCGCGGCGTGCAGCTGCAGCTGGCGCTGGCCCGGCTGCGCCGCTTCAACCCGGCGCTGATGGCCTGGGGGTTGAGCGCCACGCTGGGCAATTCCGAAGAGGCCTTGCAGGTGCTGTGTGGCACCGGTGTGCCCACCGGCCTGGCGCCGGCTCTGGTGCGCGGCCGGCTCGACAAGACCCTGGTGATCGATACCTTGATTCCAACCGACCCTGGCAACTACTCCTGGGCCGGCCACCTGGGCGCGCGCATGCAGCAGCCGGTGGTGGACGAGATCGCCCGCTCCGGCCCCACGCTGGTGTTCACCAACACCCGGGCGCAGGCCGAGATCTGGTACCAGCTGCTGCTGGCGGCCAAACCCGAGTGGGCGGGCGAGATCGCGCTGCACCACGGCAGCCTGGCCAAGGAGGTGCGGGCCTGGGTGGAGGCGGCGCTGAAAGAAGGGCGGCTGCGCGCGGTGGTGGCCACCTCGTCGCTGGACCTGGGGGTGGACTTTCTGCCGGTGGAGCGGGTGCTGCAGATGGGCTCGGCCAAGGGCGTGGCCCGGCTGCTGCAGCGTGCCGGCCGCAGCGGCCACGCGCCCGGCCGGCCCAGCCGCATCACCCTGGTGCCCACCCACACGCTGGAACTGGTGGAGGCGGCTGCCGCCCGCCGCGCCGCCGAGGCCGGCCAGTTGGAAAAGCGCCATTCGCCCGACCAGCCGCTGGACGTGCTGGTGCAGCACCTGGTGACGGTAGCCCTGGGCGGGGGGTTCACGGCCGACGCGCTGTTCGACGAGGTGCGCAGCGCCTGGGCCTACCGCGGGCTCCGCCGTGACGCCTTCGACTGGGCGCTGGCCTTTTGCGAGCGCGGCGGCAGCAGCCTCACCGCCTACCCCGATTACCACCGCATCCAGGCCGACGGCGAGGGTGTTTACCGGGTGCCCGACCGGGGCATCGCGCGCCGGCACCGGCTGGCCATCGGCACCATCGTCAGCGACGCGGCCATGCAGGTGAAATACCTCAGCGGCGCCACCATCGGCACGGTGGAGGAGGGCTTCATTGCCCGCCTGCGCAAGGGCGACTGCTTTGTGTTCGCCGGCCGGCTGCTGGAGTTCATCCGGGTCCACGAGATGGCCGCCATCGTCAAGAAGGCTGAGAAATCCAAGGGTGCCGTGCCCAACTGGCAGGGTGGCAAGATGCCGCTGTCCACCGAGATGGCCGACGCGGTGCTGGTGCTGCTGGCCGAGGCCGCGCAGGGGCGCTTCGACAGCCCGGAGCTGCAGGCGGCCCGGCCCATGCTGGCCACCCAGGCCCGCCGCTCACAGCTGCCCACACCGGGCACGCTGCTGGTGGAAACCCACCGCTCGCGCGAAGGCCACCACCTGGCGCTTTACCCCTTTGCCGGCCGCCAGGTCCACCTGGGCCTGAGCAGCCTGCTGGCCTGGCGGCTGGCCCGGGCCGCGCCCAACACCTTCAGCCTGTCGGTCAACGACTACGGCCTGGAGTTGCTGAGTGCCCAGCCCTTTGACATCGGCCCGGTGCTGGACGGTTCGGCCTGGTCCACCACCGACCTGCTGGCCGATGTGCTGGCCTCGCTGAACGCCTCCGAACTGGCGCAGCGCCGCTTCCGCGAGATCGCCCGGGTGGCCGGTCTGGTGTTCAGCGGCTACCCCGGCGCGCCCAAAAGCATGAAGCAGCTGCAGGCCTCCAGCGGCCTGTTTTTCGAGGTGTTCCGCAAACACGATCCCGGCAACCGGCTGCTGAGCCAGGCCGAAACCGAGGTGCTGACGCAGGAGCTGGACCTGGCCCGGCTGGGCGACACGCTGGCCCGGCTGGCCGGGCAGCGGGTGGTGCATGTGGCTTTGCAGCACCCCAGCCCGCTGGGCCTGCCGCTGATGGTGGAGCGGCTGCGCGAAAAGCTCAGCACCGAAACCCTGGCCGCCCGGCTGGCGCGGCTGGTGTCGGCGATGGAAAAAGGGGAGGGCTGAGGGGGCTCAGCCGTGGGGGGTGCCGCAGACCGGGCAGCCGGCGGCGCGCGGCAGGCGCAGGCTGTTCCACTCCATGGCGCGGCCGTCCAGCATCAGCAGCCGGCCGGTCAGCGGCTCGCCGGTGGGCACCAGCAGCTTCAGCGCCTCGGCCGCCTGCATCGCGCCGACGATGCCCACCAGCGGCGCGAACACGCCCATGGTGGCGCAGCGGGTTTCTTCAAAGGTGGTGTCGGGCGGGAACACGCAGGCGTAGCAGGGCGAGGCGGGGTCGCGCGGGTCGTACACCGCCACCTGGCCGTCGAAACGGATGGCTGCCCCGGACACCAGCGGTTTGCGGTGTTTGACGCAGGCCGCGTTGACAGCCTGCCGGGTGCCAAAGTTGTCGCAGCAGTCCAGCACCACATCGGCGCGGGCCACCAGTTCGTCCAGCAGCGCGGCGTCGGCCCGCAACACCACCGGGTGCACCACCACGTCGGGGTTGATGGCGGCGATCGCCTGCTGGGCCGACAGCGCCTTGGGCTGGCCCACCCGGGCCAGGTTGTGGGCGATCTGGCGTTGCAGATTGGTTTCATCCACCTGGTCGTGGTCGACGATGGTGATCTGGCCCACGCCGGCCGAGCCCAGGTAGAGCGCCGCCGGCGAGCCCAGGCCGCCAGCGCCGATGATCAGCGCGTGCGCGGCGAGCAGCCGTTCCTGGCCGTCGGTGCCCACCTCGTTGAGCAGGATGTGGCGCGAGTAGCGCAGCAGCTGGTCGTCGGTCATCGGTGGGGCAGGCGGGGCGCCGGGCGGGCCCGGCAGCGAGGCGGTCGGGCCGGGGCCCGACGCCGGCTCAGTTTTCCTTCTTCTCTTCCTTGCGCTCGGTCTGGGTCTTGCTGACCAGCACCGGGCGGCCCTTGAACTTGTTGATGGCCTGGGCCAGCTGGAAGTCCTTGTCGGAGCCGAACTCGGGCACCTTGCGGTCGGCTGGCGCCTTCTTGGCCTCTTGTTCCAGCTTCAGCCGGGCTTCTTCACGGGCCTTTTCGCGCTCCGGGTCTTTTTGCTCGGGCCCCTGGCCGCTGCCCAGGTGCTTGTCCAGGTCGGCCTCGCGGGTGCGCAGGGCGGCAAACAGGTTGCCCTCTTCGGTTTCGTCCACCAGCACGTCGGGCACGATGCCCCGGGCCTGGATGGACTTGCCGCTGGGGGTGTAGTAGCGGGCGGTGGTCAGCTTGATGCCGGTGTCCGGGCCCAGCGTGCGCACGGTCTGCACCGAGCCCTTGCCAAAGGTCTGGCTGCCCATGATGGTGCCGCGTTTGTGGTCTTGCAGCGCGCCGGCGACGATTTCGCTGGCCGATGCCGAGCCTTCGTTGACCAGCACCACCAGCGGCACCGTCTTCAGGCCGGCCGGCAGCTTGCGCAGCACGTCCACGCCGCCACGGCGCTGGTAGAACTCGGGTGCGGCCTTGTAGACAAACTTGCTTTCGGCCAGCTGGCCGTTGGTGGAGACCACCGGCACGTTCTCCGGCAGGAAGGCCGACGAGATGGCCACGGCGGCGTCGAGCAGGCCACCGGGGTCGTTGCGCAAATCAAGCACCAGGCCCTTGATGTTGGGGTCTTGCTTGTAGATTTCGTCGACCTTGCGGGCGAAGTCGTCCACCGTGCGTTCCTGGAACTGGCTCAACCGAATCCAGGCATAACCCGGCTCGATGACCTTGCCCTTGACGCTCTGGGTCTTGATTTCTTCGCGGATGATGGTCACCGGGAAGCTGCGGTTCTCGTCCTTGCGGAAGATGGTCAGGTTGACCTTGGTGCCGGGCTCGCCGCGCATGCGCTTGACGGCCTCGTTCAGGGCCAGGCCCTTGACGGCGGTGTCGTCGATCTTGGTGATCAGGTCGTTGGGCTTGAGGCCGGCGCGGAAGGCCGGTGAGCCTTCGATGGGCGAGACCACCTTGACCAGGCCGTCTTCCTGGCTGATTTCGATGCCCACTCCGACAAAACGGCCGGACGTGCCTTCGCGGAATTCTTTGTAAGACTTCTTGTCGAAATACTGGGAATGCGGGTCCAGGCTGGCCACCATGCCGGTGATGGCGTCGGTGATGAGCTTTTTCTCGTCGACCGGCTCCACATAGTCGCTCTTGACCAGGCTGAACACCGCTGCGAGCTGCTGCAACTCCTCCAGCGGCAAGGGCGCCAAAGCCCCTCGCGCCACGGTTTGCAAGGACACGGTGGTCAGGGCGCCCGCCAAGGCGCCCAGGGAAATCCAGCCGGCGATTTTCAGTTGTCTGCGCATAAATTGATGACCTTCAGCGGGGCAATATACACCTTGGAGGGCAGCGCCGCCCCCCGGTTCCCCGAAAGCCCGGCAGACCGGCTGGCCGCCTGCCGATTTCGTGGTTTTCTGCCGACCGGCTGCGGGTTTTCCAGGGCCTCAGCGCTGGCCCTGGGCGGCCACCGCGGCCGCCGCCTTGACCGCGGCTTCGGCGTCACCGAGGTAGTAATGGCGCAGCGGCTGCAGGTTGGCGTCCAGCTCGTAGACCAGCGGAATGCCGTTGGGGATGTTGACGCCGACGATGGCGTCGTCCGAGATGCCGTCGAGGTATTTCACCAGCGCCCGGATGGAGTTGCCGTGCGCCGCCACGACGATGCGCTTGCCGGCCTTGATGGCCGGGGCCATGGCCTCGTTCCAGAACGGCAGCACCCGGGCAACGGTGTCTTTCAGGCATTCGGTGAGCGGAATCTGCTCGGGCTTGAGCTTGGCGTAGCGCAGGTCGCCACGCTCGCTGCGCGGGTCGCTGGCCTCCAGCGCCGGCGGCGGGGTGTCGTAGCTGCGGCGCCAGACCAGCACCTGGGCGTCGCCGTACTGCTTGGCCATGTCGGCCTTGTTCAGGCCCTGCAGCGCGCCGTAATGGCGCTCGTTGAGGCGCCAGCTGTGCACCACCGGCAACCAGGTGCGGTCCATTTCGTCCAGCGTGTGCCACAGCGTGCGGGTGGCGCGTTTGAGCACGCTGGTGTAGGCCACGTCGAACTCGTAGCCCTCGGCCTTCAGCAGCCGGCCGGCGTTTTTGGCTTGCTCGACGCCGGTGGGCGTCAGGTCCACGTCGGTCCAGCCGGTGAAGCGGTTTTCAAGGTTCCAGGTGGATTCGCCGTGGCGAATCAGGACGAGTTTGTACATGGGGTGTCCGGGAAAAAGGGCGGCCAATCGGAAAGAATCAACCCAGCATTCTAAAATCGTGGGCTTCGCCGTCCTGACGGCACCCGTCCGGGTGTGTGGTCAGCGACGGTTCCAACCCAAGGAATTGCGTGACTTTCATCATCAACAACTGGCTGCTGATCACGGTGGCCCTGGCGTCTGGCGCGGGTTTGCTGTGGCCGGTGCTGCGCGGTGGCGCCGCCCAAGGCCTGGCCAGCAGCGACGCGGTGCTGCTGATCAACCGTGAAAAAGCGGTGGTGCTCGACGTCAGCGAGCCCGAGGAATTTGCCAAAGGCCACATCGTGGCTGCCCGCAACCTGCCGTTCGGCCAGGTCGAGGAAAAACTCACCTCGGTGGTCAAGAACAAGGCCTTGCCGCTGATCCTGGTCTGCCCCACCGGTGCGCGCGCCGGCCGCTTGCTGGCCACGGCCAAGAAACTGGGTTACGAAAAGGCCCATGTGCTGGCCGGCGGGCTCAACGCCTGGAAAGCCGCTAACCTGCCGGTGGTCAAAAGCTGAGCCACCCATGCAAGCCGTCAAGATTTACACCACCGCCACCTGCCCCTATTGCATCCGTGCCAAGCAAATCCTCCAGTCCAAGGGCGTGACCCAGCTGGAAGAGGTGCGGGTTGACCTGTTGCCCGAGCGCCGAGCCGAGATGATGGAGGCCACCGGCCGCCGCACCGTGCCGCAGATCTACATCGGCGCCACCCATGTGGGCGGCTGCGACGACCTGATGGCGCTCGACAGCCGGGGCGGCCTGGTGCCGCTGCTGCAGGCCGCCTGACAGCGCCCCCAACCTGACATAATTTCTGCGCCGGCCGGGGCTCGCCCCGGCCTTTGTGTGCCCGGTGGCGCACGCCCCCTACCTTGTTCCTCCGAAAGATTTCCATGGCCGACCTCGACCCCGTGTTCAACATCCAGCGCGTCTACCTGAAAGACCTGTCGCTGGAGCAGCCCAATTCGCCCGCCATCCTGCTCGATCCCGAGCAGCCCACGGTCGACATCAAGCTGAACGTGGACGCCCAGCCGGTGGCCGACGGCATTTTCGAAGCCACTGTCACTGCCACCGTGCACACCACCATCAAGGACAAGACGGTGTTCCTGGTCGAGGCCAAGCAGGCCGGCATCTTCGAGATCCGCCACCTGCCCGAAGACCAGATGGGCCCGGTGTTGGGCATTGCCTGCCCGCAAATCATCTACCCCTATTTGCGCGGCAACGTGTCCGACGCCATCACCCGCGCCGGCTTCCCGCCGGTCTATTTGGCGGAAATCAACTTCCAGTCGATGTACGAGCAGCAGCAGGCTGCCAGCGCGGCAGCCGCCAACGGCGCCGCCCAGGCCTGAGGCCCGGGGCCCCACGCGCCGTGGCCCGCCCGGACGGCATGAACATCCTGATGCTGGGCGCCGGTGCCTGGGGCACGGCGCTGGCCATTGGCGCGGCCAGCGTGCCCCCGGGGGCCGCAGACGCCCGCCACCGGGTGACGCTGTGGGCGCGCGACGCCGCCCAGGCCGCCCAGATGCAGGCCGAACGCTGCAACACCCGCTACCTGCCTGGCCTGGCCCTGCCGCCGGCACTGACGGTGCGTGGCGACCCCTTGACCGCATTTCCCGCCCTT
Source organism: Rhodoferax sp. SPJ4 (assembly GCF_058216275.1). Classification (NCBI taxonomy): domain Bacteria; kingdom Pseudomonadati; phylum Pseudomonadota; class Betaproteobacteria; order Burkholderiales; family Comamonadaceae; genus Rhodoferax; species Rhodoferax sp. SPJ4. The sequence continues at coordinate 155,707 of NZ_JBYZMN010000002.1, forward strand.
TGGGCCCAACAAGACCTGGTGGTGGTGGCCACGCCCATGGCCGGGCTGCGCGCCATGCTGGGCGCACTGGCCGGCTGCCCGGCCCCGGTGGCCTGGCTGTGCAAGGGTTTTGAGCTGCCCAGCGGCGCCGGTGTGGGCCTGCTGGGCCACGAGGTGCAGGCCGAGGTGGCGCGTGCCGCCGGTGTGGCCATGCGCTGTGGCGTGTTGAGCGGCCCCAGCTTCGCCCAGGAGGTGGCCCGTGGCCAGCCCACTGCGCTGGTGGCGGCCAGTGCCGACGCCAGCGTGCGCGAGGCCCTGGTGGCGGGCTTCCACAGCGCCACCCTGCGGGTCTACGCCAACGATGACATCGTCGGCGTGGAGGTGGGTGGGGCGGTGAAAAACGTGCTGGCGATTGCCACCGGCCTGTGTGACGGCCTGCAGCTGGGCCTGAACGCCCGCGCCGCCCTGATCACCCGTGGCCTGGCCGAAATGACCCGGCTGGGCCTGGCGCTGGGCGCGCGCGCCGACACCTTCATGGGCCTGAGTGGCCTGGGCGACCTGGTGCTCACTGCCACCGGTGATTTGAGCCGCAACCGCCGCGTCGGCCAGCTGCTGTCCGAGGGCAAAACCCTGCAGCAGGCGGTGGACTCGCTGGGCCATGTGGCCGAGGGCGTGTACAGCGCTCGCACCGTGGTGCAGCGCGCCCGCACGCTGGGTGTGGACATGCCCATTGCCGAGGCCGTGGTGGCCTTGCTCGACGGCCAGATGCGACCCACCGAGGCGGTGGCCCGGTTGATGGGCCGGGGCGCGCGCGGCGAGGGCTGAACGCCCCGGCGCTCAGCGCCCGCCGTTCAGATTTCCAGGTTGTCGATCAGCCGGGTGCCGCCCAGCTTGGCCGCCCCCAGCAGCACCAGCTTGCCGGCTTGCGCGTCGGCGGCCTCGGGCGGCTGCAGGTCGTGGCGGCGCCGCACCGTCAGGTAGTCGGGCCGCCAGCCGCGGCGGGCCAGGGTGTGCATGGCGCGGGCCTCGATGCCCTCGCGGGCGGCCGGCAGGTCGTGTGCGGCCAGGGCCTCGGTGGCCATGTTCTTCAGGGCCAGCGACAGCTGCACCGCCTCGGCCCGCTCGGCGGCGCTGAGGTAGCCGTTGCGCGAACTCAGGGCCAGGCCGTCGGGCGCGCGCAGCGTCTCGCCCGCTACCACCTCGATGGGCAGCACAAACTGCCGCACCATGTGGCGGATCACCATCAGCTGCTGGTAGTCCTTCTTGCCGAACAGCGCCACACCGCCGGGCGTGGCACCGAACACGCAGGAGAACAGCTTCATCACCACGGTGCTGACGCCGATGAAAAAGCCGGGCCGGAAATGGCCTTCCAGCAGGTCGGCCAGCTCGGCCGGCGGGTGCACCTTGAAGCCCTGGGGCTCGGGGTACATCTCCTTCTCGGTTGGCGCGAAGACGATGTCGCAGCCGGCATCGGCCAACTTGGCGCAGTCGGCGTCGAAGGTCCGGGGGTAGGTGTCAAAGTCCTCGTGCGGCGCGAACTGCAGCCGGTTGACGAAGATGCTGGCCACGGTGATGTCACCCAGCGGCTGGGCCTGGCGCACCAGGGCCAGGTGGCCGTCGTGCAAATTGCCCATGGAGGGCACAAAGGCCGGCTTGCGAAAGGCCTGCAGGTGCTGCCGCAGCTCGGCAATGGTGTGGACGACGTGCATGTCGGGGCGGGAAGAAGTGCAAAGCGGTTACTGTAGCCGCTCCGCCAGGGCTCACCAGGCGTGCAAGGTGTTGTCTGGGAAGCTGCCGTCTTTCACCGCTTTCACGTAGGCGGCGATCGCGTCCTGCACGCTGTGGGCACCTTCCATGAAGTTGCGCACGAACTTGGGGTTCTTGCCCAGGTTGATGCCCAGCATGTCGTGCAACACCAGCACCTGCCCAGCCGTGCCCTTGCCCGCACCAATGCCGATGGTGTGGCAATGCTTCAGTTCTTCGGTCAGCGGCGTGGCCAGGCGCTCGGGCACCATCTCCAGCACCATCATCGCGGCGCCAGCGTCTTCCAGCGCATGGGCCTGCTGCTTCATCAACTGCGCGGCCGCGTCTTCGCGGCCCTGGACCCGGTAGCCGCCCAGCGCGTGCACGGTCTGTGGCGTCAGCCCCAGGTGGGCGCAGACCGGGATGCCGCGCTCGACCAAAAAACGCACAGTCTCGGCGGTCCAGCCGCCGCCTTCGAGCTTGACCATGTGGGCGCCGGCCTGCATCAGCACGGTGGCGCTGCGCAGCGCCTGCTCTTTCGACTCCTGGTAGGTGCCAAACGGCAGGTCGGCGATCAGCCAGGCGCTGGCGCTGGCGCGGCGAAGGCCACGGGCCACGCTGTCGGTGTGGTGGCGCATGGTTTCCAGCGACACGCCCACGGTGCTGGACAGGCCCTGGCAGACCATGCCCAGCGAGTCCCCCACCAGGATGCAGTCCACGCCGGCGGCGTCGGCCACCGCGGCAAAGGTGGCGTCGTAGGCGGTCAGCATGCTGATCTTCTCGCCGCGTTCGCGCATCTGCGCCAGCCGCGGCAGGCTGACCGGTCGGCGCAGCGGCTGGGGAGAGGTGGTGGGCAGGGAGCCGTAGGCGGTGGCCGGTGCGGGAGCGGGAGCAATCATGGGCGGGTTGGCGCAAGGCCAGGGAGTCCGTGAGGCCGCCAGTCTAGTCCATCTCCCAGCGATGCCAGGGTCCCCAATGCCTGTGGGCCCATCCAGCGCTCAGGCCGGTCCATTGGCCGTTTGGCCAGTCTGTCTTCAGCCGAATGGACGATGAAGAAAGCGGAACAAGTTCATAGACTGGCCCGCAGTGTCGGACAAACAAGAGGGAGACCGTGATGTTTTTCACGTTGACGACTGTGCTTCGCCTCGGCGTTGTCGCCAGCAGTGCGCACTGACGGGCCCGGAGCGAGACCCGCATGGCCAACACCCTTGCCACCTTCTCGGTTGTCGACGGCCTGCGCCTGTACCTGCAACGCGCCTACGACACAGCCACCGTCAAGCCCGCGTCGGGTCTGACCTTCGAAGTGGCCAGTGCCCACCAAGTCAACGAGTCGAAAAACGCACGCGACGTGCTGACCATCTTTTTGTACCGCATGACGGTCAACGAGCACCAGCGCAACCACAGCGCCCAGCCCTACCGCGAACGGGCACCGCTGTCGCTGGACCTGCACCTGCTGCTCACCGCCTGGTGCGAAAAACCGCGCACCGAGCAGGCCTTGCTGACCTGGACCATGCGCGAGTTGTACCAGCGCCCCGTGCTCGACCTGTCGGTGCTGTCGTCCGAGGCCGGCTGGAGCCAGGGTGATGTGGTGCAACTGGTGCCCTCGGAACTCAGCAACGAGGACCTGATGCGCCTGTGGGATGCGGTGACGCCGCCTTACCACCTGTCGATCTCCTACATCGCCCGCATGGTGAAAATCGACGCCGATCCTTTCCCGACCTTCCCGCCGGTGGTGGCCACGCGTTTCGATATCGAGGACATCGCGCGATGATCACCGCCCGCCTCGACCGCCGCGTGCTCGGCGCCGTTCAGTTCCTCGATGCCACCACCGGGGCGACCATTGCCCGCGCGCTGCGCGTCGAGACCGATGCCAGGGTCTACCGCCAGCGCAGCGGCCTGCTGGTGGTGGCCGACGCGCCGGGCCTGCACGACCACACGCTGGAATTTCAAGCGCCACCGGCCTTGCCGGCGGTCGGCTCGAGGCCCGTCACGCTGCGCATCAGCGACCCCGACCACCAGTACCAGACCACCACCGTCACCCTGCCGCTGCCGCGCGATCCCGACCCCGCAGCGGCCGACAGCGTGCTGCAACCGCAGCCCGTCCGGCTGTGGCGCACCGGCGCCGCACCGGTGTCGCCGAGCTGGACGGTGTACCGGGCCACGCTGGTGGCCACAGGCACCGACCACCCCATTGCCGGCGCCCTGGTCAGCCTGGAAACCGACAACCACACCGTGCGGGTGTTGAGCGACGCCACCGGCCAGGTGACGCTGGCCCTGGTCGGTCAGCCGCTGTTCACGCTGGGCGCCGACGCCACACTGACCCGCTCGATCGCCGCCCAGATCACTGTGCGTCCCAGCCAGCCGGCGGCCGCACTGGCCGACATCGAGGCTGAAATCGACCGCCTGGCCGCCCAGCCGGCGGCCGCCACCTTCGCCCGCAGCCTGCTCACCGGCGCCGCGACCCACGAGGTCCTGGCGATCGGGCCCTGAGCCAGGACCGTTTTCACCACCTGTCTGATCACCGAGTCGCCCACCGACCCGACAACCGAATGGAGGTCCACCGTGCCTGAATACCTTGCCCCCGGGGTGTACGTTGAAGAAACCAGCTTTCGCAGCAAGTCCATCGAAGGCGTCAGCACCAGCACCACGGCCTTCATCGGCCCCACCCTCAAAGGGCCGGTGATGCCGCGCACCGCCGCCGAGCGCTGGAACGCCACGCCCGAGCTGCTGACCAGTTTTGCCGACTTCGAGCGCATCTACGGCGGCTATGAATCACTGAGCTACGGGGGCACGGCCGTGGTCAACCACCTGGCCCATGCGGTGCAGGCCTATTTCAACAACGGCGGTGCGCGCTTGTATGTGGGGCGCCTGCTCAAGGGCAACCTGGTGCATGCCAGCTCGGCGGTGCTGGCCCAGGTGGCGGCCGGCGCCACCGGCGAGGTCAGGCTGCGGGCCCGCTTCCCCGGCAGCTACTTCAACGCGGTGACGCTGAGTGCCCAGGCCTTGTTCACGCCCACCTCGGCCGCCGCCTTGCCCAACCTGCCGGCCGACACCGTGCTGCGGGTGGTCGATGCCGCCCAGGCCGCCTTCACCGCGGTCCAGTTCATCAAGGACGGCGCGGACTGGAAGAAGCGCACCGCACCCGACCAGGCCTTGTCGGCTGCTGCCGCGGGCGACTTCACCGGCAACAAGCTGTTCCAGACCGTCTCCGCCGTGCTCACGGCCAGCCACCGCAATGGCGACACGCTGTGGACCGACACCGTCTCCTTTGTGCGCACCGCACCCGACTTCATCGGCAACAGCCTGGCCGACACCCAGGCCAGGCGCAGCACCGACCTGACCCTGCCGGTGGCCTTGCTGTTCGGTGGCGCCCCGGCGGCACTGGCCAACGCCGAGGCCATCGATAAACTGGCGCGTGGCCTGCTGGGCAACATCGCCGCGGCCGATGTGCCGGCGGCCAATCGCGTGCCGCTGGGCAGCGGCACCGGTGCGGTGGCGGGCTCCGATGGCGACGCGCTGCCCGACGGCACCGAAGCCACGGTGGCGCTGAACTACCTGCTGGGCATGGAGGACATCTCCATCGTCGCCGCGCCCGGCCTGTCGCACACCCCGTCGGTGCAGGGGGCCTTGATCGCCCATGCCGACAAGCGCCGTTCCTACCGCATCGCGGTGCTCGATTCGGCGCCCGGCCAGCTGGTCTCCGAGGTGCGCACCGCCCGCGGCCTGATCGATTCCACCCATGCCGCGCTGTACTACCCCTGGGTGGTGGTGACCAACCCGCTGGCCAGCCCGCGCAACACCGAGCCGGCCGAGCTGACCGTGCCGCCCTCGGGTTTCGTGGCCGGCATCTATGCCCGCACCGACGTGGAACGCGGGGTCTGGAAGTCGCCCGCCAACGAGGTGGTGCGCGGCGCGCTGCGCTTCGAGCGCGAGGTCAGCTTCCCCGAGCAGGAGGTGCTGAACCCGATCGGTGTGAATTGCCTGCGCAGCCTGCCCGGCCGGGGGCTGCGGGTCTGGGGCGCCCGCACCGCGAGTTCCGATCCGGAATGGAAATACGTCAGCGTGCGCCGCTTCTTCAACTACCTCGAAGCCTCCATCGACCGCAGCACCCAGTGGGCGGTGTTTGAGCCCAACGGCGAACGCCTGTGGGACAACGTGCGCAACAGCGTGGCCGATTTCCTGTTCAACGAATGGAAGCAGGGCGCGCTGCTGGGCCTGAAACCCGAAGAGGCGTTTTTTGTGCGCTGCGACCGCACCACCATGAACCAGAACGACCTGGACAACGGCCGCCTGGTCTGCCTGGTCGGTGTGGCGGTGGTCAAACCGGCCGAGTTTGTGATCTTCCGCATCGGCCAGAAAACCGCCGATGCCAAAGCCTGACAAGGAGCTGAACCATGATCCAACGTGACACGCCCTACGGGGCCTTCAACTTCCTGGTCGACCTGGGCGACGGTGTGTCCGGCGGCTTCTCCGACGTCTCCGGCCTGGTGACCGAAATGACCGTGGCCGAGTACCGCAACGGCAACGAGCCCGAGAACCATGTGCGCAAGATCCCTGGCGTGCACAAGGTCGGTGACGTGACGCTCAAGCGCGGCCTGATCGGCAGCAACGACCTGTTCGGCTGGATCAAGGACACCCGGACCCAGGGCCACAAGGCCAAGCGCACCGTCACCATCCAGCTGCTGGACGAAACCCGGGCCAATGTGGCCCAGACCTGGAAGCTCACCGGCGTGATCCCGCTCAAGTACACCGGCCCCACGCTGGCAGGCAAGGGCGGCGGCGACGTGGCCATGGAAGAGCTGGTGCTGTCTTGTGAAGGCTACGAGGTCGAGTGAGCGCCTGACCCGCTGGAAACACCGCCATGTGGACCCGTCTGGAATTCGCCGCCGCGGCCCCGCCCGGACCGTCGCTCGACCGTGCCGATGTGGCGCTGTTCGTCGGCGCGGTCACGCGCCGACGCCTCGGTGACGACCTGCAGGCCCCGCCCACGCCCCTGCCCGACACGCTGGTCCGCTGGTGGGACCGTGGCCAGGGCTGGTGGGAACATGAGCGCCGTCCCGGCCAGCCGCGCCATGACCGCGCCCACCTGCTGAACCTGCCGGTGCCACTGACCGGCTGGAGCGAGTTCGAATCGCTGTTTGTGGTCGATCGCCCGGTGGCCGGCCCGGCCGGCCTGCGGGTGGCCTGCCCGCTGGCGGCCGCCGTGCGGGCCTTTTTTGCCGCAGGCGGGCGGCGCTGCTACCTGGTTCGCACCGGCGACGCCTGGCCCTGCGCCGAGCCCGGCCGCGCCCGCTTCGAGGGCAACCCGCTGCTGCAGAGCACGCCGCTGCCGGTGCCGGCCCAGCCCGGTGACGCACCGCTGCTGGAGACCTCCGAGCTGCATGCCGACCGGGCGGCCGCCCGCGTGGCGCTGCTGCCCGGTCTGCGCGCCACGCGCGACACCGTGGTCAGCCAGTCCACCCTGACCGCCAGCCACTGGGCCGAGTGGCAGGGCGCGCAGTGGGTGTATGGCCTGCCCGACGTGGCCATGCTGCTGCTGCCTGACCTGCCCGAGGCCTTTTCTGTGGCGCCGGTCGTGCCCCCGCGCGAGCAGCGCAGCGGTGCCCCGCTGGAAAGTTTTGCCCCCTGTGTGGCCGCTGACGAGCCGCCGCAGACCACCCGTTTGCGCCTGCTTACCGCACCGGCGCTCGACACCCCGGGTTTCGAGGCCTGGCGTCTTGCGATTGCCCATGCACTGGCCTTGCTGGGCGGCCCGTCGCCGGCGCTGCAGCGGCGGGATGTGCAGCTGATCGCCGCCTTGCCCTTGCCCATCGACCCGATCGCCCAGACCTTGACGCTGCTGCCCCGGGCAGACGCATCGGCCCAGGTCGACGACTGGCTGGCCCCGTTGCTGACCCTGCCCGCCGACGGCGACGACCAACAGGGCGGCGACCTGCGCCACCACCAGCTGCAGCTGACCTGGCCCTGGTTGCACAGCCAGCGCAGCCAGGACCTGCCGCAACTGGTCGAGCCGCCCGACGGCGCCTTTGCCGGTGCGCTGGCCGCACAAACCCTGCGCCTCGGCGCCTTCCATTCGGTGGCCCTGAGTGCGGCTGCCGGCGTGACCGCCACCTTGCCGCCCTGGACCGACCGCGACGCGCGGCATGCGCTGCAGCTGTCGGGCGACCCCCAGCCCCGCCCGGTCAGCGAGGTGTTGACGCTGTGCCTGCCACGCCGCAGTGGCAGCCGCGGCGGCTTCGAGTGGGTCAGCGACCGCACCACCGCCCAGGACCCGGTGCTGCGCATCGGTGCCGTGCGGCGGCTGATCGCCCATGTGATGCGCCATGCCCGCCGGGTGGGCGACGATTTTGTGCACGAACCCTCCAACGAAGCCACCTGGTTCCGTGTGCGGGCCGCGCTCGACGCGCTGGGTGAACGCATCCAGCGTGCCGGCGCGCTGGACAACAGCGCGGGCGACGGCTGGCAGGTGATCTGCGACCGCCGCAGCATGCTGCAGGCCGACATCGACGCCGGCCGGCTGATCGCCCAGATCCACCTGCGGCCGGCCCTGCCCATCGAGCGCATCGTCGTCACGCTGACGCTGCGCGACGGCGCGGCCTCCGCGCTGCTGGAGGCCGCATGAGCTTGTCGGCCGGCGTCAGCGTCAATTTCAGCCTGGGTGGCCCCGACCGCGCGGCCGGTCCGCAGGACGAGGCGCCTTGGCCGGCCTTCCGCTTCCACCTGGAGTTTGTCCGGGTGTCGCTGGCCGGTGGGTCCGCCGCCTCCAGCCAGGGCGGCAGCGGCTCGGCCACGCCGCTGGTGTGCCAGGGCGCTTTCAGCGAGGTCAGCGGCCTGGAGGCCACCCACGAACCCAAGTTCATCCGCGAAGGAGGCCTGGCCTACGGTGGCCACCAGCGCCCGGGCAATGTCAGCTTTGCCACCGTGGTGCTCAAGCGCGGCATGACCGGTTCGCGCGACCTCTGGACCTGGTTCTTCAACACCGTCCAGGGCAGCAACGGCCCGGCCTGGGGCGAGCGTCTGACGGTGTTCGTCAACTTGCAGGGTACCGATGGCCGCACCCGGCTGCGCTGGAAGATCGACCGGGCCCTGCCGGTGAAGTTCCGCGCCAGCGACCTGCACGGCACCGGCACCGAGCTGGCGATCGAAGAACTTCACCTGGCCCACGAGGGCCTGACGGTCGAGCCGGTGATGGCCTGACCCCACCCCATGCAATGAGCCCGCGCCATGCCCGACCTTGCCCGCGCCTATTTCATCCGCACCGCTGACGAAGCCGGCGGCAGCGCCGCCCCGGCGTCCGAGGGGGCGGGTGTGGGCAACGGCACGGCCAGCGTGCCGGCCAAGGCCGTGCCGGTGCAGTTCAACCCGCTCACCTTGCAGTACGGCCTGACCGTCAACAACCCGCAGGCCGGCGCCCAGCCCCAAAGCACCCAGCATGTGGCGCGCGCCGAAGCCACGCTGGAGATGGACCTGGTGTTCGACAGCACCCACGACGGCAGCGACGTGCGGGCCCGCTCGGTGCCGGTGCGCAACCTGGCCTTGTCGGCCGAAACCGCGCCGGCCGCAGCCGGCAGCCCGGCCGACCAGGCGCCACCCAAGGTGGCTTTTGTCTGGGGCACCTTCCGCTTTGTCGGGGTGGTCAGCGGTTTCCGCGAGTCGCTGGACTTCTTTTCTGCCGAGGGGGTGCCGCTGCGCGCCGCGGTCCATGTGTCGCTGCGTGGCACACAGAACAGCGAGGCCTTCACGCCGCCGGCCCGGCAGGCCACGCTGGGCTCGGGGCTGGCGCAGTCGCTGGGCAGCCTGGGCCGCCAGGACGCGTCGGCCGGCCGGGCCGCTGGCGCGGCCCTGGGGGCGGCGAGCCTGCGTGTCGGGCTGGGTGCGGGTGCCGGGGCCGGCCTGCGTGTGGGGGCCTCGGTGGCTGTGTCCGCCTCAGGGTCGGCTGCATCGTCCAGCCTGGCATTGGGCCAGCTGGCCCAGGTCAGCACCCAGGTCCAGGCCGGTGCGGCCAGCCCGCTGGGCGGCAGCTTCGGTTTCGGTGGCGTGGCGCAGGGCGCCGAACCGGCGGGTTTGCGCTCACGCCTGGGGGTGCTGAACTTCTCGGCATCGGGGGAATGAATGAACACCACGGAAAGCGGGGGAGTGCATGGCCATCGTGATTGACGAATTCGAGGTGGTGGCCGAGCCCGTCGGCACGCCGTCCGGGCCGCGGGGTGCCAGCGGCGAGGCCGGCCAGAACCCACCCGATGCGCGCCCGGTGCAACTGCAGCGGGCCATCGAGCAATGGGCTGCGCTGTCGGCCGAACGCGCGCTGCGCGTCGACGACCGCTGACCCATCCCAACCCCACCCCCATTCATCGCCATGCCAGACACCGACCTGCTCTTCTCCACCGGCCCACGCATCCGGGTCGGCGGCCGCGAGTTGGCGCGAACCGCGAATGCGGTGCTGCAGGTCTCGGTGTGTGAAACCGACGAGGGCATGGCGACGCTGGAACTGGACCTGCTCAACTGGCAGGCCGAGAGCGATGCCGGCGAGGCGGGTTTTGCCTTCGAAGACGAAGCCGGGCTGCGCCTGGGGGCAGACATCGAGGTGCTGGCCGCCATCGACGGCGACAGCACCGAGCCCATCTTCAAGGGCCGTGTCCATGCGCTGGAAGCGGTGTACGCCGAGGCCGAGCCGCCACGCCTGACCGTGCTGGCCGAAGACCACACGGCCGCCTTGCGCCTGCAGCGCCGCAGTGCGCGCTACCCGGACCAGCGCGCCAGCGAGGTGCTGCGCCAGATCGCGTCCGACCACGGTCTGAGCGTCCAGATCGACCATGACTTTGGTGCCACGCTGGACTGGCTGCAGCTGGGCGAAACCGACCTGGCTTTTGTGCGGCGCCTGTGCGCCACCCATGGCAAACGCCTGCGCCTCAGCGACCGTGTGTTGACGGTGGAAGACGGTGCACAAGGCGCTGGCGAGGCCCCCGCCGTGGCGCTCGATGTGCTGGCCAGCCTGGTCAACACCCGGGTGCTGGCCGACCTGGCCCACCAGTGCACCGGCGTGCGTGTCACCGGCTTTGATTTGCACAGCGGCCAGGCCATCGACGAAACCGCCTCGCAGATGGCCCTTCTGCCCGGCAACGGCCGCAGCGGCCCCGAGCTGTTGCGCCAGGCCGTTGGTGAGCGGGTCGAGCCTTTGTCGCACCGCGCCGGCTGGACGGCCACCGAGGCCCGCGCCCTGGCCCAGCAGGCGCTGGACGACCGGGCCCGCCGTTTTCTGCGGCTGCGCGCCACCGCGCTGAACACGCCGCGCCTGCGCTGCGGCGCGCTGGTCGACCTGAGCGGTGCCGGCCCGCGTTTCTCGCAGCGCTACGTGGTGTCGCGTGTTCAGCACCGCTTCGACACCGCCATGGGTTTTCGCACCGAGTTCGAGGCCTTTGGCGCCTACCTCGGTCAACCGTCTTGAGGCCGCCCATGGACCGCCCGCCCTGGTTTCTTCCCGTCCCGGCCGCCCTGGCTGCTGCAGCCGCTTCGCTGCAACTGGGCCGGGTCACCTCGGTGCAAGACCCGGACAGCCAGGGCCGGGTCGAGGTGGAAATGCTGAGCCTGCCGGCCGACCCCTTGCCCCGGGCCTGGGCCCGGGTGGCCGTGCCCTTTGCCGGCGACCAGCATGGCGCCTGGCTGATCCCCAGCGTGGGCGACCAGGTGGTGCTGGCCTTTGTCGGCGGCGATGCCCGGGTGCCGGTGGTGCTGGGCTCGCTGTGGCACGGCCAGGCCGCGCCGGCTGTGCAGCCCGATGGTAGCGAGATCAAGACCTGGGAGCTGCGTGGCCGCAACCAGACCCGGCTCACGCTGACCGAGGCCGCGCAGTCCGCCATCGAGCTCGAAACCAGTGCCGGCGTCAAACTCCGGTTGGCCGACGACGGCAGCGGCACCTGCCGGCTGGACTGTGGCGCCACCACCATCACCATCGACGCCGCCGGCGTCAAGATCCAGACCTCGGGAAAGCTGGAGGCCACCGCCACCAGCGTCAAGGTGTCGGCGGCCACCGTCAACGTCGACACCGCCTTGGCCACCTTTTCCGGCGTGGTCAAGTGCGAGGTGCTGCAGGCCTCCAGTGTGATCTCGGCCTCCTACACCCCCGGCGCGGGCAACATCTGGTGAGGCCGGCATGAGCACCCCCGCCGAACTCGCCCCCCACCCGCGCGCCCTGGTGCCGCTGCGCCAGCGAGTGGGCGCTGCCGGCCACGACCTGTTGCCCCGCCCGCTGCCGCCCGCCCATGGCCCGCACCCCGTGGTGCTGCGCGGCCTGGGGGCCGAACGGGGCCTGGGCCCGGCCCAGCCCACGCTGGTGGCGCGCACCGAAGACGATTTCGTCGCGGCCGTGCAGGCGCTGCTGGCCGAGCAGGGTGGGGCGGCCCGGCTGGTCGATGCCATGGCCTTGTTGCCGCGCGATGCCCAGGGCCATTTCAAGTTCTACCCGCCGGTGCAGCGGGTGCACCAGCTGGTGCTGGTCGAGGCCTGCTGCGCGCAGCCGGGTTTCCCCCGGCTGGACCCGCATGCCATCGACAGTGCCGGCATGGTGCTGCGCCGCCCGGTGGTCGATGCCGGTCAGCCGCTGCCGTCCTGGCTGGCCTGGCAGCGGCGCGGCGAGCAGCCGGTGGGCTGGGTGCCGCTGGCCGCCCGGCCCGGCCCCGGCGTGGTGGCCGAACTGGACGAGCCCGAGGCGCTGCGCCGCCGTCCGCATGAACTCACCGGCAATGCCCATGTCGACGCCCAACTGCAGGCCCTGGTGCGCCGCCGCGGCGCTTCGCCGGTGGCCCATACCCCGCCCAGCGAGCGGGTGGTGCCGCTGCATGCGCTGCCCGAGGCCTTGTGTGCGGCGCTGGGCCGCACGCTGCTGCTGGGCTACCTGCCGGTGGCCACCGACGAGGTGGTCGACAGCAGCGAACCCAGCCGCGCCGCGCCCGGCCCGGTCGAGGTGCAAGACCTGCAAAACCACCTGATGCACTACCTGCGGGCCGGTCCGCTGAAGCCGCTGCCGCGCGCCGACGAGCCCGTCCATCCCGGCTGGCTGGACACCGTCAGCCAGGCCCCGGATGGCACCGGCGACACCACCGGCACACCGGCCGTGGGGCGCTGGGTGCAGACGCTGATGCAGTTGCACCTGGAGTTCGACCTCACCGCCAGCGGGCCCGAGGCCGCCGGCCTGCAGCAGGCGTTTTCCGCCTACCGCGTGGTGCGGGTCAGCGCCGCGGCGCGCGACGCTGCCGGCGGCTCGCTGACCGCCTGGGTGGCCGCGTTGTGCCGGGCCCGACCGCTGTGGTCTGCCGCCCAGGCGGCCCAGGCTTTGTCCGTCGGATTCGAGGACGGCGCTGGGGCCTCCCTGGTCAACGCCTTGTTTGCCGACTGGCTGGCCCGTGGCCGGCCCCGGCTGGACCCGGCGGCCTGGCTGGGCACGGAGACCGACGCGCAGGTGCGGACCCGCATCCGGCGTTTGCTGGCCGGCACCACCGTGGCCCCGGCGCTGGACTTTGTGCGCGCCGCGGTCGAGGTCTTGCTGGGCGATGCCACGCCCGCGCAGGCGCTGGTCCAGCCCGATTTCTGGGCCGAGGTCTCACCGGCCGCGGATGCGGCCTTCGCCGCCGCCGCCGCCGCCCGGGTGCACCAGCGCGAGGCCGCGATGTTCAGCGGCGCCGGCAAGCGCCTCAGCGAGCCCGGCACACCGCTGGCCGTGCGCTGTTTCCTGCGCCTGAAGTCGCCCGCGGGCTGCCCGCCCACGCTGGTCTGGAGCGCCAGCAGCGCGACCTTCAGCGTCGCCCCCTGGTGGGAAGCGGGCGGTGCCAAACCCCGCGTGATCGACATGCCCGACCCGTTTGACCGCCAGGTGCTGCGCCAACTCAAACCCAGCATCGGTTTTGCCATGCCGGGCCGGCTGGGTCAGCTGATGTCGCCCGCCAACCTCGACAAGCTGAAAGACGGCAAGAAGCCCTCGGAGGGCGGCGGCATCGGCGTCGACTGGCTGTGTGGTTTCAACATTCCCATCATCACCTTGTGTGCGCTGCTGGTGCTCAACATCTTTCTGCAGCTGATGAACATCATTTTCTGGTGGCTGCCCTTCGTGAAGATCTGCCTGCCCATCCCACGCAAAAAATGACACCCCGCCCATGACCACGAGCCCGCCCGATCCCTCCCTGCCGGCCGAACGCACCCGTGCACCTCTGCGCGCGCGCTCGGTGGTCGGCTCGCTGGCCGCCGCCGGCACCGTCCGCGCCGAGACCGCCGCCTGGTTTGCCCAGCCGCTGAGCTGGCCGCTGCTGCCGGTGCCCGATGCCCAAGGGCAGCTGCAATGGCCCAGCCTCGGCGACTCGGTGCGCGACAGCCTGCGGGTGCTGCTGGCCACCCTGCCTGGCGAGCAGCTGCAGCACCCGCGTTTTGGCGTCGGGCTGGAGCGTGACCTGCAGCGCCCCAACCAGCTGGCCACCCGCGCCGACATGGTGCGCCGCATTACCGAGGCCATCAAGACGCACGAACCGCGGGTCGGTGTGGACCTGGTCGACGTCAGCCCCGAAGACAGCGGCCGCCGCCTGCGTGTCGAAATCCGCTACCGCATCAACGCCACCGGACAGTCCCAGCGTTTGAGCGTGGCCGCCAGCGTGGCCGATGCCATGCCCCCGTCCTGAGAGGAAGGCGAGAGATGCCCATCAACCTGCCTGTCATTGACGACCGCCGCTACCAGGACCTAGTGGACGAGGCCCTGGCACGCATTCCGGCCCACACCCCCGAATGGTCGCAGCCCCGCGTCGGCGACCCTGGCGTCACCCTGGTCGAGCTGTTCGCCTGGCTGGCCGACACGGTGCTGTACCGCGCCAACCTGATCCCCGAACGCCAGCGCCTGGCCTTCCTGTCGCTGGTCGGGCGGCAGCTGCGGCCGGCGGTGGCCGCCACCGGCCTGGTGGCCCTCGGCACCGAAGGGCTGGCCGCCATTGAGGTCAAAAAGGGCAGCACGCTGGACGGGCCGCCGGCCTTCCAGTCGCAGGACACGCTCACCGTGTTGCCGGTGCAGGGCCGCTGCTTCATCAAACGCGGGCTCAGCCCCACCGAGCAGAACAACGCGGTGACGCTGCTCAGCCAGCTGCAGGATTTGTATGCGCTGAGCCAGCCACCCCAGGGCTATGTGACCCACGAGGTCTTTGCGCCGGTGCCCGGCGGTGGCGAGCCGGTGCCGGTGGACATCGCCGCCCAGTCGGTGGACGGCTGTTTGTGGATCGCGCTCACCGCGGCCAAGGCCGAGCAGGTGGAAGCCGCCCGCGCGGTGCTGGGCACGGCCGAGGGTGGGGCGCGCCGGCGCCTCAACATCGGCCTGGCGCTGGCGCCCCAGGTGATGGGCCTGGACCCAAGCATCGGCCAGCAGGTCAAGGTGCCCCATGTGTGGGAGATGTCCACCGGCGCCCTGGACGAGGCTTGCAACGCCCGCTTTCTGGAACTGGAGCCAGAAGACGACAGCACAGCGGTGTTGTCGCGCAGCGGTGTGCTGCGGCTGGCGCTGCCGGCGGCCAGCCAGATCGGCGTGCCCGAGAACGACCCGCGCCGCTTGCTCCAGGCCGGTGTCGGCGGCAACCCGCCCCGCATCGACGACCCGGCGCTGGCCGCCCGGCTGGTGGGCTGGCTGCGCCTGCGCCTGACGGCCAGCCCGGCCCTGCGGCATTTCGCCATCCAGTGGGCCGGCATCCACGCGGTGCGCATCGTGCAGCGCCAGACGCTGAACCCGCGCCTGCTGGGCACCGGCGACGGCGGCAGCGCCCAGAGCTTTTCGCTGGGGGTGGCCAACGTCGACGCGGCCAGCCTGGTGCTGGAGGTCGAGCACCCGCAAAGCCGTGCTTTCGAGCCCTGGCGCCCGGTGAGCGACCTCGGCGACAGCGGCCCTGACGCGCGGGTTTTCGAACTCGACGCCGAGGCCGGGGTGGTGCGCTTTGGCGATGGCCTGCACGGCGCCGCGCCGGCGGCCGGCGTGCGGGTCCGGGCCACCACCCTGCAGGCCGGCGGCGGCGTACAGGGCAACCTGCCGGCGCAAAGCCTGCAGCGCATGGTGCTGCCCGGCGTCGGCCCGCTGAAAGTGCAGCAGGCCTTGCCCACGCTGGGCGGGGCCGATGCCGAAACCCTGGAGCAGGCCGAGCGCCGCATTCCCGCCGCGCTGCGCCACCGCGACCGTGCCGTCACCGCCAGCGACTACCGCGACCTGCTGACCCAGCTGCCGCGCGGCGACGTGGGCCGGGTCGAGGTGCTGCCGCGCTTCAAGCCGCAGGAACGCGAGCCCGATGTGCCCGGCGTGGTCAGTGTGATGGTGTGGCCGCGCTCGGCCAGCGCCGATTACCGGGCGCCGGCGCCGCGCGCCGACCGCCTGCTGCTGGAAGCCGCCCATGCCTGGCTGGAGCCGCGCCGGCCACTGGGCACCGAGCTGTACGTGATCGGCACCGAGTACGTGGGCATGGGCCTGGCCATCGCGGTGCGGGTGCGCGACGGCCATGCCGCCGAAGAGGTGCTGCCAGCGGTGCGGCTGGCCTTGCGCAGGTTCCTCTGGGCCCTGCCCGATGGCGGCCTGGACGGCCAGGGCTGGCCGCTGGGGCGCACGGTGGACAACCGCGAGCTGGAGGTGGTGGCCGCGCGGGTGCCCGGGGTTGAGGCCACCTCCGATGTCTCGCTGTTCCGGCAGACCGGCAGCGACCCCGCCCAGCCCCGCTGGCAGGGGGTGGCCCAGGACAGCCAGGACCGCGCCAGCATCCCGCTGCTGCGCTACCAGCTGCCCGAGCTGCTGGGGGTGTCGGTGGTGGAGGGCGATGTGCCGGCGGCCTCGCCCCAAGGCGCCGGCAGCGACGACCGCAACCCGGCCGGCCAGGGCGCGGCGGCCGTGCCCCTGGTGCCCGACCTGTGCTGACGACCCGGATGGACTGACATGGACATCAACGGAAGCCGCCACTGGGGTCTGCACGACGCGGTGCACTGGCCGCTGGACGCCAGCGCGCAGGACAGCGCGGCGGTGGTCTGGCAGCGCTGTGCGCTGAACCCGGACCGGCATGGCGCACTGCGCCTGCGCAGCGGCCTGCCGCCCGGCACCCTGGTGCCGCTGGCCCGCAGCGCCAGCCCGGTGCGGGCCGCGCTCGACGCCCAGGGTGCGCTGCTGTGGTGGGACGGCCAGGTGCTGGTCAGCGTGGGGGCGGCGCTGCGCGACCCCCAGGGCGTGCTGCACACGCCCGAGCCGGTCCACGTGCCGCTGCCCGACGACATCACCACCATCGCCGCCCTGGCCCTGGGCGACGACGGTGTGCTGTACCTCGCCAGTGGCGAGGCGCTGTGGCTGATCGACCGGCGCGAACGCGTGCTGGCGCAGAAGCTGGACACCCCGGGCTTTGCCGCCACCGCGCTGGCCGCCCGGCCGGGCGGTGGGGTGTGGGCGCTCGATGCCGCGCGCGGCACATTGGGCCGCACCCAGGGCTCGCCGCTGCCCCGCCAGGGCGTGGCGGTGGACGCCGACGAGGGCGCCCATTTCCACCCGCTAAGCCGCCACCCGGACCCGGCCCGGCTGGTGGTGCTGTCGGCGCGCCTGCGCGGCGACGATGGCGGCGCGGCGCTGGCCTGCCGGCCCGACGGCCTGCTGGCAGTGCTGGTGCGGCGCTCGGCGGCCGCCATCGGTCGCGGGGAGGCCGCCGCCGCCGTGCAGCTGCTGAACGGCAACGAGCAACTCACGCCGGCCTTCGAACTCGGCGGCGGCTGGGCCCCGCACGACCTGGCCTGGCGCGACGACCACACACTGGCCTTGCTGGGCCATGCCGCGCTGCGCGACGACCAGGGCGACGAACAGCACAACAGCGCCCACACCGTGGCGCTGCTCTACCCGGTGGACGCCGCCACGCTGGCCGAGGTGCTGGACGGCATCGACAGCCAGCCCCCGCGATTGCAACCGGCCGGCGACTACCTGCCGCTGATCGGCCACGACGGTGGCCCCCTGCTGGCGCCGCCGCCCGCCGCCCGCCTGGCCCTGCGCGCCGACCCGGCCGAGCGGGCCGCCGCCGCAGGCATCAGCGGGGCGCTGTCGGCCACCCCACCCGCGCTCAGCCATGCCGGTCTGGGCCATGTCTGCCATGAAGGCGTGGCCAGGCTGGTCCCCCAACCGAACGGCATGCCGGCGCTGAGCCTGCCGCGCTTGCGGCTGCGGCCGCTGATAGCCGTGCCCCAGCCACGCCGCGTCAGCCGCGGCTGGCGGGCCAACGCCTTGCCCGCCTGGTCGGCCCCCGACAGCGACCCGGTGCTGGCGCCGAGTGTGATCGACAGCCAGGATCCGCAAACCACCTGGGGCCGGCTGTGGCTGGAGGCCGACCTGCCGCGCGGCTGTGCCGCCGTGGTCTGGCTGGCCGCCAGCGACGTGGCGCCGCCGCCGCTGCCGGCGCTGGACCAGGCCTTCTTTGGCAGCGCGCCGGTGGGCCAGGCGCCCGGCGCCGGCAGCGCGTGGTGGCCCCACCTGGTGGGCGACGCCGCGGCCTTGCCCGGCCTGCTGGCCGCCTGGCCAGACCTGCCCCGCGCCGCCTGGCACGCCCGGGCCACCGAGGTGCCGGGCGCGCCCTCGCGCCTGGGCCTGGGCGACGAGCCGCCGCGCCCCGGCGAGCGTGGCCTGTTCGAGCTGCTGGTGCAGCGAGCCGGCGTGGCGGTGCGCAGCCTGCAGGGCCGGCGCCTGTGGGTGGTGGTGGAGCTGTTCGGCAACGGCCGCGACACCCCCACGGTGGCGGCGCTGCGGGCCACCGGCTGCCGTTTTTCCTACCGCGACCAGTACCTGCCGGCGCTGTACGGCGAAGCGCTGGACGGCAGCGAAGCCAACCAGCCGGCCCGCGCCACCGGCGCCGATTTTCTGGAACGCCTGCTCGCCAGCTTCGAGGGCGAGTTCACCCGCATCGAAGGCGCGATCGCCAGCGCCCACACCCTCACCCAGGCCGGCAGCTGCCCCAACGATTACCTCGACTGGCTGGGCCAGTGGGTGGGGCTGAGCTTCGACGCCGGGCTGTCGGAGCGACGCCGGCGCAGCCTGCTGCGGGCCTTCCCGGTGCTGTGGCGCCTACATGGCACGCTGCGCGGCCTGGAGCTGGCGCTGGAGCTGGCCACCGGCGGCGAGCTCAGCGACGACCGCGGTGACACCCTGGTCAGCGGCGGCGCCGTCAGCGGTGGCGAGGCGGTGGTGCTGGAGAACTGGCGTTTGCGCCGCAGCTTCGCCACCATCCTGGGCGCCGAGCTGTTCGACCGCGACGACCCGCTGATCGCCGGCCTGGCGCGCAGCGGCAACAGCCTGGTCGGCGACACCCTGGTGCTGGGTGACCCGCTGCGGCCGGAGTTCATGGCGCTCTACCGCACGCTGACCGGCGGCCCGGCGGTCGAGGCAGGCCGCACCCAGGCCCGCCAGACCCTGTACGACCGGCTGGCCCACCGTGTCACCGTGCTGGTCCACAACCAGCTCGGAGGCCAGGACCTGGGCCTGATGCGCCGGGTCTGCGCCTGGGCGGCGCCGGCCCATGTGCGGGTCAACGTCATTCCGTCCACCGCGCCTTTCCTGTGCGCCGTGGCCTCGTTGGTGGGGGTGGACACCTATTTGCTCGCCGGCGACCCGCAACGCCCCTTCACCGTGGGCGGGGCCGGGCCCGGGGGCCTGGGACGGCGCCGCGCCGACCCGGGCTCGCAGCTCGGCGGCATTGACCCGCTGGGCGAGGGCGCCACGCTCGATGCCAGCCTGGACGACTACGACTTCTCGGGCGGCACCCGGCCGCAGGCCGAGATGGTGGCGCCGGCCTTGCAGCCACTGAACCAGCCGTTGCGGCTGGATGCACGCGGCTCGCGGGCCGCGCCGGGGCGCAGCCTGGTGGCCTACCGCTGGCGCCTGAACGAACGACCCTGATGCCCTGACCTGAACCCCACGACCTGGAGAGCCACATGTCCACACCCGTTAAATTCACTCTGGGCCAGGAGGCCACCACCAGCGACCCGGTGGTCGAGGTGCAGTTCCCCGCCAACGCGCCGCCTAAGCCGGGTGTCTACGAGTTCCAGCTGGTGGTGGTGGACAACCTGGGCGTGGCCTCGGCACCGGCCACCGTCAAGCTGCAGATGCAGGGCGGCGCCAACGCCGTGCTGCGGCTGGCCAACGCCGACGGCAAACCGATCGACCAGAGCGTGTTCAAGCTCGGTTCGCAGATTTTCCTGACCGCCAGGGAATCGACCTCGGAGAACGGGGCGATCAAGTCCTTCACCTGGAAGCTCACCGCGCGCCCGGCCTGACGCGCGCCCACCCAACCCGCTGAAGCGCCACCATGGACACCCTGTTGCTCGACAAGGCCCTGCGCACCGCCGCGCCGGTGGTTCAGGTGCAGCCCGAACTGGGTGTGGGTGACTACACCGTCGATCTGACGCTGACGGACGCGGCGGGCGTGCAGGCAACCGCGCAGATCCGCTTTGCCATCCGCGACCGCACCGACCGGCCGCCCGTGGACCGGCCGCCCGTCGATGGCCCACCGCTGGAACGCCCCCGCGAGCGGCCGGTGGTCACGCCGGCACCGCGCCCGACCGAGCCACCAGCCACCCCCGCACCGCGGCCAACCCGTCCGCCGGTCAAGCGGCCGCGGCCGCCCACCCGGCCCATCGAGGGGTGACCCCGTCATGACCTCGCCACCTGCAGGAGCTTTGTGCCATGCCTGACACCCTGACCGCCCCCGCCAGCCCCACCGATGCCTGGACCAGCGACCCGCTGGTGCAGCAGCTGCTGGCGCTGACCCAGCGCGCCGAACGCCCCCATTACGAGGTGGGTGTGCTGCTCGACCGCGAGGATTTCATCGCCGAGCAGAGCTACCACCGCGGCCGGCTGGCGCGGGCCCTGGCCACGCTGTTCGGCCATGGCACGGTGGCTGGCCTGCGGGTGCGTGAACCACGCGACCCGGCCAACCCCGGCCAGCCGCGGCGCCCCAACACCGAGCGCGAAATCGAAATCGACCCCGGCCTGGCGCTGGACCGGCTGGGCCGGCTGATCGAGCTGCGCAGCACCCAGTGCTTCCGCATCCAGCGCTGGTTCGACTGGACGCTGGCCAACGACGCCGACGCGCTCGACGAAGCGGTGCTGGGCAGCGGCGCCAACGCCGTGCTGCTGCTCGACATTTTTGTGCACTTTGTGGTCTGCCAGCATGGCGCCACGCCGGCCTTTGCCACCGGCCCGTTCAACGCCACCGACGCCACCGTGCCGGCGCGCGAACACGACGCCTTCGAGCTGAGCTGGGTGTTGCGTCCGGCGGCCGAGGCCGACGCCTTGCCCGGCAACACCTGGCCGGCCTTTGACGCGGTCAACCAGGCCCTGGCGGCCCTGCCCACCGGCACGGCGGCCCAGCAGGCGGCCCGCGAGCGGCGCCGCAGCGAGCTGATCGGCGAGGCCATCCTGGGGGCCTGGGAGCCGCTGTCGGCCGATGCCCAGCGGCCTGCCCTGGGCCCGCTGACCGAACACCCGCGCGACGACTGGTGGGACCGGGTGCTGCTGGCCCGGGTCCGGGTGCCAGTGACGGCCGGTGCCGGCCATCCCCGGCTGGACGAGGCCCGTGCACTGGAGATCGACAACCTGGTCCGCCCCTTTGTCTATGTGCCCGGCCGCTGGCAGGGCCGCGCCCGCGTCTGAATTGCCCACCTTTGCCCACTGGAGATCGCCATGCCCACAGACACCCTTTTTCCCAGCCGCCTGAGCGTGGAAGCCGCCAGCGAGGAAGCCCGGGCCGCACTGGCCCGCCAGGTGCGTGAAGGCGAGGTGGTGGTCACGCCGGGACGGACCCGACCGCTGTACTTCGACGGCCGCTTTCTCACCGCCGCCGACCTCACCGCCGACCAGGACTATGTGCGCCACCGCGTGGCCGACCTCGGGCGGGCGCTGGGCTTTGGCGTGGTCAACGGCCTGCGGGTCAGCACCGCGGTGGTCAATGCCCGGCCCGGACTCCAGATCACCCCTGGCCACGGCATCACACCCAGCGGCGAGCTGGTGGCCCTGGCCCCGCCGGGCCCGCACTTCGTGGCCTTCAACGACCTGGACGTGCAGCAGCGGGTCGAGCTGCAGCTGGGCCTGCGCAGTGCCCCGCGCCCCACCACCAACACCATGCGGCTGCGCACCGGGCTGTATGTGCTGGCGCTGCGTCCGGTCGAGTACTCGGCCAACCCGGTGGCCTCTTACCCGACCACGCTGGACGGGGCACGCGGTGTGCGTGACGGCGACACCGTCGAGGCCGTCGCCATCACCCTGGTGCCCTACACCGAGCGTGGCCCGGCCAGCGCCTCGCCGGAGCAGCGCCGCGCCCAGGTGGCGCGCGAGGTGTTTTTCGAGCGCAGCCGCGACACCGGTCTGCACGACGCCCTGCCGCTGGCGGTGCTGCTGTTCGACGGCGGTCGGCTGGTCTGGCTGGACGAGCACCTGGCGCGCCGCGAGCTGGGCACCGAATCCGGCCTGGCCGTCACCCTCAACCCGCGCCCGCGCACCGTGCTGGAGGCCTGGTTCACCCAGTACCGCGAGCAGCTGGCCGGCCTGGCCCGGGGCGGTCCCTTTCTGGCCTCGCAGGTGTTCTCGGCCCTGCCGCCGGTGGGCCCCCTGCCGGCCGCAGCCATCGACTGGGAGCAGGGCTTTGACGCCGGTTTGCGCCAGAGCTTTTTCCCGCCCGAGGCCGACGTCGAATTCAGCTTCGTCGCCGAAGACGAGCTGCCGGTGCTGGTGGGCGAGGGCCTGAGCCTGCCCCCCATCGACCTGCGGGCGGGCGAGGCGGCGCTCGACCACCTGGCCCTGGTGGTGCTGGCGCCGGTGCCACGGGCCGAGCTGGAAGACATCCGGCGCAACCTGGCCAGTGCGCGTCGTCCCATTCGCCTGGCCACACCCAGCCGCAGCCCGGTGCGTTCACCGCTGGCCAGCCTGGTGCAGCTGGGCGGCCTGCGGGCGTCGCTGATCAGCCGGACGCCGGCCACCCTGGCTGCCACTCCCCTGGTGCCGTCGTTTCCGCCGCTGACCCCGCCAGCGGACACCCTGGACGCGGCCTGGAAGCGCGCCTTCGAGGCCGCGCTCAGCGTGGCCCAGGCACGCCACGGGGGCATGTTTTTCTACATGCGCCGGCGCCAGCTGCCCTACAGCTCGGAGGTGTCGGGGTACACGCTGCGCTTGTCGGGCACGGTGGGCCAGCTCGACACCGAGCTGCAGGCCCGGCTGCGGGCCGACGCCGCCGAGGCCTTGTTCAACAGCGTCACCGCCCGCAGCCCCTTGCTGACCCGTGCCGAGCTGCTCAATGTGCTGGCCTCGCCGCGGCTGAGCATCGGCCCGACGCTGGCCACCGGCGTGCTGGGGGTGTCCGACCTGCTGCGCCGCAGCGCGCTGGTGGAGCTGACCCAGGCCGCCCGGGGCGCGGCCGACGGTGCGGTCAAACACGACGATGCCCTGCTGATCGGCCAGCGCTTCGGTGCCGACCGGCTGGGCGAGGGCCTGCAGCGGGTGCTGGCGGCCGAGCCCCGGCTGCAGGCGGTGGCGGCGGCCCAGACCCTGGCCGCCTCGCGGGTGGTGCCGCAGCTCGACCGCCTGGCGGCCGACCTGCCCGACGAGGGCGTGGCCAGGCTGGGCGCGCAGCTGCTCAAGCTGGCCCAGGCCAACAAGCCGGACGACATCGCGGCCCTGGTCAAGTGAACGCCGAACAGCCCGCCGGAGAACACCATGCATGTGACCGAAACTTTCCGCCCCCTGCCCGGTGAGGTGGCGCTTGACGTGGCGCCCACCATGCAGCTGCGCGTGGCCACCGAGCCGGCGCTGCGGCGGGCCCGCTTCGCCGTGGGCCGGGTGCTCACCCCCCAGGTGCTGCAGGACGAACAGGAGGCCCGCAGCCAGCGCTGCAACGGCCTGCTGCAGGCTCTGGCCACCGGCGTGGTGCACGGCTTCGAAACGCCCTATGTGCAGGGCGCGACGGGCGGGGCACGCATCGACGTGTCGGCCGGCATCGCCATCGCCCAGGGTGAGGATGTGGTGCTGCCCGCGGCCGTCCGGCTGTCGGCGCAGCAGCTGCCGGTGGCTTATGAGAGCCTGGAGAACGCCGGGCCGGCCTGGACCGATGCCGAACGCCTGGCACTGCGCGAAGCGCCTTCATGGCCGCTGGGGGCTTTGGCGACCAGGTTCGCCGGCCGCGGCCTGGCCCCGGTGGCGGTGCTGATCGCCCGCCCCATCCGCTTGCTGCGCGACCTCAGTCCCAAGGTCGGCGGACCCTGCCACGACGACCCCGACCCGGCCTCGCAACGCCTGGCCTTCGACGACGCGCTGCGTTTCGAGTGGGTGTTCTGGCCGCACCGCAGCCGGCCGCTGCCGGGACGCGACGCGGCCTGGCGCAACCGCCTGGCCTGGCGGGTGTTCGACGGGGAAACCGCCGGCCAAGCCTGGCCCTGGCAGGCCCTGGGCGTGCCGCTGGCGCTGGCCGGCTTTGACGATCTGGCCAGCGGCCGGCTGGCCTTTCTCGATCGCCAGGCCGTGCTGCGGGAGGGCGGGGGCCTGCGGGCCCGCCCGCTGCTGGTCAACGCCGGCCTGGGGGCCGGGCTCAACGAGCCGCTGGCCCAGGCCCAGGTGCTGCAACTGGCCGAACACCTGGCCGAGCTGCCGCCCGAGCAGCTGAGCGCCGCCCAGCTGCCACGGCAGTTCGATCGCCTGCCGCCGGCCGGTGTGTTGCCGGCCACGGTGGTGGACTTCGGGCAGGCACGCCAGAGCGTGTTCCCGCCGGCCTGGTCGGTCACTGCCCAGGTCATCAGCGACGACATGGTGGAGGTGCTGCTGGCCGAGTCGGCCCGCCTGGCGCCGCTGAGCCTTTCGCGCGCCGAGCAGATCGAACTGCTGGTGCCGGTGCCCGCCGCCCAGTTCCACCCCGATCTGCTGCGGCTCGACGAGCCGGTGGACCCGCTGTTCGCCATCACCATCGACGGCCTGGAAACCCGCCGGGCCCGCGCCCTGCGCGAACGTGCCGGCTGGCAGCACCGCCACGATGTGCTGGCCCATGCGATTTCCGGGCTCTGGCCCGAGCACCCGACGCGCGACCCGCTTGGCCTGCCGGACGAAGGTTTTGACGGCTTCAGCTTCCAGGCCGGCCGCTTCTTTCCGCGGCTGCACACCGGCGGCAAACGCAACCTGGCCACCCTCGAAGCCCATGGCTTTGATGGCGCCCAGGACACGCTGGTGCTGGCGCCCGGCGACCGCCTGATGGCCTATGCCGAGATCGACGTCACCCAGCCGCCGCAGTACCTGCTGCTGCAACCCTTGCTGCGCAACACCCAGGCCCCGGCCAGCCCGACCGCGCTGGACACCGCGGTGCTGGCACCCGGCCCGGTGTTCTGGTGGGGTGCGCCCGGCGCCACCCAGCCCAGCGTGCCCGGTGTGGCGGCCACAGCGCTGCGATTCGCCGGCAACCTGCCGGCCGCCGAAGGCCAGGGCCTGGGCAGTGCCCGGCGCTGGCTGCGGCTGGCGGTGGACCTGTCGTTTTTTGCCCCCGCGGCGGCCCAGGCCACGCTGGAGGGCCTGGTCTACGGCGCGGTCTGTGGCCCCAGCGGCAACACCGTGGGCTGGGGCCCGGCCGGCGCGCTGCGGGCCGAGCGCGAGCGCCACTGGGTTAGCGAAACCCTGCCCCAGGGCGCCAACATCCGGGTGGCCGCCGGCACACTGGCCGCCGCCGACGGCGACACCAGCGCGCCCTGGCCCTGGGAAGACCGGCGCGAGGCCGACGAGCCGCAGCCCGCGCTGGACGGCTTTGCCATCGACGCCGCCCTCACCAGCCACGAACTCACCGATGTCTCGGCGCTGGTCACCCAGGCCCAGGGCAACCCGGGGCTGCAGGAGTTGCAGCAAACCGAGGTCACGGCCAGCACCGCGCTGGCCGGTCCGGCCCGCCCGCCCAACCAGCGGGCCTTGCACCTCGGCCTGGCCCGGCTGATCGAGACCCTGGACCACAAGAGCCGGGCCTCCAACGACCTGGTGGAGTTTGGTTTCCTGCGCTCCCGGGTCGACCTGTACCGCCTGCGCACCCGGCTGCTGGGGGCCGACGATGCCGACCGCCTGCTGACCTCGCCGGGCATCTCGGAGCTGGTCAAACGCAGCGAGTCGAGTTACGCCACCGACCAGCAACTGACCCAGTACCTGGCCAAGGCCGCTGCCATCCCCACGTCGGCGCCTGGCCCCGGCACGGCCAGCGTGGCCTCGGCGGCCCGCGCGGCCGAGGGGGCCACGCCCACCCCCGCCATCGCCACCCATGTGGGCGCCACCGACGGGCAGCGCTTCTTCACCGAGGGGGCCAGCCGCGCCACCAGCGCCGAGCTGCTGGACGCCCGCAGCCGGCTGGGCTCGACCACCGATCTGGCCGGCATGCAGGACCGCCTGGCCATCAAGGCGCCGACCGCGACCTCGGTCAACACCGACGCCGTGGCCGCGGCCAGCAACTTCAACCTCAGCCAGAACAGCATCACGCTGGGCGAGCGCCTGAAAACCCCGGTGGTGGTCGACACCTGGAGTGCCGCCGCTGCGGGAAAAACCGCGTCGGTGGACAACACCGTGGCCCAGCTGTCCGAGCTGCGTTTGCCGGTGGGCACGCTGCCGGTGTTTGGCTACGCGGCCACCACCACACCCGGGCAGACCCGGCCGGTGGGCACGGTGGCCGACCTGAAGGCCGCCGGCGCCAGCCTGGTCAACATCGACCGGGTCGACACCGACATCCGTTCCGAGGCCGACTATTTCCGCAAGGGCATCGACGCCATCGACAACAGCATCCGCTTTCTGCGCGGCGTGGAAGGCCTGGTCGAGTCCTACCGCCGGCTGCGTGACCAGGCCCAGGCCGCGCTGACCCGGTTGCAGGTGCTGCAGCGGCGCACGCTGAGCGAGATCGCGCGGCTGGACCGCGAACTGGCCGAGGTCCGCCATGACCTCGGCGTGGCCCGCGCCCTGCTGGCCGAAGAGCGCCAGCGCATTGCCGCCTTGCTCCGCCACCGCCGGGCGGTGCTGGCCCAGGTGCCCCATGTGGTGTTTCGCCGGCCGCGCCTGGCCCAGCACCTGGACGACCTGCCGGTGCGCAGCGTCGAGACCGGCCTGTACGTGTCGCCGGTGCCGGCCTGCCGCGGCGACGCCCATGCCATCCCGCCCGAGCTGCAGCGCATGGTGGACGCGCTGCGCGACCTGCCGGCGCGGCACTTCAATCGGTTGTCGGAGCTGCTGCTGTCCATCGACAACCGCGACGAGCTGGGCAGCCTGCTGCGTTCGGCCACCGACCAGGCCCGGGTGCGCACCGGCAGCCTGGCCCAGGCCCGTGCGGCGGTGGACCCCACGCCCGGCGGTGTGGCCGGGGCGCTGCGCACGCTGCAGTTCGGCTGGCTGGACATCGGCCTGCAACATGCCAGCGCGGTGGTGCAGCAGGCGCCACCACCCGGTCGGCTGGCCACGCTGGCCTGGAGCGAGCTGTCGCAACAGGCGCTGGCCCATGTGACGGTGAGCGACCTGTTCCTGTCGTCGCGCACGCTGGGTGCCAGCGGCGAGCTGGACGACATCGCGCGGGTGGCGGCCTGCTTGCTGCGTTCGCTGAACCAGGTGCCGCCGGCCGTGCGGCTGGTCTGGGCGCAGCGGCTGTCGAGCTTCGACGTGGCGCCCTCGCTGCGCCAGCTCGGCGTGTTGCCCCGTTTTGGCGAGTCCGAGCTGGGCCTGGATTTCAGCGACTGGCACGGCATGCAGGACATGGTCGACTGGCTGTTCTCGCGCATCGACGGCCGCAGCATCCCGGCCACCCGGCTGGTCAATGACCTGGTGCGGGTGGTCGTGTTGCTGGCCAGCCATGCGCCGGTGCGCGACCTGATTCCGGGCCGTCTGGCGCTGCCGGTCCGTCCGGTGGTTGGCGCGCTGGTGCAGCTGCATGTGGACCTGCTGGCCCCTGTGCGGGTCGGCATGCAGGTCTCGCTGGGTCAGGGGCTGGCCCAGGCGGTGGTGCACGACGTGTCACCCGGCCAGGTGGTGGCCCGGGTCACCCAGGCCGCGGAGGCGGCGCCCACGCTGGACGCCGACGCGGTGGTGCACCTCAGCGCCAGCACCCTGAGCGCGCCGCTGTCGGTGTTCAGTGCCCAGGCGCTGGCGCAGCGCTGACCATGGCACTCGCGTCCTGGCCCTCGCCGACCGACCCGCGCGGCACAGTGCACGTCGGGCAGGCAAGGGTGCGGGTTCGCGGCGCGCCGGTCGACGGGGCCACGCCGCCGTCGGCATGGCTGTGGCAGCAGCGCATTGAATCGGCCTTGCGTTGTGCCCGCGTCGGCAGCGGCCAGCGCCTGGTGCTGGTGCGCAAACTGCAGGTTCCGGCCGGCAGCGCCATGGCGCCGGGCTGGGACCGTGTCGTGGAGGCGGCGGCGCAAGACGCGCTGGGCCGGGCCCGCCACGGGTGCAGCGCCGGCGCCGAGCAGTCACCCGCCGTGTGGTTTGACAACTGGGACGAGGCCGTGGCCGCCTGGCTGGATGTGATGCTGCGCTGGCCCGGCCAGGGCGTCAGTGCCCGGGCCTGGTTCTGGCCACGCATTGCCCGGCTGGCCGGGCTGGACGGTGTGGCGGCCTGGCCCGCCTTGTCCGACAACGCCGCCGCACCCCAGGCGCAGGCCATGGCGCTGCAGCAGGCCCAGGCCATGTGGCGGCGCTGGCAGGCCGACCCGGTCAGCCAGCGCGCCCGCAACGCCTGGCTTGCGCAGCGGCCGGCCTGGCGCGAATGGCTGCAAACGGCCGGCGCCGGCGAGCCGTTGGCGCCTGTTCCGGCGTTGGTCACCAGCGCTTCACCGCCCGCGCTCGCGGCCTGGTCGGCCGGCCACGGCCAGGACCTGCTCAGGGCCACCGCGAGGTTGGGCCCATCCCCGGCGATGACCGGTCCAGCCCCTCGGACCGCGGTGGATTGGGAAGCCAGCCCTGGCCTCGCAGCTTTCCCCGCGGCCGGTCCACTGCCCGCCGGCCACGACACCGCGCATGCGGTTCCCGCCCAGGCCCTTGCCGCCGGGGCGGCGTTGCCCGCGGAGCGCGACGCCAGGCCGCACCGCACCGCCCAGGTGCCGGGGGCGGCACTGTCCCTCTCAACCGCCCCCAATCCCCGACCGCCCACACCGCCACCGGCCGGCTCGGCGCCCAGCCACCTGCCGGGCCCGGCGGCACAGACCGGGACGGCCACGGCCACCGATTGGCCCAGCGGCGGTGTGCCTGGGGTGGGTGCCGCCAGCGCCGCCGGCTGGCAGGCCACCCAACTGGGCGGCTGGCCGTTGACGCTCAATGCCTTGCTGCGCCTGGGTTTTGCCGACGCGCTGGACCACCTGGTGCCCAGGCTGGACCCGGTGGGTCGCTGGCTGGCGGCCAGTGCGCCCTGGCTGGCGGCCTGGTCGCGCCTGGGCGAGGTCACGCGCCGCCACTGGCTGGCCGATCCCATGGCGCCCGTGCTGCCGGCCTTTGACGCGGTGGCCGCCGGGCAGGGCGAGGCCTTGCTGGCGCTGTGGCGGGCCCAGCCACCGGCGGTGCACCAGCTGGGCCGGTGGGCCTGGCGCCGCTTGCAGCGCGCCGCCCAAGGGCCGGGGGGCTGGCCCGGCCCGCGGGCGCTGCTGTGCCGGCCGGCCTGGCTGCAGCTCAGCGCCACCCACCTGGATGTGCTGTTTTCGCTCGACCAGGCCGACCTGGCCGTGCGCCGGCTGGGCCTGGACGCCGACCCCGGCTGGGTGCCCTGGCTGGGCCGCATCGTGCAGCTGCATTTCGAACCCACCGACCCACCGTCGCCCTGGAGCCCGCCATGAACGCCCCCTTGCCCGCGTCCAACCCCCCGCTTGCGTCGCTGTGGTCCGCGGTCTGGCAGGCGCTGGCCGAGCCGGGGCCGGAGGCCGATGCGGCCACAGTGCAGCGCCTGCAAGCCCGGCTGAACCAGTGCGCCGCCCAGCCGGCGGAGGTCGATGCGCCGCTGTGGCGGCTGGTGGAGGCCTTTGGCCTGCCGCTACGCGACGCGATGCTGCTGTCCCTGGCGCTGTGGTCCGAACAGCAGGACAGCTCCCCCGCGGTGCAGGGCGCCGCCGGCGTGCTGCGCCTGCGCCGCGCGGCCCAGGCGCTGGCGCTGTTGCGGGTGCACCAGGCCGGCCGCGTCGACCAGCTGGCCGCTTCGCCGTTGTGGGGCCGTGGCTGGCTGCTGGGTTTTCCGCTGGCGGCCGGCGCAGGCTGGGCCGATCACCCCGTGCAGTTGCCACCCTTGCTGGCCCTGGCCCTGCAAGGCCATGACCGCCTGCCCAGCCACTGGCGGGTGCCCAGCGCGGCGGTGGCCTTGCCCGCCAGCTGGGCCCAACGGGCCCGTGACACCGCCGAGAAACTGCGGCCGGCCACCGTGGTGGTGCTGCGGCACAACGACCGCGCCGAGGCCCTGACCTGGCTGCGTGCGCTGGCCGGGGCGCTGGGGCACCGGCTGGTGGCCAAGGTGGCGGACGCGGGCGAGGGCCAGGCCCTGCCCGAGGCGGCCTTGCCGGCCTGGCTGTGGCTGACCCGCAGCCTGTGGCTGATCGACGCGCTGGACCATGAGGCCCCCCGCCTGACGGTGCCCGAGGCGGTGGGGGCCACCGCACCGACCCTGGTGCTGGCGTCGGCCCGCCTGGGGCTGGAGGTGGGGGACCGCCCGCTGGTCGAATGCAGCCTGCCGCTGCCCGACGTGGCCGAACGCGCGGCCCTGTGGTCCTGGGCGCTGGGGGCGGTGCCGCCGGCGGCGGGCGGGGCGGCGCCACCGGCGCTGCAGGCCTTGCACCCGCAGGCCCTGGGGCTGGCCCAGCGCCACCGGCTGGGGCCGTCGGCCATCCGCGCGATCGCACAGCAGCTGGGCGAGGCCACCGACGCCACAGCCACCGCGCGGGTCACGGCCGCGGGGGTGGGCTGTGGGGTTGATCTGCAGGGGTTGGCGCGCTGGGCCCAGCCGTCGGGTGTGGCGCCGGTGCTGCCCGCCGCGGTGCGGGCCCAGGTCGAGTTGCTGCATGCCCGCTGCCTGCAGCGCGACGCGCTGGCCCAGCACCTCAGTGTGGCCGCGTCGGCCCGGCTGGGGGCCGGTGTGCGGGCCTTGTTGCACGGGCCGTCGGGCACCGGCAAGACGCTGGTGGCCGAATGGCTGGCGGCCCGGCTGGGCAAGCCGCTGCTGGTGGTG
This sequence comes from Rhodoferax sp. SPJ4, assembly GCF_058216275.1. NCBI lineage: Bacteria > Pseudomonadati > Pseudomonadota > Betaproteobacteria > Burkholderiales > Comamonadaceae > Rhodoferax > Rhodoferax sp. SPJ4. The sequence continues at coordinate 186,630 of NZ_JBYZMN010000002.1, forward strand.
GACACCGCGGCCATCACCAGCAAATACATCGGCGAGACCGAACGCAACCTGGACCGGGTGATGGGCGGCGCCGAACGGGTGGACGCGGTGCTGCTGTTCGACGAGGCCGACGCGCTGTTTGCCCGTCGCACCGATGTGGCCAGCGCCAACGACCGCTACGCGAATGCCCAAACCAACTACCTGCTGCAGCGGCTGGAAGGCTGCGCCGGCATCACCGTGCTCACCAGCAATGGCCGCAGCCGCATCGACGCGGCTTTCACCCGCCGGCTCGATGCGGTGATCGAGTTCACCCACCCGTCGCCACCCGAGCGCATGGCCTTGTGGCGGGCCCTGCTGGGCAACGCGGTGGCCCAGCTGCCGGTGACGCTGATCGAGCGCCTGGCGCTGGACGTGGAGGCCGCCGGTGGCACGCTGCGCAACATCGTGGCCACCGCGGTGGTGCTGTCCGGCGGGCCACCGCAGGCCGACACGCTGGCGGTGGCCTGTGCGCTGGAATGCGCCAAGACCGGCGTGCCGGCGCCGGCCTGGGCGGTGGCGGCGCAGGAGCGCTGGCTGCAGGCCGGTGCGCCGGTGGGGACCGGCGTGGCCACGCCCGAGGGGCTGACCCCGGCGTGCGGCACCGGGGTCAGCGCATGAGCTTCGCGCCCCAGCGCAAGCCCACGCCGGCGCCGGCCACCAAACCGGCCGCACCGGTGGTGGCCCCCGCCGTCACACCGCAGGCGCCCAAGCCGTTGCGCGCCGCGCTGGCCGGTGTGCCCATCGAGCCGGCGCATTCGGCGCTGGAGCGGCAGGCCGACGAGGTGTCGCAGCGGGTGGTGGCCGGCCAGGCCGCGCCCACGGTGCAGTCCAATCCGACGATTCCTGGCGCCCGGCCGGCCGCCCCGGCCATCGCGCGCCAGGCCAGCCCCGGGGCCCGCGCGGCGCCCGGCCCGGTGCCAGGCCTGCAACCCCCCGGCCCCGGCGAGCCGCTGCCCCACACCACCCGCCGCCGGCTGGAAGACAGCCTGGGCGCTGACCTCGGCGACGTGCGGGTGCACAGCAACGCCCAGGCCCAGCAACAGGCCAGGGCCCTCGATGCCCGGGCCTTCACCGCTGGCGCCGACGTCTGGCTGGGCGAGGGCGAGTCGCCATACGACCTGGGCCTGATGGCCCACGAGGCCACCCATGTGGTGCAGCAGCGCGACGCCGGGGTGGCGGCGCGGGTGATGCGAACCCCCACCCCGACGCCGTCACCGGGTGCCGCACCGGCCAGTGGCGCCATGCCCACACCCGCCACCGATCCCAAAACACTGGCCGAGACCGACGGTCAGGTGAACGCCAGCGGCGACACCCTGGTGTTTGCCCAGCTGGCCATGCCGGGTTTCAAGCTGCAGGCGCACCGGGGTGAGCTCTACCAGAGCCGGCCCGAGATCAAGCGCCACAAGGGCTACAACAGCACGCTGCGCGGCGACACGGCGCAGCGTCAGATCTGGCGCGATGGCCTGTCCACGGCATCGATGGTGGGCATTCTGGAGCGCAAGGAGAACGACGGTCACGGCGAACGCCCGGAGGACGCTCACCTGTTCAAGGCCAATGTCCGCGACCGCACCAATGTGTTCTTCTTTGGTGCCTCCCTGCAGGATGTGGCGCAGCGCATGACGCTGCCCAATTGGGGCCGTGGCGACCGGCCGGCCTGGCGTGACTACCAGGTCGACCACATCGTCGAGTTGCAGCTGGCGGACCACCCCGCCAACGCCTGGGCCAACAGTCTGCCCAACATGGAGCTGCTGGACGCCAGCACCAACATGACCAGCGGCACCACCATCGACGGCAACATCGATGCGCAGCTGGACCGGCACATCCGCGCCGCGGGTTACCCGGGCGGACCGACCCGCGCGCTGCGCCGCCAGCTCAAGGACGCCTACGCCATCCGGTTCCAGGGCAGCGGCCTGAACGGCACCAGCGCACCGGCGTCGGTGGGGCGCGACCTCTACTGGCGGCGAGACGAGGTGGAGGCCGGCGAACACCTGGCGGCCGTGCGCTCGGCGGCGCCGGCCGAGCTCAGCCCCGACGGCGTGACCCTGATCTTCCCATCGGCCCAGGGTGGGGTGGGCAAGCAGTTCCGCGCCACCGGCCGGGTGCTGGCGGCCGAGCGCGACTGGCTGCTGCCGGTGAAGGTGACCGGCAAGTCGCTCGCCACCGGCGCCGCCGCTGCACCTGATGGCGGTGAAAACCTGGGGCAGTTGACCATCGGCATTCCCGACAACGATCCCAAGTACAAGCCTTTCACCGACACCATCACTGTCAAGCGTGCGCCGGGAGCCCCCTTGGCTGGCTACATCGACCGCGGTGAGGTGCGCGCCAAGGTGCGGCGCATCGAGCACAAGAAAACCTCACCGATTGAAATCGATGCCTTCGACATCGGTGCGGTGGGTGGCATCCAGATGCAGGGACGGATCATTCCGACCTTGCCCTTTTTGCACGACGCACCCATCGATTTCCAGGTGCACGGCGACAATCTGGAGCTGTACAAAACCTTCACCGCTGGCGAGCTGGCATTGCCCAGCCCGTTCAGCATCACCGACTCGTCGCTGACGGTGTTTGCCGGTGTGGGCGGGGGTGGGGCACGCCTTGGCGCGGAAGGGCAGGTGAACTTCGCGGTGCAAGGGCTGGGGCGCGGCATGATTGGCGCGGTGCTGGCCACCGACGCCCCCCTGTCGATCTCCGGCAGCTTCGATTTCGACACCCGCTACTTTGACCCGGCCCGCATCGCTTTCACTTATGCACCCGACAGCGGGCAGTGGAGCGCCAGCGGCGACATCGGCCTCAAACCCAACCTCGTGCCCGGCGTCGAATCGGCCACCGGCCATGTGCAATACGACGGCACCACGCTGTCGGGCGCGCTCACCGTGGTGCCCAAGGTCCGCGCCCTCCAGCAGGGCCAGCTGGAGTTCAGCCACAGCGAGGCCGAGGGCTCGCGTTTCGCCGGCACCTTGACCCTCAGCGACCAGATTCCCAATGTGCGCGGCGGCCAGTTGCAGGCGGTGCTGACCCAGGCCCCCGGCAGCGAGGACTTCAGCTTCTCGGCCACCGGTGACCTGGAGAGCGGTTTTGCCGGCTTCAGCCAGCGCCTGCATGTGGAATACCGCGATGGCGGCTTTGTGGTCGAGGGCCGGGGCGATTTTGCGCGGGGCATGCTCAGCGGCAGCCTGGCGCTGGGCGCCACCAATTACGCGGTGGACGAGGCCGGGCAGCGGGGCACCGAACCCACCGACACCATCACCGCCTACGGCAGCGGCCAGGTCAGCGTGACGCTGACGCCCTGGCTCACCGCCACCGGCCGCATCCGGCTGCTGCCCAATGGCGAGCTGGAGCTGTTTGGCGAGCTGGCCCTGCCGCCGGTGCTGAATGTTTTCGACGAAAAAACCTACACCCGCCGGCTGGCCTCGCTGAACCTGGACATTCCCATCGTCGGTGTCGCGGTGGCCGGGCAGCGCATCGGCATCTTCGCCACCATCGGCGCGGGGCTGGACCTGTCGGCCGGCATCGGCCCGGGCCAGCTGCGCGACACCGCGCTCAGCGTCAGCTACAACCCCTCACACGAGGACCAGACCACCGTGCACGGCCAGGCGCGTTTTGTGGTGCCGGCCCATGCCGGTCTGCGCATGTTTGTGCGCGGCGCTTTGGGCGCCGGCATCCCGGTCATCAGTGCCGAGCTGGGCCTGGAGGCCGGTGGCGAGATCGGCCTGGCCGGCGAGGCCAGCGCCGCGGCCACGGTGGACTGGAGCCCCGGCCAGGGCCTGGTGCTGGACGCGCTGGGGTCGATCTTTGTCGAGCCCAAATTCAGGTTCGACCTGACCGGTTTCGCCGAGGTCACGGCCGACCTGTGGGTGACCGAGATCGAGCTGTACAGCAAGCGCTGGAACCTGGCCTCGTTCGAGGTCGGCTCCAACCTGCGTTTCGGTGTCGAGTTCCCCATGCACTACGAAGAAGGTCAGCCCTTCGACGTGAACTGGGACCAGGTGAACTTCATCACGCCCGATGTGGACGTGGGCGAGCTGATGCACCAGGTGGTTGATCAGGTCGTTTGACGCGCCGCGTTGCCGCGGCGCCAGCGCACCGCCGCGACAAACAGCCGCTGGTACAGCGCCGGCATCAGCCGCACCAGCCAGTCCAGCAGCCGCGCGTCGGGGCCGATCAGGATGCGGCGCTGGTTGCGCAGCACGCCCTTGACGATGACGCGGGCCGCCTGGGCCGGCGTGGTGATGAAGCTCATCTCGAACTCGCGCGTGGCCTCGGCCTCGCTCTTGCCGGTGAGGGTGGCCACGCTGGCGTCCACCCGGGCGGTCTTGGCGATGTTGGTCTTGATGCCACCGGGGTGCACACAGCTGGCCGAGACGCAGGAATCGGCCAGCTCCAGGTCTTGCCGCAGCGACTCGGTGAAACCACGCACCGCGTACTTGCTGGCGTTGTAGCCGCTCATCAGCGGCTGGGCGCTGATGCCAAAGATGCTGGAGACGTTGACGATGTGGCCTTCACCGGCCGCCTCCAGGTGGGGCAGGAACACCTTGCTGCCGTAGACCACGCCCCAGAAGTTGATCTGCATCACCCACTCGTAGTCTTGCATGCGCAGCGCCCCCACCGTGCCCGACAGCGCCACGCCGGCGTTGTTCACCACCACGTGGATGCGGCCGAAATGGGCGCGGGTGCGTTCGGCCCAGGCCGTCACCTGGTCCAGCGAACCCACGTCGACCGGCTGGGTGATGACCTGCACGCCCTGGGCGCGCAATGGGTTGGCGGTTTCCTCGACCGCATGGGGGTTGATATCGGACAGCGACAGCAGGCAACCCTGGCGGGCGAATTCATGGGCCAGCGCGCGGCCGATGCCGGAACCGGCGCCCGAGATGGCGACCACACGGCCTTGGAGATTTTTCATTTGGCGATGCCTTGGATGAAGTGGAGGATGTCGCGGGCGGCGCGGGCGGGGGCTTCCAGCATGGGCATGTGACCCAGGTCGTCGTAGACCACCTGGCGGGCGCCGGGGATGCCGGCGGTCCACACCGCGGCGGCGCTGACGTGCAGCAGCCGGTCCTGGCGGCCCCACATCACCAGCACCGGCACGCGGATGGCGCCCAGCTGGTGGTCCAGCCCGCCCTCGCTGGTGAAGTGCTCGAAGATGTGGGCCAGCTGGGCGCGCTGGGCGATGTAGCGCTGGCCGATGGCGTGCAAGGCCATGCCGGGCAGCCAGGGCGGGCGGGCCATGGTCATCGCGTAGAAGGTGCGGAAGCCGGCCTGGCTGGCCACCAGAAAGGGGTTGTGTCCGCGGGCCAGCATCTGTTCCATGTCGCTGGGCTGGGGCGACTGCACGCCGGCCGGGTCGATCAGGCCGGCGGAGTGCAGGCGCTGCGGGTGGTCGTGCGCCAGCCGCGCGGCGATCATGCCGCCCATGGAGTTGCCCACCACATGGGCGCGGACGATGCCCAGCGCGTCCATGGCGCGCAGCACGCGCTGGGCCTGGGTGCTGATGCGGTAGCTCAAAGCCGGGTCGTAGGCCGTCTCGCCGTGGCCGGGCAGGTCAACCACCAGCACCCGGTAACGTGCGGTGAAGTGTTTGGCAAAACGCACCCACACCGCCCGGTCGGCGCTGTAGCCATGAACCAGCACCACGGTCTCGCGGGCGTCGACGGGCCCGCCCAGGTAGCAGGGCATCTGGCAGTCGCCCCCGTCCACCACCACCCGGCGCAGGCCGTAGAGCCGGCTTTCCAGGGCCATGGTGAGACGGTAGGCCAGGCGGCCCAGGGCGCCGTAGAGTTGGCTGAATGTGTTGCGTAAGCTCATGGTGGTTTTTCGAGAGGGGGTCAAAAGGTGGCGATGCCGCGCTTGCGCATCTCGCGGCGAACCAGCAGGTCGGTGAAGCCGAAGAACAGGCCGGGCAGGTGGCGGGCCACGGCGGCCACCAGCCTGGCCTGCAGGCTGGGAATCACCATCCAGCGGCCAGCGTCCAGGCCGGCCAGCATGGCGTCCACCGCGGCGTCGGCCGTCATCGAGCCGGCATGGTCTTTCAACGCCAGCGAGATGGCGTTGAAGTTGCCGGGGCTGCGTTCGCTGGCCACCATGGGGGTTTGCACCTCGGGCGGGCAGATGCAGCTGATGGCGATGCCCAGCGGCTGGTACTCGTAGCGCAGTGTGTGGGCCAGGCCCACCACACCAAACTTGGAGGCGCCGTAGGCGGCGTAGGCGTAGTTGCTGGTCAGGCCGGCCATGGAGGCCACCAGTGCCAGCCGGCTGCCAGGGCGCATGTGTGGCAGCACCGCGGCCGCCACATGAAAGCTGCCGTTGAGGTTGACGTCCACCACGCGGCGGAAGGCCTGGCCGCTGGTGTCGGCCACCGCGCGGTTGATCAAAATGCCGGCGCAGTGGATCACCAGGTCGGGCGGGCCGAAGCGGGCCACGGCGGCCTGCACCGCCGCCTGGGTGGCGGCCTCGTCGGTCACGTCGGCGCTGGCAAAAGCCCATTGCCCGGGTTGGACAGCCGCTGCATCGAGCTGCTGGCGGGCGGCATCGCCCAGCGCCAGGTCGAGCAGGCTGACGCGGCTGCCACGGCGCAGCAGCCGCAAGGCGCAGCCCAGGCCCAGGCCGCTTGCGCCGCCGGTCACCAACACATGGTTCCAGTGGGTCATGTGGGCCTCAGGCGAGGGTGTGGTCGGCCGCCTTGAAGCGGTTGGCCAGGCGGCGGAAGCTGAAGCTGAAGCCCGGGAACATCGCGATCACATGGCCGCTCTTGGACTGGTACCAGCTGTGGCAGCCGCCGGACTTCCACACCGTCTGCGCCATTTCGCGGTGGATCATGCCGGTGTAGGCCGCCTCGGCCTCCGGCCGGACCTCCACCGCCCGCTTGCCCGATTGCTTCATGGCCTGCAGGCTTTTCATGATGTAGTTCATCTGCGCCTCGATGACGAAGATGGCCGAGGTGTGGCCGATGCCGGTGTTGGGGCCGGTGACCACAAAGAAGTTGGGAAAGCCCGGCATGCAGGTGCCCAGGTAGGCGCGCGGAAACTCGGCCCAGAAGTCGGCCAGCGTGCGCTTGTTCCGGCCCACCACCGGGTAGGAGATCACGCCGTCGGTGGCGTCGTAGCCGGTGGAGTAGACGATCACGTCCAGTGGCACGTCCTGGCCGTCGCGGGTGCGGATGCCGGTGGGCGTGATCTCGGCAATGCCGGACGCGGTGGTGTGCAGCGTCACGTTGTCGCGCGCCAGCGCCGGGTACAGCGTGTTGGACAGGATGACGCGTTTGCAACCGAGGGTGTAGTCGGGTGTCACGGCCGCGCGCAGCGCCGGGTCCTTGATCTGGCGGTGGATGTGGCGCAGCGCGGCGCGTTGGGCGAACAGCTTCAGCGCGGTCTGCGAGTACTTGAAGCCGATCACCCGTGCTTCTAGCTCCCAGTAGATCAGCGTGCGCAGCAGCTTGTGCAGCGGCGTGAAGGCCAGCAGCTTGCGCTCCAGCCAGGAGAAGCGCCGGTCCGGCCGCGGCAGCACCCAGTGGGGTGTGCGCTGGAACACATGCAGCTGGCCGACCTCGGGCGCGATGGCCGGAATCACCTGGGCCGCCGAGGCGCCGCTGCCGATGATGGCCACCCGTTTGCCTTTCAGGTCCACACCGTGCTGCCAGGCATTGGTGTGGAAACTCTGGCCCTGGAAACTGTCGCGGCAGGGGAAGGGCGGAATCACCGGGGTGCTCAGCGGCCCCGAGGCGTTGATGACCACCCGGGCGCTGAAGTGGTCACCGGCCTCGGTGCTGAGCTGCCAGTGCTGCGCCGCCTCGTCCCAGCGCACGCCGGTCACGTTGCAGCCGGTGCGGGTGCGCTCGCGCAGCTTGTACTTGTCGATCACATGGTGGGTGTAGGCCTCCAACTCGGCCTGCTCGACGAACATCTGCGACCACACATAGGGCTCGTGCGAGATCGAGTAGAGCGGCGACTGCACGTCCACCGCCGCGCCGGGGTAGCTGTTCTGGCACCAGGTGCCGCCCATGAAGTCGCGCCGCTCCAGGATCAGGAAATCGGTGAAGCCGCGCTTCAGCAAGTTGATGGCTGCGCACTGGCCGCCAAAGCCGCTGCCGATGATCAGGATGTCGTGGTGTTCCATGGGGAGCTTGCGGTGGAATCGATTCAATGTGAAGATGCGTGTCATCAGTTTAAATCTGACACCGTACGTTGTCACACCATCGCAAACCCTGACCCGGTCTGGAGTCCGCGCTCTAAATCCCCGCCATGGCCACCGCCCCGTCCTCCCCCACGCCCCGTGCCTACGGCGGCGAATCCCACGAACAGCGCAGCCACAAGCGCCGCCAGCAGTTCATCGCCGCCGGCAAACATTTGTTCGGCACGCTGGGCTACCGCCGCACCACGGTGCGTGGCCTGTGCAAGCAGGCCGGCCTGACCGACCGCTATTTCTACGAATCCTTTGCCAGCACCGAAGACCTGCTGGTGGCGGTCTACGAGCAGCTGATCCTGGACATGCAGGCGGCGGTGGTGGGCGGCCTGCAGGCGCTGCCCGACGAGGCCGACCCCCAGGCTTGGATCACCCAGGGCCTGGACGCGTTTTTCGCGGCGGTGGAAGACGCCGAGGCGGCCCGCATCGTCTGGCTGGAGGTGCTGGGCGTCAGCCCCCGGGTCGACGCGCTCTACACCCGCACGCTGCAGCAGTTCGCCGAGCTGCTGCTGGGCCTGGTGCGGGCCGCCCGGCCCGACTGGCCGGTGGACGACCAGACCGCGCCGGTGGTGGCGCTGGCGGCGATTGGTGCGGCCAGCGAGGTGGCCAAAAGCTGGCTGATGGCCGGCTACCACCAGCCCCGGGCCACGCTGGTGCGCGGCGTGGCGGTGATTTTCCGCGGTGCGGCCCTGCTGCCGCCGCTGGCCTGAACCGGGCCACGGCGGGGGCCGGCCATGCCCGCACCGCCGGTGGCCGGCGGACGCAGCCGTTATGCTTCTCGGATGAGCGACTTTGACGATTTTTCCCCGGCCGCGCTGCAGGCGCTGGCCGAGGCCGACGTGGCCCGCGCGCTGGCCGAAGACATCCGTGGCGGCGACCTGACCGCCGCGCTGATTGCCCCCACCCAACGCACCCAGGCCCGGGTGCTGGCCCGCGAGGCCGCCGTGCTGTGTGGCCGGCCCTGGGTCGAGGCCACGCTGCGCGCGCTGGACCCCACGGCCACCGCCACCTGGCATGTGGCCGAAGGCGGGGCCTGCACGGCCGACCAGGTGGTGCTGGAGATGCAGGGCAGCGCCCGCGCGCTGCTGAGCGCCGAGCGCACGCTGCTGAACTTTCTGCAGCTGCTGAGCGCGGTGGCCAGCAAAACCGCCACCTACGTGGCCACGGTCAAGGGCACACGGGCGGCGATTGTCGACACCCGCAAAACCTTGCCCGGCCTGCGCATGGCGCAGAAGTACGCGGTGAAAACCGGCGGCGGCGTCAACCACCGCATCGGCCTGTATGACGCGGTGCTGATCAAAGAGAACCACATTGCCGCCGCGGGTGGCATCGCCCAGGTGCTGGCCGCCGCCCAGGCGAGTGCGGCGAGCGCCAAGTTCATCGAGATCGAGGTCGAGACCCTGGCCCAGCTGCGCCAGGCGCTGGACCATGGCGCGAAGATGGTGTTGCTGGACAACATGGACCTGCCCACCTTGCACGAGGCGGTGGCCATCAACGCCGGCCGCGCCATCCTGGAAATCTCCGGCGGTGTGAGCCTGGACACGGTGCGCGCGCTGGCCGAAACCGGGGTCGACCGCATCTCCATCGGCGCGCTGACCAAGGACGTCAAGGCGACCGATTTTTCCATGCGTTTCCAGGAGCTGCCATGTCTGAACTGAGCGGTGTGTTCCGCGTCGAGTACGACCAGCCCGACACCCAGACCGGCAGCGCCTGCAGCACCCAGCATGCCTGGGCCAAGCTGCCGGTCGAGCCCTCGGCCACCGAGCGCGCAGCGCTCAAGGACAAAATCCGCCGCCTGCTGAAAGAACGCAACGCGGTGATGGTGTCGCATTACTACGTGCACCCCGACCTGCAAGACCTGGCCGAAGAAACCGGCGGCATCGTCAGCGACTCGCTGGAGATGGCCCGCTTCGGCCGCGACCACGCGGCGCAGACGCTGGTGGTGTCGGGCGTGCGTTTCATGGGCGAAACCGCCAAGATTCTGTCGCCCGAAAAAACCGTGCTGATGCCCGACCTGGACGCCACCTGCTCGCTGGACTTGGGCTGCCCGGTGGACGAGTTCAGCGCCTTTTGCGACGCCCACCCTGACCGCACCGTGGTGGTTTATGCCAACACCAGCGCCGCGGTGAAAGCGCGTTCGGACTGGCTGGTGACATCCAGCTGCGCGCTCGACATCGTGCGCGCGCTCAAGGACCAGGGCCACAAGATCCTGTGGGCGCCCGACAAGCACCTGGGCGGCTACATCCAGCGCGAAACCGGCGCCGACATGGTGTTCTGGAATGGCGCTTGCATCGTGCACGACGAGTTCAAGGCCTTCGAGCTGGCGGCGCTGAAACAGCAGCACCCCCTGGCCAAGGTGCTGGTGCACCCCGAGAGCCCGGCCGACGTGATCGCGCTGGCCGACGCGGTGGGATCGACCTCGGCCATCCTGAAAGCCGCCCGCGATTTCGATGCCAGCGAGTTCATCGTCGCCACCGACAACGGCATGATGCACAAGCTGCGCACGCTCAACCCCGGCAAGACCTTCATCGAGGCGCCCACCGCCGGCAACAGCGCCACCTGCAAAAGCTGCGCCCACTGCCCCTGGATGGCGATGAACGGCCTGGCCGGCCTGGCCCAGGTGCTGGAACATGGCGGCAACGAAATCCATGTCGACCCAGCGCTGATCCCCCGCGCCCGGCTGCCCATCGACCGCATGCTGGCCTTCACCGCCGCGCTGAAGAACGGCCTGCCCACCGCCGGGCTGGTGCCCCACCTCGGTGCCGCCTGAGCCGGGGCCTTTGCCCACACTGATCGACTTCGCCGCGGCCACGCCGGGCGGCGCGGGTGGCCTGCGCGCCGCCTTCGGCCCGCCGGTGGCGGTGCTGGTGGCCCACCGCCCCGACGAGGTGGGCCCGCTGCTGGACGCGGTGCAGGCCCAGGCCCGCGCCGGCCGCTGGTGTGTGGGGTATGTGCGCTACGAGGCCGCCGCGGCCTTTGACGCCGCGCTGCCGGTGCACCCGGCCGACGGCCCGCTGGCCTGGTTCGGTGTCCATGATCAGGCATTGCCCTGGCCCGAGGCCCCGCCCGAGGTGGTGCTGCAGCTCGACGGCATGGACGCACCCGACCGCGCGGCCTTCGACGCCGCGCTGGTCCACATCCACGCGGCGATTGCCTCCGGCGAGGTCTACCAGGTCAACCACACGGCCGCACTCACCGGCACACTCGCCCACCCCTCGCCGGCCACGGTGTTGGCGCTGTTCCATGCGCTGCACCGGGCCCAGCCCGGTGGTTACGCGGCGCTGCTGGACAGCGGCGACGAGCAGCTGCTGTCGGTTTCGCCCGAGCTGTTTTTCGACTGGGCGGGCGACCAGCTGCTGACCCGGCCCATGAAGGGCACGGCGCCGCGCGGCCGCAGCCCCGACGAAGACGCCGCCCAGGCCGCGGCGCTGCGGGCCAGCCCCAAGGAACGGGCCGAGAACGTGATGGTGGTGGACCTGCTGCGCAACGACGTCTCGCGTGTGGCGCTGCCGCACACGGTGCGCGTGCCTTCGCTGTTCCACCTGCAGGCCTTGCCCAGCGTCTGGCAGATGACCTCCGACGTTTGCGCCACCACCCGCCCTGGCACCACGCTGGCCCAGGTGTTTGGCGCGCTGTTTCCCTGCGGCTCCATCACCGGCGCGCCCAAACGCCAGGCGATGCAACTGATCCACGCGCTGGAGGGCGGACCACGCGGCGTCTACTGTGGCGCGGTGGGCGTGGTGCGGCCGGGCGGGCAGGCCACGTTCAACGTGGCCATTCGCACCGTCAGCCTGCGTGGTGGCCAGGCCCGCTGCGGTATCGGCAGCGGCATCACCGCCGACGCATCGCCCGATGCCGAATGGCGCGAGTGGCGCCACAAGCGGGCTTTTCTGGAACGGGCCCGGGCGCCGTTTGCGCTGCTGGAAACCCTGGCGCTGGACCAGGGCCGGGTGCGCCACCGGGCCGCCCACCTGGCCCGCATGGCCGAGGTGGCCGCGCATTTTGCCTACCCCTGGGACGCCGGGCTGGCGGCCCAGGCGCTGGACGGCCTGGCCGCGCAACACCCCCGCGGCCTGTGGCGTGTGCGGCTGTTGCTGGACGCGCAAGGGCGCTTCGACGCCCAGGCCTTTGCACTGTCAGCCACCACAACCCCTGTGCGGCTGCAGCTGGCCGCCACGGCGTTCGAGATGGCCGACAGCGAGTTCACCCGCTTCAAGACCACCCGGCGCGACCACTACGAGGCCGTGGCGCCCAGCGACCCGGCGGTGTTTGACACGGTGCTGTGGAACGAACGCGGCGAGCTGACCGAATGCACCCGCGGCAACCTCGCGCTGCTGATGGATGGGCAATGGCTCACGCCGCCGCTGCACTGTGGCCTGTTGCCCGGCGTGGGCCGGGCCCAGGCGCTGGCCGATGGCCGTGTGAAGGAGGCGGTGGTGATGCGGGCCGATTTGCCCCGGGTGCAGGGCCTGGCTTTTGTGAACAGCCTGCGTGGCTGGCTGCCGGCCGTTCTGGACTGAGGCGGCTCAGGCCGGCTGGGTGGGCACGTGGTCGCGCTCGCCGGTCTGGCGGTTCTGGTCGTCGACAAACACGAGCTTGGGCTTGTGCGTGGCGACCTGGTTTTCCGCCACCTGGGCAAAGGCCGCGATGATGATCAAATCGCCCACCGAGGCGCGGCGCGCCGCCGAGCCGTTGACCGAGATCATGCCGCTGCCACGCTCGCCCTTGATGGCGTAGGTGACGAAGCGTTCGCCGTTGTTGATGTTCCAGATGTGGATCTGCTCGTTCTCGCAGAGGTTGGCGGCATCCAGCAGGTCTTCGTCGATCGCACAAGACCCTTCGTAGTGCAGTTCACACTGGGTGACGGCAACGCGGTGGATCTTCGATTTGAGCAGGGTTCGCAGCATGGGGCGGATTTTAGGCCAGGCGGAGCGTGGATTGTGGCAGCGCCGGCGGCGCCGGTCTGGAGGCGCCTCCCCAGTCGGCCTGGCCCGCCGCCACTGCCTGCTGCAGCGCAGCCATGGCCTTTTCGGGGGCCGCCGCTTCGGTGATGGCGGTGATCACCGCCGCCCCGGCGGCGCCCGCCGCCAGGGCCTCGCGGACCCGGGCGGGTGTCATGCCGGCGATGCCCACCACCGGCAGCGGCAGCAGCGCCGCCCAGAAAGCCAAGTTGGCCGTGCCCTGCGGCAGCCAGGGCATGGCCTTGCTCTGCGTGGGGTGGATGGGCCCGCAAGCGACGGTGCTGGGCCGCCAGGCCCAGGCCCTGGCCACCTCCCAGAAGGCATGGGTGCTGACGCCCAGGCCCAGCCCGGCCTGGGAGATGGCGGCCAGGCCCGCAGGGCCGGCGGCGGCCAGGTCGTCCTGGCCCAGGTGCACCGCCACATGGGGCTGGCCGGCCGCCAGCGCGATGGCCGCGCGCCAGTGGTCGTTGACGAACAACTGCGCGCCGGCGGCCGCGGTGGCCGCCACCGCCTGCTGGATTTCTGCGTGCAGCCGGGGGTGGGCCGGGTCCTTGATGCGCAGCTGCACGGTGCGCACACCGGCGGCCAGCACCCGGTCCACCCAGGCCGCGCTGTCCACCACCGCGTACAGGCCAATGGCCGGGTGGCGCAGCGGCGTGAAGGCGGGCGGCTCGGCCAGCAGGCTGTCGGGCCCCTGGCCGGGCAGGCCCAGGCGCGGCAGGTTGTCCGGGTTGAGCGCAAAGCCGGCCTGGGGCTGCACCGGGCCGGCCCCCGCGCCGGCCGGCCGGCCATGGCGCAACGCCTCGGCGGTGGCCATCTTGGCCAGCACCACCGCTTCCATGGCCACAAAGCCGCGTGCCATCGCGGCGGCGGCGCTGCTGGCAAACACGCAGCCGGTGCCGTGGTGGTGGCGGGTGGCCACGCGCGGCAGGGCCAGCCAGCCGCTGGCCTCGGGCGTCAGCGCAAAGTCCAGGCTGTGGCCGCCGTCCAGGCCGCCGCGGGCGTCGCCACCGGTGATGACCACCGCGCGGCAGCCCAGGGCCTGCAGCGCCTGGGCCGCGGCCTCCACCATGGCCGGGCTGTCCAGCGTCGGCCAGCGCAGCAGCGCCGCGGCCTCGGCGCGGTTGGGCGTGAGCAGCGTGGTGCGCGGCAGCAGGTGCTGGCGGTAGGCCTGCAGCAAGGCCGGGTCGGCCAGGCTGGCGCCTGTGGTGGCGCGCAGCACCGGGTCCACCACCAGCGGCAGCGTGGGGTGGCGCAGCCGCAGCCGGTCGACCCAGTAGGCCAGCACCTGCAGGTTGTCCACGCTGCCCAGCATGCCGGCCTTCAGCGCGGCCGGTGGCAGGTCGCCGGCCAGCGCGGCCAGCTGGGCGTCGAGCAGCGCGGGGGCGACCGGGTCGACCCGCTGCACCGCCATGGAGTTCTGCGCGGTGATGGCGGCCACCGCGCTGCAGCCGTGCACACCCAGGGCCTCGCAGGCCCGCAGGTCGGCCTGCAGCCCGGCGCCAGCGCCGCTGTCGCTGCCGGCGATGGTCCAGACGATGGGGAGGACGGTGTCGGTGGGGTGGGGCATGGGGTTCAGATCAGGAAAGGCCGGCCGGTCACCGGCGTGCTGGCCACGGCCATGGGCTGGGGCGCCATCAGCCCGGCCTCGAAGGCCAGCCGGCCGGCCTCAATGGCGAGCCGGAAGGCCTGGGCCATGGCCACCGGGTCATGGGCCTGGGCCACGGCCGAGTTCAGCAGCACCGCGTCAAAACCCAGCTCCATGGCCTGGGCAGCGTCGCTGGGTGCGCCGATGCCGGCGTCCACCACCAGCGGCACGCCGGGCAGCCGGGCCCGCAGCGTGCGCAGCGCCCAGGGGTTGAGCAGGCCCTGGCCCGAGCCGATGGGCGCGCCCCAGGGCATCAGCACCCGGCAGCCGGCGTCCAGCAGGCGCTGGCAGGTGACGAGGTCGTCGGTGCAATAGGGAAAGACCTCGAAGCCGGCTTTCACCAGCTCGGTGGCGGCCAGCACCAGCTCAAAGGGATCGGGCTGCAGCGTGTGCTCGTCGCCCACCACCTCCAGCTTGACCCAGGCGGTGCCGAACAGCTCGCGCGCCATCTGGGCCAGCGCCACCGCCTCGCGGGCGGTGCGGCAACCGGCGGTGTTGGGCAGCAGCCGGGCGCCGCTGGCCTGCACCAGCCGGTAGAAGTCACCCGGCACATCGCCGGCAGCGAGCTGGCGCTTCAGGCCCACGGTGACCACCGCGGCCTGCGAGGCGGCCAGCGCGTCGAGCAGCACCTGCGGCGATGGGTAGCCGGCGGTGCCCAGAAAGAAGCGGCTGCCGAGCGGGGTGTCGGCAATGGTGAACGCCATGGGATCAGCCTCCGGTAATGGCGACAAAGGTGAAGACCGCGTCGCCGTCCTGCAGCTGGCAGTGGGCGCGCTCGGTGCGGGGCACGAAGTCGTCGTTGACCGCGGTGGCCACCGCGTCCGGTGCCAGGCCTTGCATGGCCAGCAGCTCGTCCAGCGACAGCGGCGCGATCTGGGTGATCTGGCCGTTGACGGTCACGGTGATGGTGGGGGCAGCGTTCATGCGGGTCTCCCTGAAAACTCGTTGGACGACAGGCCGGCCTTTGCCAGCGCCTGCGCCACCAAGGCCGGCGCCAGCAGCCAGCCGTGGCGGAACAGGCCGTTGAGGCGCAACAGGCCGGGCGCGTGCTCGGTGCGGGGCCGGTGGTCGGGCAGGGCGGGGCGCAGGTTGGCCTCGTGGTGCAGCAGCCTGGCCTCGGCCAGCGCCGGCAGCACGCTGTGGGCGGCGCTCAGCAACTCCAGCAGGCTGCGCACCGACACCGGCGAGCGGTCGTCGCTCTCGATCTCGCTGGCGCCCACCAGCAGCTGGTCGCCGCCACGCGGCACCACGTACACCCGGTGGCGCGGGTGCAGCAGCCGCAGCGGCCGCTGCAGGCCCAGGCCGGGGGCGTGCAGCCAGAACATCTCGCCGCGCACGCCACGCACCCGGGGCTGGTCGGCCAGGCCAGGGTCGGCCGCGGCACCGACGCCACGCACGTCGATGGCCAGGTCCACCGCGTGGGTGGTGGCTGCGCTGACCAGCTCGCCAGGCCGCACCTGCGTCACCGCCTGGCCCCAGTGGAAACACGCACCGGCCTCGCAGGCACCGGTGTGCAGCGCACGCAGCGCCTGCTCGGCATGGATCTGCCCTTCCTGCGGCAGCGACCAGGCCTGGGCCGGGCCTTGGACCGAGGGCTCCAGCGCGCGCAACGCGGCCAAGGTCAGTGGCACCGGGTGGTGGGACGGCGGGGCCTTGTGCTGCAGCCGGGCGATCACCCGCTGGGCCGCACCCTCGTCGCCGCGGTGGGCCAGCAGCAGGCTGCCGCGCTGGTGAAACGCCACCGGCTGGGGCAGGGTGGCCAGCACCTGCGGCCACAGCGCCAGGCTTTGCAGGCCGAGGTCGAACACCTCGGCCTCGGCGCCGTCCAGCTCGGCCACCGGGCTCAGCATGCCGGCGGCCGTCCAGCCGGCCGCATGGCGGGCCTGGGCGTCGGGCGCGGGGTCGAACACCGCCACCGCATGGCCGGCGCGGGCCAGTGAAAAGGCCAGCAGCCGGCCCAGCAGGCCGGCCCCGGCGATGCCCACACGCAGGGTGCTCACGCCTTGGCGATGGGGATGTACAACTCGCCGCCGGCGGCGCGGAACTCGGCGCTCTTGGCCTGCATGCCGGCCTGGGCGTCGTCGGGGGTGCCGGCCGGCAGCGCGGCGGCGTACTCGCGCACCTCCTGGCTGATCTTCATCGAGCAGAACTTCGGCCCGCACATGGAGCAGAAATGCGCCACCTTGGCCGAGTCCTTGGGCAGGGTTTCGTCGTGGAAATCGCGCGCGGTGTCGGGGTCCAGGCTGAGGTTGAACTGGTCGCTCCAGCGGAACTCGAAGCGGGCCTTGGACAGCGCCTCGTCGCGCGCACCGGCACCCGGGTGGCCCTTGGCCACATCGGCGGCGTGAGCGGCGATCTTGTAGGCAATGATGCCTTGCTTGACGTCGTCGCGGTCGGGCAGGCCCAGGTGCTCCTTGGGTGTCACGTAGCACAGCATGGCCGTGCCCATCCAGCCGATCATGGCTGCGCCGATGGCCGAGGCAATGTGGTCGTAGCCTGGCGCGATGTCGATGGTCAGCGGGCCCAGCGTGTAGAACGGCGCCTCGTGGCAGTGCTTGAGCTGCTCGGCCATGTTGGCCTGGATCAAATGCATGGGCACATGGCCCGGGCCTTCGATCATGGTCTGCACGTCGTGTTTCCAGGCCACCTGGGTCAGCTCGCCCAGCGTGCGCAGCTCGGCGAACTGGGCTTCGTCGTTGGCGTCGGCACCGCTGCCGGGGCGCAGGCCGTCGCCGAGCGAGAAGCTCACGTCGTAGGCCTTCATGATGTCGCAGATGTCTTCGAAGTGGGTGTAGAGGAAGTTTTCCTGGTGGTGGGCGATGCACCACTTTGCCAGGATGGAGCCGCCGCGCGAGACGATGCCGGTGCGGCGCTGGGCCGTGAGGTGGATGAAGGGCAGGCGCAGGCCGGCGTGGATGGTGAAGTAGTCCACGCCTTGCTCGGCCTGCTCGATCAGCGTGTCGCGGTAGATTTCCCACGTGAGGTCTTCGGCCACGCCGCCGACCTTTTCCAGCGCCTGGTAGATGGGCACGGTGCCGATCGGCACCGGGCTGTTGCGCACGATCCAGTCGCGGGTGGTGTGGATGTTCTTGCCGGTGGACAAGTCCATCACGTTGTCGGCGCCCCAACGAATGGCCCACACGAGTTTTTCCACCTCTTCCTCGATGCTGGAGGTGACGGCCGAGTTGCCGATGTTGGCGTTGATCTTGACCAGGAAGTTGCGGCCGATGGCCATGGGCTCCAGCTCGGTGTGGTTGATGTTGGCCGGGATGATGGCGCGGCCCCGGGCCACCTCGTCGCGCACGAACTCCGGCGTGATGACGCGGGGCATCACCGCACCCAGCGGGTTGCCGCGCAGGCGCTCGGCCTTGGCCTCATCGGCCAGGTACTCGGCCATCCATTCACGTTGGCCGTTTTCGCGCAGCGCCACGTACTCCATTTCGGGCGTGACGATGCCGCGGCGGGCGTAGTGCATCTGCGTGACATTGGCACCGGCCTTGGCGCGGCGCGGCTGGCGTTGCAGGCCGGCGGCCTCGGCGCGCAGGGCGGCCACGCGCTGGCTTTCTGCGTCGCCGTGTTTGTCGCCGTCGTCCAGCGCCTGGGGCCGGCGGCCGGTGTAGGCCTCGGTGTCGCCGCGGGCGTCCAGCCAGGGGCCGCGCAGGTCGGGCAGGCCACGCCGCACGTCGATGGCGGCTCTGGGGTCGGTGTAGGGGCCGGAGGTGTCGTACAGGCTGACTCGCTCGCCGTTGCTCAGGGCCACCTCGCGCATCGGCACCTGCAATTGCGGGTGCAGCTGGCCGGGCAGATGGACCTTGCGGGAGGCGGGGAAGGGTTCACGCGACAGCGTCAGGCGCTGGGCGAAAGAGTCGGGGGCGTTCATGAGGCCATCCTTTCAGCGGGGCAACGGGCAGGGCTTGCATAGGTGCTCCGGAATGGACGGACAGCGGCCACACCAGGGAGGTGCGAAAGGCGGTCGGGCTCTTCTTACGTCGGTACGAACCGAATCAAGTTCTCGGGTTTGGGACTGTCCATCTCAGCAGCATCAGCTGCACCCCGGAGCGGGGCGAATGGTACACCAAGCGGCTTTCAGGGCCGGCTTCAGGGGCTCAACACCGTGGGTTTGGCCTCGGCCAGCAGGGCTGGGTAGTCGCGGCTGAAATGCAGGCCGCGGCTCTCATGCCGGGCCTGGGCTGAGCGCACGATGAGGTCGGCCACCTGCACCAGGTTGCGCAGCTCCAGCAGGTCGCGGGTGACGTGGAAGCGGGCGTAGAACTCGTGGATTTCGCCCTGCAGCAAGGCGATGCGGTGGGCCGCCCGCTCCAGCCGCTTGTTGGTGCGCACAATGCCGACATAGCTCCACATGAAGCGGCGCAGCTCGTCCCAGTTGTGCGAGATCACCACCTGCTCGTCGGCGTCGGTGACGCGGCTGACGTCCCAGGCCGGCAGCGGCTTGGGCGCCGGGACGGGCGCGTCGGCAATGGCCTGGGCCGCCGCACGGGCGAACACCATGCACTCCACCAGCGAGTTGCTGGCCAGCCGGTTGGCGCCATGCAGGCCGGTGCAGGCGGTCTCACCGATGGCGTACAGGCCGGCCAGGTCGGTGTGGCCGGCCAGGTCGGTCAGCACGCCACCGCAGGTGTAGTGGGCGGCCGGCACCACCGGGATGGGCTGTTTGGAAATGTCGATGCCCAGCTCCAGGCAACGCGCGTGGATGTTGGGAAAGTGCTCCTGGATGAAGGCCAGCGGCTGGTGCGAGATGTCCAGGTAGACGCAGTCGAAACCGCCTTTTTTCATCTCGAAGTCAATCGCCCGGGCGACGATGTCGCGGGGCGCTAGTTCCGCCCGCTTGTCGTGGTCGGGCATGAAGCGCCGACCATCCGGCAGCAGCAGCTTGCCGCCTTCGCCGCGCACCGCCTCGGTGATCAGGAAGGACTTGGCCTCGGGATGGTAGAGGCAGGTCGGGTGGAACTGGATGAACTCCAGGTTCGCCGCCCGGCAGCCGGCTCGCCAGGCCGCGGCGATGCCGTCGCCGGTGGCGGTGTCGGGGTTGGTGGTGTACAGATACACCTTGCCGGCGCCGCCGGTGGCCAGAATGGTGTGCGGTGCGCGGAAGGTCACCACCTCGTCGGTGGCCTCGTCGAGTGCGTACAGGCCCAGGCAGCGCTGGGCATTGCCACCGAGCTTGCGGTCGGTGATCAGGTCGACCAGCATGTGGTGCTCGAACAGCGTGATGTTGGGTGTGCCCCGCACCTGGTTGATCAGCGTGCGCTGCACCGCCGCGCCGGTGGCGTCGGTCACGTGGACGATGCGGCGCTGGCTGTGGCCACCTTCGCGGGTCAGGTGCAGCTGGCCATGTTCCTCGGAGAAGGGCACCCCCAGCTGCTGCAGCCAGCGGATGGTGTCGGGCGCGTTTTCCACCACGAAGCGGGTGGCGTCGAGGTCGCTCAGGCCGGCGCCGGCCACCAGGGTGTCGTCCACATGCGAATCGAAGCTGTCGCCTTCGCCCAGCACCGCGGCAATGCCGCCCTGGGCCCAGCCGCTGGAGCCGTCGCTGACGACGCGTTTGGTCAGGATGGCCACGCGGTGGGTGGGCGCCAGCGCCAGCGCGGCGCTCAGCCCCGCCAGGCCGCTGCCAACAATCAGCACGTCAAAGTCGCGGCAGGCAACACTCATGGGGTTCCGTGGGTAGGGGTGGGCGGCGGGCTCAGAACAGCGACGGTTCGGTGTCGTCGTTGTCCAGCACCGGCTCAAGGGCGGGCGCGGTGCTGGCATAGGCCAGCCGCACGTAAATCGGGGCAAAGGCCTCGGCCTGGGTGATGTCGATCAGGGTTTCCTTGGCCAGCTCCAGCATGGCGATGAAGGTCACCACCAGCACCGGCACGCCGCGGCTGGCATCGAACAGTTTCTCGAACTCGACGAAGCGCTGGCCTTGCAGCCGGCGCAGCAGCATGCCCATGTGCTCGCGCACCGACAGCTCTTCGCGGCTGATCTTGTGGTGCTGGACCAGCTTGGCCCGCTTCAGGATGTCCTGCCAGGCCTGTTGCAGGTCGACCACATGCACGTCGGGGAAGCGCGGCGCCAGCGACTGCTCAATGAAGACCTGGGCCCGCAGCACGTCGCGGCCCAGCTGCGGCAGCGCGCTGATGCGGGCCGCGGCCAGCTTGATGCGCTCGTACTCCTGCAGCCGGCGCACCAGCTCGGCGCGCGGGTCTTCCGGCTCCTGGCCCTCGGCGGTTTTGCGCGGCGGCAGCAGCATGCGCGACTTGATCTCGATCAGCATCGCCGCCATCAGCAAATACTCGGCGGCCAGCTCCAGGTTGTGGGCGCGGATCTCGTCCACGTACAACAGGTACTGCCGCGTCAGCCCCGCCATGGGGATGTCGAGGATGTTGAAGTTCTGCTTGCGGATCAGGTAGAGCAGCAGGTCCAGCGGGCCCTCAAAGGCTTCCAGGAAGACCTGCAGCGCGTCGGGCGGAATGTAGAGGTCGCGTGGCAGCGCGAACAGCGGCTCGCCGTACAGCCGGGCCAGCGCCACCTGGTCCACCACGTCGGGCATGGCGGACAACAGGTCGGCGGTGTCGGGGGCCACCGACGGGGTGTCGGCCGGATGGGTCATGGGTCAGCCGCGGCGGTGGCGAGGGGCAACGGCCTGTTCGCTACAAAAAAGTGAGCGAAAGAATCGGTGCAGACGATGGACTGAGGCCGGTGGGGCTTCAGGACGCGTCGGTCTGGTAGACGTAAGGCTTTTGCGCCACGTTGGCCTGGTCAAACTCGCTTTGGGCCTGGCGGTCGATCTGTTTGTCCCACAGCAAGGCGCGGCCGGCGCGCTGCTGCGCCTCCAGCTCGGGCTTCTGGGCCTTCATCGAATCGATGAACTGGGTGGTTTCGGACTGGTAATCGGCGCGACGGAAGAACGGCATAAACTAAACCTCACTTCGCTTGATTTTACCGGGGACCCGATGGACAGCAGTTTTTGGAAATTCGCGGCCTTGGCCGGCCTGTTGCTGGCGGGTCTGGTCTTGCTCGTGGGCTGTGACCCGCAACGCATCAGCGAATTGGAAGAGGGCGTTTCCACCGAGGCCGATGTGCGGGCCCGCTTTGGCATTCCCGAGCAGATTTGGGACACCGACACCGGCGCGCGCATCTTCGAGTACAGCCGCCAGCCCGAGGGCTACCAGAACTACATGATCACCATCGGCGCCGACGGCAAGATGGCGGCGCTGCGCCAGGTGCTGACACCGGCCAATTTCGCCAAGGTGCAGGTGGGCGAATCCATGGAGTCGGTGCGCCGCTTGCTGGGCAAGCCGGCCGCCACCACCCCCTACCCGCTGAAGCGCGAAACCCATTACGACTGGCGCTACCTGGACGGCGCCAACACCTCGGACGCCAAGCTGTTCACCGTGGTGTTCGACGCCGATTTCCGGGTGGTGCGCACCGGCTCCACCATCGACCCCAAACTGACCAAGGGCTGAGCGGCCGGCCCAGCCCTGGGCCGCGTCAGTGGATGCGCATGCCCGGCTGGGCGCCGGGCCAGGGTTCCAGGATGTGGATGCCGGGCTGGGCCTTTTCGTCGGCGTGGCTGGCGGCCAGCACCATGCCCTCGCTGAGGCCGAACTTCATCTTGCGCGGCGCCAGGTTGGCCACCACCACGGTGAGCTTGCCCACCAGCTGCTCGGGCTGGTAGGCGCTGGCTATGCCGCTGAAAACATTGCGGGTTTTGCCCTCGCCCACGTCCAGCGTCAGGCGCAGCAGCTTGGTCGAGCCTTGCACCGCCTCGCATTGGACGATCTTGGCGATGCGCAGATCGATCTTGGCGAAGTCGTCGATGCCAATGACAGGGGCGATTTCCTCGCCGCCCGGGATGAGCTTCTCGGGCTCAGGGGCTGCGGGAGGTTCGAACAGCGCATCGAGCTGCTTCACATCGACCCGCTGCATCAGGTGCTGGTAGGCACCGATGCTGTGGCCGGCGCCCAGCAGGCTGGCGGCCGAGGCGGCGTTCAGCGGCGTGGTCTGCAAAAAGGCCTCGACCTGGCTGGCCAGCACCGGCAGCACCGGCTTCAGGTAGACGGTCAGCAGGCGGAAGGCCTCGATGCAGGTGGTGCAGACATCGTGCAAACGGGCGTCCATGCCGGCCTGTTTGGCCAGCTCCCAGGGCTTGTTGGCGTCCACGTACTCGTTGACACGGTCGGCCAGCAGCATGATGTCGCGCAGCGCCTTGCCGTACTCGCGTTCGTTCCAGAGCGCAAAAATGGCCTCGCGCTGGCTGGCCAGAAAGTCCAGCAGCTGGTCGCCGTCGGCCGACACCGCGCCGAGCTGGCCGTTGAAGCGCTTGGTGATGAAGCCGGCCGCCCGGCTGGCGATGTTGATGTACTTGCCCACCAGGTCGCTGTTGACCCGGGCCATGAAGTCTTCGGGGTTGAAGTCGATGTCTTCGTTGCGGGCGTTGAGCTTGGCGGCCAGGTAGTAGCGCAGCCATTCGGGGTTCATGCCCAGGCCCAGGTACTTCAGCGGGTCCAGCCCGGTGCCGCGGCTCTTGCTCATCTTCTCGCCGTTGTTCACCGTCAGAAAGCCGTGCACATTGATCTTGTTCGGCACCTTGCGGCCGCTGAAATGCAGCATCGCCGGCCAGAACAGCGTGTGGAAGGTGATGATGTCCTTGCCGATGAAGTGCACCTGCTCCACATCGGGGTTGGCCATGAAGGCCTCGTAATCCTGGCCAATTTTTCCCAGGTAGTTCTTCAGCGAGGCCAAATAGCCCACCGGGGCGTCCAGCCAGACGTAGAAGTACTTGCCCGGTGCGTCGGGAATCTCGATGCCGAAGTAGGGCGCGTCGCGGCTGATGTCCCAGTCGCCCAGGGCCGTTTTGCCGGTCTCGGCATCGGGGGTCAGCCATTCCTTGATCTTGTTCAGCACCTCGGGCTGGACTGCGCCGCTGGCCGTCCATGCCTTCAGAAAGTCCAGGCAACGCGGGTCGGACAGCTTGAAGAAGAAATGCTCCGAGGTCTTCAGCACCGGCGTCGCGCCAGACAGCGCGGAATACGGGTTGATCAGTTCGGTGGGCGCATAGACCGCACCGCAGACCTCGCAGTTGTCGCCGTACTGGTCTTTGGCGTGGCAGTTCGGGCATTCGCCCTTGATGAAACGGTCGGGCAGGAACATGCCCTTGTCGGGGTCGTAGAACTGCTCGATGGTCTTGCTGCTGATCAGGCCGTTGGCCTTGAGGTCGCGGTAGATCTGCTGCGCCAGTTCGTGGTTTTCCGGCGCGTCGGTGCTGTGCCAGTTGTCGAAGGCGATGTGGAAGCCGTCCAGGTAGGGTTTGCGGCCGGCGGCGATGTCGGCCACAAAGGCCTGTGGCGTTTTGCCGGCCTTTTCGGCGGCGATCATGATGGGTGCGCCATGGGCGTCGTCGGCGCAGACAAAGTGCACCTGGTGGCCCAACATGCGCTGGAACCGCACCCAGATGTCGGCCTGGATGTACTCCATGATGTGGCCGATGTGGAACTTGCCGTTGGCGTACGGCAGCGCGGTGGTCACGAACAGCTGGCGCGGGGAGGACACTTCGGAGGGGGAGGTCATGGGCTTTTCTCGGGCAATCCCCGATTTTATGGGGCGCTACACTTCGCGGCAGATTCACCACCACCGAAAGCAGCGTCCATGGCGACCCCTGAGCAGCTGACGACGGCCCTGCAGGCCGTCGTCGATCCCAACACCGGCCACGACTTCGTCAGCACCAAGGCCTTGAAAAACCTCCAGGTGACCGACGGCGACGTGTCGTTCGACGTGGAACTGGGCTACCCGGCAAAAAGCCAGATTCCGGCCTTGCGCAAGGCCCTGGTGGCGGCCGCCAAGGGCGTGGCTGGCGTCGGCAATGTGTCGGTCAACATCAGCACCCGCATCGTGCCGCATGCGGTGCAGCGCGGCGTGCAGCTGCTGCCCAAGGTGAAAAACATCATCGCGGTGGCCTCAGGCAAGGGCGGCGTTGGCAAAAGCACCACCGCCGTCAACCTGGCGCTGGCGCTGGCCGCCGAGGGCGCCAGCGTGGGCCTGCTGGACGCCGACATCTACGGCCCTAGCGTGCCCATGATGATGGGCATCGAGGGCCGGCCCGAGAGCGAAGACGGCCAGACCATGGAACCGCTGGAGAACCACGGCGTGCAGGTCATGTCCATCGGCTTCCTGGTGGCGCAGGACGAGGCCATGATCTGGCGCGGCCCCATGGCCACCCAGGCGCTGGAGCAGCTGCTGCGCCAGACCAACTGGCGTGACCTGGACTACCTCATCGTCGACATGCCGCCCGGCACCGGCGACATCCAGCTGACGCTGTCGCAGCGTGTGCCCATCACCGGCGCGGTGGTGGTCACCACGCCGCAGGATATCGCGCTGCTGGACGCCAAAAAGGGCATCAAGATGTTCGAGAAGGTGGGTGTGCCCATCCTGGGCATCGTGGAAAACATGGCGGTGCATGTGTGCACCAGCTGTGGCCATGTGGAGCACATCTTCGGCGCCGACGGCGGCAAGAAGATGGCGGCCGACTACGGCATGGCCTACCTGGGCGCGTTGCCGCTGAACATGCAGATTCGCATCCAGGCCGATGGCGGCGTGCCCACCGTGGTGGCCGACCCCGACGGCGAGGTGGCGGCGCTGTACAAGTCGGTGGCCCGCCAGGTGGCGGTCACGGTGGCGGCCAAGGCCAAGGATTTCTCCAGCAAATTCCCGACCATCAAGGTGTCGAAGGACACCTGAAGCCGTGGCCCCCACGCTCCGCACTGCGTGTGTTCGCTGCCCCCCGAGGGGGCCGTCGCCCGCCTTGGGGCGGCCCGGCGGCGGCCAGTCATGAATTTGCTCGCCTCGCTGCGCTACCTGGTGGCTCTGGACGAGCACCGGCACTTCAGCCGTGCGGCGCAGGCCTGCCACATCACCCAGCCGGCGCTGTCAAATGCCATGCGGGCGCTGGAGGCGGAGTTCGGCACCGCCATCGTCAAGCGCGGCCGGGCCTTTGCCGGCTTCACACCCGAGGGCCTGCGCATCTTGGCCAGCGCCCACCGCATGCTGCGGGAGCACGAGCTGCTGCAGCAGGAACTCAGCAGCGTCGGCGGCCAGCCCCATGGCAGCCTGACCATCGCCGCCGTGCCCACCGCGGTGCCGATCGCCGCCCGTTTTGCCGCGGTGCTGCAGGCCCGCCACCCCGGCATCGCGCCGGTGGTGCGCTCCATGAGTTCGCCAGAGATCGAGGTCGGCCTGGAAAGCCTGGCGGTCGACATCGGCCTGGGCTACACCGACCGGGTGGGCCAGCGCGGCATCAAGCTGCGCACCGTGCCGCAGTACACCGAACGCTACTTTCTGCTGCGCCGCCGCCCCCGGCCTGAAGACCCCGGCATCGGCGAGCCCATGGCCTGGGTCGAAGCGGCGCAGCTGCCGCTGGTGTTGCTGACGCCGGAAATGCACAACCGCACCATCGTCGACAGCGCGTTTGCGATGGCCGGCGCCGAGGTCAAGCCGGCCATCCAGACCAATTCCATCCTGACGCTGAGCCTGAGCGTGCTGGCCGGTGCGGTCTGCAGCGTGTTGCCGGGCGCGCTGGTGGGCGCACTGCGCAACGACCCGCTGCTGCAGGCCTTGCCCCTGCAGCAGCCCGAGGTCCTGACGCCGATCGGCTTCATGGTGGCCCTGACCGACCGCCCCTCGCGCACGCTGGAAGCGGCGCTCGCGCTGGCGCAGTCGCCCGAGTGGCTGGCTCAGGCCGCCAGCCACAGCGGCCTGCTGTCGCCTTCAGACTGACGCTCTGGTCGGCCGCCAGACCGGCCATTCAGCGTTTGTATCGCCCCATGCCCGGAAGTGATTGGACACCGGGGCTGGCGGCCATCGACACTCGCCTGTCGCGATCACAGCGAACGTGAACAACGTCACGACAACCAGGAGACCCCATGTCATCAGTTATCAGCGGCCATCTGCCCGCTTCGCCCTCGGCTGGCCTGCTCGACAAGGAGCGCATCATTGCCGGGCCAGGCTTCAACCGCTGGCTGGTACCGCCAGCCGCATTGGCCATCCATTTGTGCATCGGCATGGCCTATGGTTTTTCGGTGTTCTGGCTGCCGCTGTCCAAGGCGCTGGGCATCAAGGAAGGCATCAAGTGCGGCCCCGAGGTGGGTTTCTTCCAGGAGCTTTTCACCACCAGCTGCGACTGGAAAATCTCCACGCTGGGCTGGATGTACACGCTGTTCTTCGTGCTGCTGGGCATCTCGGCCGCGACCTGGGGCGGCTGGCTGGAGCGGGCCGGCCCACGCAAGGCCGGCGTGGTGTCGGCGGTGTGCTGGTGCGGTGGCATGCTGATCTCGGCGCTGGGCATCCATTTGCACCAGTTCTGGCTGATGCTGCTGGGCTCGGGCGTGATCGGCGGCATCGGCCTGGGGCTGGGCTACATCTCGCCGGTGTCGACGCTGATCAAATGGTTTCCTGACCGGCGCGGCATGGCCACGGGCATGGCCATCATGGGCTTTGGCGGCGGCGCCATGATCGGCTCGCCGCTGGCGGCCGATTTGATGAAGTATTTCGCCTCCCCCACCGACGTGGGCGTGATGCAGACCTTCATCGTGATGGGCTTGATCTACTTCGTTTTCATGATGGCCGGCGCCTTTGGCTACCGCGTGCCCGAAACCGGCTGGAAGCCCGCCGGCTGGACCCCGCCGCCCGCCCAGGCCAACAACGACATGATCACCAAGCGCCATGTGCATGTCAAAAAGGTCTGGGGCATTCCGCAGTTCTGGCTGATCTGGATGGTGCTGTGCATGAACGTCAGCGCCGGCATCGGCGTGATCGGCATGGCCTCGCCCATGCTGCAAGAGGTGTTCGGTGGCTCGCTGATCGGCGTCAGCAAGAAATTTGGCGAACTCGACAAGAGCCAGCTGGCGGCGATTGCCACGGTGGCAGCCGGCTTCACCGCGCTGCTGAGTTTGTTCAACATCGGCGGCCGCTTCTTCTGGGCCAGCCTGTCGGACAAACTGGGCCGCAAGCTCACCTACATCGTGTTCTTTGTGCTGGGCGGCGTGCTGTATTTCAGCGTGCCTGGTAGTGCGGCGGCCGGCAGCATCCTGCTGTTCGTCGGTGCTTTCTGCGTGATTTTGTCGATGTATGGCGGTGGCTTTGCCACCGTGCCGGCCTATTTGGCCGACATCTTCGGCACCCAGATGGTGGGCGCCATCCACGGCCGCCTGCTCACCGCCTGGGCTACCGCCGGCATCCTGGGCCCGGTGGTGGTGAATTACATGCGCGAGTACCAACTGGGCCTTGGCATTCCGCGCGAGCAGGTCTACAACCAGACCATGTACATCCTGGTGGGCATGCTGGTGGTGGGCCTGATCTGCAACCTGATGGTGCGGCCGTTGGCCGACAAATGGTTCATGACCGACGCCGAACTGGCCGAGGAAAAACGGCTGGCCCACGAGAAGGCCATCAGCTCGGAAGTCACGCGCAGCGGCGGCGGCAGCGACTCGGTGAGCCCGGTCGTGGTGGTGCTGGCCTGGGTGGCCGTGGGCACGCCGCTGGCCTGGGGCATCTACCGCACGCTGCAAAGCGTGGCCAAGTTTTTCAATTGACATGGACCGGCCGCCAGCGGCCGAGGCGTTGACCGAATGAACGACATCACCGACGTCCGCAACGTGAAGGCGGTGGCCCTGGCCACCGCCGACCAGATGCGGCAGCGTCTGCGCAAGAAAACCCAGCGCAAGGGCCGCCCCACCGACGACGGCGCACTGGCCGAGGTGCGGGCACTGGTTGGCGAGGGGCCGCACCGGCGCGACCTGCTGATCGAGTTGCTGCACTGCCTCAACGACGCCCATGGCGGCCTGCACAAGCCCCACCTGGTGGCGCTGGCCAGCGAGATGAACATCCCGATGGCCGAGGTCTTCGAGGTGGCGAGCTTCTACCACCACTTCGAGGTTTTGCGCGACGGTGAGCAGGCCCCCGGCCTGACGGTGCGGGTCTGTGATGGTTTGTCGTGTGCGCTGGCCGGCGCCCAGGATCTGCTGGCCCGCCTGCCGGCGTTGCTGGGTGGGGCCGACGCCCCGGGCGGCGTCCGCGTGATCGCCGCCCCCTGCATCGGCCGCTGCGAGCAAGCGCCGGCGGTGGCGGTGGGCCAGCAGGCCGTGCCACTGGCCACGCTGGAGCGGGTGGTGTCGGCCTGCAACCCGGCCCTGGCCGGCCCGGCGGTGGACGACAGCGCCACCGAGTTCGAGCCCTCGGCGTTTGCCGAGCGCAGCGTGACCACGGCCGCCGATCGCGGGCTCAGCCCCGCCCATGTGGGCTACGACGCCTACTGCGCCCGCGGCGGCTACAGCCTGGCCGCGGCGGTGGTGAACGGCGAGGAAGACCCCGAGCGGGTGCTCAAGGCCATGGAAGACTCCGGTCTGCGTGGCCTGGGCGGCGCCGGCTTTCCGGCTGGGCGCAAATGGCGCATCGTGCGCGACCAGCCAGCCCCCAAGCTGATGGCGGTCAACATCGACGAGGGCGAGCCCGGCACCTTCAAGGACCGCACCTACCTGGAGCGCGATCCCCACCGTTTTCTGGAGGGCATGCTGGTCGCTGCCCAGGTGGTGGGCATTGACGCCTGCTACATCTATTTGCGCGACGAGTACCACGACTGCCGCGCCATCCTGGCCGGCGAAATCGCCCGGCTGCAGGCCAACCCGCCGTGCCCGCTGCCCCGCATCGAGCTGCGGCGCGGCGCCGGCGCCTACATCTGCGGCGAAGAGTCGGCCATGATCGAGAGCATCGAAGGCAAACGCGGCGAGCCGCGGATGCGGCCGCCCTACATTGCCCAGGTGGGCCTGTTTGGCCGGCCCACGCTGGAGCACAACTTCGAAACCCTTTACTGGGTGCGCGACATCGTCGAAAAAGGCCCGGACTGGTTCAGCGGCTTTGGCCGCCATGGCCGCCAAGGGCTGCGCAGTTTCAGTGTCAGCGGTCGCGTTCAGTCGCCCGGCGTCAAGCTGGCGCCGGCCGGCATCACGCTGCAGGAGCTGGTGGACGAGTACTGCGGCGGCATGGCCGAGGGCCATGAGCTCTACGCCTACCTGCCGGGCGGCGCTTCGGGCGGCATTCTGCCGGCCCACATGGCCAACATCCCGCTGGACTTCGACACCTTGCAGCCGCATGGCTGCTTCATCGGCTCGGCCGCGGTGGTGGTGCTGGGCCACCGGGACAAGGCCCGCGACGCCGCGCTCAACACCATGAAGTTCTTCGAACACGAGAGCTGTGGCCAGTGCACACCCTGCCGCGTGGGCACCGGCAAGGCCGCGGCACTGATGGCCGCCCCGCGCTGGGACAACACGCTCTTGGAAGACCTGAGCCAGGTCATGGTGGACGCGTCCATCTGTGGCCTGGGCCAGGCCGCACCCAACCCCATCCGCTGCGTGCAAAAGCACTTTTCCCACGAGATCGGCCAGGCATGAACGCGCCTTTCAAACCGGAGCAGGTGGCCTTGCCCACCGTGAACTTCACCCTCAACGGCCAGCCGCTGCAAGCCCTGGCCGGCGAGACGCTGCTGCAGGCCGCCAAGCGCCATGGCACCGACATCCCCCACCTTTGCTACAAGGAGGGCTACCGGCCCGACGGCAACTGCCGCGCCTGTGTGGTGGAGATCGCCGGTGAGCGCACGCTGGCGCCCAGCTGCTGCCGCAACGCCACCGAAGGCATGGTGGTCGACAGCCGCAGCGAGCGGGCCCAGAAAAGCCAGAAGATGGTGCTGGAGATGCTGCTGTCCGACATGCCGGACCAGGGCCACAAATGGGTGGACGGCGACGCCGCCCAGTCCCATGGCGAATTGAGCCAATGGGCCAGCCGCATGGTCGTGTCGGTGCGTCCCGAACTGAAGGCCTTGCGCCGCACCCAGCCGAAGGCCGATGTGTCGCACCCGGCGATGGCGGTCAACCTCGACGCCTGCATCCAGTGCAACCGCTGCGTGCGCGCCTGCCGTGAAGAGCAGGTCAATGGCGTCATCGGCTACGCCCAGCGCGGCGGCCACAGCGAGATCGTGTTCGACCTGAACGACCCCATGGGCGACTCCACCTGTGTGGCCTGCGGCGAATGTGTGCAGGCCTGCCCCACCGGTGCGCTGATGCCCCAGAGCCAACTGGGTTCGCAGGTGGTCGATAAAAAGGTCGACTCGGTCTGCCCCTTCTGCGGCGTCGGTTGCCTGCTGACCTACAACGTCAAGGACAACAAAATCGTCAGCGTGGACGGCCGCGACGGCCCGGCCAACCACAACCGGCTGTGTGTCAAAGGTCGCTTCGGTTTTGACTACGCCCACAGCCCGCAGCGCCTGACCAAGCCCTTGATCCGCAAGGCCGGCGTGCCCAAGGACCCCGAGGCCTTGCAGGCGCTGAACCGCCACACCGCCGACTGGTCCGAGGTGTTCCGCGAAGCCAGCTGGGAAGAGGCACTGGCCTTGTCGGCCGGCACGCTGAAGGGCCTGCGCGACACCCATGGCAAGAAGTCGCTGGCCGGCTTTGGTTCGGCCAAGGGCAGCAACGAAGAGGCTTACCTGTTCCAGAAGCTGGTGCGCACCGGTTTCGGCAGCAACAACGTGGACCACTGCACCCGGCTGTGCCACGCCTCCAGCGTGGCGGCGCTGCTGGAGGGCGTGGGTTCGGGCGCGGTGAGCAACCAGGTCAACGACGTGGCCAACGCCGAGCTGATCTTTGTCATTGGATCCAACCCCACGGCCAACCACCCGGTCGCCGCCACCTGGATGAAGAACGCCGCCCAGCGCGGCGCCAAGATCGTGCTGGCTGACCCGCGCATCACCGACATCGGGCAACACGCCTGGCGCACGCTGCAGTTCAAGGCCGACACCGACGTGGCCATGCTCAACGCGCTGATCCACACCTTGATCGACGAAGGCCTGGTGGACGAAGACTTCGTTCGCCGCCGGGCCGATAACTTCGAGGCGCTGAAGGCCAATGTCCAGGGCTACAGCCCCGAGGCCATGGCGCCCATTTGCGGCATTCCGGCCGAGACGCTGCGCGAGGTGGCACGGGCCTTTGCCAAGGCCAAGGGCGCGATGGTGCTGTGGGGCATGGGCGTGAGCCAGCATGTGCACGGCACCGACAACGCCCGCTGTTTGATTGCGCTGGTCACCGTGACCGGCCAGATCGGCAAACCGGGCTCCGGCCTGCACCCGCTGCGTGGCCAGAACAACGTGCAGGGCGCCAGCGACGCCGGTTTGATTCCCATGATGTTCCCCAACTACCAGCGGGTGAACAACAAGGCGGCGCACGACTGGTTCGAAGACTTCTGGCAAACCAAGCTCGACGACCAGCCCGGTTACACCGTGGTCGAAATCATGCACAAGGCCTTGGCCCCCGACAGCGACCCGCACAAGGTGCGTGGCATGTACATCATGGGCGAGAACCCGGCCATGAGCGACCCCGATCTGAACCACGCCCGCCACGCGCTGGCCAGCCTGCAGCACCTGGTGGTGCAGGACATTTTCATGACCGAAACCGCCTGGCTGGCCGACGTGGTGCTGCCCGCCACCGCCTGGCCGGAGAAAACCGGCACGGTCAGCAACACCGACCGCATGGTGCAGCTGGGCAAACGGGCGCTGGATGCGCCGGGCGACGCCAAGCCCGATTTGTGGATCATCCAGCAGATCGCCCAACGCATGGGTCTGAACTGGCACTACCCCGGTGAAGAAAGCGGCGTGGCCGCGGTCTACGAGGAAATGCGCCAGGCCATGCACACCGCGATTGCCGGCATCACCTGGGAGCGCTTGCTGCGCGAATCCAGCGTCACCTACCCCTGTCTGAGCGAAGACGACCCGGGCGAGCCCATCGTCTTCACCGACCATTTCGCCACCCCCGACGGTCGGGTGCAGCTGGTGCCGGCCGACATCATCCCGGCCAACGAGCGGCCCGATGCCGACTTCCCCTTCGTGCTGATCACCGGCCGCCAGCTCGAGCATTGGCACACCGGCAGCATGACGCGGCGCGCCACGGTGCTCGACGCCATCGAGCCCATGGCCACCGCCTCCATGCACGGCGCCGACATTGCCGCGCTGGGCCTGCAGCCGGGCGACCTGGTCACGGTGCAGTCGCGCCGGGGCACTGTGGTGCTGCACCTGCGGCGCGACGACGGCACGCCCACCGGCGCGGTCTTCATCCCCTTCGCCTATCACGAGGCCGCCGCCAACCTGCTGACCAACGCCGCGCTGGACCCGTTCGGCAAGATCCCCGAGTTCAAGTACTGCGCTGTGGCCGTCCGTCCGCAGGGCGTGGCACCCGCGGTGGTGGGTTACGGGGCCAACGCGGTGGCCTGAGTGCCGGCCCGCCCGGGCCTGGCCTCGGGCCAGACGCCGGTCAGGGTGGTGGGGCCATGCAGCCGGTTGCATAATGGTTTGACGATTTCAGACCCAGCACCGACGGACCTGTCGCCCACCCCACCATGACCGACACCTGTCCTCCCGCCGCCTTGTCCGTGGCCGTCGTGATGCGGCGTGAACGCCTCACCGGTGCGGCCAGCCGCTGGGCCGACTGGCGCTGGACACTGGCCGACGTGGTCACCGATGCGGCCGGCTTCGGCCCGCAACCCCGGCTGCTGTACGACCATGGCCACGAGCTGGCCTGGCTGTACCCCGGCTTCAGCGTGGCGCTGCACCGCGACGATGCCGAAGGCTATTACCTCAACGCCAGCACCGACACGCCCTGCTGGTGGGTGATGTGGCGCCTGGTGGACGACGCCGACGGCCAGGCGCGGCCCGAGCCCCAGGTGGTCACGCTGAGCTACCACGACGCCGGCCGCTGGCTGGACGCGCAGGAAACGGTGGAGCAGGTGCCGGCGCCGCCCGAGGTGGTGGCCTGGCTGCGCGACTTTGTCGGCCAGCATCACCAGCCGGAGGCCAAGCGCCGCCAGCGCCCGGCCAGTTTCCAGTCCCTGACCGACCGCTTTGGCAACCCGGCCCGCATCAGCACCGGCAAGCGCCGGGGAGGCGAAGGCGGTGGCTGAGCCCGCGGGTCCGGACCGCCCCGGTTTCCTGAACCGCTGGTCGCAGCGCAAGGCCGCGGTGCGGCAGGGCCAGCCACTGGCCGAGCCGGCGGTGTTGCCCCCGGTGGCCGAACCCGGCGCGGTGGATCTGGCGGTGGCGCCGACGCCATCGGCCGTACCGGCGCCCGAGCCGGTACCGCCCACGCTGGCCGACGTGCAGGCCTGGACGCCGGCCGAGGATTTCACCCCCTTCATGGCCAGGGGCGTGGCCCCCGAGGTGAAGAACGCGGCGATGAAAAAGCTGTTCACCGACCCCCACTACAACGTGATGGATGGCCTGGACACCTACATCGACGACTACTCCAAAGCCGACCCGATCCCGCTGGCCATGCTGCGCCAGATGAACAGCGCCCAGTTTCTCCGCCTGTTCGAAGACGACCAGGCCCCGGCACCGGTGGCCGCCGCGGCGCCGCCTGCGGCCGAGCGGCCCGCACCGGCCGACACCGTTGCCGCCCCACCGCATTCCACCGACGACCAGCCGGCCCCACCGGCCCTTGGCGACACCCGAGAGCACCATGACCACACTGATCTGCGACTGCAACCGGACCATGCCGCTGCAACCCGAGGCCCTGGGGAAGGCGCTCAATGAGCCGCTGACGCTGCACAGCACGCTGTGCCGGCGCGAGGCCGGGGCTTTCCAGCAGGCCATCCGTTCCGGCGACGAGGTGGTGGTGGCCTGCACCCAGGAAAAGCGGCTGTTTGCCGAGCTGGCCGGGCAAACCGAGGGGGCGGTGTCGCCGATCCGTTTCGTCAACATCCGCGAGACCGGGGGCTGGAGCCGCGACGCCGCCCAGGCCAGCCCCAAACTCGCCGCCTTGCTGGCGGCCGCCCAGCTGCCCGAGCCCGAACCGGTGGCCACCGTCAGCTACCAGAGCCGCGGCCGGCTGCTGATCGTCGGCCCGCTGGACCTGACCGAGCGCCTGGCCGCCCAGCTCGACGATGTGCTGGACGTGACCCTGTTCGCCACCGGGGGCGCGGGCCAGCAGCCGCACCGCCACACCGTGCTGGCCGGCCAGTCCACCGGCCTGAGCGGCTGGCTGGGCGCGTTCACGCTGCGCTGGTCGCGCAGCAACCCGATCGACCTCGACCTGTGCACCCGCTGCAACGCCTGTGTGACGGCCTGCCCCGAGGGCGCGATCGGCCTGGACTACCAGGTTGACCTGTCGGCCTGCCGCGCGCACCGGGCCTGCGTGACGGCCTGCGGCGCGGCCGGCGCCATCGACTTCAACCGTGCCCCCAGCGACGAAGAAGACCCGTTCGATCTGGTGCTGGACGCCGGCGCCACGCCGCTGAATGCGCTGCACGCGCCGCCCCAGGGCTATTTCCGCTGGGTCGGCGGCGAAGAAGGCAGCGGCGTGCTGCTGAAGCTGCGCGACATGGTGGGCGAGTTCGACAAACCCAAGTTCTTTGCCTACAAGCCCGCGCTGTGCGCCCACAGCCGCAACACCCGCACCGGCTGCAATGCCTGCATCGAGGTCTGTTCGGCCCAGGCCATCGGCAGCGACATCCGGCAGCAGAAGATCCAGGTCAACCCCCACCTCTGTGTGGGCTGCGGGGCCTGCACCACCGTCTGCCCCAGCGGTGCGCTGACCTATGCCTACCCGCGGCCGGCGGAGCAGGGCGTGCGGCTCAAAACCCTGTTGTCCACTTACGCCCGGGCTGGTGGCCGGGACGCCACGCTGCTGCTGCACAGCCAGCAAGGCGGCCAGGCGCTGGTCGAGGCGCTGGGCCGGCAGGCTTTGCTGACGCGGCGCCAGCCCCAGGGCCTGAAGGGCCTGCCAGCCCAGGTGATCCCGCTGGCGCTGTGGCACACCGCCAGCACCGGGCTGGAGCTGTGGCTCAGCGCCATCGCCCAGGGCGCCAGCCAGGTGGTGGTGCTGGCCACCGGCGAGGAGGCGCCCGACTACCTGGTGGCGCTGCAATCCCAGATGGCGATTGCCCAGGCGCTGCTGCTGGGCCTGGGCTACACCGGCCGGCATTTTGTGCTGCTGCAAGCGCGCAGCCCGGAGGCGCTGGACCAGGCCTTGCAAGGCCTGCTGACCGAGCGGCCAAGCACACCGGCGGTGGCGGCGCGCTACGCGGTGGCGGCCGAGAAGCGCACCACGCTGGAGATGGCGCTGGACCACCTGGTGGGCCATGCGCCGGCACCGCTGGAGGTCATCGAACTGCCGGCCGGTGCGCCCGGCCTGGGCTCGCCGCTGGGCTCGCTGGTGGTGGACAAGGAGCGCTGCACGATGTGTTTGAGCTGTGTCAGCGCCTGCCCGGCGGCGGCCCTGCAGGACAACCCGGCCGCGCCACAACTGAAATTCATTGAGAAAAACTGCGTGCAATGTGGTCTTTGCATCCAGACCTGCCCCGAGGACGCGCTGACGCTGGCACCGCGGCTGTGGCTGTCGCCCCAGCGCAAGGAGGCCAGGGTGCTGCACGAGATGGCGCCCTACGCCTGCATCCGCTGCAACAAGCCCTTTGGCACGCTGAAGGCCATTGAGGGCATGCTGGGCAAGCTGGCCGGCCACGCGATGTTCCAGGGCCAGGCGCTGGACCGGCTGAAGATGTGTGCCGACTGCCGGGTGATCGACCTGTACTCGGCGACCAATGAAACCAAGATCACCGACCTCTGACCCCGCCATGGCCAACCCCCTCACGCTGTCCCCCACGCTCGACGAAGAAACCGCCCGCGCCGAGCTCTACGGCCTGCTGGCGGCGCTTTACCAGGCCCCGCCGGCCCCCGGGCTGCTGGCCCAACTGCGGGTGGCGGTGACCGAGGCCCCGGCCGCCGGTGGTCACCTGGAGGCGCCCTGGCAAGCCCTGGTGGCGGCGGCGCGCGCCGGCTCCGACCAGGCCATCCAGCAGGAGCACCAGGCCTTGTTTGGCGGGGTGGGCAAGCCCGAGGTCTACCTGTTTTCGTCCTTCTACCTGAGTGGCTTTCTGAACGAGAAGCCCTTGGCCGCGCTGCGTGGTGAACTGGCCCGGCTGGGCCTGGCCCGCGACGAGGGCAACCCGGAGACCGAAGACCACCTGGCCTTTCTGTGCGAGGTGATGCGTTTCCTGATTGCCGGCGACGACGTGGCGGTGGCCAACCTGACCGAGCAGCGGCGCTTTTTCGGCGCACAGCTGCAACCCTGGGTGGCGACGCTGTGTGATGCGCTGGCCCAGCACCCCGGCGCGCGTTTTTACGCCGCGTTGGCGGACCTGACGCGGGCCTTCATGGCGGTGGAAGCCCAGGGCTTCGACATGCTGGCCTGAGGGCGCCCAGCCCTTGAATTCCCCGGTGTTGGTGGGGCTGCTGTCCCGCTGACGACAGCCAGGCCGCGGCCTTGGTTAGTTCCCATTGCGCATTGGGGGGGCGCTTGCTAGAGTGGGTATGCACAGGATTTCATATCTCCCACAGGAGCGGCCCCATGAACCCAGACCCACGCACCTTGTCTCGTCGTCGTTTGTTTGCCGGCGCAGGCACGGCCGGGGCGCTGGCGGCGGTGGCCACGGTGATGCCGGTGGCGGCCCCGCCTGAGCCGCCGGTGGCCGAGCCCAAACCAGCCCCAGCCCGGGGTGGTGGCTACAGCGTCACCGCCCATGTCCAGCACTACTACAAGACCACCCGCGTCTGAACCGACCCCCCCGGAGGATTGAGATGTTGCTGACCAAGAAAACCACGCTGGCGGGGCCGGGTCTGGCGGCCCCGTCGCCGTTTGTGCACCGCCTGCAGCGCGGCCTGTCTCAGGCCCTGCCCACCATGGACCGCCGGGGCTTTCTGCGCCGCTCCGGCCTGGGGGTGGGGGTTGGCCTGGCGGCCTCCCAGCTGACGCTGGTGAAACGGGCCAGTGCCGAGGCGGGTAAGGCGCCGCTGGTGGGGGCCGGAAAAATCGAGGTCAAGCGCACGGTGTGCACCCACTGCTCGGTGGGCTGCGCGGTCGACGCGGTGGTGGAGAACGGCGTGTGGGTGCGCCAGGAGCCGGTGTTCGACTCGCCCATCAACCTCGGTGCCCATTGCGCCAAAGGGGCTTCGCTGCGCGAACATGGCCATGGCGAATTCCGCCTGCGCTATCCGATGAAGCTGGTCAACGGCAAGTACGAGCGCATCGGCTGGGACCAGGCCTTGCAGGAAATCACCGACCGCATGCTGGCCCTGCGCAAGGAGTCGGGGCCGGATTCGGTCTATGTGGTGGGCTCGAGCAAACACAACAACGAACAGTCCTACTTGCTGCGCAAGTGGATGAGCCTGTGGGGCAGCAACAACTGCGACCACCAGGCCCGCATCTGCCACAGCACCACGGTGGCCGGCGTGGCCAACACCTGGGGCTACGGGGCGATGACCAATTCGTACAACGACATGCAGAACAGCAAGTGTGCGATGTACATCGGTTCCAACGCCGCCGAGGCCCACCCGGTGAGCATGCTGCACATGCTGCATGCCAAGGAAATCGGCTGCAAGATGATCGTGATCGATCCCCGCTTCACCCGCACCGCCGCCAAGGCCGACGAGTACGTGCGCATCCGCTCCGGCTCCGACATCGCCTTTTTGTTCGGCATGTTGCACCACATCTTCAAGAACGGCTGGGAAGACAAGCAGTACATCAACGACCGCGTCTACGGCATGGACAAGGCGCGCGAGGAAGCGCTGACCAAATGGACACCCGACAAGGTCGAGGAGGTCTGCGGGGTGCCGGAGGCACAGGTCTACAAGATCGCCGAGATGATGGCCAAGAACAAGCCGTCCACCGTGGTCTGGTGCATGGGCCAGACCCAGCACACCACCGGCAACGCCATCGTGCGGGCGTCGTGCATCCTGCAGCTGGCGCTGGGCAATGTGGGTGTGTCGGGCGGCGGCACCAACATCTTCCGCGGCCACGACAACGTGCAGGGCGCCACCGACGTGGGCCCCAACCCTGACTCGTTGCCCGGCTACTACGGTCTGGCCGAAGGCTCGTTCAAACACTTCGCCAAGGTCTGGGGGGTGGACTTCGAGTGGATCAAGAAACAGTACGCGCCCGGCATGATGGGCAAGCCGGGCATCACCGTGTCGCGCTGGATCGACGGCGTGATGGAGAAAAACGAGCTGATCGACCAGGAGTCCAACCTGCGGGCGATGTTCTTCTGGGGCCATTCGCCCAACTCGCAGACCCGCGGTCTGGAGATGAAGCGGGCCATGGACAAGCTGGACATGCTGGTGGTGGTGGACCCCTACCCCTCGGCCACCGCTGCCATGGCGGCGATGCCCGGCAAACCGGAAGACCTGAACCCCAAACGCGCGGTTTACCTGCTGCCGGCCACCACGCAGTTCGAAACCAGTGGGTCGTGCACCGCGTCCAACCGCTCGCTGCAGTGGCGCGAAAAGGTGATTGATCCGCTGTGGGAGAGCCGCAGCGACCACATGATCATGTACCAGTTCGCAGAGAAGCTGGGCTTTGCCAAGGAGCTGGTCAAAAACTACAAGCTGCAAAAGGTCAAGGGCATGGACGAGCCCGTGCCGGAAGACATCCTGCGCGAGATCAACCGCTCGGTCTGGACCATTGGCTACACCGGCCAGAGCCCGGAGCGGCTGAAGGCGCACATGCGCAACATGCATTTGTTCGACATCAAGACGCTCAAGGCCAAGGGCGGCAAAGACAAGGAAACCGGCTACGACTTCACCGGCGACTATTTCGGCCTGCCCTGGCCTTGCTACGGCACGCCGGAGCTCAAGCACCCCGGCTCGGCCAACCTGTACGACACCTCCCGCCATGTGATGGACGGCGGTGGCAATTTCCGGGCGAACTTCGGTGTCGAGCGGGAAGGCAAGTCGCTGCTGGCCGAAGATGGCTCGCATTCGCTGGGCTGTGACATCACCACCGGCTACCCCGAGTTCGACCATGTGCTGCTGAAAAAGCTGGGCTGGTGGGACGAGCTCTCCGAGGCCGAGAAAGCCGCCGCCGAGGGCAAGAACTGGAAGACCGACTCCTCCGGCGGCATCATCCGCGTGGCGATGAAGAACCACGGCTGCCACCCTTTTGGCAACGCCAAGGCGCGGGCCGTGGTGTGGAATTTCCCGGACGCGCTGCCCATTCACCGCGAACCGTTGTACGGCATCCGGCCCGACCTGGTGGCCAAGTACCCGACCCACGACGACAAGAAGGCCTTCTGGCGTTTGCCCACGCTGTACAAAACCGTGCAGCAGAAGAACCTGGACGACAAGCTGCACGAGAAATTCCCGCTGATCATGACCTCTGGCCGGCTGGTCGAGTACGAGGGTGGCGGCGAGGAAACCCGCTCCAACCCCTGGCTGGCCGAGCTGCAGCAGGACATGTTCATTGAACTCAACCCCAAGGCCGCGGCGGCGCGCGGTGTGCGCAACGGCGAGCAGGTGTGGGTGTCCACCCCCACCGGTGCACGCATCCGCGTGATGGCCCTGGTCACCGAGCGGGTGGGGCCGGACACGGTGTTCATGCCCTTCCACTTCTCTGGCCGCTGGCAGGGCGAGGACATGCTGCCCTACTACCCCAAGGGCGCGGCCCCGGTGGTGCGTGGCGAGGCCATCAACACCGCCACCACCTACGGTTACGACAGCGTGACCATGATGCAAGAGACCAAGACCACGATTTGCAACGTCGAGCGTGCCTGACGGCCTGCGGGACCACCAAGGGTCCCGCACCGACACGGCACACCAGACCAGGGAGACAGAGATGGCACGAATGAAGTTTGTCTGTGACGCCGAGCGTTGCATCGAGTGCAATGGCTGCGTCACCGCCTGCAAACAGGAGCACGAGGTGCCCTGGGGCGTCAACCGCCGCCGGGTGGTGACGCTAAACGACGGCGTGCCGGGCGAGCGCTCGATCTCGGTGGCCTGCATGCACTGCAGCGACGCGCCCTGCATGGCGGTGTGCCCGGTCAACTGCTTCTACCGCACCGACGAGGGGGTGGTGCTGCATGACAAGGACGTCTGCATCGGTTGCGGTTACTGCTCCTATGCCTGCCCGTTTGGCGCACC
Source organism: Rhodoferax sp. SPJ4 (assembly GCF_058216275.1). Taxonomy (NCBI): domain Bacteria; kingdom Pseudomonadati; phylum Pseudomonadota; class Betaproteobacteria; order Burkholderiales; family Comamonadaceae; genus Rhodoferax; species Rhodoferax sp. SPJ4. The sequence goes on from NZ_JBYZMN010000002.1 coordinate 227,431, forward strand.
GCAGTTTCCGTCGCAAGGCGCCTTTGGTGTGCGCGGCAAGATGGACAAATGCACCTTCTGCGCCGGCGGGCCGGAGGAGCATGGCAGCCAGGCCGAGTTCGAGAAATACGGCCGCAACCGGTTGGCCGAAGGCAAGCTGCCGGCCTGTGCCGAGATGTGTTCGACCAAGGCCTTGCTGGCCGGCGACGGCGACGTCGTGGCCGACATCTTCCGCACCCGGGTGCTGAACCGCGGCAAGGGTGCCGAGGTCTGGGGCTGGGGCACGGCCTACGGCGCCAAGCAGGCCGGCCAGCCGCCGGCCGCGGCACCGGCTCCGGCGGGAGCCAAGTCATGAACCGCCTGGCCGTGCTGCTGGCGCTGGGCCTGGGGCTGGTGGCCTGCGGTGAAAAGCCGCAGACCCAACTGGGCTCGAAAGCCGACGCCAGCGCCTACACCGGCACCGGCAGCGCCTTTGTCACCGGCACCTGGAAGCAGGGCGACAAGACCAGCTGGGAGCAGCAGATGCGCACGCGCACGCAGAACACCCAGAACGAGTACAGCCGTTCTTCCACCAACTGAGGAGCCCGTATGTTGCGGTCCTTGTGTGTCTCTGTGGTGCTGACGCTGCTGGCCGCCGGGGCGGCGCTGGCGCAAGCCCCGGCCGCAGCGCCGCCAGCCCCGGCCGCGCCGGGCGGGGTGCAAAGTGCCAACATCTTCGAGGTCAAGCCCGACGCCAGCGCCGAGGCGGGCTATGCCCAGCAGAGCAACGGCGAGCGGGCCAAGGTGCAGCCGGGCAACAACGCGCCGATGTGGCGCCAGGTCGGAGCCGGCGAAAAAGCCTACAGCAGCCTGCCGCTGCGCGAGGCGCCCGAAGCGGCGGTGCTGGTCCAGCCCTTTGTGCAATACCCCGGTTCGCGGCTGACCAACGCCGGCGAAGCCTGGCGCCAGGTGCGCAACCACTGGATCCTGCCCTATGGCGGCGCCTTGCTGTTCATCGCGGTGCTGGCCATGGCCATCTTCTATTTCGCCAAGGGCCCACTGAAGCTGCACGGCGCTGAAACCGGGCGCCAGATCGAGCGCTTCACCGCGGTCGAGCGGGCGGCCCACTGGAGCAATGCCATCGCCTTTTGTGTGCTGGCGGTGTCGGGCCTGGTGATGGCCTTCGGCAAGTTCATTGTGTTGCCTGTCATTGGCAGCACCCTGTTTGGCTGGCTCAGCTATGCGCTGAAAAACCTGCACAACTTCGTCGGGCCGCTGTTTGCGGTGTCGCTGGCCATCGTGTTCTGTGTGTTCCTGCGCGACAACTGGCCGCGCAAGGAAGACCTGGTGTGGGTGTTGAAGGCGGGCGGGCTGTTCTCGTCGGGCGAGGTGCCGTCGCACCGCTTCAACGCCGGTGAGAAGGTGGTGTTCTGGGGCGGTGTGTTTGCCCTCGGCACCGTGGTGGTGGTGTCCGGGCTGGTGCTGAACAAGCTGGTGCCTGGCCTGGACTATTTCCGCAACACCATGCAGATCGCCAACATGGTTCACGGCGTGGCCACGGTGCTGATGATGGCCATGTTCATCGGCCACATCTACATGGGCACCGTGGGCATGCAGGGCGCTTACCAGGCCATGAAAACCGGCCAGGTCGACGAGACCTGGGCCAAGGAACACCACGAACTCTGGTACGACGACATCCAGGCCGGAAAAATCCCCGCCCAGCGCACGCCCGCCAGCGGCGGTGATGGCCGTCCCGTGCAGGTTTGAGGAGACATGCGAATGATCAAGACCACACTGGCCTGCGCCTTGCTGCTGGCGGCCACCGTGGTGTCGGCCAAACTGCCGGCGCCCAGCGAAGAAGCCAAGGCCAAGGCTGCCGAGGCGGCCGCCAAAACCGCCTGGAGCGGCAAAAAAGAAGCCTACCTGCTGTGCAAGTCCCAGGACAAGGTGGCCGCCCACTACCTCAAGACCCGCAACAAGGCCGTCACCAAGGACGGCAAACCGGCACCGGCACCGGCGGCCGCCGCCACCCCCTGTGCCGACGTGGAGCCATTTGTGTGGCCGGTGGCGGCCGTCATCGCCAAACCCATCGAGGCCGCCGGCGCCCATTCACCGCCGGGCACCGCGGCCAGCCCGCCCAGCACCATGCAGCCGGCCGCCACCGCCGTGCCCAAGGCCGCGGCTTCCGCGGCCCCCAAGCCGGCGGCCAAGCCTGTGCCTGCCTCGGCTGCTGCCAAGCCGGCGGCCGCACCACCCACCGCCGCAGCGCCCCCGCCGGAGACGGCACCCGTGGCCGCCACCAAGCCTGAACCGGCAGCGGCTCCCGCCGCCACCCCGGCGGCCCCCGCCGAAGACAAAAAGCCCTGACCCTGCGGGGTGACGGTGCATGGGGCGGGGCCCACCGACCTGCCCGGCTTTTCTTGTACCCTGCGTGGATGTTGTTGCCTTTTCTGACCCAGGCCCGCGCGCCGCTGACGCATGAGATTGGCGCCATCGACGAGTCCGGCACCCGCACCACGGTCTCCATTCCTGCCGAGCGTGCGCTGACGGTCTATGTCGACAAGCGCGAGCTGGTCACGTTGATGACGCTGGGCGCCCATCCCGAGCTGCTGGTGCTGGGCTATTTGCGCAACCAGCGGCTGGTGCCGTCGGTGGACGCGGTGGCGTCCATCACGGTGGACTGGGAGGTGGGCTCGGCCGCGGTGAAAACCCGCGACGGCATCGACCGCATCGAGGAACGCACCGCCAAGAAGGTGGTCACCACCGGCTGCGGCCAGGGCAGTGTGTTCGGCGGTCTGATGGACGAGGTCGACAGCATCGACCTGCCCGAGGCGGTGCTCAGCCAGGCCCAGCTCTATGCCATCGTCAACGCCATCCGCCTGCAGGAGAGCACCTACAAATCCGCCGGCTCGGTGCACGCTTGTGCGCTGTTCCAGGGCGAGCAGATGCGGGTGTTTGTGGAGGACGTCGGTCGCCACAACGCCATCGACACCATTGCCGGCTGGATGTTGATGCACCCGGAGGCCAGCGGGCAGCCCATGGGCGGCGGTGACAAGGTGTTCTACACCACCGGCCGCCTGACCAGCGAGATGGTCATCAAGTCGGCACAGATGGGCGTGCCGATCGTGGTGTCGCGCAGCGGCATCACCCAGATGGGCCAGCAGGTGGCCGAGCAGCTGGGCCTGTGCGCCATCGGCCGCGCCACCAACAAACGTTTTCTTTGCTACAGCGCGGCGCACCGGCTGCGCTTGCAGCCAGAGCTGGCGCTCCCAGCCCAGGCCGCGAGGCCGGCGCCATGAGCAACGGCTTTGTGGCGCTGGGCTGGCGCAGCCTGTGGCGCGATTTCCGGGCCGGCGAGCTGCGGCTGCTGATGCTGGCCGTCACGCTGGCGGTGGCCGCCCTCACCGCGGTGGGTTTTTTTGCCGACCGGCTGCAGGGCGGCCTGCAGCGCGACGCGCGCCAGCTGCTGGGCGGTGACGCGGTGGTGGCCAGTGACAACGCCACGCCGGCCGCCTTCATCGCCAAGGCCCAGGCGCTGGGCCTGCAATCGGCCGGCACGCTGAGTTTCCCCACCATGGCCCGCGCCACCGAGGCCCAGGGCGCGGCCACCAAGCTGGTGGCGCTGAAGGCCGTGCCCGAGGGCTACCCCTTGCGTGGCCAGCTCAAGGTGGCCAGCGCGCCCGACGCGCCCGAGCAGGCCACCCGCGAGGTGCCCGCCAAAGGCGAGGCCTGGGTCGACCCCTCGCTGCTGGACAGCCTGGGCCTGGCGGTGGGTGACCCCTTGCTGCTGGGCGACGCCCGGTTTCGCATCGGCCGCGTCATCGTCATCGAGCCCGACCGGGGCGGTGGTTTCGTCAATTTCTCGCCGCGCGTCATGGTCAACCAGGCCGACCTGGCGGCCACCCGGCTGGTTCAGCCGGCCAGCCGGCTGACCTACCGTTTCGCGGTGGCCGGCAGCACCGAGCAGGCCCGCGCCTTCACCGACTGGGCCGAGCAGCAAGTCAAGTTGCCCGAAGGGCGTGGTGTGCGGGTCGAATCGCTGGAGAGCGGCCGGCCCGAGATGCGCCAGACGCTGGACCGGGCCGAGAAGTTTCTGAGCCTGGTGGCCTTGCTGTCGGCACTGCTGAGCGCGGTGGCGGTGGCCCTGGCCGCACGGGCCTTTGCGGCCAGCCACCTCGACGACTGCGCGATGCTGCGGGTGCTGGGCCTGAGGCAGCGCACCATGGCGCTGGCCTACACGGTGGAGTTTGGCCTGGCCGGCCTGGTGGCCAGTGGCCTGGGGGTGGCCGTGGGTTATGGCGTGCACCTGGGTTTTGTGGCGCTGATTGCCGGGCTGGTGGGCGGCGAGTTGCCCCCCGCCACGGTCTGGCCGGTGCTGCTGGGCCTGGGCATGGGTCTGACCTTGCTGGCGGCTTTTGGCCTGCCGCCGGTGCTGCAGCTGGCCCAGGTGCCGCCGCTGCGGGTGATTCGCCGCGACGTGGGCCGGTTGCCGCCGGCGTCCTGGCTGGTGCTGGGCCTGGGCGTGGCCGGTTTCACCGCGCTGCTGATGGTGGTCAGCAGCGACCGGCTGCTGGGCTTGATCGCGGTGGGCGGCTTTGCCGCCGCGGTGGCGCTGTTCGCCGCCCTGAGCTGGCTGGCGGTGCGTGCGCTGCGCGGCGGCGTGCGCGAGGCCACCGCGCCGCAATGGCTGGTGCTGGCCACCCGCCAGCTGTCGGCCCGGCCGGCCTACGCGGTGGTGCAGATCAGTGCGCTGGCGGTGGGCCTGCTGGCCCTGGTGCTGCTGGTGCTGCTGCGCACCGACTTGGTGGCCAGCTGGCGCCAGGCCACGCCGCCGGACGCGCCCAACCGCTTCGTCATCAACATCCAGCCCGACCAGGTGACGCCGTTCCAGCAGCAGCTGCGCCAGGCCGGCGTGGGCCCGTACGACTGGTACCCCATGGTGCGCGGCCGGCTGGTGGCGGTGAACGACAGCCCCATCTCCCCGGACGATTTCGCCGACGACCGCGCCAAGCGCCTGGTCGACCGCGAGTTCAACCTGTCCCACAGCGCGGTGCAGCCGCCGCACAACGACATCGTGGCCGGCCGCTGGACGCCGGAAGAAGCGGGCGGCCTGAGCCTGGAAGAGGGCATTGCCAAGACCCTGGGGCTGAAGCTGGGCGACCGCCTGCGCTTCGACATCGGCGGCGTGGAGACCAGCGCCCGCGTGACCTCGCTGCGCAAGGTGGACTGGGGCTCAATGCACGCCAATTTCTATGTGCTCTACCCGGTGAGCCGGCTCGCCGACGTGCCCATCACCTACATGACGGCCTTTCGTGCGCCGGCGCAAAAGGGCTTTGACAACCGCCTGGTGCAGGCCTTTCCCAACGTCACCAACGTCGACATGACCACCACCATCGCCCAGATCCAGCGGGTGCTGGCCCAGGTGATCCGGGCGGTGGAGTATTTGTTCGGCTTCACGCTGGCGGCCGGCCTGGTGGTGCTGTTCGCCGCCGTGGGCGCCACCCGCGAGGAGCGGGCCCGCGAGCTGGCCATCATGCGGGCGGTGGGCGCCAGCACCACGCTGCTGCGCCGGGTGCAACGGGCCGAACTGGCCGGAGTGGGCCTGATGGCCGGTTTTCTGGCCTCGGTGGTGGCCTCCGCGCTGGGCTGGGGCCTGGCCAAGTACGTGTTCGAGTTCGACTGGGCGGTGCCGCTTTGGGTGCCGTTGGTGGGGGCGCTGGCCGGGGCGGCCTTGGCGCTGCTGGCCGGCTGGTGGGGCCTGCGCGAGGTGCTGACCCGACCGGTGGCCGACAGCCTGCGCCGCGCGCCGCAGTGAGGGCCTGCGCATAAACTGCTGACCTTGACCGCCGTTTTTGCCGGCCCGACCCCGGGCCTGGCCCCCCGCCGACATGACTTCCGACACCTCCCAAGACACCCCCAGCCTGTACACGCTGCTGGGCGGCGAGCCCCGCGTGAAAGCCCTGGTGGACCGCTTCTACGACCTGATGGACCTGGAGCCGCGTTACGCCGAGCTGCGCGCCGCCCATGGCAGCACGCTGGAGGTGGCACGCGACAAACTGTTCTGGTACCTCTGCGGCTGGCTGGGCGGCCCCTCGCATTACACCGACCGCTTTGGCCATCCCATGCTGCGGGCCCGCCACCTGCCGTTTTCCATTGGCGATGTGGAGCGCGACCAGTGGGTGCTGTGCATGCACCAGGCCATGACCGAGATCGGCGTCGAGCCCGGCTTGCAACAGCAGCTTGTGCAGAGCTTCTACGGCGTGGCCGACTGGATGCGCAACCGGCCGGGTGAATCCCCGCAAGGGTAGGCCCCCACGTTCGCGCACTGCGTGTCGCTCTCTGCCCCCCGAGTGGGCTGTTCCGCCTTGGGGCGGCCCGGCGGCGGAACGCTCAAGCTGGTCGCAGCAGCACCACCACCGCGCCGGCGCCGCCCTCGGAGGGCTTGGCCTGCACAAAGGCCATGACCTCGTTTTTCTGGATCAGCCAGCCCAGCACCTTGCTTTTGAGCACCGGGGTTTTGCCGGGCGAGCCCAGGCCCTTGCCGTGCACCACCCGCACACAGCGCAGGCCGCGCCGGTGGGCCTCGCGGATGAAGGCGCCCAGCGCGTCGCGGGCGTCGTCGCGGCGCAGGCCGTGCAGGTCCAGCTCGCGCTGGATGCTCCATTCGCCCTTGCGCAGCTTGCGTGCCACGTCGGGGCCGATGCCGGGGCGGCGAAAACTCAGCGCCTCGTCGGTGTCGAGCAGGGTGCTGACGTCCAGGCCGTCGCTGATGGCCTCGCGCAGCACCGCTTCTTCGTCCAGTTGCAGCTGCAGGGCGATGGGGGCCGGCGGTGGGGGGTGCATCAGCACCGTGCGTTTGTCGGGCAGCGGCTGCACCGGGCCCACCGCGCGCGAGAACAGTTCCTTTTCGGCCTGCGCCTGGCGTTCGGCCTCGCGCCTGGCCTTTTCCAGCGCCGCCGCACGCGCGGCCTGGGCCGCCAGGTGCTGCTGCAGTTGCCCCAGGTCTTGCAGCGACTGGAACCTCACAGCAGCCCCTTTTCGGCCATGGACAGCGCCGCGCCGGCGGCCACGATCACATGGTCCAGCACCCGCACGTCGATCAGCGCCAGCGCGGATTTCAGGGTTTGCGTCAGGGCCTCGTCGGCCCGCGAGGCCGCCACGTTGCCGCTGGGGTGGTTGTGCGCCAGCACCACCGCCGCCGCATGGTGGTGCAGGGCGCGCAGCACCACCTCGCGTGGGTAGACGCTGGTCTGCGTAAGGCTGCCGCGGAACAGCTCCTCCATGGCCAGCAGGCGGTTCTGCGCGTCGAGGAACAGCACCGCAAACACCTCATGGGGCTTGGCCGCCAGGTGCAGTTGCAGGTAATTTTTCACCGCGTCGGGCGAGTCGAGCACGGTGCGCTCACGCAGCTGCTCGGCCAGGGCGCGGCGCGCCAGTTCCAGCACCGCCACCAGTTCGGCCCGCTTGGCCGGGCCGCCCAGGCCCTTGATGCGTTTGAGCTCGTCCACACCGGTGTGCAGCAGGCCGGCCAGGCCGCCAAAGTGGTCCAGCAGTTCCTGGGCCAGTTGCAGCACATGTTTGCCAGCCATGCCGGTGCGCAGCAACAAGGCCAGCAACTCGGTGTCGCTGAGCGCACCCGGGCCGCGGGCCAGCAGCTTTTCGCGCGGGCGGGCATCGGCGGGCAGGTCTTTGAGCACCATGGCGCAGGCGGGCAATGGGTGGGTGGGGGCGGAGGGGAAACCGGCCGCCTCTGGGCGGGGCGGGCAGCAGGTTTCTACAATGGGGTCAGTTTATCGAGAGTTTTATGGCCACTGATGTTGCATGCGTTCAAGCCGGGTCTTTCCTGACCCTGCACTACCGGCTGTCCGGCCCCAGCGGGGAGGTGGTGAGCACCTTCGGCGGCCCGCCCGCCACCCTGTCGCTGGGCCAGGGCGAGTTGTCTCCGGCGGTGGAGCAGCGACTGCTGGGGCTGGCCGAGGGCAGCCGCGCCACCTTCGAGTTGGCCGCTGGTGAGGCCTATGGCGAGCGCAACCCCGAGATGCTGCAGTGGGTGGCGCGCAAGCTGCTCAACGAGCTGGGTGCCGCCGGCGAGAGTTATGCGGTGGGCGATGTGGTGCAGTTCCCCACGCCCGATGGCCAGGGCAGCTACGCCGGGGCGGTGTGTCAGCTGCAGGCCGACGGCGACGCGGTGCAGTTCGACTTCAACCACCCGCTGGCCGGCCAGCCGGTGACGTTTGAAGTGCATGTGATCGGGGTGTTGTGATGGCCACCAGCGCGCTGCAGGAAATCGTTCTGGCGGAACCCCGGGGTTTCTGCGCCGGCGTGGACCGGGCCATCGAGATCGTCGAGCAGGCGCTGCTGAAGTTTGGCGCGCCCATCTACGTGCGCCATGAGATCGTGCACAACACCTATGTGGTCAATGACCTGAAGACCAAGGGCGCGATCTTCATCGAGGAACTCGCCGACGTGCCGCCGGGGGCCACGCTGGTTTTTTCGGCCCATGGTGTGAGCCGGGCGGTGCAGGACGAAGCCAGGCAGCGCGGCTTCCAGATTTTTGACGCCACCTGCCCGCTGGTGACCAAGGTCCACGTGGAAGTGGCCAAGCTGGCCCGCGAGGGCTTTGAGTTCATCATGATCGGCCACAAGGGCCACCCCGAGGTGGAAGGCACCATGGGCCAGCTGGACAGCGGCATCCACCTGGTGGAAGACGTGGCCGATGTGGCCCGTGTGCAGCCCGGGCAGACCGCCAAGCTGGCGGTGGTGACGCAGACCACGCTGAGCGTGGACGATGCGGCCGAGATCGCGGCCGCGGTGCGGGCCCGTTTCCCGCAGGTGCGTGAACCCAAGCAGCAGGACATCTGTTATGCCACCCAGAACCGGCAGGACGCGGTGAAGGTGCTGAGCCCGTTGGTCGACATCGTCATCGTGGTGGGCAGCCCCACCAGCTCCAACAGCAACCGGCTGCGCGAGGTGGCGCAGAAGCTGGGCACGGTGAGTTACATGGTGGACAGCGCCGACGAGCTGCAGGCGGCCTGGTTCGAGGGCCGCACCCGGGTGGGCCTGACCGCGGGCGCCTCGGCGCCGGAGATCCTGGTCAAGCAGGTGATCGACCGCCTGCGCGACCACGGCGCGGTGTCGGTGCGCCGCCTGGCGGGCATCGAGGAGTCGGTGAAGTTCCCGCTGCCCAAGGGCCTGCGGCTGGACCCACCGGCCTGAGCCGCAGCACCGCCCCGGGCCAGCCGGTGGCGGCCCACTAAAATCGGGCGATGCTAGACATCACCCTGCTGAGAAAAGACCTCGACGGCGTCATCGCCCGTCTGGAGCGTCGCAAAACCCCCCAGGCCTTCCTCGACGTGGAGGCCTTCCGCCGGCTGGAAGCCGAGCGCAAGGCCATCCAGACCCAGACCGAAACCCTGCAGGCGCGCCGCAACAGCCTGAGCAAGCAGGTCGGCCAGCTCAAGGCCAAGGGCGAGAACGCCGACGCGGTGATGGCCGAGGTCGGTGCACTCAAGGGCGAACTGGACCGTTCTGCCGAGCGGCTGGAGGCCTTGCAGGCCGAACTCAACACCCTGCTGCTGGCCGTGCCCAATTTGCCGCACGACAGCGTGCCGGTGGGTGCCGACGAGTCCGGCAACGTGGTGGTGCGCCAATGGGGCACGCCGCGCACGCTGGATTTCCCGGTCAAAGACCATGTGGATGTGGGCGCTTCCCTGGGCCTGGACTTTGACCTCGGCGCCAAGCTCTCTGGCGCCCGTTTCGCGGTGATGCAAGGCCCGGCGGCCCGGCTGCACCGCGCGCTGGCCGCCTTCATGCTGGATGTGCAGACCCAGCAGCATGGCTACACCGAGTGCTACGTACCCTACATCGTCAATGCCGAGAGCCTGCGCGGCACCGGCCAGCTGCCCAAGTTCGAGGCCGACCTGTTTGCCGCCAAAAAGGGCGGGCAGGACGGCGAGGCCGCCGCCGACAACGCCGCGCTGTACCTGATCCCCACCTCCGAGGTGCCACTGACCAACCTGGTGCGCGACGAGATCCTGGCCGAGGCCGACCTGCCGCTGCGGCTGACCGCCCACACACCCTGTTTCCGCTCCGAGGCTGGCAGCCATGGCCGCGACACCCGCGGCCTGATCCGCCAGCACCAGTTCGACAAGGTGGAGATGGTGCAAATCGTCCACCCCGAGAAGAGCTTTGAGGCGCTGGAAGAAATGACCGGCCACGCCGAGGCCATCCTGCAGCAGCTGGGCCTGCCTTACCGGGTGATGAGCTTGTGCACCGGCGACATGGGTTTTGGTGCCGCCAAGACCTATGACCTGGAAGTGTGGCTGCCGGCGCAGAACACCTTTCGCGAAATCAGCTCGGTGTCCAACTGCGAAGCCTTCCAGGCCCGCCGCTTGCAGGCCCGCTTCAAGAACGCCCAGGGCAAGAACGAGCTGGTGCACACCCTCAACGGCTCCGGCCTGGCGGTCGGCCGCACACTGGTGGCGGTGCTGGAAAATTACCAGAACGCCGACGGCTCGGTGAGCGTGCCCGAGGCTTTGCAGCCTTACCTGGGTGGCTTGAAGCGGCTGGCCGCCTGAGCGTCAAGCGCCGCTTTCGGCATCGTTCCACAGGCCCCGCAAGGGGCCTGTGTCATTTGCGGTCTTTGGCCAGCGAGTCCTGCAGCGCCTTCAGAGGGTCGTCGGCGTTCGCGCCATCAGCCGCCGGGGCCGAGGCCGGGGCGTCCGGCATCGGGGGCGCGGCATCCTGCGGGGTGTCGGGCATGGTGGCTTCCATTTCCAGGCGCACCTTGTCGAGGTCATAGACCTCTTTCTTGTCCAGTCCGCTCGACACGATGCCGGGGAAGGCAATGATCAGGCCCACCATGACGATCTGGATCAGCACAAAGGGCACAGCCCCCCAGTAGATCTGCATGGTGGTGACCGGCTGCACCAGCTTCTGGGTGAGTCGGTCGGTGTAGGCCTTGGTGGGCGCGACGCTGCGCAGGTAGAACAGCGCAAAGCCGAACGGCGGGTGCATGAACGAGGTCTGCATGTTCACGCCCAGCAGCACGCCGAACCAGATCAGGTCGATGCCCAGCTTCTCGGCCACCGGCGCCAGCAAGGGCACGACGATGAAGGACAGCTCGAAGAAGTCGAGGAAGAAGGCCAGGAAGAAGATCAGGATGTTGACCACGATCAGAAAGCCCAGCTGGCCACCGGGCAGGCTGGTCATCAGGTGCTCGACCCAGCGCGGGCCGTCCACGCCCTGGAACACCAGGCTGAACATGGTGGATCCGATCAGGATGAAGACCACAAAACACGACAGCTTGGTGGTGGTTTGCAGCGCTTGTTTGAGCAGCGACAGGCTCAGGCGGCGGCGTGCCACCGCCATCAGCAGGGCGCCCACCGCCCCCATGGCACCGCCCTCGGTGGGGGTGGCGATGCCCAGGAAAATGGTGCCCAGCACGAGGAAAATCAGCAGCAGTGGCGGGATCAGCACAAAGGTCACCCGCTCGGCCATGCGCGACAGCAGCCCCAACCGGGTCAGCTTGTTGAGCAGGGCGATGGCCAGGGCCAGCGTCACGCCGGCGCACATGGCCACCACGATCGTCTCGTCCAGCGCCACCGCGGTGACGGCCTCACCCTTCCACCAGGCCAGCAGCTCGGCGTAGTGCTTGCCCAGGTAGACGGCCGCGGCGGTGGACGCCACGGTGAGCGCGAGCAGCGAGCGCAGGCCGCTGTCGCCGTTGTCTTCGCGGATGGTGCGGGCTTCGGGCGGCAGGGCGGGCACCATCTGGGGCCGGAACACCGCCAGCAGGATGATGAAGCCGGCGTACATCGCGGTGAGCAGAAAGCCGGGCACAAAGGCGCCCTTGTACATGTCGCCCACGCTGCGGCCCAGCTGGTCGGCCAGGATGATCAGCACCAGCGAGGGCGGAATGATTTGCGCCAGCGTGCCCGAGGCGGCAATCACGCCGGAGGCTACCCGCCGGTCATAGCCGTAGCGCAGCATGATGGGCAGCGAAATCAGGCCCATGGAGATCACCGACGCAGCCACCACGCCGGTGGTGGCGGCCAGCAAGGCGCCGACGAAGATCACCGCCAGCGCCAGGCCGCCGCGCACCGGGCCGAACACCTGGCCAATGGTTTCCAGCAGGTCTTCGGCCATGCCGCTGCGCTCCAGGATCAGCCCCATCAGCGTGAAAAAGGGGATGGCCAGCAGGGTTTCGTTCTGCATGATGCCGAACAGCCGCAGCGGCAGGGCCTGCAGCAGCGCCTCGGGCAGCACGCCGAGCTCCACGCCGACGAAGCCGAAGAACAGGCCGCAGGCGCCCAGGCTGAACGCCACCGGGAAACCCATCAGCAAAAAGATGATGAGCCCCACAAACATGATGGGGGCGAGATTTTCAATGAAGAATGCCATGGAGCCTGCCCCTCAGTTCGCGTGCGGCGTTTGCGATTCACGCAGCCGCAGGATGGACTCGGCCAGCTCTTCTTCGGCGGTCTTTTCGACCTTTTTCAGCGTGGGGTCGTCGATCAGGCCGCGCAGAAAGGCGATGCGCTTGATCAGTTCCGACCAGCCCTGCAGCAACAGCAGCGAAAAACCCAGCGGCATCATGGCGTAGACCGGCCAGCGGATCAGACCGCCTGCGTTGGACGACATTTCGCCCGATTGCCAGCCGCGCAGGAAAAATGGCACGCCGTACCAAAGAATGGCCAGGCACACCGGTGTGAGAAAGAGGCTGAAGCCGATGATGTCGACCCAGATTTGCCCGCGTTTGGACAGCCGGCTGGACAGCACATCGATCTTCACATGCTCACCGTTGAGCAGCGTGTAGCCGGCGGCGATCATGAAGGAGGCGGCAAACAAATACCACTGCACCTCCAGGTAGGCGTTGGAACTGGTGTTGAACACCTTGCGCACCACGGCATTGATGGCACTGACCAGCGTGGAGGCCAGAATCAGCCAGATCACGTATTTGCCAATCAGGGTGTTGAGCCAGTCGACAGCCCTCGAAAATTTCAGCAAGGTGCCCATGGTGTTGTCCTCGTCTCCGTGGTCGACAGGGGGGCCTCTGCAGGCGCGCAGGGTCTGATCACCCCACTTTCCCGTTCTGTTGGTGGATTCTAGGGCCATGGTTCCGTGGTGGCGGCCCGGTTGTGGGCTGTCTGCCCGGTGCCAGAACCGCTGCAAACCGCAAGATCGGACCGAAATGTGCGCATTTTTTCCGCTTGAACGGCCCCGACTTGGACTTTGGTACATGGTCCGCGCCGCCGCCGGCCGATAACCTTGCTTCATCGCTTCACTGTTCTGACTAGGAATCACCATGGCCTCCTTTTCCACCATCGCCGCCATCCGCGGCTCCGGCTCTGTTTTTGCGGTCAATGCCCAGGGCGTGAGCCGCCCTGTCAAGGTGGGCGACCACCTGACCAAGGGGGAAACCCTGGTCACCATGGGCAACGCCCAGGTCGACCTGGTGATGGAAGATGGCCGCGCGCTGACCGTGGCCGAGCACCAGGCGGTGCGGCTGGATGACAGCGTGGTGGAGTCCGATCTCCGTCCCACCGCCCAGGACAGTGCCATCGTGGTGCCGGCCACCGCCGCCACCATCATTGACGCCCTGAACCGGGGTGGCGACCTGAACACCCAGTTGGACGCCACGGCGGCCGGTATCGCGGCCGGCGGTGGTGAAGACGGCGGCAACGGTTTTGTGCGCCTGCTGCGCATTGCCGAAGACACCACCGGCCTGTCGTTCAAGTTTGGCCAGATCAGTGCTGCCGACATTCCCGAAGCCAACGCGGCCCAGAACCCGCTCACCACCACACTCACCCTGTTTGGCGATTCCTCGGTGGCGGAAGGCAGCGGCGGCATCACCTACACCGCCGTGCTGAGCCAGCCGGCCAGCTCGCCCTTCACCGTGGTTTTGAGCAATGGCAGCGTGATCGTCATCCCCACGGGTTCCACCACCGGTTCGGTGCTGGTGCCGGTGCGTCCTGACGACGTGTTCGTCAACGCGGCGCCCACCGTGGTGTCCGTGACTTCCACCGACGGCGGTGGCTTCACCGGTGTGACGGTGGAGGGTGGGCCGGTGGTCACCCAGGTTACCGACACGGTGAACCCCACCACCTTGGGCATCGTGAGCACCCCATCGGTCAATGAAGCCAACCAGCCGGTGTTCACCCTGCAACTGGGCCAGCCCATCACCAAAGACCTGGTGGTGACCCTGTCCAACGGCGTCCAGGTGACCATCGTGGCCGGCAGCACCAGCGCCACCTATGTGGCCCCTGCGCAGGGCGACGACGTCTACCAAGACCCAGGCTCTTTGGGAATTTCCATCGTCAGCGCCACCGTGGCCGGACAGACCTTTGAAAATCTGGCCATCAATCCCACGGCGGCAACAACGACCATTGTTGACACCATCGACACCACCACCGTGAGCGTGGCCCACATTGACCCACAGTCCGGTTTGCCCTCCGTGGCCAATGTGGTGGAAGGCGGTCAGGTCACGTTCCGGTTCAGCGTGGACAACGTGCCCCAGACCGATCTGACCCTCAACGTGACCATCAACGGGGTGGCCCAGCAGGTCACGATTCTGCACAACACCTCGTTCACCGACGTGACCCTGAACGTGCGCCCGGACGACCTGTTGGCGCAAGGCCCCACCACCATCTCGGCGGTGGTGAACAGCGTTGACCCTGTGGCCAACGGCAACTACGAGGCACTCACCGGTACCGGTTCGACCGCCAGCGCCACCGTGGTCGATGACGGCGACGTCACCACCCTGAAGCTGTTCGCTGTGACCCAGGGCGAGGGCGGTCCGGTCTACAGCCTGGCCACCACCATCAGCGAAACCGGCACCGCCCGTTATGTGGTGCTGGCGGTTGACGGCAACAACGTGCCACTCGCCACCCAGCCCGGTGGTACGGTGACAGTCAACGTGGGCGCGGTCGGCGACACCGCCACCCGCACCGCCGACTACACCTCCGATGCCTCGCCCTCGGTCACGGTGGGCACCGAATTCACCATCAGCGCGGTGAATGACACGACCTTCGAAAGCGCCGAGAACTATGTGTTGTCTCTCGGAAGCAACTGGTCGCTGGCCGGCAATTACGAAAGCGTGGCCTACAGCAACCAGACGGTGACCACCACCATCACCGACAACGACCAGCCCACGGTGGCGGTGTCTGTGAGCCCGAGCAGCGTGCTGGAAGACGGCGCGCCCAACCTGGTGTACACCTTCACGCTGAGCAACCCGTCGGCGTTTGCGACGACGGTGAACTACACCTTGAGCGGCACGGCCACCAACGGCGGCGACTACACCGGCTCGCCCATCACTGGCAGCGTGGTCATCGCAGCGGGCTCGACCACCGCCACCATCACGATCGACCCGACGGCTGACACGACGTTCGAAGGCAACGAGACCGTGATCGCCTCCATCACCAGCGCCACCAGCGGTGCGGCCAGCTTGACGGCCACCACGCCGTCTGCCACCGGCACCATCACCGACAACGACCAGCCCACGGTGGCGGTGTCTGTGAGCCCGAGCAGCGTGCTGGAAGACGGTGCACCCAACCTGGTGTACACCTTCACGCTGAGCAACCCGTCGGCGTTTGCGACGACGGTGAACTACACCTTGAGCGGCACGGCCACCAACGGCGGCGACTACACCGGCTCGGCCACCACTGGCAGCGTGGTCATCGCAGCGGGTGCGACCACCGCCACCGTGACCATCGACCCGACGACGGACAACGTGTACGAAGGCAACGAGACCGTGATTGCCACGATCACCAGCGCCACCAGCGGTTCGGCCAGTCTGACGGCCACCACCCCGTCTGCCACCGGTACCATCACTGACAACGACCAGACCAGCTTCGCTGTCAACGACGTGACGGTGGCCGAAGGCGGCCTGATGACGTTCACCGTGACCCGCACGGGTGACGCACAAGCGGCCCAGACGGTGAACTTTGCCACCAGCAGCGGCACAGCGACCTCCGGGACCGACTTCACGGCCAACAGCGGCACGCTGACTTTCAACCAGGGCGAAACCACCAAGACCTTCACGGTGCAGACCACCGGGGATGCGGTGTACGAAGGCGACGAGACGCTGACCGTCACGCTGTCGAACAACAGTGCCGGCAGCACCATCAGCGACGCCACCGGCGTGGGCACCATCACCGACAACGACCAGACCAGCTTCGCTGTCAACGACGTGACGGTGACCGAAGGCGGCCTGATGACGTTCACCGTGACCCGCACGGGTGACGCACAAGCGGCCCAGACGGTGAACTTTGCCACCAGCAGCGGCACAGCGACCTCCGGGACCGACTTCACGGCCAACAG
>NZ_JBYZMN010000002.1:243808-772950 GCF_058216275.1 Rhodoferax sp. SPJ4
CGGCACGCTGACTTTCAACCAGGGCGAAACCACCAAGACCTTCACGGTGCAGACCACGCAAGACACATTGTTCGAAGGCAACGAGACCCTGACCGTCACGCTGTCGAACAACAGCGCCGGCAGCACCATCAGCGACGCCACCGGCGTGGGCACCATCACCGACAACGACCAGCCCACGGTGGCGGTGTCTGTGAGCCCGAGCAGCGTGCTGGAAGACGGTGCACCCAACCTGGTGTACACCTTCACGCTGAGCAATGCCTCGGCCTTCGACACGGTGGTCAACTACAGCCTGAGCGGCACGGCCACCAACGGCACGGACTACACCGGATCGGGGCTCACCGGCTCGGTGACCATTCTGGCTGGTGCCACCACCGCCAGCATCACCATCGACCCGACAGCCGACACCGTGTTCGAGAACAACGAGACGGTGATCGCAGCGATCACCAGTGCCGTCAGCAATGGCACTGGGCTGACAGCCACCGTGCCATCGGCCACAGGCACCATCACCGACAACGACCAACCGACGGTGTCAGTTGCGGTCGCGCCAGCGGCGGTGTCCGAAGACGGCGCAACCAACTTGGTGTACACCTTCACGGTCAGCAGCGCCTCGGCGTTCGACACGGTGATCAACTACACCTTGGGCGGCACGGCCACCAACGGCAGCGACTACACCGGCTCGGCCATCACTGGCACGGTGACCATCCTGGCCGGCGCGACCACCGCCACCGTGACGATCGACCCGACGGCAGACGGCACGGTAGAGACCGACGAGACCGTGATTGCCACCATCACCAGCGCCACCAGCAATGGCCTGAGCCTGACCGCCACCACGCCTTCCGCGACGGGCACCATCACCAACGACGACCTGCCACCGCCAGTGATCTACGGCAGTGGTGCCGCGTTCCAGATGAACATCGAGAACGGCTTGGCGGGCTACGACATCCGTCCCAAGGACGGCAACATCACGCTGCTGGCCGATCGCACGATCCACTGGGATTTGCGTGTGGTGGGTGATGTTGGTTCCGGTTTGACCGTGACCGGTGTGGGCATTCCCGCCGGCACCAGCTACATCGTCGAGCGCTTGTACTCCGACAACGGCAGCACCCTTTTCCGGTTCTACCTGACGGCCAACGGCGCCAATGTGACCATCAGTCAGAGCAATTCCTTCGAGATCCATCTGGCTGGCACCACCACCGCCACCAGCATCCAATTGATCAACTCGGACGAATTCGTGTTGCCGCACCAGAACTATGCGGACAACTACACGACCAGCTTTGATTCCGGTGCCAATACGGCGCCCACTTCCACCGCTGGCAACGACCGCGACTGGCTGAGCACCGACCCCAACGGCGGTGAATTGGCGGTTGCTGTCCCTGTGGCCCAAACCGGCCAGACGGTGGACTACCAGGGTGGCAACGACGTCTCCTACGGCACAACGGCCAATGACGTGTTGTCTGGCGGTGCCGGGAATGACTTCATCGACGGCCGGGCAGGCAACGACACGCTGTCTGGCGGCACCGGCAACGATGTGCTGATGGGTGGTCTGGGCCAGGACACGCTGGATGGCGGTGCCGACAACGACACCCTGTTTGGCGGCTACGGCAACGACGTGCTGACCGGTGGCACCGGTGCCGACACCTTCAAATGGGCGCTCAGCGACCAGGGTGTGGCGGGTTCTCCCACAATGGACGTGATCAAGGACTTTGATCTGACCCCGGTGGTTTATTCCGGTGGTGTGCCTGTCAGTGGTGGCGACGTGCTGGACTTCAAGGATCTGCTCACGGGTGAACACCAGACCGCTGCCAGTCTGGATCAGTTCCTGGACTTCTCTGCCAATGGCAGTGGCCAGACGGTGATTTCGGTGCATGTGACAGCCGGTGCGCCTGTGACCCAGACCGTCACGCTGGAGAACGTGCAGCTCAGCGCCTTGCAAGCCTCGGCCGGCGGTGCCTCGGACGTGGCCATCCTGACCAAGCTGCTGGCCGACGGCCACATCAAGACCGACGCATAAGCCCCTCGGGCCTGGGCGGCCCGGCTCACCTTCAAAAGCCCCGCAGGCCTTGCCGCCCGCGGGGCTTTTGCTTAGCCAAAAGAAAAAGGCCGGAAGCTCGTTGGAGCTTCCGGCCTTTCAAATGGTGCCCGGGGCCGGAATCGAACCGGCACGCCTTGCGGCGGGGGATTTTGAGTCCCCTGCGTCTACCAATTTCACCACCCGGGCGGGTCCGAAACCAAAGCTGAAATTATGGCACAGTGCGGGGTATGACTTACCCCACGATAGAGGACGCCATTGGCAAGACACCGCTGGTGGCCTTGCAGCGCATCGGTGCATCGGACAACGCCGCCCGCGGCAATGTGGTGCTGGGCAAACTGGAGGGCAACAACCCGGCCGGCTCGGTGAAAGACCGGCCGGCGCTGTCCATGATCAAGCGCGCCGAGCAGCGCGGCGAGATCAAGCCGGGCGACACCCTGATTGAGGCCACCTCGGGCAACACCGGGATTGCGCTGGCCATGGCCGCGGCCATCAAGGGTTACCGCATGGTGCTGGTGATGCCGGAAGACCTGTCGGTCGAGCGCGCCCAGACCATGAAGGCCTTTGGCGCCGAGCTGATCCTGACGCCCAAGAGCGGCGGCATGGAGTACGCCCGCGACCTGGCCGAGAACATGCAGCGCCAGGGCCAGGGCCGGGTGCTGGACCAGTTTGCCAACCCCGACAACCCGCGCGTCCACTACGAGACCACCGGCCCCGAGATCTGGGACGACACCCTAGGCCGGGTGACGCATTTCGTCAGCGCCATGGGCACCACCGGCACCATCACCGGCGTGTCGCGTTTTCTGAAGGAAAAGAACCCGGCCATTCAGATCATCGGCGCCCAGCCCTCGGAGGGCTCGCGCATCCCGGGCATCCGCAAATGGCCCGAGGCCTACATGCCCAAGATCTACGACCCCACCCATGTCGACGAGACGGTGCTTGTGAGCCAGGACGCCGCCGAGGAAATGTGCCGGCGCATGGCGCGCGAGGAGGGCATCTTTGCCGGCATCTCGGCCGCTGGCGCCTGCTGGGTGGCGCTGGAAATCGCCAAACGCGAGCGCGACGCCACCGTGGTCTTCATCGTCTGCGACCGCGGCGACCGCTACCTGTCCACCGGCGTGTTCCCCGCCTGAGCCCCCAGCCCCCACCGTGACCCCCCGCACCGAGTTCCGCTTTTGCCCGCAATGCGCCACGCCGCTGGAGTGGCTGGCCCAGTTGGAGGACGGCGGCGAGAAACAGCGGCTGCGCTGCGTGGCCTGTGGCTTCACCCACTGGAACAACCCGACGCCGGTGCTGGCGGCGGTGATCGAGTACCAGGGCCAGGTGCTGCTGGCCCGCAATGCCGCCTGGAGCGGCCGGGTGTTCGCGCTGATCACCGGCTTCATGGAGGCCGGTGAAAGCGCCCAGGAGGGCATTGCCCGCGAGATCAAGGAAGAAACCAACCTCGATGTGACGGCGCTCAGCCTGATCGGCGTCTACGACTTCCAGCGCATGAACCAGGTCATCATCGCTTTTCATGCGGTGGCCGAGGGCGAGGTCAAGCTGTCGCCGGAGCTGGTGGAGTACAAGCTGTACGCGCCCGAGGCGGTGAAATGCTGGCCGGCCGGCACCGGTTATGCACTGGCCGACTGGCTGCGTGCCCGTGGCCACGAGCCGCAATTCATCGAGTTCAATCGCCCCTGAGGCGGACCAATTGCGTAAAATCGGCCACCAACCGAGGACAGCGACCCATGCACAGCGACAAGGAAATTGACACCCGCGGCCTGAACTGCCCCTTGCCCATCCTGAAGGCAAAAAAGGCCTTGACCGACATGGCCAGCGGTCAGCTGCTCAAGGTGGTGTCCACCGACCCCGGCTCGGTGCGCGACTTCATGGCCTTTGCCAAACAAACTGGCAACGAGCTGGTCGAGCAGCAAACCGTGGGCAGCGACTTTATCCACCTGCTGCGCCGCCGCTGAGGCGGTCCAGCCTCAGGCCAGCTTCAAACCCCGCAGGTAGGTTTGAAAATCGGCACCCACCTCGGGGTGCTGCAAGGCCAGTTCCACCGTGGCTTCCAGAAACCCCTGTTTGCTGCCGCAGTCATAGCGCTTGCCGGCATAGGGAAAGGCCAGCACCCGCTCGGAGGGCAGCAGGCCGGCAATGCCGTCGGTGAGCTGGATTTCTCCGCCCACGCCGCGCGGTTGTGCGCGGATTTGCGCAAACACCGCCGGCGTCAGGATGTAGCGGCCGGCCACCGCCAGGCGTGAAGGCGCGACCTCCGGCGCAGGCTTCTCCACCAACTGCCGCACGTCCACAGTGCCATCGGCCAGCCGCTCGCCGGCCACGATGCCGTAGCGCCGTGTGTGTTCGGCCGGCACCTCCTGCACCGCCAGCAGCGAACATTGGGCCTGCACAAAATGCCGGGCCATCTGCACCAGCACCGGCGCACCGTCCGCCAGGCCCACCATCAGGTCGTCGGCCAGCAGCACCGCAAAGGGCTCGTTGCCCACCAGGTGCTCGGCGCACAGCACCGCATGGCCCAGGCCCAGCGAGCGCGGCTGGCGCACGTAGGAGCAGTCCATGTCGGCCGGTTGCACCGAGCGCACCAGGTCCAGCAAGGCCTGTTTGCCGGCGGTCTCCAGCTCGTTTTCCAGCTCGTAGGCGGTGTCGAAATGGTCTTCGATGGCGCGCTTGCTGCGGCCGGTGACGAAGATCATGTGGCGGATGCCGGCCGCGTAGGCCTCTTCCACCGCGTACTGGATCAGCGGTTTGTCGACGATGGGCAGCATTTCCTTGGGTTGGGCCTTGGTGGCCGGCAGGAAACGCGTGCCCAGCCCCGCCACGGGGAAGACGGCCTTGGTCAGCGGGGCGTGGGTCATGGTCGGTGCCTGGGGTCAGCCCAGCCGGGCCAGTTGCTCGCGCAGCTTGGCCAGCGTGGCGGTGAAATCGGCCACCCGCTGGCGCTCCTGGGTAATCACCGCGGGTGGGGCCTTGGCCACAAAGGCCTCGTTGGACAGCTTGCCATGGGCTTTGGCAATCTCGCCTTCCAGCCGCGCCGCTTCTTTGCCCAGCCTGGCCTTTTCGGCGGCGACGTCGATTTCCATGAACAAGCAGAAGCGGGCCTCGCCCACCACCGCCACCGGCGAGGCCTGGGCGGCGGCGCTCCAGGCGGCCTCGTCGTCGAACACCTTGACCTCGCTGAGCTTGGCCAGTGCCTGCAGCACCGGTGCGGCGCCGCGCAAAAAGGCGGCCTCGGCGGCCGTGCCGGCCACCGCGTACAGCGGCAGCCGGGTGGCGGGGGAGACGTTCATCTCGCCGCGCAAATTGCGGCAGGCGTCCACCAGGGCCTTGAGCTTGGCGACATGGGCTTCGGCGACCTCGTCGATGCGCTCGGGCTGGCTGACCGGGTAGGCGGCGATGCTGACCGATTCGCCGGCTCGGTCGGCCACCAGCGACACCTTTTGCCACAACTCTTCGGTGATGAAGGGAATGATGGGGTGGGCCAGCCGCAAAATGGTTTCCAGCGTGCGGATCAGCGTGCGGCGGGTGGCGCGCTGCACAGCCGCGTCGCCGGTCTGGATCTGCACCTTGGCAATTTCCAAATACCAGTCGCAGAACTCGTCCCACACAAAGCGGTAGATGGCGTTCGCCACGTTGTCGAGCCGGTACTCGGCAAAGCCCTTGGCCACCTCGGCCTCGGTGCGCTGCAGCGCGGAGACGATCCAGCGGTCGGCGGGGCCGAAGTCGAGGTAGCCGCCGGGCACACATTCGTCGGCGCCATGGGGTTTGAAGCCGCAGTCCTGGCCTTCGCAGTTCATCAGCACAAAGCGGGTGGCGTTCCACAGTTTGTTGCAGAAGTTGCGGTAGCCCTCGCAGCGTTTGCTGTCGAAGTTGATGCTGCGGCCCAGCGAGGCCAGCGACGCGAAGGTGAAGCGCAGCGCGTCGGCGCCGTAGGCGGGAATGCCGTCGGGGAATTCTTTTTCGGTCTGCTTGCGCACCTTGGGCGCGGTTTCGGGCTTGCGCAGGCCGGTGGTGCGTTTGTCCAGCAGCGGGGCCAGCGTGATGCCGTCGATCAGGTCCACCGGGTCGAGCACGTTGCCTTCGGACTTGCTCATTTTCTGGCCTTGCGCGTCGCGCACCAGGCCGTGGATGTAGACATGTTTGAACGGCACCCGGCCGGTGAAGTGGGTGGTCATCATGATCATCCGGGCGACCCAGAAGAAGATGATGTCGTAGCCGGTGACCAGCACGGTGCTGGGGAGGTAGAGGTCGTAGTCGTTCAGGGTGTTGGTGCCGCTGCGGGCCAGGGCTTGACCGCCCCCGCTCATACTCGCTGCGCTCGCCAAATCGCTGGGTTCGGCCAAGCCCTGTCCCTGCGCTGCGGCGGCTTCTGGCCAGCCCATGGTGCTGAAGGGGACCAAGGCCGACGAGTACCAGGTGTCCAGCACATCGGGGTCGCGGGTCAAGGTTTTGCCTGGTGCCTTGGCCTGGGCCTCGGCTTCGTTGCGGGCGACGATGACCTGGCCGTCTTCGTCGTACCAGGCCGGGATCTGGTGGCCCCACCAGAGCTGGCGAGAGATGCACCAGTCCTGGATGTTGTTCATCCACTGGTTGTAGGTGTTGACCCAGTTCTCGGGCACAAACTGCACCTGGCCGCTGGCCACGGCGTCGATGGCTTTTTGCGCGATGCTCTTGCCCGTGGGATCTTGCTCGCTGACCTTGCTCATGGCGACAAACCACTGGTCGGTCAGCATGGGCTCGACGATCTGACCTGTGCGGGTGCAGCGCGGCACCATCAGCTTGTGTTTCTTCACCTCGACCAGCGCGCCCAGCGCGTCCAGGTCGGCCACGATCTTCTTGCGGGCCACAAAACGGTCCAGGCCCTGGTAGGCGGCGGGGGCTTGTGCGTTGATCTTGGCGTCCAGCGTCAGCACGCCGATCATCGGCAGCTTGTGGCGCTGGCCCACGGCATAGTCGTTGGGGTCGTGGGCCGGTGTGACCTTCACCACGCCGGTGCCAAAGGCCTTGTCCACGTAGTCATCTGCAATCACCGGGATGTCGCGGTCGCACAAGGGCAGCTTGACCAGCTTGCCAATCAGATGGGCGTAGCGCTCGTCTTCCGGGTGCACCATCACCGCCACATCGCCGAGCATGGTTTCAGGCCGTGTTGTCGCAACCGTGAGCGAGCCGGAGCCATCAGCCAGCGGGTAGGCGATGTGCCACAGGCTGCCGTCTTCCTCTTCGCTTTCCACCTCCAGGTCGGACACCGCGCTCATCAGCACCGGGTCCCAGTTCACCAGGCGCTTGCCGCGGTAGATCAGGCCTTGCTCGTACAGCCGCACAAAGGTGTCGGTCACCACTTTGGAGAGCTTGTCGTCCATGGTGAAGTACTCGCGGCTCCAGTCCACGCTGTCGCCCATGCGGCGCATCTGGGTGGTGATGGTGTTGCCGCTTTGCTCTTTCCATTCCCAGACCTTGGCGACAAAGTTCTTGCGGCCCAGGTCGTGGCGGCTGAGTTGTTGCTCCTGCAGTTGGCGCTCCACCACGATCTGGGTGGCAATGCCGGCGTGGTCGGTACCCGGCACCCAGACCGTGTTGAAGCCGGCCATGCGGTGGTAGCGGGTCAGGCTGTCCATGATGGTCTGGTTGAAGGCATGGCCCATGTGCAGCGTACCGGTCACGTTGGGCGGTGGCAGCTGGATGGCAAAGGCCGGGGCGCCGGCCTGGGGCGCCTGGGTGCCGCGGAAGCCGGCCACGCCATAGCCGCGCTTTTCCCATTCCGGGCCCCAGTGCGCTTCGAGCGCGGCCGGTTCAAACGATTTGGACAGGGATTGCAGGCCGGGTTGCGGCACGGTGTCGGTCATGGTGGGCCAGAAAAAGGACAACGGCATCGCACAGGGATGCCGTCGGGGGTGGGGCAGGAATCAGCAGGGATTTTAAAGCCGAGGTTGGGGGGGCGCGGCCGTTGGCGTTAACCTTGACGCATGGCGGACGCAAAGCCCGTCGTGCCGCATTCCAGGAGAGTTCCATGCCCACACTCAAAGGCTCCAAGACCGAAGAAAACCTGAAAACCGCTTTCGCCGGTGAATCGCAGGCCAACCGCCGTTACCTGTATTTCGCCAACAAGGCCGACATCGAGGGCCGCAGCGACGTGGCCGCGCTGTTCCGTTCCACCGCCGAGGGCGAAACCGGCCATGCCCACGGCCACCTGGAGTGGCTGGAGCAATGCGGCGACCCGGCCACCGGCCTGCCGATCGGCGCCACCCGCGACAACCTCAAGGCCGCGGTGGCCGGCGAAACCCATGAGTACGCCGACATGTACCCCGGCATGGCCCAGACCGCCCGCGAAGAAGGCCACGACGAGGTGGCCGACTGGTTCGAAACCCTGGCCAAGGCCGAGCGTTCGCATGCCAGCCGCTACGCCAAGGCACTGGCCGAACTGGTGGACTGAGGCCACACCCATGACTGGCCCCATCACCCGCGACAGCCTGATGACGCTGGAGGCCTACAGCCGCCACCGCCGAACCCACCAGCCCGAGGTCATGGCCCACCGCCGGCGCCGCACGGTGGCCCTGGGCGGCCACATCACGCTGCAGTTCGAGAGCGAAACCACGGTGCGCTACCAGATCCAGGAGATGCTGCGCATCGAAAAGCTCTTTGAAGACGAGGACATCGCCCGCGAGATCGCCGCCTACGCCCCGTTGCTGCCCGACGGCCACAACTGGAAGGCCACGATGATGATCGCCTACCCCGATGTGCACGAACGCAGGCGGGCGCTGGCCCAACTGATCGGCATCGAAGACCGGGTTTTCGTCACCGTGGCCGGCCAGTCGCCGGTCTACGCCATTGCCGACGAGGACCTGGACCGCAGCAACGGCGAAAAGACCTCGGCCGTGCATTTCCTGCGTTTCGAGCTGGCACCGGCCCTGGTGGCGGCGCTGAAGGCCGGCGCAGGGGCCTCGCTGGGCTGCGACCACCCCCATTACCGGGCCGAAACGCTGATGGCCGCCGACACCATGGCCTCGCTGTTGGGCGACCTGCACTGAGGGATTTGGCCGAACCGGGATAATCCGCTGTCGCTCTCTGAGCCTGCACTTTTTCGGGTTGCCCTGCGCCATGCTGTTCTTGCTTTCCCCGGCCAAATCGCTGGACTACGACACCCTGGCGGGCGATCTGCCCCACACCCGGCCCGCCTTCGTCAGCCAGTCGGCCGAGCTGATCGAACTGCTCAAACCGCAGTCGCCGCAGCAGATCGCCCGGCTGATGGACCTGAGCGACCCGCTGGCCGCGCTCAACGTGGCCCGCTACCAGGCCTGGTCAACCCGCTTCACCGCCAAGAATGCCAAGCAGGCGGTGCTGGCCTTCAACGGCGATGTCTACGAGGGCCTGGACGCCAAAACCCTGGGCCCTGACGACCTGCTGTGGGCGCAAGACCACCTGGCCATCCTCAGCGGCCTGTACGGTGTGCTGCGGCCGCTGGACTGGATGCAGCCCTACCGGCTGGAAATGGGCACGGCGCTGGCCAACCCGCGCGGCGCCAACCTGTACAAGTTCTGGGGGGCGCAGCTGTCCGAGCACCTGAACCAGCGGCTGCGCACCGACCGCACGCCGGTTGTGGTCAACCTGGCCTCGCAGGAGTACGCCAAGGCGGTGGACCGCAAGGCGCTCAAGGCCAGGGTGATCGACTGTGTGTTCGAGGAATGGCGGCCCGATGCCGGTCAGTACAAGGTCATCAGCTTCATGGCCAAACGCGCCCGTGGCCTGATGGCCCGCCATGCCATCACGCAGCGGCTGACGCTGCCCCAGCAGCTGGAAGGCTTCAACGCCGAGGGCTATGCCTTCGACGCCAGCGTCTCCGCACCCAACAAACTGGTGTTTCGCCGCCGGCCGGCCTGATCTTCCCAAACCACCCCGCCATGCAAATCAAAGCCAACCAACTGCAGATCGAGATCGACGACAGCGGCGACGCCAGCCGCCCGGCGGTGCTGCTCATCATGGGCCTGGGCATGCAGCTGGTGGCCTGGCCGCAGCCGCTGGTTGACGGCCTGGTGGCGGCCGGCTTCCGGGTGATCCGCATGGACAACCGCGACATCGGCCTGTCGCAACACCTGGACCACCTGGGCACGCCCAACCTGCTGTGGGAAGGCTTGAAGTTCCGCATGGGCCTGCCGGTGCGGGCCCCCTATGGTCTGGCCGACATGGCGGCCGACGCGCTGGGTGTGCTCGACGCGCTGGGCATCCCGCAAGCCCATGTGGTGGGGGCCAGCATGGGCGGTATGATTGCCCAGCGGGTGGCCATGGCCGCGCCGCAACGGGTGCTGAGCCTGACCAGCGTGATGAGCTCCAGCGGCGCCCGCGGCCTGCCGCAGGCGCAAGCCCATGTGCTCAAGGCCTTGCTGAGCCGGCCCCGCAGCCGCCAGCTCGACGACCTGGTGAACCATGCCGTGGGCCTGTTCACGGTGATCGGCAGCCCCGGTTTCCCCACGCCCGAGGCGGAGCTGCGCGCCCGGGTGGCCGCCAGCATGGCCCGCAACTACCACCCGGCCGGTGTGACCCGGCAGATGGCCGCCATCATGGCCGACCATGGCCGGGCCCGCGGCCTGGCCCAGGTCAGTTCGCCCACGCTGGTGGTGCACGGCAAGGCCGACCCGCTGGTGCCGTTCGCCTGTGGCGAAGACACGGCCAAGCGCATCCCCGGCGCCAGCCTGGTGGCGGTGGACGGCATGGGCCACGACCTGCCGCGTGGCGTGGTTGAGCGCCTGCTGACCGAACTCGTGCCTTTTCACCGCGCCCATTCCCCGGCGGCCGCCGCATGAACGACCACTCCCACGCCTCCACCGGTTCACCGCTGGATTCGCCACTGGGCAAGCCGGTGGCCTACGCGCCGCACTACGACCCCACGCTGCTGTTCCCCTTGCCGCGGGCCGACAAGCGGGCCGAGCTGGGCCTGGGCGCCCACCCGCCGTTTTTTGGCGCCGATCTGTGGACCGCTTTCGAGCTGAGTTGGCTCACGCCGCGCGGCAAGCCGCAGGTGGCGCTGGCCCATGTCACCGTGCCCTGCGAATCCACCCACATCATCGAGAGCAAGTCGCTCAAGCTCTACCTGAACAGCTTCAACGCCACCGCCTTTGCCGACGCCGGCGCGCTGCAGCAGCGGCTGCGGGCCGACCTCAGCGAGGCGGTCTGGCGCGGCGGGCCGGTGCTGGCCTCCGTTGGGGTGAAGCTGGTGCTGCCCGAGCAGTTTGGCGCCGAGACTGTGCAGGAACTGGAAGGGCTGAGCCTGGACCGGCTGGACATCGAGTGCAACCGCTACACGCCGGCGCCGGAGTTGCTGACGGCGGCTTTCGATGAGAAGCCGGTGAGCGAGGTGCTGACCAGCCAGCTGCTGAAAAGCAATTGCCTGGTGACCGGCCAGCCCGACTGGGGCAGCGTGCAGATTCGCTACAGCGGGCCGCAGATCGACCAGGGTGGGCTGATGCAGTACATCGTCAGCTACCGCAACCACCATGAGTTCCACGAGCAATGTGTGGAGCGCATCTTCATGGATGTGTGGACGCGCTGCAAACCCACCAAGCTGACGGTGTACGCCCGCTACACCCGGCGCGGCGGGCTGGACATCAACCCTTTTCGCACCAGCCACCCGCAGGGCCTGCCGCCCAACCTGCGCACCGCCCGCCAGTGAGGGGCTGAGGCGTCAGCGCTGCGGCGGCAGCCACTCGCAGCGCAATTTCTGCTGCGCATGGGCCTGGGCCCGCCAGCCGACGTAGGTGGCGGGCATGACAAAGGCCACCACACACAGTGGCAACGCCCACCAGACATGGAACAAGGTGGTGGGCAGCCAGCCGATGCAGCCCATGACCCACAGGATCAGCACCGTGTCCCACAGGTGGTACTCAATGGGGTGGTCGTGGCGATGGTCCACGTGCCATTGTTTGATGCGTTGCAGCTCGTTGAGTGACAGGCACACGACCATGACAAACCCCCATTGGTTGACGATTTCAATGTAAGCATTCGGTAAGCTATCGTCAACTCAAAAGAGGGGGAACATCGCCGGAAAAACCGGCTGCGGCCGGCTTATTTGTGCGGCGCCGGCGCCGACCGTGAACAGCTTCTCAGAAGTTGGCCACCAGGGTCAGCCGGAAGCTGCGCGACTCGATGGGATGAAAGTGCACATCGGCCACCGCGCTGGCCTCGCCGCGCAGCCGCGAGGTGTAGAAATAATCGATGGCCGAGGCCTGGCTGTTGGTCAGGTTGAAGCCCTCCAACTCCAGCCGCAGCGTGGGGCTGAACTTGTAGCCGATGCGGCCGTTGACGGTGGCGGTCTGGCCGGAGCGCACGCTGTTGTCTTCCAGCAGCGGCCGCGGGCCGAAGTAGCGCAGCTGCAGCGCGCCAAACCAGGGGCCCAGCTTGTCCACCGCCAGCGCCACCGAGGCCACACCTTCCACCGCGCCGGGGATGCGCTGGCCCACCACATCGGTGTCGCGGAAACGGGCCCGGGCAAAAGCGATGTCGGCGTCGATGGTCAGCCAGCGGTTGGCTTTGTAGTAGTTGGAGAACTCAAAACCCACCCGGCGGCTGGGCCGGCCGGCCTCGGTGGTGCCGGCGTCGCCGACAAACACCAGCTCGGAGTCGAAGTCCAACCGGTAGAACGACAACGACGACTGCAGCCCGGGGATGAACTCGCTGCGCACACCCAACTCCAGGCCACGCGAACGCACCAGCGCCGGCACCTGGCTCACCGGGTCGTTGGTCTTGGGGTCCACAGTGATGGTGGTGCCGCGGGCGTCGTTGCTGTGGAAGCCGCTGCCCACACCGGCGAAGAACTCGGTTTGGGCCCAGGGGCCGAAGATCAGGTTGAGTTTGGGGCTGGCGATGCTGTCGCTGCCGCGGCCCGAATTGGCCGGGTTGTTGCTGTCCACCTGGAAGCGGTAGGCGTCCAGCCGCAGGCCGGCCACGGTGCGGAATTTCTCGGCCCAGCGGGTGCTGTTTTCGGCGTACAGGCCCAGGCTGCTTTCCAGGATATGGTCCTGCCGGGTGGTGGACAGGGTTTGCCGCGCCGCCGTGCTGTAGAGGCCGTTGCGGATGTTGTCTTTCTGCAGCTGCAGGCCCAGCGTGGTTTCGCTCTCCCGGCCCAGCCAGGTGCTGGTCCAGCTGCGGCTGGCGTTCAGCCCGGCCGACACCCGTTTGTCGGGCTGGGCGAACTGGTCGCCGTTGACCGGGTCGTCCAGGAAGTAAGTGAAGTTGGAGAACAGCTGCAGCCGGTTTTGCACCAGGTAGGCGTGGACCTGGGTGCGGGTGCTGTCGGTGACCTCGTGCCAGCCGCCCGACAGACTGTAGCGTGCCACCCGACCGCCGTCGGTCTGGTCGATTGCGTCAAAGCGGTTCAGCGTGCCGGCCGCCACCGCGCGCCGCGGGATCTGGTCGGTGGCGTGGTAGTCGCCGGAGCGGTAGGCCATGGCAGTCACATCAAAGCCCTGGGCGGCCGTGCCCTCGCTGTAGCGCAGCACGCCGTTGAGCTTGCGGTAGTTGTCGCCCACCAGGTAGGGCCCGTCGTTCTTGAACCATTCCAGTGCGTACAGCAGGTGGCCCTGGCCCCACTGCGGCGAGTCGGCCAGCAGCGTGCGGCGGTAGCCGTTCTGGCCGAGGCCTATGCTGGCAATGCCTTGCTTCAGGGTGTTGGCGTAGCTGATGCTCACCGCGCCAGCGGTGGCGAAATCGCCTTCGGCGGCGTAGAACGGCCCCTTTTTGTAGTCCAGCTGGGTGGCCAGCTCCGGAATCAGAAAGTTCAGGTCGGTCCAGCCCTGGCCATGGCCGTGGCTGCGCTGGTTGACCAGCATGCCGTCGACGGTGGTGCGCAGGTCGGTGCCATGGTCGAGGTTGAAGCCGCGCAGGTAGAACTGGTTGGCCTTGCCTTCGCCACTGTGCTGGCTGACCACCAGGCCGGGCGTGACCTCCAGCAATTCGGCCGCCCGGTAAACGGTGCGGGCGTCGAGCTGCTCTTGGGTCACCACGCCGGTGTTGGCGGTGGCGGCTTCGCCGAGCTGGCTGGTCCGCGAGGCCTCCACCTGCACCGCCTTCAACTCCCGGTCGGGCAGGGCCTGTGCATGGACCGGCGCCCAGGCCAGGGCCAGCAGCGAGGCCAGCAGCGTGACCATGGGAAAGGGAGGGACGGCAGGCTGGCGCATGGGCTCTTTGGGGGGCAGGGGTCGTGGCGCTGACGCCGCGGTGGGTGCCACCGGGATGGTGACTTTGTCAGCGTAAGAGAAATGCATGTTATTGCATCCGCACGACAGGTACGTGGTGCGACAGGGATTGGATGCGATGGCCCTCTTCACCGTGGTGCAAGCAGGGGGACTGCATCCAGACAGACGGGAGCGCCGTAAAGGGATAGGCTGGTTTTGGACCGAACAGTCCATTCAGCCAACGATTCAACCAACGAGGAGTTCCCATGGCGTTCAAATTTCGGCATCTCGCAAAAGGCGGCCTTTTGCTGCTGGCAGCCGGTGCGGCTCTCGCATCCAGCCACCGTGAAGCCCCCGGCATCACCACCACCCCCAAGGTGGATGGCACCGATTTCTACATGTTCAACAGCTACGAACCCGGCCGCGAAGGCAACGTGACGCTGATTGCCAACTACCTGCCGTTGCAAGACCCGTACGGCGGCCCCAACTACTTCTCGCTGGACCCCAACGCGCTGTACGAAATCCATGTGGACAACAACGGCGACGGCAAGGAAGACCTGACCTTCCAGTTCCGCTTCAGCAACACGCTGGCCAACGGCGGCAAGGGCATCGAAATCCCGGTCGGCGGCAAGAACGTGGCGATTCCGCTGCGCCAGGCCAGCCCCATCACCGCCACCACCGGCGCTTTGAGCTACACCGAGAGCTACACCGTGACCGTGGTCCGCGGCGACCGCCGTGGCGGCACCCGCTCTGTGGTGACCAACGCCAACGGCGGCAGCAGCACCTTTGCCAAGCCCATCGACTACATCGGTGAAAAGACCTTTGGCAATGCCGCGGCCTACGACAGCTATGCCAACAGCTTCATCAACACCGTCAACATTCCGGGCTGCTCCGCACCCGGCAAGGTGTTTGTGGGCCAGCGCAAGGAAGCGTTTTCGGTCAATCTCGGGACGATTTTTGACTTGATCAACGCCCCCGGCGCGGTCATCACCAGCGAAAGCAATGCGGCGGCGCTGAACGCCACCGCCGGTGCCTTTGGCGAATTGACCGACAAGAACGTCACCTCCATTGCACTGGAAGTGCCGGCCAGCTGTCTGAAGGCCTCGACCTCGGGCGGTGACCCCGTCATCGGTGCCTGGACCACCGCCAGCCTGCGCCAGGCCAAGCTCGTCAATGGCGCGCCCGGCTCCGGTCTGCAGGTCAATGAGCGTGTCGGTGGCGCCTGGACCCAGGTCTCCCGCCTGGGCATGCCGCTGGTCAACGAGGTGGTGATCGGTCTGCGTGACAAGGACAAGTTCAACGCCTCCAAGCCGTCCAACGACGCGGCCAACTTTGCCGACTACGTGACCAATCCCACGCTGCCGGCATTGATCGAGATCCTGTTCCCGACCGCTGTGGCACCGACCAACTTCCCCCGCACCGACCTGCTGACCGCCTTCCTGACCGGTGTGCCTGGCGTCAACCGCCCGGCCAACATCACCGGCCTGGGCGTGGGTGGCCCGCTGGCTGAAATGCAGCGTCTGAACACCTCGATCGCCGCCAAGCCGCTGGCCATGCAGAACCCGCTGGGTGTGCTGGGTGGTGACACGGCTGGCTTCCCGAACGGCCGTCGCCCCATCGACGACGTGGTGGACGCCTCGCTGCGCGTGGCCATGGGTGTGTTGTGCGTGGCCACCGGCACCACCGACACGCTGAAGGTCGGCTGCAAGCCGGCCGATGCGCCCGCCGGTGGTGTGGCCTTTGTGGACGGTGTGCGCGCCACGGCCGCCGACCTGCCACGGACCAGCTTCCCCTACTTGAACGCCCCGCTGCCGGGCGCGAAGAACTTCCCCAACTGAAGGTGACCCATGAACTCACCTGTGAAAAACCTTAAAAAGCCGGTCAGGCTGGCGGCGCTCGCGCTGGTTGTGGCGGGCCTGCTGGCCGCCTGCGGCGGCAACGGCCAGGACTATGTGGCTGGTTCGGACGTGCCCACCAACACGACCACCAGCATCAATGAACTCATCCTCTTCATGCTGGCGCTGCAGCAGAAGACCAGCGACACCTCGGAGCCCATTCTGTTGGGCAATGCGGTGCTGGCCTCGGACGAGACCTCGGAGCCCACGGCGCTGCCTTGAGCGGCCCGGCCCACCGACTGCGGTCGGTGGTTTTGTGATGACAACGGCGGGCTTTGGCCCGCCGTTGTCATTGGGGCGGGTCAAACAGGTCGGGGTGAGAGGAGGTCGGGGCCGGGGGCGCGTCCGCTGGGGCCGCGGGGCGCGAGGGGTCCCAGGGGCTCAGCTTGCCCACCCGCACCCCCAGCAGCCGCAGCCGCCGCTCCAGCGGCGCCCGCTTCAGGCACAGGCCGGCGGCGCGGCGGATGCTGGCCGCGTCGGCCACCGGCTGGTCCAGTGTGTGGTCGCGGGTCAGGCTTTGGAAATCGTCAAAACGCAGCTTGATGCCCACCGTCTTGCCGGCCCAGCCTTTGCGCTGCAGGTCGGCCGCCAGCTTTTCGCACAGCGTGGTGAACAGCGCGCCCAGCTCGGCCCGGTCGTGCACCGCGTGCAGGTCGCGCTCGAAGGTGGTTTCCCGGCTCATGGACACCGGCTCGCTTTCGGTCACCACCGGCCGGTCGTCGCGGCCCCAGGCCGCGTCAAACAGCCAGGCGCCGTAACTTTTGCCAAACTGCGCCACCAGCCAGTCGCGGTCGCGCGCTGCCAGGTCGCCCAGCGTGGCGATGCCATGACCGGCCAGCCTGGCCTCGGCCTTGGGACCGATGCCGTTGAGCTTGCGCACCGGCAGCGGCCAGATGCGGGCCTGCAACTCCTCGGGCTGCAGGATGGTGATACCGCGTGGCTTGTGGAACTCGCTGGCCATCTTGGCCAGCAGCTTGTTGGGCGCCACGCCGATGGAGCAGCTCAGGCCGGTGGCGTTGAGCACGCTTTTCTGGATCAGCCGCGCCAGCACCCGGCCGCCCTCGCGCTGGCCGCCGGGCACCTCGGTGAAGTCGATGTAGACCTCGTCCACGCCGCGGTCTTCCATCACGGGGGCGATCTCGGTCACCACCGCCTTGAAGGCGCGCGAGAAGCGCCGGTACTCGTCAAAGTCCACCGGCAGCAGGATGGCCTGGGGGCAGAGCTTGGCGGCCTTCATCAGCCCCATGGCCGAGCCCACACCAAAGGCCCGGGCGGCGTAGGTGGCGGTGGTGATGACGCCGCGGCCGGTGTAGTCCTTCAGCAGCGGAAACGCCGCCACCGGGATGCGGTCCAGCGGGGTGTCGGCATGGCTGGCCAGCAGCGCGTCGTCCAGCCGCCGCCGGCCGCCGCCAATCACAACCGGCAGGCCGGTCAGCTGGGGATAGCGCAGCAACTCCACCGACGCGTAGAACGCGTCCATGTCCAGGTGGGCGATGCGGCGCGGGGTGCTCACACCGGGTAGGTGCCGGGCAGCAAAATGGTTTTGTCCACCCGCCGCAGTTCGGTGTGGCCACAGAAGGCCATGGTCACGTCCAGCTCTTTGTGGATGATTTGCAGCGCCTTGCTCACGCCGGCCTCGCCCATCGCGCCCAGGCCGTAAACCATGGCGCGGCCGATCATGGTGCCGCGTGCGCCCAGGGCCCAGGCCTTCAGCACGTCCTGGCCGGAGCGGATGCCGCCGTCCATCCAGACCTCGGTCTGCGCGCCCACCGCGGCCACGATGGCGGGCAGGGCGGTGATGCTGGAGGGCGCACCGTCGAGTTGGCGGCCGCCATGGTTGCTGACCACGATGGCATCCGCGCCGGCCTTGACCGCGAGTTCGGCGTCTTCCACGTCCATGATGCCCTTGAGGATGAGCTTGCCACCCCAGCGCTCCTTGACCCAGGCCACGTCGGCCCAGGACAGCCGGGGGTCGAACTGCTCGTTGGTCCAGGCCGACAGCGAACGCATGTCGCTCACGCCCTGCACATGGCCCACCAGGTTGCGGAAGGTGTGACGGCGGGTGCGGGCCATGCCCAGACACCAGCGCGGCTTGGTCATCAGGTTGAGGATGTTGGCCAGCGTGGGTTTGGGCGGCGCGGTCAGGCCGTTCTTCAAATCCTTGTGGCGCTGGCCAATCACCTGCAGGTCCAGCGTCAGCACCAGGGCGCTGCAGCGCGCGGCCTTGGCGCGGTCAATCATGCGGGCCATGGCCTCGCGGTCGCGCATCATGTAAAGCTGGAACCAGAAGGGGGCGCTGGTGTGCTCGGCAATGTCCTCGATGGAGCAGATGCTCATGGTGGACAGGGTGAACGGGATGCCGAATTTCTCGGCCGCGCGGGCGGCATGGATCTCGCCGTCGGCATGCTGCATGCCGGTCAGGCCCACCGGGGCAATCGCCACCGGCATGGCGGCCGGCTGGCCGATCATCTGCACCGCGGTGCTGCGGTTGTCCATGTTCACCGCCACCCGCTGGCGCAGCAGGATTTTCTGGAAATCGCCCTCGTTGGCGCGGTAGGTGCCCTCGGTCCAGGAGCCGGAGTCGGCGTAGTCGTAGAACATGCGCGGCACGCGCTTCTTGGCCAGCAGGCGCAGGTCTTCGATGGTGGTGATGACGGTCAAGTGGCGCTCCCGACGTCGGCCGAGGGGCCGCGATAGCGCTCGATTATCGGCCGCTCATCCTGGCGGGGACAGCCACCTGGGCGACCGCGGCAGGCCCCATGAAAAAAGCCGCCTGGCAGGCGGTTTGGTGGGGGAGGGCCAGGGCCTCAGGCGCAGGCCTTTAGGGTGCCGCAGCCGCCGTGCGGGTTCAGTTGGGCGGTGTCCGGGTTGGCCAGCTTTTCTGCGGTGGTGTCGAAGCCGATTTCCTGCAGGTACTGGGTCAGGCCGGCATCCTTGGTCTTGGCATGGTCGGGAAACCATTGGGCCAGGGCCTGGTTCATCACCGGGATGAAGCTCATGTCACCGCCCAGGGCGCGCTTTTCCACCTCGCGCATGGTCTCGAGGATCATGGTGTGATCTTTGCTGTGGCAGTTGCCGTCTTCCATGCCGGTGGCCAGCATCCAGCGGTCTTCCTGCGCAAAGTGTTCCACCGTGTGCTCCAGCAGTTTCTGGAAGCGTTGCAGGCGGTTGCTCTCTGTGGCCATGAAGGACGAGCGCAGCAGCTGCATGAATTCGCGGTGGGTGGTGTCGGTGCGCTCGTCGTGGAGCAGCAAGTCATCCGACCAGGACGGGATGTTCATCGAGGCGTTCATGACGGGAGTGTGCCAGATCGCAGAAATCCCTGTCACCGGGTTTGCGCGGGGCTGGCCGGCTGGCCCGCGGACTTTTGTCACGGCCCGCGCCCCAGGCCGGTGCAGCGCTTCTGGCCCGGGAGTTGCTTGTTTCGTTGTGTCTTTTTAAATACAACGAATCATGAGCGACGGTCCGATTTTTCACTTTGAGCGTGACTTCGAGGGCACGCTGCGCTGCATTCCCATGGTGGTGCGGTTCAAGCTGGACCATTGCGGCGTCAAGCTCACGCTGCGCCAGTGGTCACGCTTTTCGGTGGACGAGCGGCGCCAGCTGGTGGACGGGCCCTGCACTGCCGAGCCAGAGGTGGCCGCCTACGGGCAGTGGTTGCGCCAGCTGATCGCCGCGCGGATGGGCGAGCCAGCCCAAGACGTGGCGCTGGACCCTCACCCAGCCTGGCGTGGTGCCAGCGAGGTGCCCTTGCCGGTGGACCACTTGGCGCGCGCCCGCGGCCTGTTGCCGCCGACGCAGGAACGCTGGGCCCGGTTGTCGCCGCTGCAGCGCTTTGCCCTGCTCAAGCTGACCCGCGAGGGCCACGACAACGCCAACTTCGTGCCGGCGTTGCTGGAGTTCGGCGCCAGCCAGGCTTGAGCGGCGCCTTCAGGCCAGCCGGGCCCGGTGTCGGGCAATCTGCGCCCGCACCTGCACCGGCGCCGTGCCACCCAGGGTTTGCCGGGCGTCCAGCGAGCCCTGCAGGCTCAGCACACCGAACACATCGGCTTCAATCGCCGGGTGGAACTGCTGCAGCGTGGCCAGCGGCAGCTCGGACAAATCCAGGCCCTGGGCGATGGCGGTCTTCACCGCATGGGCCACGGTTTCGTGGGCGTCGCGGAAGGGCAGGCCCTTTTTCACCAGGTAGTCGGCCAAATCCGTGGCGGTGGCGTAGCCGCGGCGGGCGGCGGCCTCCATGGCCTGCGGCTTGACGGTGATGCCACCCACCATCTCGGCAAAGATGCGCAGCGTGTCTTTCAGCGTGTCCACCGTGTCGAACAGCGGCTCCTTGTCTTCCTGGTTGTCCTTGTTGTAGGCCAGCGGCTGGCCCTTCATCAGGGTGATCAGGCCCATCAGATGGCCCACCACCCGGCCGGTCTTGCCGCGTGCCAGTTCCGGCACGTCGGGGTTTTTCTTCTGCGGCATGATGCTGGAGCCGGTGCAGAAGCGGTCGGCGATGTCGATGAAGCCAAAGCTCTGGCTCATCCACAGAATCAGTTCCTCGCTGAAGCGGCTGATGTGCACCATGGCCAGGCTGGCGGCTGCCGTGAATTCGATGGCGAAGTCGCGGTCGCTCACCGCGTCCAGGCTGTTCTGGCACACGCCCTCCATGCCCAGGGTTTGCGCCACCTGCTCGCGGTCCAGCGGGTAGCTGGTGCCGGCCAGCGCGGCTGCGCCCAGCGGCAGGCGGTTGACGCGTTTGCGCACATCCAGCATGCGTTCGGCGTCGCGGGCGAACATCTCCACATAGGCCAGCATGTGGTGGCCAAAACTCACCGGCTGGGCCACCTGCAAATGGGTGAAGCCGGGCAGGATGACGGCGGCGTTCTGCTCGGCAATGTCCACCAGCGCCTTTTGCAGGTCGGTCAGCAGGCCGCCAATCAGGTCGATCTCGCCGCGCAGCCACAGCCGCACGTCGGTGGCGACCTGGTCGTTGCGGCTGCGGCCGGTGTGCAGCCGCTTGCCGGCGTCGCCCACCAGGGCCGTCAGCCGGGCCTCGATGTTCAGGTGCACGTCTTCCAGGTCGAGCTTCCAGTCGAACTGGCCGGACTCGATTTCGCTGCTGATCTGCGCCATGCCCTTCTGGATGGCCGCGTGGTCGTCGGTGGAGATGATGCCGCGCGCGGCCAGCATGCCGGCATGGGCCAGGCTGCCGGCGATGTCGGCCTGCCACAACCGTTTGTCGAAGAACACGCTGGCGGTGTAGCGCTTGACCAGGTCGCTCATGGGCTCGGAGAACAGCGCAGACCACGCCTCGGATTTTTTGTCGAACTGGTTGTGGCTCATGGTGGGCAATGCGGGGCAGAACGCCGGGTTGGGCAGGCCGGCCTTGCGGCGGCGGCAGGAATGCCAATAATCGGGGCACATTCCCCATTGGCATGCAGAACACCTCAATTTTATCGGCCTTCGCCGACCCGCCCGCCGGCGCCCCTGCCACCGAGCCGGTGTTGGTGTTCGACGCCTGCCACGCCGGGGTGGTGTTGCGGGCCGTGCTGTACGTGGAAGCGGTGGTGGCGGTGGGCGCGATGTTTGGCGCGGTCAGCGCGATGGACTGGCTGGGCCGGCTGGCCCTGCTGACCGGCGGCGCCTTGCCCGCCACGCTGAGCTGGTTGATCGTGGCCTGCAGCCTGCGGCGGGTCTTGGGCCGTTGGCCCTGGCGCTGGCAGTTTGTTGCCGGTACCACGCTGGGCGCCTTGGCCGGTTTGCAAGCCTGTGCCTTGCTGGCCCTGGTCGGCTGGCCGGGCGGTACCGAGGCCAGCCCCTGGCTGGCCAGCGCGGCCACCGGGGTCTTGCTGGCCCATGGCCTGGTGACGGCGCTGGTCTGGCGGGCCCGCAGCCAGATGCCGGCCACCACCACCGCCCGGCTGGCCGAGTTGCAGGCCCGCATCCGGCCGCACTTTCTGTTCAACGCGCTGAACAGCGCCATCGCCCTGGTGCGGGCCGAGCCGGCCCGCGCCGAGGCCTTGCTGGAAGACCTGAGTGATTTGTTTCGCAGCGCCTTGGCCGAGCAGCACCAGACCGTGACCCTGGCCGACGAGATCGCGCTGGCCGAGCGCTACCTGGCCATCGAGCAGGTGCGGTTTGGCAAGCGCCTGCAGGTCAGCTGGTCGCTGGACCCGGCGGCCAACGGCGCCCGGCTGCCGCCGCTGCTGCTGCAGCCGCTGGTGGAGAACGCCGTCAAACACGGCGTCGAGCCCAGTGTCAGCGGCGCCAAACTGAAGATCAGCACCCAGCGGCGAGGCCAGCGGGTGGTGGTCAAGGTCAGCAACACCGTGCCGGCGGGCCAGGGGCCGGCCGGCCAGGGCCTGGCGCTGGCCAACCTGCGCGACCGGCTGAACCTGCTGCACGATGTGGAAGGCCAGTTCCAGACCGGATTGAAAAATGGCGTCTACCGCGCCCGCATCGAGGTGCCCGCATGAACCCTGTCCCCACCCTGCGTGTGTTGCTGGTCGACGACGAGCCGCTGGCTCGGTCACGGTTGCGCACCGTGCTGGGCGATGTCGCCGCGCCGCGCGTGGAAGTGGTGGCCGAGGCGGCCGACGTGGGCGAGGCGGTGAAGGCGCTGAGCGCCCACCCGGTGGACCTGGTGCTGCTCGACATCCAGATGCCCGGCCTTGACGGCATGGCCTGGGCCCAGCAACTCGCCGACCGGCCGCTGCCGGTGGCGGTGGTGTTCGTCACCGCCCATGCCGGCCATGCGCTGCAGGCCTTCGAGGTGGAGGCGCTGGACTACCTGACCAAGCCGGTGCGGCTGGAACGCCTGCAGCTGTGCCTGCAGAAAGCCGAGCGCAAGATCACCCAGATGCGCCGGGCCCAGGCCGAGGCGGCCCGGGTGCTGGTGGTGCAGGACCGGGGCCGCACCCAGCGCGTGCCGCTGATCGAGGTGCTCTACCTGAAGGCCGAGTTGAAGTACGTGACGGCGCGCACCGCCGCCCGCGAGCATGTGCTGGACCAGTCGCTGCACGAACTGGAACAGCGTTTCGGCGACCATTTCATGCGCATCCACCGCAACACCCTGGTGGCCCGCCACGCGGTGCGGGCGCTGGAAAAACACCATGACTCGGAAGAGGGCGACGGCTGGGCGGTGCGCCTGGACGGCCTGACCGAGCACCTGCCGGTGTCGCGCCGACAGCTGGCGGCGGTGCGCGAGGCGCTGGCCCACTGAGCGCTCGACCACCCGGTGTCCGGGCAAAAACGGCGTGCTAGCATCGCCCGACAACAGCCGAGACCCGCCGTGACTTCTGAGCGCACCCCCCCCGCCAAACCCATTGTGATTGCCACCCGCGAGAGCCGGTTGGCGCTTTGGCAGGCCGAGCATGTGAAGGCCTTGCTGGAACAGGCCGGCCACCGCGTGTCGCTGCTGGGCATGACCACCAAGGGCGACCAGATCCTCGACCGCTCGCTGAGCAAGGTCGGTGGCAAGGGCTTGTTCGTCAAGGAACTCGAGGTGGCGCTGGAAGAGGGCCGGGCCGACATCGCGGTGCATTCGCTGAAAGACGTGCCCATGGACCTGCCCGAGGGCTTCAGCCTGGCCTGCGTGATGGAACGCGAGAACCCGCGCGACGCCTGGGTCTCCAGCCGCTACGCCTCGCTCGATGCGCTGCCACCCGGTGCGGTGGTGGGCACCTCCAGCCTGCGCCGGGTGGTGCTGCTGCGCGCGCTGCGGCCCGATCTGAAGATCGAGCCGCTGCGCGGCAACCTCGACACCCGGCTGCGCAAACTTGACGAAGGCCAGTTCGACGCCATCGTGCTGGCCGCGGCCGGCCTGATGCGGCTGGGCCTGGCCGACCGCATCCGCACCGTGTTCGAGCCCGAGCAGATGCTGCCCGCAGCCGGCCAGGGTGCCCTGGGCATCGAGGTGCGCAGCGACCGCAGCGACCTGGTCGACGCGCTGCGGCCTTTCGCCCACCCGCCCACCTGGCTGGCGGTGTCGGCCGAACGCGCGGTGAGCCGGGCCATGGGGGGCAGTTGCTCCATGCCGCTGGCCGCCTTTGCCCAATGGCAGGGCGACCAGCTGCAGCTGCGCGCTGCCTGGGGTGACCCGGAAGGCTCGGCCACGCTGCTGCGGTCGCAGATTTCGGGTGCGCCCAGCGACAACGCGGCCGCGGCCTTGCTGGGTGAGCAGGTCGCCGCCCAGCTGCGGGCCCAGGGCGCGCGCTGAGTGGGCGCTGAAACGCCGCCCGTGCGCGTCATCGTCACCCGCCCACAAGGCGATGCGGGCCCCTGGGTGGCGGGCCTGACGCGGCCGGGCTGGGTGGTGGCGTCCTTGCCGCTGATTGCCATTGCCGGGCCCTCGCGTCCCGAGGCCCAGGCGGCCCTGGCGGCCTGCTGGTCGGGCTTGGGCCCCCATCCCCAGTACGCGGTGCTGATGTTTGTCAGCGGCAATGCCGTGAACCATTTTTTCGAGGCCCGGCCGGCCGGCCTGGTGCTGGACTGGGCCGCCCCCGGTGCACCGCGCTGCTGGGCGCCGGGCCCCGGCACGGCCGAGGCCTTGCGCCGCGCCGGTGTGCCTGACCAGGCCATCGTGGCCCCTGACCCGCAGGCCGGCCAGTTCGATTCCGAGGCCTTGTGGCAGGTGGCCCAGCCCACGGTACTGCCGGGGCAGCACGCGTTGATCGTGCGCGGCAGCGACGCCGAGGGCCGCAGCGCTGGGCGCGACTGGCTGGCCCAGCAGCTGCAGGCGGCCGGCGCGGAGGTCACCCTGGTCGCGGTCTACGAGCGCAGGCCACCGGTCTTCAGCGCCGCCCAGCGCGCGCTGGCCCAGGCGGCGGCCCATGACGGCTCGGTCTGGCTGTTCAGCAGCTCCGAGGCGGTGGCCAACCTGGTGGCGGCCATGGCCGCCGAGCCGCCGGCACCCGACTGGGCGCAGGCCCGCGCCGTGGCCACCCACCCGCGGATTGCCGATGCCGCGCGGGCGGCCGGCTTCGGTGTTGTTTGCATGTCACGTCCCAACCTGAGCGCGGTGGCCGCCTCGATAGAATCGATCGCATGAGTGCAACGCCCCCTGACGATGGCCTGGCCGGCGGGACACCGTCCACCACCGCCGCCCCGGGACACCCTGTTCCCCGCGCCTCGCGCTGGCTGGTCTGGGGCCTGGCCGGGCTGGCGCTGCTGGCTTTGTTGAGTTCGGTGCTGCTGTGGCAAAAGCTCGCTGGCATCCAGGAAGAACTGGCCCGGCGCAGCCTGGACAGTGGCAGCCAGGCCATGGAAGCCCGTGCACTGGCCAAGGGCGCGCAAGACCTGGCCCGCGAAACCGCCGCCAAGCTGGCGGTGTCCGAAGCCCGTCTCAGCGAGGTGGCCTTGCAGCGAAGCCAGCTCGAAGAGCTGATGCAAAGCCTGTCACGCTCCCGCGACGAAAACCTGGTGGTCGACATCGAGTCGGCCATCCGTCTGGCGCAACAGCAGGCCCAGGTCACTGGCAGCGTCGAGCCGCTGATGCTGGCTCTGAAAACCGCCGACCAGCGCATCGCCCGTGCCGCCCAGCCCCGGCTGACGCCGCTGCAGCGGGCGGTGGCGCGTGACCTCGACCGCATCAAGGCCGCCACCGTGACCGATTTGCCGGGCCTGCTGATCAAGCTCGACGAATTGACCCGGCTGGTCGACGAGTTGCCGCTGGCCAACGCGGTGGCCACCCCGGCCGCGGCCCAGGGTGCCAAGGGCGGCGCGGCCTCGGCCACCGATGCCTGGTGGGAGCGTGCCCTGCATGTGGTCGGCAGCGAGTTGCGGGCGCTGGTGCGGGTCAGCCGCATCGAGCAGCCCGAGGCGGTGTTGCTGTCGCCCGACCAGGGCTTTTTCCTGCGCGAAAACCTCAAGCTCAAATTGCTCAACGCCCGCCTGGGTCTGCTGGCCCGCCAGGGTGACGCCACCCAGCAAGACCTGACGGCCGTGGCCGCCACGCTGCGCAAGTTCGCCGATGCCGGCGCGCGCAAGACCCAGACCACACTGGCGCTGCTGGCCCAGGTCCAGGCCCAGGCCAAGAACACCGCGCTGCCGCGGGTCGACGACACGCTGTCGGCCCTGGCCACCGCGGCCGCGGGCCGGTGAGGGGCGGCCATGCGTGCGGCCCTTTGGTTTCTGGCGCTGTTCGGCATTGCCGCGGCGGTGGCTTTGTTCGCTGGCAACAACCAGAGCACCGTCACGGTGTTCTGGCCGCCCTGGCGCATCGACCTGTCGCTGAACCTGGTGCTGCTGGGCCTGATGGGCGCCTTTGTGCTGCTGTATGCGGCGTCGCGCGCGCTGGCCGCGCTGTTTGACCTGCCACGCCAGGCCCGCCGCTGGCGCACCCAGCAAAAAGAGCGGGCCATGCACGCCGCCCTGCTCGACAGCCTGTCGCACCTGCTGGCCGGCCGTTTCATCCGGGCCAGCAAGCTGTCGCAGGCCGCGCTGGAGCAGGCCAGTGCACTGAAGCAAGCCGTGCCCGGCGGCCCCAACACCGCCCAGGTCCAGGCCCTGGCCCACCTGCTGGCGGCCGAATGCGCGCAGTCGCTGCAAGACCCCACCGGCCGCGACCAGCACCTGCAACTGGCGCTGGACGCCAGCGGCTACCGCGCCGGCCAAGAAACCCGCGAGGCCGCCACCTTGTCGGCCGCCCGCTGGGCCCTGGTGCAGCGCGACGCCCCGGCCGCGCTGGACTGGCTGGACCGCCTGCCCCAAGGCGCGCAGCGCCGCACCCTGGCACTGCGTCTCAAGCTCAAAGCCGCCCGCTTGGCCCGGCGCAGCCAGCCGGCGCTGGAAACGGCGCGGCTGCTGGCCAAGCACCGGGCCTTTTCCGCCGAGGCCGCCCAGAGCATCATCCGCGGGCTGGCCATCGACCTGCTGAGCGGCGCCCATGACCAGACCCAGCTGCGCGCCGCCTGGGACAGCCTGGAAGCGGGCGAGCGGCTGCTGCCCGACGTGGCTTTCCACGCGGTGCAACGCCTGCTGGCGCTGGACGGTGACGCCGCCCAGGCCCGCCAGTGGCTGCTGCCGGTGTGGGAGCGCATGACCGAGCAGGCCGACGCCCTGAGCGAGGCCCAGCGGCTGAAGCTGATCCGTGTGCTGGAGGCCGGTTTTGCCGCTTCCGGGACCGGTCTGGACGGCGCCTGGCTGGCCCGCATCGAGTCGGCCGTGCAGCGCAACCCACGCGACCCGGCGCTGCAGTACCTGGCCGGCAAAGCCTGTTTGCA
This sequence comes from Rhodoferax sp. SPJ4, assembly GCF_058216275.1. NCBI lineage: Bacteria > Pseudomonadati > Pseudomonadota > Betaproteobacteria > Burkholderiales > Comamonadaceae > Rhodoferax > Rhodoferax sp. SPJ4. Next base: position 271,101 of record NZ_JBYZMN010000002.1, read on the forward strand.
GCAGCAGCTGTGGGGCAAAGCCCAGCAGCTGCTGAGCCAGGCCGTCGGCCGGCTCGAGGACCCGGCGCTGCAGCGCAGCGCCTGGCGGGCCCTGGCCCAGCTGGCCGAGCAGCGCGGCGATTCGACCGCCGCCAACGAGGCGTACCGGCGCGCCGCCAGCGCTTGAGTTTGCGGTGCCGCAGCCGATAAGGCTGCATGAGCCCGCTGAACAGCCACCTTTCCCGACTGGGCGCCCAGCCCAACCCGACGGCCCTGGACGCCGCCCTGGTGGAGGCGCTGGCCGACCTGCTGGCCCCCTGTTCGGTGGTGTTGTATGGTGTCACCGGCGAGCCGGACGACCGGCGCTGGTTCGAGCGGGCCCGCACCGCCGGCCCCGGCGCAGCGGCGGTGCCGGCTCCGCTGTGGTTGGACCTCGACCGCCTGCCGCCGCTGGCCAGTGCACCCGAGCGCCTGGCCTGCTTGACCAGCGGCGACAGCGTCAGTGGCCTGCCCGACGACGACGACGCCAGCCCGGCCACCCACAAGGCCTGGTTGCCGTTGCTGGGAGACGAACAGGCGCCGGCCGTGGTGGAGCTCAGCGCCCCGCTGGCCTTGCCCTTTGCCGCCCCCCAGCTGTTTGACCGCCTGCAGCGGGTGTACCGCCAGGCCCACAGCGCGCTCGACGCCGGTCTGCGCGACAGCCTGACCGGCCTGCTCAACCGCCAGGCCTTTGACGCCAGCTTTGACAGTGCCTTGCGTGGCCTGCCAGCGCCCGTACCGGCCCCGGACCAAGCGCCGGCGGTGGAACGCCGGCAGGGCGGTGAGGCCGACCAGGGCTGGCTGGCCGTGGCCAACCTCGACCAGTTCCGCCGCTTCAACGAGGCCCAGGGGCATCTGGCCGGTGACGATGTGCTGGTGGCCCTGGGTCAGTGCCTGCTGCAGACGCTGCGCTGCCAGGACCGGCTGTTCCGCTTCGGCGGCGGGGCCTTCGTGCTGATGTTGCGCTGTCCCGGCCAGAGCGCGCTGCGGGCGGTGCTGGACCGCTGCCTGGCCAGTGTGGCCGTGCACGGGGCCACGTTGGCGCCGCCGCTCACCACCGCCATTGGCTTCACCGCCTTGCGGCCTGGCGATGCCCCGGGGGCGGCCCTGGCCCGGGCCGAATCGGCGCTGCGCCTGGCCAAAGCCCGGGGCGGCGGCCAGGCCTGCGCCGACACCGAGTGACCCCGGACCACCCATTGGCGAGGGCCAGCGGCTATGCTGGCTGGTGCTTGCCATCGTGGTGGGCGTCCGAGGGGGTTGCATGGTTTTCGCCGTTCCGTTTTTCATCCCAGTTCGCCGATGGGCGCGGGTCGCCGCGCTGGCCAGCCTGTGCGCGGGCGGCATGCCCAGCGCCTGGGCCCACGACACCTGGTTCAGCCGCGAGGGCACCCCGGCCCGGACCCTGAGCCTGGCGCTGAGCACCGGCACCCGCTACCCGCAACGCCAGTTCAACCCCATGGCCAGCAGCCTGCAGCAGGCCGCCTGCCGCGCCGGCGGTCGCCGGCTGGCCTTGTTGCCCAAGGCCGAGGGGGCCGACCACCTGACATTGCAAACCCCGTGGCCGGCGGCCGCCGGCGGCCTGTCGTGCTGGGCCGAGCTGAGGCCCTACAGCGTGGAACTCACGCCAGAGATCGTGGCGGTGTATTTCGCCGAAATCCGGCCCCCCGCGGCGGTGCGCAACGCCTGGGAGGAGATGCGCCAGCGCGGCGTGACCTGGAAAGAGCGTTACACCAAATACGCCCGCATCGACCTGGCGGCGGCCGACCCCCAGCGCCAGGCCCTGGACGCGCTGGCCGGCGATGGCCAGCCCAGCGGCCTGGCGATGGACATCGTGCTGGAGCACCGCCAGCCGCTCAAGCCCCGCAGCGAGCTGAGCTTCCAGGTGCTGCGGCTGGGCAAGCCCTTGCCGCAGTTTCCGGTGGAACTGGTCAGCGACCAGTTGCCCTATGGCCGCTGGACCACCACCGACGACGAGGGCCGGGCCCGCATCACGGTGCCGTTCGCCGGCGGCTGGTTGCTGCGTGGCACCGATCTCTACCCCTCGCCCGACACGCCAGACACCTGGGAAAGCCGCTTTGTGACGCTGGCCTTCGAGGTGCCGCGTTGAGCACCGGCTGAGCCACCACCAACAACAACGGCGCCCGAGGGCGCCGTTGTCACGAGGGGCGGGTCCCGCCCCGGGCTGCAACTTTAAGCGGCAGGGGCCTCGTCGGTCTCGAAGGGCAGGGTCAGGTTGCGCAGGTCGCGCTTGGTTTCCACCAGCACCAGCGGGCCGTCGTCCAGGGTCACTGCCGGCGGGCGCTCGCGGGGTACACGTGCCGGCTTGGGTTCAGCGGCAATCGCCGCCTGCACCGCCGCCACCTTGGCGCTGTCCGAGCCCACCCACTCCAGGCCGGAGCCTTGGGCGATTTGCTGCAACTCGGCCATTGGCAGGGTGAAGCTCACCGCTGCCGCCACCGAGGCTGCCGGGGCAGCGGGTGCCACCGTCACAGGGGCGGGCGCAGGGACCGGTGCTGGCGCGGCTTCGGCCACCACCGCTGCCGCTACCACGGCGGGGGCGGTCTCTGCGGGTGCCACCATGTCTTCCAGCAGCGTGCGGGGGGCGACCGGGGTGCTCACCGCGTCGGCGGCCTGGGCGGCTTCGGTGCTGAACAGCGGCTGGGTGTCGCCTTCGGCCGCGGCAGGGCGATCGCCCCGCTCGACGCGGCCTTCGCCACGTTCGCGGCGGTCACGGCCATAGCGGTCGCGGCTGCGGCGTTCGCGCGGCGCGCCGTCGGCTGGGCCAGCGTCAGCAGACGGGGCCTCGGCGGTGGAGGTGTCGGTCACGCCCTGGGCGTCGGCTTGCGCCGGCTGGCCCTCAGCGGCGTCACGGCGCTCGTTGCGACGGTCGGGGCGCGGAGCGCGCGGCTCAGCATCGGCGGAGGCCTCGGCCGTGCCATTGCCGGCCTCGCCGTCTTGGCGTGGTTCGCCACGCTCACCGCCGTCGCCACGACCGCGGCCACGGCCACCACGTCGGCCTTCGCCACGCGGCGGACGCTCGCTGCGCACTTCCGCGCCCGACTCGTCCACGGTGACGTTGCCTGCTGCCAGTGGCTCGGCCGGTACGGCGGCGCTGTCCAGTGCCAACGGCTTGGCTTCGGCGTCACGCGGACCCCGGCGACCTTCGCCCTGTTCACCGCGTTCGCCACGCTCACCGCCACGGCCACCACGGCGGCCTTCGCCACGTTCGCCGCGCTCGCCACGGCCGCCTTCGGGGCGGTCCTGGCCTTCGGCACGGGGGGCACGCTCGGCGCGCGGGCCACGCTCACCGCCTTCGCCGCGGGGAGGACGGTCACCACGCTCGCTGCGTTCGCCATCGCGGCCACGGCCACGGCCACGGCCGCCCCGTTCGCCGTGGCGCTCACCACGCTCGCCGCGTTCACCACGCGGGGCCTGGCCGTCGCGGCGCACTTCTTCCTTCTTCTCTTCCTTGGCCGGTGCGGCCACCGGGGCGGCGGGGGCGCTGCCACCGAACAGGCCGGTCAACCAGCCGAAGAAGCCGGTCTTGGCAGGCGCCGGTGCGGGGGCGGGGGCAGCCACAGGCTTGGCCGGCTGGCGCGGTGCCGCGGCCACCGGTGCAGCCACTGCCTCGGCGCGGGGCGCGGCCTGCGGGGCCGGCGCATCGGGCAGCACGCCCTTGATCACTGGCTCTTGCTTGTTGCTGCGTTCCTGGCTGCGGCGGGTGACGGTGGTCGGGTCTTCGATCTCGTCGGCCAGCTTGTAGCTGGCGTCGATGTTGTCGAGGCGGGGGTCGTCGTGCTTCAGGCGCTCCAGCTTGTAGTTGGGCGTTTCCAGCGTCTTGTTGGGCACCATCAGCACATTGATGCGCTGCTTGAGCTCGATCTTGGCGATCTCGGAGCGCTTCTCGTTCAGCAGGAACGAGGCCACGTCCACCGGCACCTGGCACAGCACCGAGGCGGTGCTGTCCTTCATGGCCTCTTCCTGGATGATGCGCAGGATTTGCAGCGCCGAGCTTTCGGTGTCGCGGATGTGGCCGGAGCCGCCGCAACGCGGGCAGGGGATGGAGGCGCCTTCGCTGAGCGCCGGCTTGAGGCGCTGGCGGCTCATTTCCATCAGACCAAACTTGGAGATGGTGCCGAACTGCACCCGGGCGCGGTCCTGGCGCAGCGCGTCGCGCAGGCGGTTTTCCACCTCGCGGCGGTTGCGCGACTCTTCCATGTCGATGAAGTCGATGACGATCAGGCCGCCGAGGTCGCGCAGCCGCATCTGGCGTGCCACTTCGTCGGCGGCTTCCAGGTTGGTGCGGGTGGCGGTTTCCTCGATGTCGCCGCCCTTGATGGCGCGGGCCGAGTTGACGTCCACCGAGACCAGGGCTTCGGTGTGGTCGATCACGATGGCGCCGCCGGAGGGCAGGGTCACGGTGCGGGCGTAGGCCGATTCGATCTGGTGCTCGATCTGAAAGCGGCTGAACAGCGGCGCGTCGTCGCGGTAGCGTTTGACGCGGGCCGCATGCTCCGGCATCACGTGGGCCATGAACTGCTGGGCCTGGTCGTAGATGTCGTCGGTGTCGATCAGGATGTCGCCGATGTCGTGGTTGAAGTAATCACGGATCGCGCGGATCACCAGGCTGGATTCCTGGTAAATCAGGAAGGCGCCCTTGGTGCCCTTGGCGGCGCCGTCGATGGCGTTCCACAGCTTGAGCAGGTAGTTCAGGTCCCACTGCAGTTCGGGCGCGGTGCGGCCGATGCCGGCGGTGCGGGCGATGATGGACATGCCGTTGGGGTATTCCAACTGGTCCATGTTTTCTTTGAGCTCGGCCCGGTCTTCACCTTCGATGCGGCGGCTCACGCCACCGCCGCGCGGGTTGTTGGGCATCAGCACCACGTAACGGCCGGCCAGGCTGACGAAGGTGGTCAGGGCCGCGCCCTTGTTGCCACGTTCTTCTTTTTCCACCTGGACCAGCAGCTCGTTGCCTTCCTTGATCACGTCCTGGATGCGGGCCTGGCTGGGCGCGACACCGGGGGCGAAATACTGCTTGGAGATTTCCTTGAACGGCAGGAAGCCGTGGCGGTCTTCGCCGTAGTCGACGAAACAGGCTTCCAGCGAAGGCTCGACGCGGGTGACGACGGCCTTGTAGATGTTGCCTTTGCGCTGTTCGCGCCCTTCGATTTCGATTTCGTAGTCGAGGAGTTTTTGTCCGTCGACAATGGCCAACCGGCGCTCTTCGGGCTGGGTGGCGTTGATCAGCATCCGCTTCATGATGCGTTCCTTTTCGTCAATGCAGGCAAGCGCCGGAGCCGGGTACGGTGACCCGGCGCACAGGGCGCGGCCTCTCGCGTCTTGCGACGTCACATCCCCTGGGGGGACCAACGATGCCGGAGCGAACGCGTTGAAACGAAGGGAATTGCCAGAATCGCCATGGCCAGAGCGCGCATCAACGCGGTGGCCTCAGCTGGGGCACGTGGATGGGTGCGAAAAAAAGCTGTTGTGGCTCTGCGGCAGGAACTGCCGCAAAAAACACCCCACAGCCGGGGGTGGCAGGCACGGGCGTCGTCAACCATCCGGGGGGCAAAAGCCACCGCAGACCGTCAAAGAGCCAAGCTGTCAGCACAAACATTTCGCGTCGATCCGTTCACAAGCCATGCGGCTCGTGAACTCAGGGTATTCCGTCTCGGTGTTTCAATGTGTCGCCTTGGCCCTGACCGGGGAGCGCCACGGCAGGCAACTGGCCTGTCGTCTGTGCGCCCTGGGCAGGGTGGCATCAACCTTCCAGTGGGGTTGCGGGTTGGGTGTGGACTAAACTCCAGACAAATCAACCACTTACAACGCCTCGCTGGTGAAACACATTATAGGGGGCAAGCCGTCGCCCGAGCCACCGGGTGCACCACCCGCTGTCAAGACCCTCACGGTGGACGAGGATTCGGCCGGCCAGCGGCTCGACAACTACCTGATTCGCCAGCTCAAGGGGGTGCCCAAGACCCATGTCTACCGCATCATCCGCAGCGGCGAGGTGCGCATCAACAAGGGCCGGGTGGCGGCCGACACCCGGGTGGCCGTGGGCGACCTGGTGCGGGTGCCGCCAGTGCGGCAGTCGGAACGGGCGGCCGACAAAGAGGCCGAGATGGCCCGCACCGCGCCGCCACGCGAGTTCCCGGTGCTGTGGGAAGACGAGCACCTGCTGGCGCTGCACAAGCCTGCTGGCATGGCGGTGCATGGCGGGAGCGGCGTGAGCTTTGGGGTGATCGAGCAATTGCGCATGGCCCGGCCCCAGGCCAAGTTTCTGGAGCTGGTGCACCGGCTGGACCGCGAAACCTCGGGCATTCTGCTGGTGGCCAAAAAGCGCAGCGCGCTGCTGGCGCTGCAAGACCAGCTGCGCGAACACCAGGGCGACAAGGCCATGGGCAAGACCTATTTGGCACTGGTGCTGGGCGCCTGGCCCGCCAACAAAAAGGTGCTGGACCTGCCGCTGCACAAATACCTGGACGCTGAGGGTGAGCGCCGCGTCAAGGTGGTGGCCAAGGACGACCCGGACGGCCTGCGCTCCATCACCCTGGTCAAGGTGGCGCGGCGTTTTCAGGCCTGCACACTGCTGGAAGTGACCATCAAGACCGGCCGCACCCACCAGATCCGGGTCCATCTGGCCTCGCAAGGCCATGTGATCGCCGGCGACGACAAATACGGCGATTTCGAGGCCAACCGCCGGTTGCAGAAAGCCGGGCCGGCGCCGCTCAAACGCATGTTTCTGCACGCCTGGCGGCTGCATTTCAAACACCCGGCCAGCGGCGAACGCATCGACTTGCAGGCCGAACTGCCCGCCGATCTGGAACAATTCCTCAGCCATGCCGCGCCCGCCTGAGGGCCCGGCCCCTTGCCCCACACCATGACAACACGCCCGCGCCAGTTTGACCTGATCGCCTTCGACTGGGACGGTACGCTGTTCGATTCCACCGCGCTGATCACCCGCAGCATCCAGCGCGCGGTGGCCGACGTGGGTGGCACCGTGCCCAGCGACCACGACGCCTCCTACGTGATCGGCATGGGGCTGATGCAGGCCCTGGCCCATGCGGCGCCCGACGTGCCGGTCGAGCGCTACCCCGAACTGGGTCAGCGCTACCGCCACCATTACACCGCCCAGCAACACGACCTGAGCCTGTTCGACGGCGTGCTGCCCATGCTGGCCGCGCTGAAGGACCGCCAGCACCTGCTGGCCGTGGCCACCGGCAAATCGCGCGCCGGGCTGGACGAGGTGCTGGCCGCGGTGGCGCTGCGCGGCTTGTTCGACAGCTCCCGCACCGCCGACGAAACCGCGGGCAAGCCCCACCCGCGCATGCTGCAGGAGCTGATGGCCGAGCTGGGCGTACCGCCCGAGCGCACCCTGATGGTGGGCGACACCACGCACGACCTGCAACTGGCCCGCAACGCCGGCTGCGCGGCGGTGGGGGTCAGCTACGGCGCCCACCGGCCCGACGGTTTTGCCAGCCTGTCACCGCTGTGGGTGGCGCATTCGGTGGCCGATCTGCACGACTGGCTGCTGCACAACGGCTGACCTTCAACCCGCCCGAGCCCATGGCCAACGAACTTGTCCCGCTGTGCAATGCACGTGACCTGGTCGATTCAGGTCTGGCCGTGCCCTTTGACGTGGTCTACGCCGGCCAGACCTGCCGGGCCTTTGCGGTGCGTTTCCAGGGCCAGGTGCACGCCTACCTGAACCGCTGCAGCCATGTGGCGATGGAGTTGGATTTCCAGCCCAACCGCTTTTTTGACGACACCGGCCAGTGGTTGTTGTGTGCCACCCATGGCGCGGCCTACCAGCCCAACACCGGCCAATGCGCCGGCGGCCCCTGCCGCGGTGGCCTGGTGCGCATTGCCCTCAGCGAAACCGAGGGGGTGGTGTACTGGCATACTGCCTACAACCTACTGCCTGTTGAGTTTTGACATGACCGAACCCACGCTGAACGGACCGCTCGGTTTCGAAAAATCCCCCGCCGGCCCCCCACAGGCCCCGGGCTGGGAGCGCGGCGTGCTGGAGCAGCTGGCCCTGTCCACGCTGGCCGAGCAGAAGTCGGCCCGCCGTTGGCGCACCTTTGTCCGGCTGGCCTGGCTGGTGTTTTTTGTGGCCATGGCCTGGGCGTTGTTCGGCAAGTCGGGCAAGACCGGGGCCGAGAGTTCCACGCCCCACACGGCGGTGGTGTCCATCAAGGGCGAGATCGCTGCGGGCGCTGATGCCAGCGCCGACCTGGTGATCGACGCCCTGCGCGCGGCCTTTGACGACAGCGGCGCCAAGGGGGTGGTGCTGTTGATCAATTCGCCCGGCGGCAGTCCGGTGCAGGCCGGCATGATCAACGACGAGGTGCTGCGGCTCAAAGCCAAACACAAGAAGCCGGTGTACGCGGTGGTGGAAGAGTCCTGCGCTTCGGCGGCCTATTACATCGCGGTGTCGGCCGACCAGATTTACGTCGACAAGGCCAGTATCGTCGGCAGCATTGGCGTGCTGATGGACGGCTTTGGCTTCACCGGCCTGATGGACAAGCTGGGCGTGGAGCGCCGGCTGATGACCGCCGGTGAAAACAAGGGCTTTCTCGACCCCTTCAGCCCGCAGACCGACAAACACCGGGTGTTCGCCCAGTCGCTGCTGAACCAGATCCACAAGCAGTTCATCGACGTGGTCAAGACCGGCCGTGGCGACCGGCTCAAGGAAACCCCGGAAACCTTCACCGGCCTGTTCTGGAGTGGCCAGCAGGCCATCGAGCTGGGCCTGGCCGACCACCTGGGCAGCCTGGACTACGTGGCGCGCGAGGTCATCAAGGCCGAAGACCTGGTCGACTACACCCGCCACGACAACCTGGCCGAGCGGCTGGCCAAACGCTTCGGCGCGGCCATGGGCGAAGGCATGGTCGGTGCGCTGAAGGCGATGCCCGCGCTGCGCTGAGCCAGCGCCATCAGCGTCCGATCGCGAACACCGCCGGCAAGCCGCCAAAATCAAAAGCCTCCGATTCCCGCCAGACCTTGACGGTCTGGCTGCGGGTGCGGGCCTGCGGCAGCGTCAGGCCACAGCTCACCGCCAGCCGGGTGTTGGGGCTCAACACCTCCAACAGGCCTTGCAGCAGCGCGGCGTTGCGGTAGGGCGTCTCGATCACGATCTGCGCCTGGCCACCCCTCAGCGCCAGCGTTTCCAACTGTTTGACAGCCACCGCGCGGGCGGCCGGGTCCTGCGGCAGGTAGCCGGTGAAGGCGAAGTTCTGCCCGTTCAGCCCGCTGGCGGCCAAGGCCAGCAGCAGCGACACCGGACCCACCAGCGGCACCACCGTCAAACCCATGTCGTGCGCGGCCCGCACCACCGAGCTGCCGGGGTCGGCAATTGCCGGCATGCCGGCCTCGCTGACCAGGCCGATGTCGTGGCCCAGCAGCGCCGGCGCCAGCAGCGCCTTGGCGTCGAAGCCAACACCCACCTGGTGGTCGCCTTTCTTGTGCACCGCGTGTGGCAGCTCGACGATCTGCTGGGCCTGCAGCGGCAACGCCAACGGGGCGATGGCATCGACACGCTTCAGGTAGGCGCGGGTGGTCTTGGCGTTTTCGGCGATCCAGTGGGTCAGGCGGGCGGCGGCCTTGAGCGTGGCCAGTGGCAGCACGTCGGTCAGCGGGGCCGGCTCGGCGCAGCCGAAATCCAGCGGGCCGGGCACCAGGAAAAGGCGGCCGCGAGGTGAGGGGGCGGTCATGGGGTGGGCAGCAGGTTCAGCCCGGCTGCACGCAGCAGGGCACAGGTCTTGATCATCGGCAGGCCCACCAGCGCGGTGGCGTCGTCGCTGGCAATGGCGTCCAGCATCACAATGCCCAGGCCCTCGCTTTTGGCGCTGCCGGCGCAGTCGTAAGGCGTTTCGGCGCGCAGGTAGGCTTCGATCTCGGCATCGTCGTAAGCGCGGAAACGCACTTCCACCGGCACCAATTCCACCGCCTCAAAACCGCTGTCCTGGCAAACCACCGCCACTGCGGTCTGAAACACCACGGTCTGGCCGCGCATGGCGCGCAGCTGGGCGGTGGCGCGTTCGTGGCTGCCGGGTTTGCCCAACGGCTGGCCGTTCAGGTCGGCCACCTGGTCGGAGCCGATCACCACCGCCGCAGGGTGTTGGGCCGCCACCGCCCTGGCCTTGGCCAGGGCCAGCCGCACGGCCAGGGCGGCCGGTGCTTCGCCAGGCAAAGGGGTTTCGTCGACATCAGGGGCCACCACGGCGAACGGCAGCCGCAACCGGGACAACAGTTCGTGGCGGTAGCGCGAGGTGGAGCCCAGCACCAGGGGGCGCTGAACGGGCAGGGGGGCGGGAGGCGTCATGCAGGGATTCTCTTACACTGCCGGCATGAGCAAGACCTTTCAGCCCGGTGCCCTGCAGGTGCGGGCCTTCGCCCAGGCCGGGGCCACGCTGTCGGCCACCGATCCGCTGGCCCGCTACCCCCGTTTGAGTGAAGACGCCCAGTCCACCGACGCCGAATTCACCGTGTCCTGGACCGCCACCGGCGAAAGCCGGCCGCAAACCGGCGGAGACGACGAGGTCTGGCTGCATTTGCAAGGCCAGGCCAGCGTGCCCTTGACCTGTCAGCGCTGCCTGGGCCCGGTGGCGGTGCCGCTGGCCTTTGACCGCTGGTTCCGTTTCGTCGCCGACGAGGCCACGGCAGAGTCATTGGACGACGAGGTCGAGGAAGACCTGCTGGCGCTGAGCGCCGACTTTGACCTGCTGGCGCTGGTGGAAGACGAGCTGTTGATGGAGCTGCCCATCGTGCCCACCCACGAGGTTTGCCCTGTCGAACTGCCCCACCTGGGGACGGGCGACGCCGCCGATGAGGCGGAGGAGGGCGGTGGGAAACCCAACCCCTTCGCCGTGTTGGCCAAGCTGCGTACTGGCAAATTGAATTAAATCAAGACCTTAGGCTATAATCTGAGGCTTCGTGCGATGGGGGCTTGTGCCGTTCGTTGCGCTTTTCACCCACCCCACATTTACCCAGGAGCGGATCATGGCCGTCCAGCAAAACAAAAAGTCCCCTTCCAAGCGCGGCATGCACCGTTCGCACAACGCACTGAACGTGCCCGGCATCGCTGTGGAACCCACGACCGGCGAAATCCACCTGCGCCACCACATCAGCCCCAACGGCTTTTACCGTGGCCGTCAGGTGCTGAAGAACAAGTCCGAAGCCTGAGCGTCTCGCACATGCAAGGCCCGAGCTGCCCCGCGCAGCGTCGGGCCTTTGTTTTGATGCCCGCCTTCTTTTTCGACTGCGTCAAGCGCCCATGATCACCCTGGCTGTGGATTGCATGGGTGGCGACCATGGGCCGGCGGTCACGCTGCCCGCCTGCCGGCAGTTTCTCGACGCCCACCCCGATGCCATGCTGCTGTTGGTGGGTCTGCCTGCCAGCCTGAGCGGCTTCCAACACCCCCGCGCCCGCGCCGTGCCTGCCACCGAGGTGGTCAGCATGGACGATCCGGTCGAGGTGGCTTTGCGCCGCAAAAAAGACTCGTCGATGCGGGTTGCCATCCAGCAGGTCAAGGGTGGCGAGGCCTTGGCGGCCGTATCTGCTGGCAATACGGGTGCTTTGATGGCCATTGCGCGCTATCTTCTGAAAACCGTCGAAGGCATCGATCGCCCCGCCATTGCCACCCAGATGCCCAATGCTCGCGGTGGCGCCACCACGGTGCTGGACTTGGGTGCCAACGTGGATTGCACCGCCGAGCATTTGCTGCAGTTCGCGGTGATGGGTTCGGCCCTGGTGTCGGTGCTGAAAAATGACGAGCAACCCACCGTGGGCTTGCTGAACATCGGCGAAGAAGTCATTAAAGGTGGTGAAACCATCAAAAAAGCCGGCGAATTGCTGCGATCTGCCGCCAACCATGGTGACCTGAACTTTGTTGGCAACGTCGAAGGCAATGACATCTTCAAGGGCACAGCCGACATCGTTGTGTGTGACGGTTTTGTCGGCAACGTGGCCTTGAAGGCCAGCGAAGGTCTGGCATCGATGATCAGCGATTTCCTCAAGGCGGAGTTTTCGCGCAACATCTTCACCAAGATTGCCGCCATTTGCGCTTATCCAGTGCTTCTGGCGTTCAAGCGTCGGGTGGATCACCGGCGTTACAACGGGGCGGCGCTGTTGGGCCTGCGCGGGCTGGTGTTCAAGAGCCATGGTTCGGCCGACGCCTTCGCCTTCGAGCAGGCCCTGAACCGCGCGTATGATGCCGCCAGAAACAACCTGCTGGAACGCGTCCAGGCCCGCATTGCGCGGGCTGCGCCTTTGCTGGCCCCGGTCGACGCCCTGGTGGTGCCGGTGCTTCCGCCAGCCGCCGCCTTGGTCGCACCCACCCACTGAGACATGACGCTTTATTCCCGCATCACTGGCACCGGCAGTTATTTGCCTCCCCGTCGGCTGAGCAACGCCGACCTGGTGGCCGAACTGGCCACCCAGGGCGTGGAAAGCTCGGACGACTGGATCGTTGAGCGCACCGGCATCCGGGCCCGCCACTTTGCCGCCCCCGAGGTCTGCAGCAGCGACCTTGGTACCGAGGCCGCCCGCCAGGCGCTGGCTTCGGCCGGTGTGGTCGCACAAGACATTGACCTGATCATCGTCGCCACCTCCACCCCCGACATGGTGTTCCCGTCGGTGGCCTGCATGGTGCAGCACAAACTGGGCATCGCCGGTTGCCCGGCCTTTGATGTGCAGGCGGTGTGCAGCGGTTTTGTTTATGCGCTGACGGTGGCCGACGCGATGATCAAGGCCGGCAGCGCCACCAAAGCGTTGGTGATCGGCGCCGAGGTGTTCTCGCGCATTCTCGACTTCACCGATCGCACCACCTGTGTGTTGTTTGGCGACGGCGCCGGCGCGGTGGTGCTGGAAGCCTCTGACACCCCCGGCATCCTGGCCACCGATCTGCATGCCGACGGCAAGCATGTGGGCATTCTGTGTGTGCCTGGCCATGTGTCGGGTGGCAAGGTCACCGGCGACCCGGTGCTCAAGATGGATGGCCAGGCGGTGTTCAAGCTGGCCGTGGGTGTGCTGGAAGACGCCGCCCGGGCCACGCTGGCCAAGGCCCGACTGACCGACGCCGACATCGACTGGCTGATTCCCCACCAGGCCAACATCCGCATCATGCAGAGCACGGCCAAGAAGCTCAAGCTGCCGCTGGACAAGCTCATCGTCACGGTGGACCAGCATGGCAACACTTCGGCCGCGTCCATTCCGCTGGCGTTGGACACCGCGGTGCGCAGCGGCAAGATCCAAAAGGGCGACACCCTGATGCTGGAAGGCGTGGGCGGTGGCTTCACCTGGGGCGCGGTGCTCCTGACGCTGTAGCGCGAGCGCCAGAAAAGACGCTGTTTAGCGCCTGATTTGATCTGACATTCATCCCGACACGCCATGACATCCTTTGCAATCGTATTTCCGGGCCAGGGCTCCCAATCCGTGGGCATGCTGGACGCCTGGGGCGACCACCCCGCGGTGCGTGACACCTTGCGTGAAGCCTCTGACGCGCTGGGCGAAGACATCGCCGCCTTGATTCAACAAGGCCCCAAGGAAGCGCTGGCCCTGACCACCAACACCCAGCCGGTGATGCTGGTGGCCGGCATTGCCGCCTACCGCGCCTGGCGGGCCGAGGGCGGCCCAGTCCCGGCGGCTGTGGCTGGTCATTCGCTGGGCGAGTACACCGCGCTGGTGGCCTCCGGCGTGCTGAGCCTGGCCGATGCGGTGCCGCTGGTGCGTTTCCGCGCCCAGGCCATGCAGGACGCGGTGCCGGTGGGCACCGGCGCGATGGCCGCCATTCTGGGCCTGGATTCGGCCAAGGTCAGCGCGCTCTGCGCCGAGGTCACGGCCGGGTTTGGTGCTGGCAGCGCCGAGGTGGTGGAAGCGGTGAATTTCAACGACCCGGCGCAGACGGTGATTGCCGGCAGCAAGGCCGCGGTGGACAAGGCCTGCGAAGTGCTGAAGGCCGGTGGCGCCAAGCGCGCGCTGCCGCTGCCGGTGTCGGCCCCGTTCCATTCCAGCCTGATGAAGCCTGCCGCCGACCGGCTGCGCGAGCGCCTGGCCGGCGTGGCCCTGGCGGCACCGCAAATCCCGTTGGTGAACAACATCGACGTGGCGGTGGAAACCGACGCCGAGCGCATCCGTGACGCGCTGGTGCGCCAGGCGTTTGGCCCGGTGCGCTGGGTGGAATGTGTGCTGGCACTCAAGGCCCGTGGCCTGGGCACCTTGGTGGAATGCGGCCCCGGCAAGGTGCTGGCCAGCCTGAGCAAACGCGTCGACGCAGAATTGACCGGCCTGGCGGTGTACGACCCCGCCACCCTGGCCGAGGCGAAAGGACAACTGGCATGAGCGAACCCACATTGGCGGGTCAGGTGGCCCTGGTCACCGGCGCCTCGCGCGGCATTGGCGCCGCCATTGCCCATGAACTGGCCGTCCGCGGCCTGAAGGTGGTGGGCACCGCCACCACCGACGACGGTGCGGCCAAGATCAGCGCCGCCTTGGCGGCCTTTCCCGGCTGCCGCGGAGCAACGCTCGACGTCAACGATGGCGCGGCCGCCGATGCGCTGGTGGAGGCCATCGTCAAGGAACATGGTGGCCTGCAGGTGTTGGTCAACAACGCCGGCATCACCCGCGACATGCTGGCCATGCGCCTGAAGGACGACGACTGGGACGCGGTGCTCGACACCAACCTGAAGGCGGTGTTCCGCCTCAGCCGGGCCGTCATCCGACCCATGATGAAGCAGCGCCACGGCCGCATCATCAGCATCACCAGCGTGGTGGGCGCCTCCGGCAACGCCGGCCAGGCCAACTACGCCGCCGCCAAGGCCGGTGTGGCCGGCATGACCCGGGCCCTGGCCCGCGAGCTGGGCTCGCGCAATATCACGGTCAACTGTGTGGCGCCTGGCTTCATCGAGACCGACATGACCGCCAGCCTGCCCGAAGCACAGCAGCAGGCGCTGCTGGCCCAGATTCCGCTGGGCCACCTGGGCAAACCGCAGGACATTGCCCATGCGGTGGCCTACCTGGCGTCGCCGCAGGCCGGCTACATCACCGGCCAGGAACTGCACGTCAACGGCGGCATGTTCATGGCCTGACAGCCTCTTTCTCCTGCCGCATCGTCCGTGCGGCCAGCCAGTTTTAGGGACCGGTCCCTAGGGCGGCTAAAATCACGGACTGTTTTCACAACCCTCCGAGGGAACCATGAGCGATATCGAATCACGTGTCAAAAAAATCATTGCCGAGCAGCTCGGCGTGGAAGAGTCCCAAGTCACCAATGAAAAGGCCTTCGTGGCCGATCTGGGTGCCGACTCGCTGGACACGGTGGAACTGGTGATGGCGCTCGAAGACGAATTCGGCATCGAAATTCCCGACGAAGACGCCGAGAAGATCACCACGGTGCAAAACGCCATCGACTACGCCAACACCCACCACAAGGCGGCCTGAGCGTTCGGGGGCCCTGCCGGCTGGCCGACGGGTTGCGGCGCGGCGGCGGGTCCCATGCCCCGGGCTTGATGTCCGTGGGCGCCCCGGAAGGCCTGGCCTTCCAGCTTTCAGCTTTTCTACAAGACATCTATGTCCCGTCGTCGCGTTGTCGTCACTGGTTTGGGGTGCATCAGTCCCGTGGGCAACACGGTGGCCGAGGCCTGGGCCAACCTGCTGGCCGGCCAGTCTGGCATTGGCCTGATCACCAAGTTTGATGCCGCCAACTTCGCCTGCAAAATTGCCGGCGAGGTGAAGAACTTCCCTCTGGAAACCTACATCGGGTCCAAGGAAGCGCGGACGATGGACACCTTCATCCATTACGGCATTGCCGCCGCAGCGCAAGCCGTGGCCGACGCCGGTTTGCCCACCGGCGCAGCCCTGGGTGAAGACGCCGCCACCCGCATCGGCTGCGTGATCGGCTCCGGCATCGGCGGCCTGCCGATGATCGAAGACACCCACAGCGAACTGGTGAACCGCGGCCCGCGCCGCATCTCGCCGTTCTTTGTGCCAGCCTCCATCACCAACATGATCGCCGGCCATGTGTCGATGCGTTTTGGCTTCAAGGGCCCGAACATCGCCATCGTCACCGCCTGCACCACCGGCCTGCACTGCATCGGTGAGGCCGGCCGCATGATCGAGTACGGCGACGCCGACGTCATCGTCGCCGGCGGTGCCGAATCCACCGTGTCGCCACTGGGCATTGGCGGGTTTGCCGCGATGCGCGCGCTGTCCACCCGCAACGACGACCCCACCACCGCCTCCCGCCCCTGGGACAAGGACCGCGACGGCTTTGTGCTGGGCGAGGGCGCCGGCTGCATGGTGCTGGAAGAGTACGAACACGCCAAGGCCCGTGGCGCCAAAATTTACGCCGAACTGGCGGGTTTTGGCATGAGCGCCGACGCTGGCCACATGACCGCCCCCAACATGGACGGCCCGCGCCGCGCCATGTTGAATGCGCTGCGCAACGCCGGCCTGAACACCGACCAGGTGGACTACCTGAACGCCCACGGCACCTCCACGCCGTTGGGTGACATCAACGAGAGCAACGCCATCAAGGCGGCGCTGGGCGACCATGCCAAAAAGATCGTGGTCAACTCCACCAAGTCCATGACCGGCCATTTGCTGGGCGGAGCCGGTGGCATCGAGAGCGTGTTCACCGTGCTGGCGCTGCACCACCAGAAAAGCCCGCCCACGATCAACATCTTCAACCAGGACCCCGAGTGCGACCTGGACTACTGCGCCAACACCGCACGCGACCTGAAGATCGATGTGGCGGTGAAAAACAACTTCGGCTTCGGCGGAACCAACGGCACGCTGGTCTTCAAGCGCTTCGCCTGACCCCCTCTCAGGGCCAGCCATTTCCCTGAACCCCCATGCACCACGCCCCATCGGTCCTGTATCCGGTGGGGCGTTCGCGTTTTCTGGGCGGCCTGGTGCTGGGCCTGTGGGGGCTGGGCTTGGTATCCACGGCTGGTTATGCCTGGACCGTGGGGGCGTTCTGGCAGACGCTGGCCATGGCCGCCACGGTGGCCTTGTGCGGGGGCCTGGCTTGGCGCTGGTGGCACAGCCTGCCGGGCGGCCTGCTGCAGTTCGAGGCCGGGCATTGGCAGTGGCTGCCCGACGCCACCGGTCACACCGAGCCGCTTTCAATGCTCACGCTGCACCTGGACGGCCAGGCCGGGTTGCTGTTGTGTGGCCGCCGACCCGGCCGGCCGGCGCTGTGGCTGTGGGCCGAACGCGCCACCGACCCCTTGCGCTGGGACGACCTGCGCCGTGCGGTATATTCGCGCGCCAGCGTGCCGGCTCCGGCCCCGCGGCCCTGACCCGCTGCCGCCCATGACCGACCCCACCGCCGACCCCGCTCCCGCGCCTCTTCCGCCGCCCGCGCCCGACAGCGACGCCACGCTGGTGGCACGCGCCAACGGCGGCGACCAGCGGGCCTTCGAGTTGCTGGTCATCAAATACCAGCGCCGCATCGAGCGCCTGATCGGCCGCATGGTGCGCGACGCCGAACTGGTGGAAGACATCGCCCAGGAGACCTTCATCCGGGCCTACCGGGCGCTGCACCAGTTCCGTGGCGACGCCCAGTTCTACACCTGGCTGTACCGGATTGCCGTCAACACCGCCAAGAAGGCGCTGGTGGATTTGCGCCGCGATCCGCTGGTTTTTGAGAGCGCTGCCAAATCTGTCGGTGACGACGATGAAACTTACCGCCCTGAACGCGAACTAACCACCACCGAGACGCCGGAGGCCTTGCTGGCCAGCCGCGAAATCGCCGAGGCGGTGAACGCAGCCATGGAGGCCTTGCCGGACGACCTGCGTCAGGCGGTGACGCTGCGGGAAATAGAAGGCCTCAGTTATGACGAGATTTCCGAGGTGATGGGCTGCCCCATCGGCACGGTGCGGTCGCGGATTTTCCGGGCCCGCGAGGCGATTTCTGCCAAGGTTCGACCGATGCTGGACAGCCAGACGGGCAAACGCTGGTGAGGGCAGGGCCATGGAAGCAACAGGCACAACACAGGCAAACGACTTTGGACAAGGCGGTGACTCGATGACGCAACTCCACTCTCCCGATCCCCTGGACCGCCGCGAGGCAGTGTCGGCGCTGGCCGACGGCATGTTGGCCGACGACGCGGTGGCCGAGGCGCTGGCGCTGCTGGCGCAGGACGCCGCCGCTGGCGCGGCCTGGTACCGCTACCACGCGATCGGCGACGCCATGCGGGCGCCCCAGTCGGCCATCGACCCAGTCCATGATTCGGCCTTTGTGGCCCGTTTCCGTCAGCGGCTGGCGCTGGAACTGGCCGCCGACAGCGCGCCGGCCGCCCCCCCGGTTGCAGCCGCAGTGCCTGCGCCCTCGGCGGGCCTGCCCCTGGGTGGCCGGGAGGCCGCCAACGACAGCCTCTGGCGCTGGAAGCTGGTGGCTGGTCTGGCGTCGCTGTCCACCGCGGCGGTGCTGGCCTGGGCCATGGGCCTGACCGGCAACGCCCGTCCCGACGCCACGCTGGCCCAAAGCCAGCCGCCCCGGGTGGCGGTGGCTTCCGCGGCGGTGGGCCCGGCGCCGGTCTGGGTCAACAGCCCCAACGGCGTGGTGTGGCGCGACCCGGTGCTGGACGAGATGCTGGCGGCCCACCACCAGCTGGGCGGCAATTCGGCGCTGCAGATGCCGTCGGGCTTTTTGCGCAACGCCACCTTTGAAGGCGCGGCCCGCTGATGCGTCCGACCGCTGCGCCCTGGACCACCGTGGGCCGCATGGCCTGGGCCCTGACCGCCAGCCTGGCGGCCAGTCTGGTGGCGGCCGAAAGCCCGGTGCCTGCCCCGGCCGCGTCGGCGGTGGGTGCTTCGGCCGGCCGCTCCATCAACGACTGGTTGATGCGCATGCACGAAGGCACGCGGCGCAACGCCTACATGGGCACCTTTGTGGTGTCGTCCGGGGCCAGCATGTCCAGCGCCCGCATCTGGCATGTGTGCGACGGCGACCAGCAGATCGAGCGGGTCGAGTCGCTGAGCGGCCCGCCGCGGCTGACCTTTCGCCACAACGACCAGGTGACGACTTTCTCGCCCGACACCAAGGTGGTGCGGCAGGACAAACGCGAGGCGCTGGGCGTGTTCCCGCGTTTGCTGATGTCCAGCGACACCGCGATTCCCGAGTTCTACACCGTCCAGCCGGTGACTTTGACCCGGCCCGAGCGGGTGGCTGGCCACGACACCGAGGTGGTGGTGCTGGCGCCACGCGATGCCCACCGCTTCGGTTACCGGGTCTGGACCGAAAAGAAATCGGGCCTGGTGGTCAAATTGCAAACCCTGGACGTGGACGGTGCGGTGCTGGAGCAGGCGGCATTCTCCGAACTGCAGCTGGACGCGCCGCTGCGGCTGGACAAACTGGCCCAGCAGATGGCCCAGACCGAGGGCTACCGGGTGGAAAAAACCAACCGGGTCAAAACCACCGCGGCGGCCGAGGGCTGGTGGTTGAAATCCCCTGTGCCCGGCTTCAAATCGGTGAGCTGTTACCGTCGTGGTGTGGGTGAGCCCCAGGCCGCGCAAAACGCAATGCAATGGGTGTTCTCCGATGGACTGGCCTCGGTATCGCTGTTCATTGAACCTGTGGACGAACAGCGGCACAAACAGGAAACCGCGATGGCGATGGGCGCCACGCAAACCCTCACCAAACGGGTGGCCCAGTGGTGGCTCACCGCGGTGGGTGAGGTGCCGGCCCCCACGCTGCAGGCCTTTGCCCAGGCGCTGGAGCGCAAGAAATGAAGATGAGCATGAAAGGTCGAACATGATCGCAGTCGATTGGAAAAAAGTCCGCTCCCTGGTGGCGGTCGGGGCGTTGGCCGTGGGTGCCACGGTGGCGCTGATGCCCACCCGCCAGATTGCCGCGCAATCGGCCCCGGTGCCGCGCGGCCTGCCCGATTTCACCGAGCTGGTGGAGCAGGCCGGGCCGTCGGTGGTCAACATCCGCACGGTCGAGAAGGTCAAGGTCGGTACTGGCGCCAGCGAAGACGAGATGCAGGAGCTGTTCCGCCGCTTCTTCGGTGACCGCATCCCGATGCCGCGCCCCTCGCCGCGCCAGGGCCCGCCCCAGGCCCAGCCCGATGAGGAAAAGCCGCGCGGCGTGGGTTCGGGCTTCATCCTCACCGCCGACGGTTTTGTGATGACCAACGCCCATGTGGTGGAGGGCGCCGACGAGGTGGTGGTGACGCTCACCGACAACCGCGAGTTCAAGGCCCGCATCATCGGTGCCGACAAACGCTCCGACGTGGCGGTGGTGAAGATCGAAGCCACCGGTCTGCCGGCGGTGAAGATCGGCGATGTCAGCCGGCTCAAGGTCGGTGAGTGGGTGATGGCCATCGGTTCGCCGTTCGGCCTGGAGAACACCGTCACCGCCGGCATCGTCAGTGCCAAGCAGCGCGACACTGGTGATTACCTGCCCTTCATCCAGACCGATGTGGCCATCAACCCGGGCAACTCGGGCGGTCCGCTGATCAACCTGCGTGGCGAGGTGGTGGGTATCAACAGCCAGATCTACTCGCGCTCGGGCGGTTTCCAGGGCATCTCGTTCGCCATCCCCATCGACGAGGCGACCCGGGTGGCCGACCAACTGCGCGCCAATGGCCGGGTGCTGCGCGGCCGCATCGGTGTACAGATCGACCAGGTGACCAAGGAAGTGGCCGAGTCCATCGGCCTGGGCAAGGCCCAGGGCGCGCTGGTGCGTAATGTCGAGAGCGGTGCACCCGCCGACAAGGCCGGCGTGGAGCCGGGCGACATCATCGTCAAGTTCGATGGCAAGGCGATCGAGAAATCGTCGGACCTGCCGCGCCTGGTGGGCAACACCAAGCCCGGTACCAAGAGCACACTGACCGTTTTCCGTCGCGGCACGACCAAGGAGCTCAGCGTGGTGGTGGCCGAGATCGCGCCGGAGAAGGTGGCGGTGCGTGACACCGAGAAGGCGGCGCCAGCCAAAGCCGCACCAGCCGCCAGCCAAGTGCTGGGCCTGGCGGTGAGCGAGCTGAGCGCCGAGCAAAAAGCCGAGCTGAAAATCCGCGGTGGTGTGAAGGTGGATGCCGCCACCGAAGGCGCGGCCCGGGCCGGCCTGCGCGAAGGCGATGTGATCACCCAGATTGCCAACACCGAGGTGAGCAACCTCAAGCAGTTCGAGGCCGCCGTGGCCAAGGCCGACAAGGCCAAGCCGATCAGCGTGCTGTTCCGTCGTGGCGACCTGGCCCAGTTCGCGTTGATCCGCGTGCCCGCCCGCTGAACATCGGGCCTCGCCAGCCCGCCGCAGGGCGGTCTGGGGCCCCCGCGGAAACCCCAGCCCGGACTCGGGTTTGGGGTTTTTTCATGGTGTTTTTCTCGGAAAACCACAGCCCCCGGCTTTTTTTTCGACCGCGTTGAACGTGGTCTTTTGATGTTGGCGATTGCTCACATCGAATAGTCTCATGCCAACTTTGGTTAAAATGAGGATGTTGTCAGTTGGTTTTTGACATATCGACGGCGGCTGAAACCACCATACGAGATATCCAAGGCATGTCCACCGGTGATCCACAGGCCACCCACAAGCCGTCCGATCAGTTACCCACTTAAACTGTTGATAAGTTGTGAATAAGAACCTTGTTGCTCGGCCGCAACGCGCCCCTCTGACCCCTTCCCGGGGTGTGCCGACGGCGCTTTTTGCCTACAATGAAGTCCCAACTATCGCAGTTGCCATAGATTGTTGGTTCAGGGCGCGTCTCACCATGACGCGCCCTTTTTTCTTGCCTGCGCCTCTTTCAATTCAATCACTTGTGGCTTTCCGTTGATGAATCACATCAGAAATTTCTCGATCATTGCGCACATCGACCATGGCAAATCCACGCTTGCTGACCGGCTGATCCAGCGCTGCGGCGGGCTGGAAGCCCGCGAGATGGAAGCGCAGGTGCTGGACTCGATGGACCTTGAAAAAGAGCGTGGGATAACCATCAAGGCGCAGACCGCCGCGCTGAAGTACAAGGCCCAGGACGGGCAGGTCTACAACCTCAACCTGATCGACACGCCGGGCCATGTGGACTTCTCGTACGAGGTCTCGCGTTCGCTGTCGGCTTGCGAGGGCGCGCTGCTGGTGGTGGATGCTTCGCAGGGTGTGGAGGCGCAGACGGTGGCCAACTGCTACACCGCACTCGACCTCGGTGTGGAGGTGGTGCCGGTACTGAACAAGATGGACCTGCCCAACGCCGACCCCGACAACGCGCGCAGCGAGGTCGAGGACGTGATTGGCATTGACGCCACCGACGCGATTCCCTGCTCGGCCAAGACCGGCATGGGCATCGACGAGATTCTGGAAGCCGTGGTGGCCCGCATTCCGCCGCCCAAGGGCAATCCCAATGGCCCGCTGCGGGCGATGATCATCGACAGCTGGTTCGACTCCTATGTGGGGGTGGTGATGTTGGTGCGGGTGGTCGACGGCCGTCTTGCCAAGGGCGAGCGCATCAAGATGATGGCCACCGGCGCGATGTACAACGCCGACAACCTGGGCGTGTTCACCCCGGCCAACGAGCCGCGCGCCTCGCTGGAGGCCGGCGAGGTGGGTTACATCATTGCCGGCATCAAAGAGTTGCAGGCCGCCAAGGTCGGCGACACCGTCACGCTGATCCGTCCCGGCACCGGCGGTGCAGCGGCCACTGCCACCGAGGCGCTGCCCGGCTTCAAGGAAATCCAGCCCCAGGTGTTTGCCGGCCTCTACCCGACCGAAGCCAGCGAGTACGACTCGCTGCGCGACAGCCTGGAAAAGCTCAAGCTCAACGACGCCTCGCTGCACTACGAGCCCGAGGTCAGCCAGGCCCTGGGCTTTGGCTTCCGCTGCGGCTTTCTGGGCCTGCTGCACATGGAGATCGTGCAGGAGCGCCTGGAGCGTGAGTTCGACCAGGACCTGATCACCACCGCCCCCAGCGTGGTCTACCAGGTGGTGAAGAACGGTGGCGATGTGCTGATGGTGGAGAACCCTTCCAAGATGCCGGACGTGGGCAAGATGGCCGAGATCCGCGAGCCCATCGTCACCGTGCACCTGTACATGCCGCAGGAATACGTGGGTGCGGTGATGACGCTGGCCAACCAGAAGCGCGGCGTGCAGATGAACATGGCCTACCACGGCAAGCAGGTGATGCTCACCTACGAGATGCCGCTGGGCGAGATCGTGCTGGACTTCTTTGACAAACTCAAGAGCGTCAGCCGCGGCTATGCGTCCATGGACTACGAGTTCAAGGAATTCCGTGCGTCTGACGTGGTCAAGGTCGACATTTTGCTCAACGGCGAGAAGGTCGATGCGCTGTCCATCATCGTGCACCGCAGCCAGAGCCAGTACCGCGGCCGGGCGGTGGTGGCCAAGATGCGCGAGATCATTTCGCGCCAGATGTACGACGTCGCCATCCAGGCCGCCATCGGGGTCAACATCATTGCCCGTGAGACAATCAAAGCGCTGCGCAAGAACGTGCTGGCCAAGTGTTATGGCGGCGACATTTCGCGCAAACGCAAACTCCTCGAAAAACAAAAAGCAGGCAAGAAACGCATGAAGCAGATCGGCTCGGTCGAAGTGCCGCAAGAAGCGTTTCTGGCCATTTTGCAGGTGGAAGAATGATTCAAGGCATCACTGGCTTGGTGTTGGCCGCCTTTCTGGGCTACGCCGGCGCCTGGTACGCCGGCCTCATCGATGGCAACTTCTCGCTGCTGCTGTTCATGGCCACCGTGGTCAGCGGCCTGTACTGGCTGGCCGAGCGCTTCCACTTTCTGCCTAAGCGCCAGGCCGCGGCCCAGGCGGTGATCGCCCAGGCACAAAAGCGCCGTGACACCCTGGCCGGCCAGGGCATACGCAGCGACGACACCAACCTGGCCGACACCCAGGCCCGGCTGATCATGCAGCCCTGGTGGCTGGACTGGACCGCCGGCCTGTTTCCGGTGATTGCGGCGGTGTTTGTGCTGCGCTCCTTCATGTTCGAGCCGTTCAAGATTCCGTCGGGCTCGATGATCCCCACGCTGCTGATTGGCGACCTGATCCTGGTCAACAAATTCCACTACGGTCTGCGGCTGCCGGTGCTGGGCACCAAGATCACCCAGGGCACCCCCCCGGCCCGCGGCGATGTGATGGTCTTCCATTACCCGCCCAAGCCCAGCCTGGACTACATCAAGCGGGTGGTGGGCCTGCCCGGCGACGAGGTGGCCTACCTGAACAAGCGGCTCACCATCAACGGCCAGCCGGTGGCCGCCACCAAGCTGAGTGATTTCTTCGACGAAGACAACCTGCGTTACTACAAGCAGTTCCAGGAAAGCCTGGGCACCCAGCCACACCGCCTGCTGAACGACGACGAGCGCCCCGCTTTCATTGCCGGCGCCGACGACTTTGCGTTCCGCAAAAACTGCAATTACAGTACCGAGGGCGTGGTCTGCAAGGTGCCAGCAGGCCACTATTTCATGATGGGCGACAACCGCGACAATTCGCTGGATTCGCGCTACTGGGGTTTTGTGCCTGACCAGAACATCGTGGGCAAGGCGTTTTTTGTCTGGATGAACTTCTCCAGCCTGAAGCGCATCGGCCCGTTCAACTGAGCTCATCGAGGGGGACTTCATGCGATATCAGCAACGTGGCCTGACCTTCATTGGCCTGCTGTTCTTCGGCGGCATCATTGCGGTGTTGGGGGTGCTGGTGGCCCAGGCCATCCCGACGGCCATCGAGTACCAGGCCATCCTGAAGGCCGCCAACAAGGCCGCCGATGGCAATACCGTGGTGGAGGTGCGTCGCATTTTCGACAACGCGGCCGCCATCGACAACATCAGCTCCATCACCGCAAAGGACCTGACCATCACCAAGGAAAACGACAAGGTGGTGGTGAGCTTCGCCTACAACCGCGAGATTCCGGTGGCCGGGCCGGTGTTCATCCTGATCAAATACGCTGGGCGTTCCCGATAAGGTGGGCGTTTCCGTTTCGCACGATCTCGAGGCCCTGCAGACCCGTCTGCAGCACCGCTTCAGCCGACCGGCCCTGCTCGAGCGGGCCCTGACCCACCGCAGCTTCTCGGCCGACCACAACGAGCGGCTGGAGTTTCTGGGCGACTCGGTGCTCAACCTGGCGGTGGCCGACATGCTGTACCGCGCCTTGGGCACTTTGTCGGAAGGCGAGTTGTCCCGCGTGCGGGCCAACCTGGTCAAGCAGGACACGTTGCACCAGCTGGCCACCGTGCTCAACGTGTCGGCGGTGCTCAAGCTGGGCGAGGGCGAGGCCAAGTCCGGCGGCCACAAGCGGCCTTCCATCCTGGCCGATGCGCTGGAGGCGCTGATCGGCGCGGTCTACCTCGACGGTGGCTTTGGCCAGGCCAGCGCCCTGGTGGAGCGGCTGTTCAAAGACGTGCAGATCAACCCCGGCATGCAGGCCGCCGCCAAAGACCCGAAAACCGAGTTGCAGGAATGGCTGCAGGGCCGCAAGATGAAGCTGCCGGTGTATCGCGTGGTGGCCACGTTGGGCGAGGCGCATCGCCAGACCTTCGACGTCGAATGCCTGGTCACCGAGCTGAACCAGGTCGAGCGCGGCATCGGCGGCTCGCGCCGTGCCGGCGAACAGGCCGCTGCGGCGGCCATGCTGAACACTTTGAAAGTCCACACCCCATGAATGCTGCTCCTGATTCGGTAGCGCCTGACGAAGACGCGACGATGGGCAGCAGCCCGTCGGGCTTGGAGTTGCCGCCAGCGACGTCGCCGGTGGCCGGCCAGCGCTGTGGCCTGATCGCCATCGTCGGCAAACCCAATGTGGGTAAGTCCACCCTGCTCAACGCCCTGGTGGGGCAGAAGATCAGCATCACCTCGCGCAAGGCCCAGACCACCCGGCACCGCATCACCGGCATGCGCACCGTGGGGCCAACGCAGTTTGTGTTTGTCGACACGCCAGGCTTCCAGACCCGCCATGGCAATGCGCTCAACCATTCGCTGAACAAGACCGTGCTGGGCGCCTTGGGCGATGTGGATCTGGTGCTGTTTGTGGTCGAGGCCGGCATGTTCAACCAGGCCGATGCCAAGGTGCTGGCGTTGCTGAAAGAGGGCACACCCTCGCTGCTGGTGGCCAACAAGCTCGACCAGGTGACCCGCCGCGCCGACATCGCGCCCTGGCTGCAGGAAATGCAGCAGCGCCATGCCTTCACCGAGTTTGTGCCCATGTCGGCCAAAAATGCCAAGGACATCGAGCGCCTGCTGGGCATTTGCGAGAAGTTTTTGCCCGAGCAGCCCTGGTTCTACGCCGAAGACGAACTCACCGACCGCAGCGAGAAGTTTCTGGCCAGCGAGATGGTGCGCGAAAAGCTGTTCCGCCTGACCGGCGACGAGCTGCCCTACACCTCCACCGTGGTCATCGACAAGTTCGAGGAAGAGCCGCCGGCCCGCAAAGGCCAGAAGCGGCTGGTGAAGATTGCCGCCACCATCGTGGTCGAGCGCGACGGCCACAAGGCCATGGTGATCGGCGACAAGGGCGAACGCATCAAGCGCATCGGTACCGAAACCCGGGTCGAGCTGGAGCGGCTGATGGATGCCAAGGTGTTCATCGAGGTCTGGGTGAAAGTGCGCTCGGGCTGGGCGGATGACGAGGCGCGCGTTCGCTCCTTTGGCTATGAATGACGCCCCCACGGTCGCCCACTGCGTGTGGCTTCCTTCCCCCCGAGGGGGCCGCGTTTCGCTGCTGCGCGGCCCGGCGGAGAACCCGGCCTCCATCATTGCCCGCGCTGCGGCGAGTATCTGAGGCGCTGTCGGTGTGGCTGCCTCGCGCACTTCGCATGAACCCGCCTATGTGCTGCACCGCTACGACTGGAGCGAGTCCAGCCTGATTCTGGAGGTGTTCACCCGTCACCAGGGCCGGGTGGCGCTGGTGGCCAAGGGGGTCAAGCGGCCCAGCTCCAATTTCCGGCCGGTGCTGCTGCCGCTGCAGCCGCTGGAACTGGCCTTCGGCGGAGACGCCGAAATCCGCACCCTCAAGGGCGCCGAATGGGTGGGTGGCCACATCATGCCCATCGGCGACGCGCTGATGTCGGGCTACTACCTCAACGAGTTGCTGATGCGTTTGCTGGCCCGTGACGACCCGCACCCCGGTTTGTTTGACGCCTATGCCGCCGCGGTGCGCCTGCTGGCCACCGAGTTCAACAGCGCCGGCAACGACGGCCTGCAGCTGGCCTTGCGGGCCTTTGAACTGGTACTGCTGCGCGAGATCGGCCTGTTGCCCGAACTGCACCTGCAAACCGCGTCGCTGGCGCCGCTGGCCGAGGACCTGGACTACGTGCTGCTGGCCGAAGGCGGCCTGCGCCAAGCCCATGCCGACGACCGCGCCCACCTGCCCGGTGCCCAGTGGCTGGCTCTGCAGTCGGCGCTGGACAGCGGCCCCACCTCGGCCAGCGTGTTCGCCGCCACGCTGCGCGCCTGCGCGCCCGCGTTGGGCCCGCTGCGCAGCCAGCTGCGCCAGGTGCTGCACTACCATTGTGGGGTGGCTACGCTGCACACCCGGCAGCTGATGGTGGACCTTCAAAATCTATGAACATGACCCCCACGCTCGTCACTTCGTGTCCTTCGCTGCCCCCCGAGGGGGCAGCGTTTTTCCTTGGGGCGGCCCGGCGGAAAAACATGTCTGGCTTTGCCATTGCCGCTGTTCAGAGGAATCGTCTGTGATTCGTACATCGTTGTCCGTCAACCTCAACAAGGTGGCCCTGGTGCGCAACACCCGGCACCTGGGTATTCCGTCGGTCACGCGGGCGGCCACGCTGTGCCTGCAGGCGGGCGCGCAGGGCATCACGGTGCACCCGAGGCCCGACGCGCGCCACATCCGGGCCGACGACGTGGCCGATCTGGCCGCCTTGCTGCAAGCCTGGCCCGACCGCGAGTACAACATCGAAGGCAACCCCTTCCACAACCTGATGGACTTCGTGCGCCAGCACCGGCCCCACCAGGCCACCTTTGTGCCCGACGGCGAAGGCCAGTTCACCAGCGACCATGGCTGGAGCTTTCCCGCCGATGCCGAGCGGCTGGCGCCGCTGATCAGCGAGTGCCAGGCACTAGGTGTGCGGGTGAGTCTGTTCATGGACCCGCTGCCCGAGGCCATGGCCGCCGCCGGTGCGGTGGGCGCCGACCGGGTGGAGCTGTACACCGAACCCTATGCCCAGGCCTGGGGCACCGCCGACCAGACCCACCAGTTGGCCCGTTACGCGGCCGCGGCCCAGGCGGCGCTGGACGCTGGCCTGGGTGTCAACGCCGGCCATGACCTGAACCGCGACAACCTGGCCGCCTTTGTGCGCGCCGTACCCGGCGTGGCCGAGGTGTCCATCGGCCACGCGCTGATTGCCGACGCGCTGGAGCTGGGCTACAGCGCGGCCGTCAAAGACTACCTGCGCTGTCTCCAGAAATGATCTACGGCATCGGCACCGACATCTGTGACGTGCGCCGCATCCGTGCATCGCTCGACAAACACGGCGAGCGGTTCGCCCTCAAAATCCTCAGCGAAGGCGAACTCGCAACCTGGCGCATGCGCAGCCAGCGCTGGCCGGAGCGCGGGGTGCGTTACCTCGCCACCCGCTTCTCCGCCAAGGAGGCCTTCAGCAAGGCCATTGGCCTGGGCATGCGCATGCCCATGACCTGGCGGCTGTGTGAGATTGGCAAACTCGCGAGCGGAAAACCTGCCATTGTTTTGCACGGTGGCCTGAAAGACTGGTTCGACGCGCAAGGCCTCACGGCCCACGTGACTGTGACCGACGAAACCGATTACGCGGCGAGTTTTGTCGTCGTTGAAAAGAAAGACAACCCATGAGCCCCCATTGCCCCGTCATCATCGACGTCGCCGGCCTGCGCCTGAGCAAGACCGACCGCCAACGCCTCAAGCACCCGCTGGTGGGCGGTGTCATCCTGTTCGGCCGCAACTGGGAGAACCGGGACCAGCTCAGCGCCATGTGCGCCGAGATCAAAAAGGTCCGGCGTGACCTGCTGATCTGTGTCGACCACGAGGGCGGCCGGGTTCAGCGTTTCCGCACCGACGGCTTCACCCACTTGCCACCGATGCAGGCTCTGGGTGCGCTGTGGATGACCGATGCCTTGGCCGCCACCAACGCCGCCACCGCCTGCGGCTATGTGCTGGCCTCCGAGCTGCGTTCCTGCGGCGTGGACTTCAGCTTCACGCCAGTGCTGGACCTGGACTTCGGGGCCAGCGGGGTGATTGGTGACCGCGCCTTTGCCCGCGACCCGCGCATGGTGGCCATGCTGGCCAAAAGCCTGATGCACGGCCTGCTGCAAGCCGGCATGGCCAATTGCGGCAAACATTTTCCCGGCCATGGCTTCGTCAAGGCCGACTCACACACCGACATCCCGGTGGACAAGCGCAGCCTCAAGGCCATCCTGGCCGACGACGCCGCGCCTTACGACTGGCTTAACACCACCCTCACCGCGGTCATGCCTGCCCATGTGGTCTACCCCAAGGTGGACACGCGGCCGGCCGGCTTCTCGGACAAGTGGCTCAACTTCATCCTGCGCGGTCAGCTGGGTTTTGGCGGCGCGGTCTTCAGCGATGACCTCAGCATGGCCGGGGCCCGGCTGATCGACGGCGTGCAGGTCAGCTACACCCAGGCCGCGCTGACGGCGCTCAACGCCGGCTGCGACATGGTGCTGCTGTGCAACCAGAGCGTGGGCGACGGCCAGCCGATTGACGAGTTGCTGGCCGGCCTGACCGAGGCCCAGCTCAAGGGCGAGTGGGAGATGCTGGAGTCCAGCGAGCAGCGCCGCCTGGCCCTGCTGCCGCGCCAGCCCGCGCCCGACTGGGACGCACTGATGGTGGAGCCGGCCTACATGCACGCCATGGGCCTGCTGCCCTGAGCGCTGGCCTCAGTCGGCCGGCCACACCAGCGGGCCTGCCAGTTCCTTGTGGGTCAGGTAAAGCCGCAGGTCAAACTCCAGCTGGTGGTAGTTGGGCTCCATGTGGGTGCAGAGCTGGTAGAAGGCCTTGTCGTGGGCCTTTTCCTTCAGGTGGGTCAGTTCGTGCACCACGATCATGCGCAGAAATTCACCCGGCGTGTCCTTGAACAGGCTGGCGATGCGGATCTCGCGTTTGGCCTTGAGCTTGTTGCCCTGCACCCGTGAGACGGTGGTGTGGGTGCCCAGCGCGTGCGCCACCACCTGCAGCTTGTTGTCAAACGCCACCTTGGCCACAGGCTCGGCGCCGCGCAGGTGCTCGTTTTTCAGCGCGGTGACGTAGTCGTAGAGCGCGCGGTCGGTGCGCACCGCGTGGGCGCTGCGGTACTTGCGCAGCAGCAGGGCGCCCAGGCCGTCACTGGCGATCAGTGCACGCACCTGGTCCAGCACCGGTGCCGGGTAGGCACCGAGGTAGCGCAGGGCGGGGGAGGCGGCGGCCGTCATGGCAGCCGGGGCCTCAGCTTTCGCGGCGCAGGGCCGGGAACAGAATCACGTCGCGGATGCTGGGGCTGTCGGTCAGCAGCATCATCAGGCGGTCGATGCCGATGCCGCAGCCGCCGGTGGGGGGCATGCCGTATTCCAGCGCGCGCACGAAGTCGTGGTCGTGGTACATGGCCTCGTCATCACCCCCGTCCTTGGCCACCACCTGGGCAGCAAAACGGGCGGCCTGCTCTTCGGCGTCGTTCAGCTCGCTGAAGCCGTTGCCGAACTCGCGGCCAGTGATGTAGAGCTCAAAGCGCTCGGTGATTTCCGGCCGGCTGTCGCTGGCGCGGGCCAGCGGCGAGATCTCGGTCGGGTGCTCGCAGATGAAGGTGGGTTGCCAGAGCTTGTCTTCCACCGTTTCCTCGAAGTACAGCACCTGCAGCTTGGGCAGGCTTTGGGCCGAGAGCTTGTGTTTGGCTTCGCTGAAGCCCAGCTTGGTCAGCGCATTGATCAGCCAGGCGGCGTCGTCCACGTTGGCGCCGGCCTCGGTGTGTTTGACGATGGCGTCGCGGATGGTCAGCCGCTCAAAGGGCTGGGCCAGGTCCACCGGCTTGCCACCGTAAGAGAGCTGCAGCGTGCCGGTGGCCTTGAGCGCGGCGTCGCGCACCAGGTCTTCGGTGAAGGCCATCAGGTCCTGGTAGTTCCAGTAGGCCGCATAGAACTCCATCATCGTGAACTCGGGGTTGTGACGGACCGAGATGCCTTCGTTGCGGAAGTTGCGGTTGATCTCGAACACCCGCTCGAAGCCACCGACGATGAGCCGCTTCAGGTAGAGCTCGGGCGCGATGCGCAGAAACATCTGCTGGTCGAGTGCGTTGTGGTGGGTGCTGAAGGGCCGGGCGTTGGCCCCACCGGGAATGGGGTGCAGCATGGGTGTTTCCACCTCTAGAAAGCCATGGTCCACCATGAACTGGCGGATGGAACTGACGGCCTTGCTGCGGGCGGCAAAGCGGGTGCGGGCGGCCTCGTCGGTGATCAGGTCCACATAACGCTGGCGGTATTTCACCTCCTGGTCGGCCACGCCGTGGAACTTGTCGGGCAGCGGGTACAGGCTCTTGGTGAGCATGCGGACGCGGGTGGCGTGCACGCTCAGCTCGCCGGTGCGGGTGCGGAACAGCGTGCCTTCACAAGCCACGATGTCACCCAGGTCCCAATGCTTGAAAAGGGCGTAATCGGCCTCGCCCACGGCGTCGCGGGTCACGTAGATCTGTATGCGGCCGGTGGCGTCTTGCAGCGTGGCGAAACTGGCCTTGCCCATCACCCGCTTGAGCATCATGCGGCCGGCCACCGACACGGTGATGGCCGCCGCTTCCAGCGCCGGACCGTCCTGGCCCTCGTGCGCCGCCAGGATGGCGGCCGCCCTGTGGCTGGGCTTGAAGTCGTTGGGGAAGGCCACACCCGCGGCCCGGA
This sequence comes from Rhodoferax sp. SPJ4, assembly GCF_058216275.1. NCBI lineage: Bacteria > Pseudomonadati > Pseudomonadota > Betaproteobacteria > Burkholderiales > Comamonadaceae > Rhodoferax > Rhodoferax sp. SPJ4. Next base: position 302,939 of record NZ_JBYZMN010000002.1, read on the forward strand.
TGGCCTTGAGCTTCTCGCGCCGTTCGGCGATCAGCTGGTTTTCATCAACGGGCAGGGTGGCGGGGGTGTCGGACATGGTGTGTGCAATAAAGGGGCGGGCACGGCGCCAGCCCAACCCGGCATTTTAGTTTCAGTGTGTCACGCCGTCGGCCACCAGCACCTTGCGGGCGGTGAGCCAGAGGATGCGCAGGTCCAGCGAGAGCGACCGGTGCTGCAAATACCAAGCGTCCAGGGCCACTTTGGTCTCGAGGGGCAGTTCGTCGCGGCCGTTCACCTGGGCCCAGCCGGTGAGGCCGGGCACCAGGGTGTGCACGCCGGCCTGGGTGCGCAGGCTCACCAGGTCGTGCTGGTTGAACAGGGCTGGCCGAGGCCCCACCAGGCTCATGTCGCCCACCAGAATGCTCCACAGCTGCGGCAACTCGTCCAGGCTGCTCTTGCGCAGGAACGAGCCTATCGGCGTGAGCCACTGGGCGGGGTTGCTCAGCAGGTGGGTGGCCACCTGGGGGGTGTCAATGCGCATGGTGCGCAGCTTGGGCATGTGAAACACGCGGTTGAATTGCCCCACCCGGGCTGACCAATACACCACCGGTCCGGGAGAGGTCAGGCGAACCGACAACGCCGCCAACAGCAGTGGCAACGCCAAAAAAGGTAGCGCCAACAGCACCAGGGAAATGTCAAGGATGCGCTTCATGCGTTTTTCCTGAAGGGTTCCACCGCCCGAGCGAGGCCCTGGGCCAGCGTCAGAGGCGGGCGCCATCCCAACTGGGTGCGCAGCCGGCTGCTGTCCACCTGCAGCGAATCGCACAGCCGGGCGATGGCATCGCCTCGTCCCACACAGCCAGCCAGAACGCGGAGCCAGGTTTCGGGCACAGGCCAAAGACGGGCCTGGCGGTCCATGGCGTGGGCGGTGAGGCGCAGCAGCTCAGTGGTGGAAACGTCTTCCCCATCTGACACCAGGTAGGTATGGCCTGCAGCAGCAGGGTGTACCGCACACAGTGCAAGCGCATCTACCAAGTTGTCGATGCCCACCAGGCTGCGGTGGTTGTGCACCGCACCCAGAGGCAAAGGCCAGCCCCGCGCCACCGCATGAAGCAGGCGCCCAAAGTTGCCCGGAGCCCGTGGGCCATACACCAGAGGGGGACGCATGATCACATGGGCCATGCCCATGGCCGCGCAGGTCTGTGCCACCGCCGTCTCACAGCGCAGCTTGCTGCGTGCATAGGCTTCGGTGGGCGCTGGCGCATCGGTCTCGGTGAAAGCTTGACCCGTGGTGTGCCGGCCGTTCACACCGATGGAACTCACCAGCACCACCCTCCGCACGCCTGCGTTGTGTGCGGCCTGCAGCAGCGCTTCGGTCACGGTCAGATTGCTCGCAAACAAGGCATCGTCATCTTGGGCCCCGGCTTGCGCCTGGTGGGCTCTGGCAGCAAGGTGGATGAGCACGCTGGCCGGTGCGATGGCTTGTGCCAGTGCTGGCAGGTTGTCAAATTGGGGCAATGCCCTGTCATCGGGGTGGGGAGAGCGGAGCGGCCGGCGCGCCAGCGCTTGGACGCGGTGGCCTCGTGCGCGCAAGGCGTGCACCAGCGCCTGCCCCACAAAGCCGCTGGCCCCAGCCACCGCCACGCAAGGCAGGGCACTCACCGGGGAGTTCTCTTGCCGAAGAGCAAGGCTACGGCCAAAGCGAGTCGGTCGAGTGGCTTGCGCCGCATCTGGCCCACCTGCAAGGCCAGCGCCAGCCGGTCAGTCCAACGGTCACGCCGCAGGCGGGTCATGAAGGGCTGATCGCCGGCGCCACAAACGTCGGCAATGCGCAGCACCTGCTGCAAATACCATCCACCCAGCAGCATGCCCAAGCGCCGGCGAACGCCTGCCAAGCCGGCATGGGCGCCCAGCACGTTGTGGGCATGTTGCCGGTAGTCCATGCTGGGTTGTGGGTCTATCCACCAGCGGTAACCCCGGCTGCGGACCCAGGCGTAAATCAACCAGTCGTGGAAATCCACCCCCCGCAAAGCCTCGCGGTGGGTGGCCACCCAGCCCGACAGTTCGCGTGCCACATCGGCACGCAAGACATAGGTGCAGCCTGGCCCGGCCGATTCGAACCAATGGTCGGCCGCACGCAACACCTGCCCTTTGGCCAACAGCTTGCGCTGTCCATCGGGCCAGAACGCCATCACGCTGGTGGAGACTGCTTCGCAACGACCTGATGCAATAGCCTGTACCGCGCGGGCAAGTTTGTCGGGGTACCAGAGGTCGTCCTGGTCGGCCAGGGCGACAAATTCTTCACCCCGGGTTATGTTTTGGAACTGCACCAATAACTCAAAAAAATTGGCCGCAGCACTTCCGAAACGTTGACCTGAGAACACTACAGTGACATCGCTATTTATCTGTGCCAAAGCGCGGGCGCAGTCCAGTGTGTTGTCGGTGGACGCATCCACGCTGATGCATATATGGACATGTATGCTGGCCTGTTCCAATATGGAATGCATTTGGGCTGGCAGATACACTCCGCCGTTATGTGCGGCCATCAGTACCAGTATGCGTGGGCTTTCAGTGGGAGATGCCGAAGTCACAGAACCTTCTTGCCCAGCTGGTTTCGCAATCCATCCCAGAACCCGGTGAGGGTGGCCTGCAGATGGCTGAGTTTGCTTGTTGGCGCCAGCAATGGATAAATAAGCGTCCAGGTTATGGCGGAAAAAAGCACTGCTCGTCTGATGGTGCCAGTTACCGATTCGGAATACAGCGCAATGTGTACGGCATTGCGCACCATGTAGTAATGCCTGATTGGGCTGCGAATGGTGATTTTTCGCTTAAGAAAGTTCACGTAACCATCGCCCATGGTGTGGTGAACTACCACATCGCCATTACCCACGTTCTGATAGCCAAACTTGTTGGTCGCACGCCAACACCATTCCAGATCGACCCAGTCAATAAAGAGATTCTCCTGCATCAAACCTACCCGCTCCAAAGTCTCTTTTGAAATGATGGTTCCAGAGGCGATAGCGTGCGAGATCAAGTTGATGCCAGGAACAGGCTCGACATACTTATCAAAAAAACTCTTATGGTTCACAAAAGGTTGAATAGCCCCTTTGTGTGAATCCGAGTAGGTCGGAACAGCTGCACCTACGACAATACCTTGACCCTCACAATCGGAATAAAAAGCCATCATCTTTACTAGGAAATCTGGTGGGTAAACCGTATCTTGGTCACTCAACCAGATGTACTTTGCGTCATTCTTCAATGCGTATCTGATGCCGGTATTTTGCGCAGCAGCAATGCCAGCGTTGCCGTGCATGTTGAGAAAGTGAGCGGCTTGTTGGCCAAACTGCGCGTTATCCGAGCCGCTGTTGTCTACCACCACTACATTGGTGCATTGGCCAAGGATACTGCGCAGAACCTCGTCGAGTCTGGCCAAGTTTGGGCGGTAGGTGACGATGATGCAATAAACATCGCGAGGTGATGGTTTGTCTTTTTCAAGCATCGCGCACAGCAATTACGGTTAAGAACTCCGCACGTTCTAAGGACCAGGCCTGCTTCAGCGCTGGCCACAAGAACCTTGGATTCAACCCCTTGCTTGTTGATAGATAGATTGCGTTGGCATCACCTCGCCGCAAGGCTTCGCTCACTGCGTACAGGTGCATGGCCGCTGGCATTGGCAAGTTCATGAATTGAACGGTGAAGCCGAGTTCAGTCAACAAGGATGACAAAGTTTCCAGGTTGAATAAAGACAAATGGCGGGGTGGATCCAAACCTATCCACGAGGCGCCATACAGCGAATACCCTACGCTTTGGATGTTGGGTGTTTGCAGCCAAAGTGTTCCTCCAGAGGAAAGCAGGCCGTGCATGGCAGTCAGCCATGCTTTCGGATCGTGGACATGTTCCAGCACATGAGAGCAGGTGATTCGGTCAAAGGTGCCAATGGAAGCAGGCAAATCCAACACGCCGCCCAGGTGCACATCAATGCCTTTGTTGTGGGCGGCTTCTATCGCTTTCGGATCAAAGTCAACGCCTTCTACTGTCCAGCCTGCAGCCTTGGCCAGCGCCAAGTACTCGCCACTGCCACTGCCCACGTCCAGCAACCTCGCGCCGGGTTTCGGTAGCCGTTTAGGCAGGTGGCGCATCTGCTGCTGAACCAGATTGCGGAATACCGGAAGTCCGGCCACCACCCATTGCCCCCAGCTATTGCTGGGAACCTTGGCCATGCCCCACTGATTGTTCCGGTAGCTGTTGAATATGGCCTTTGCGATATTGCGAATTAATCCATGCTTTGAGGCCGTATTCGTGCTGTCAATTGCGTCGTCGTGAGTGCAATAGTTTGTGTATGCTCGGCCGATACTGGCAATATCAGGCCTCGGATCGAGGTACGCGCTTCCGCATCTGCCGCAGCCGTAAAGCGTCCAGTGGCCGGGGGCGCAACGGAATAATCTGTCGTACAGGCCGGCGCGCAATTCTTTCCGGTCGGCATTCCTGCATACAGGGCACTGTTGCAGATACTCTAGTTCTTGTTGTGGCCACTCTGTCTGGGCTAGTAGTGTGGGCGGTGTGTTCATGTTCAGATGTTAGACAAGGTAATGGAAGCATTCCGCCGAATTAGACCAATGCAGCAGTTATACCGAGCCCCAGACTAACAGCAGCGCCCAGCAGAAAAGACCGTTTCAGCATCGCTGCGACCGGCGGAAAATGTGCTGCTGCGAACCAGTGCAAAAGCGCAGTATCCACGGCCACGCGCAGTGTCCATGCCATAGCAGCACCCACTACTCCGAATTGGATCAGGCAGAGGGCCAGAAGGATGCAGTAAGGAATTAGTTCCGCAGTGTGTAGTTTTGCAATCAAATCGGTTCGACCTTTGCTTTGTAACAAGGTAAACGGTAGATGCGCCAAGCCATTGATCAATACGCCCGCAGCCAACCAACGCCAGATAGGTTGGCTGGCTTTTGCTACCTCGCCGCCTACCCACCAGGTAAGCAGCGGTGGCCCTAACCCGAAGGCTAGGCTCATGGCGGGTAACCAGAAGATCGCCAGCAATCGCGCTGCTGCAGACACTAACGCTCGAAGCTGATTGTCGGCCTCTACGCTGGGGGTACCCGCTTGCGCCAGCAGGGGGAATAGCACGCCCATCATCGCCATGGGCACCGTAGGGAGCCGCGTAAGAATGTCATGGGGCACGGTATAGGCTGCCACGGCTGCTACCGAAATCATTGCTGCTATTGCAAATCTATCGAAATACATCATGGCGGGACCAACGGCGTTGCTTACAGTTAGCCAGCCTCCAAATTGCAGTAGTGCTTGCAAGCCGCCTGAGGGTCGTTCAATCGATGGCGACGCAAATTCATGTCGGGCCAGCACGGCCAAGACTACGGCGCCCAGCAGGCGTACTACCAACATACCGGCCATCGCAATACGTAGGTCAGGCGTGTAAAAAGAAACCAGCCAAGGCACCAGAAATGTGGCCAAACCCAGCGGCACGCGAACGCCGTTGACCGCAACAAACTTGCTCCGTGCTTCCAGAACACCGATCGAGCAGCTTGTCCACATCAGCAATGGCACCGAGACGGCCACGATGGGCCACACAAGCAATGCTTCATTTTGCAGAATGGTACTGACGTGAAACCACGTAGCAAGCCAAGGCGTGAGTACAAGAATTACCAGTGTCCAGCCAACGCCGAGACCCAGCATGATCCGGCGTGCATCGCAAGCCACTGCTGCCTGTTGGCCGCGCGGCATTTGAGATGCGCCGCACCGCGCCAGATATTGGGTTAAAGCGCGACCAAGCCCAAGATCAAGCATTCCGAAATAGCCCACCAAAGCCCATGTGAGAGAGAGCAAACCAAACCGTTCTGTACCCATACGGTCCAGCAGGCCCGGTAAAACGCCTATGCCTGCGATCATGGGCAAGGTCAGGCTGACCACGTTGAGCAGGATGTGGAAGAGGTTGCGTCGGTTCAGCACGATGGTGGGGAGCTACCGGCAAATCGACTAAAGCCAATAAGCTGGTGATTGGATGTATGTTGGGCGTGGTGGCGGTCAACCATTTTTTGGCTAGTTGACCTTCTTGGCCAAGGTGATCAGGTCGGTTGCCGTATATTCTTGTGCGATCACTTCGAAGCCAGAGTAGCTGAGCATTTTTGCTACTAACTCAAGATCAAAAACATGCTGGTGTAATGCTCTATTATAAAAATTTTTCAAGCCTCTTGATTTAAACTCTTCGAAGCTTCCGGCGCCTGGGTCCTTGGATAAATCATGCAGCGAAAGTATTTCGTCCAAGTGAGTGAGGTCATGTTCATCGATATTATTTTTATAGTCTTCGATCAGATGATTAAATTCGGTAATGCTCCGCCTATGGTCGAAATTACTGTCCTTTCTTGGGGCAATCAGTATTATGGAGGCGTTGCTTTTTAGAACTCGATTCCATTCAATAAGAGCTTTGACAGGGTTTGCTACATGCTCAATACAATTGGATGATATTAGAAAATCATAGGTGCCAGATTCTATCTGGTGTAGATCAGTGGCTTCCTCGATGAATTGTTTTCCTGTTTTATTTTTTAAGTACTTGTAGCTTTGCGCTGAACTGATTCGACCTTCCCAGAGTGTTGTTGTCGAGAAGTTTACCCCATCCAGTTTGTGTGCCGAGCTATAAATAGGTATGACGTATTTAAAAAGCAAGCTTGGGCCGCCGATCTCAATTCCGCATAGGTTTTTTGCTGCTCCTAAATATTCCCTATAATTTTTTATCTTGATTTTCGAATATGTCCATTTATTTATTATTTCCAGTAAGAATTCAGGACTTTTGGTGCGAATTATTTTTCTTAGTAATTTGACGGATGCTTTAATTTTATTCATGCTGACTCTCCGAAATTTCTAGCAAGAAGACCTTCGGATAAAAATTCAAGATTTGATATAATGGATTCCAGGTCGCGTGATTTTATTTTAAGATCTAGAGCATCTAGATGTTTCTCTAGGACTGCTATTGGGTAGTTTTTTTCATTAGCTTTTAAAATTCTTGGATGATCGGTTGAGTATGCATCTTCAGCAATCAATAGCTCCTCATACAACTTCTCTCCAGGTCGCAATCCCGTGAAGGTGATCTCAATGTCGCCCATAGGGTTGGCGACGTCGCGGACGCTGAGGCCGGCCAGCGTGACCATGCGATAAGCCATGTCGGCGATGCGCACGGGTTGCCCCATGTCCAGCACAAACACCTCGCCACCCTGAGCCATGGCGCCGGCCTGTAGCACCAGCTGCACAGCCTCGGAGATGGTCATGAAATAACGCGTCACCTCGGGATGGGTCACGGTGACCGGGCCACCCTGGGCAATCTGTTTGCGGAACAAGGGCACCACGCTGCCACTGGAGCCCAGCACATTGCCAAAGCGCACCATGGCAAAGCAGGTGCGCCCGCACTCCGACGGGTCGTTGGCCAGGGCCTGCAGCACCAGCTCGGCCACCCGTTTGGTGGCCCCCATCACATTGGTGGGGCGTACCGCCTTGTCGGTGGAAATCAGCACAAAACGCGCACAGCCATGCCGTGCCGCACAGCGGGCGGTGGCCAGCGTGCCCATCACGTTGTTGATAACGCCCTGGGCCACGTTGTGTTCCACCATGGGCACATGTTTGTAGGCCGCAGCGTGGTAGACGGTGGCGGGGCGGTGCCGGGCAAACAGGTCGTCCAGTACCGCCTCGTTTGTCACACTGCCAAGCAGGGGCACCAGGCGCACGCCGGTGGCCTGGTGTTGCGCCAGGGCCTCCAGCTCCTGGTGAATTTGGTACAGGCTGAACTCGTGGTGTTCCAGCAGCACCAGGCAGGCGGGTCGCTGTTGCACGATCTGGCGGCACAGTTCGCTGCCGATGCTGCCCCCCGCGCCTGTGACCAGCACCACCTGACCTTGCAGGTCGCGGGCCAGCAGGGTGGGATCGGGGGACACCGGGTCGCGGCCAAGCAGGTCTTCCACGTCCAGTTCGCGCAGGTCTTGCACGCTCACCCGGCCGCTGGCCAGGTCGGCCAGGCCGGGCAGGGTGCGCACATGCACGGGCAGCGGGGCCAGGGTTTGCAGAATCTGGTTGCGGCGGTGCCTTGGCACGCTGGGCAAGGCCAGCAAAATGTCGGTGATGCCTTGCCGGTCCACCACTTTTTCGATGGCCGAAGGGGCATGCACGGTGAGGCCGTTGATGCTGCGACCGGTTTTGCCGGGGTCGTCGTCCACAAAGCCCAGCAGCGTGAACTGGCGGCTGCTGCCCAGCGCGGCGGCGGTCTGTACGCCGGCACTGCCGGCACCGTAGATGAGCAGCCGGCCCCGGGGGCCGCGGTGGGACAGGCCGGCCAGCCAGAAGCGCGCCAATGCCCGGCTGGTGCCCACCAGCAGCAAAAAAACCAGCGGTTGCAGCACGCCGATGCTGCGCGGAATCACCGGGAAGCCCAGTGACTGCAGACCCACCAGCGCGCCAATGAGCAGCAGGCCATACACCCCCACGGCCGCGGCGGTGGCCGCCAGGGCCGACAAACCGGTGTAGCGGAAGATGGCGCGGTACAGCCCGAACTTCACAAAGATGGGCACGGCCAGCACCGGGCCCAGCGCATACACCAGCCACTGCGCGCCTTCTGGGCGGTGCAAGGTGTCCAGCCGCAGCGTGAAGGCCAGCCACATGGCGGCCAACCCCATGGCCACATCCAGGGCCACCACCACCAGCCGTTTTGCCGGGCGTGGCCACTCCAGAACGGGGCGAAGCAGGTCAGAGGTCATCGGAAGGCGAGGCGGGGCCGATGTTGAATTTTCCCAGCATGTCGCCCACCAACTCCAAACGCACCAGCGGGTTGTCCAGCGACATCAGCCGCTGTTTGGCCTCGGTGGGCAATGGCAGCAGCTCGCTCCAGCGGTTGGCCACCCAGCCGCAGTCGTCGAGCTGCCAGGGCGGCTGCATGGGCAGGTCTTCCAGCGGCACGTCGCGCTCCTGCAGGGTCTGGATCAGGCGCTGCAGGGCCTCGGCGGCGGGCAACAGGTCGGGGGGCACGGCCACCGGCTGGTCGTCGGGCAGCTGGGTCACGTCGGCCACCCACAGGCCATGGCGCAGCTGCTCATGGCGGTCGACGCGGAAACGGGTGGTGCCGCGGCAGCGGATCATCAGCAGGCCCGGTTGGGGCGTGCTGAGCTGCTCGATGGTGGCCAGCGTGCCCACGCCGTGAAAGGCCTCGGTGGCGCCCGGCTGCCGCACCTCGTGGCCCTGACTCAGTGCCACCACACCGAAGGGCGCGCCGGCCTGGTGGCATTTGCGCACCATGTCCAGGTAGCGCACCTCGAAGATGCGCAGCGGCAGCAGGCCGCCGGGAAAAAGCACGCTGCCCAGCGGGAACAGCGGGAGAGAGGACAAGGTCAACACGGTGGGCGTGGGGCAGTGGCAGGCGCCGCTATCATCCCATGACCTCACCCACACCTCACCCATGCTGTTCCAAATCATTTCCCTGTTGCTGGACGTGGCCGCTGGCCTGGTGGGCGGTGCCGCCCTGTTGCGTCTGTACATGCAGTTCCAGCGCATCCCGATGTCGGCCCGCTCGGGCAACCCGCTGGGGCATTTCGTGTTCGCCTTGACCGACTGGGCGGTGTTGCCGCTGCGCCGGGTGGTGCCGGCGGTGCGCGCGCTGGACACCGCCAGCCTGGTGACGGCGTTTCTGGTGGAGCTGGCGCAGTTCGTCGCGCTGTGGCTGCTGGCCGGCAGCCACACCCCGCTGGTGGCGGTGGGGGTGCTGGCCTTGTTCGGGCTGGCCCGGCTGGCGATTTCGCTGGCCACCGGGCTGTTGATCGTCAGCGTGGTGCTGTCCTGGGTGCAGTCGCATTCCCCGCTGGCCGACTTGATCGAGCGCTTGGTGGCGCCGGCGCTGGCGCCCATCCGCCGGGTGCTGCCGCCCCTGGGCGGGCTGGACATGTCGCCGCTGGCCCTGCTGCTGCTGCTGCAGATCGCCGCCATCGTGCTGGCCGGCCTGCAGACCTCGATACTGCAGGCCCTCTGAGCCTGCAGCGCGGGCCTTCAGTCCACCGCGTCGGCGGGCAGGCGCTGCAGCATGGCCAGGGTGCTGGCCACCGTTTTGCGCAGCTCGCGGCGATCGCAGATGAAGTCCACCGCGCCCTTGGTCTGCAGGAACTCGGCGCGCTGAAAACCCTCTGGCAGCGTCACCCGCACCGTGCTCTCGATCACCCGCGGACCGGCAAAGCCAATCAGCGCCTTGGGTTCGGCAATCACCACGTCGCCCACGAAGGCGAAGCCGGCCGACACGCCGCCCATGGTGGGGTCGGTCAGCACGCTGATGTAGGGCAGGCCTTTCTTGGCCAGGCGGGTCAGCGCGGCATTGGTCTTGGCCATCTGCATCAGTGAGAGCAGGCCTTCCTGCATGCGTGCGCCGCCGGTGGCGGTGAAGCAGATGAAGGGCACTTTTTGTTCGATGGCGGTTTCCACGCCGCGCACAAAACGTTCCCCCACCACCGAGCCCATGCTGCCACCCATGAAGTCGAACTCGAAACAGGCGGCCACCACGCTGATGCTGCACACCGCGCCGCCCAGCACCACCAGGGCGTCGGTTTCGCCAGTGTTTTCCAGCGCCTCTTTCAGACGCTCGGGGTATTTGCGGCTGTCCTTGAACTTCAGTGCGTCGACCGGGATGACCTCCTGGCCGATCTCGTAGCGGCCCTCGGCGTCCAGAAAGGCGTCCAGCCGGGCCCGGGCGCCGATGCGCAGGTGGTGGCTGCAGGTGGGGCAGACGTTCTGGTTCTGCTCCAGGTCGGTTTTGTACAGCACCGTGTCGCAGCTGGGGCACTTGACCCACAGGCCTTCGGGCACCGTGCGGCGCTCGGTGGGGTCGGTGTGCTGGATCTTCGGGGGCAGCAGTTTTTCGAGCCAACTCATGGGGTCACTCCTGGAACGTTGCGTGGCGCATTATGAATCCAGCGCGGCACGGATGTCGCGCAGGAAGGCGGCGGCGGTGGGCACCACCTGGTCATGGGGCTGGGGGTCGATCAGCTGGATGATCTTGCTGCCGATCACCACCGCGTCGGCCACCGCGCCAATGGCGCGGGCGGTGGTGGCGTCGCGGATGCCAAAACCCACACCCACCGGCACGCTGACATGCTGGCGGATGCGTGGCAGCATCGCCGCCACCGCGTCCACGTCCAGCGTGCCGGCGCCGGTCACGCCCTTGAGCGAGACGTAGTACACATAGCCGCTGGCCACCTTCTCGATCTGGGCCATGCGGGCCTCGGTGCTGGTGGGTGCCAGCAGAAAAATCAGGTCCATGTGGCGCGCCCGCAGCCGGGCCGCGAAGTCCTCGCATTCCTCGGGCGGGTAATCGACCACCAGCACGCCGTCCACGCCCGCCTCAGCCGCATCGCGGATGAAGGCGTCATGGCCATTTTTGATGTCGTAGCGCTCCATCGGGTTGGCGTAGCCCATCAGCACCACCGGCGTGGTGGTGTTTTGCAGGCGGAAGTCGCGCACCATGGCCAGCACCTGCACCAGACCCACACCCAGGGCCAGCGCTTTTTCACCGGCCAGCTGGATCACCGGGCCGTCGGCGCTGGGGTCGGAGAAGGGCACACCCAGCTCGATGATGTCGGCCCCGGCCTCCACCATGCCTTGCATCAAGGCGGGGGTGATGTCGGCGAAGGGGAATCCGGCCGTCACATAGGGAATCAGCGCCTTGCGGCCCTGGGCTTTCAGCGCGTTCAGGGTGGTGGTGATGCGGCTCATGCCTGGGGCCCTTTCACCAATTGCACAGTCTGCTCGCCGCCCTTGACTGACTGCCCGCGGCAGCTCGGCCGGCAATAAAAGTCGGCGTTGCTGAGGTCGGCCACGGTGCCGATGTCCTTGTCGCCGCGGCCCGACAGGTTGACCAAGATGGCCTGGTCGGGCCGCATGGTCTTGGCCAGCTTCATCGCGTAGGCCACCGCGTGGCTGGACTCCAGCGCCGGGATGATGCCTTCGGTGCGGCACAGGTAGTGGAAGGCCTCCAGCGCCTCGGTGTCGGTGATGCCCACGTACTCGGCGCGGCCGATGTCCTTCAGGAAGGCGTGTTCCGGGCCCACGCCGGGGTAGTCCAGGCCGGCGCTGATGCTGTGGGTTTCGGTCACCTGGCCGTCGTCGTTCTGCAGCACATAGGTGCGGTTGCCATGCAGCACGCCGGGCAGGCCGCGCTGCAGCGAGGCCGAGTGTTTCCCGCTGTCCATGCCTTCGCCGGCGGCCTCGACGCCGATCAGCCGGGTGGCGCTGTGGTTGATGTAGGGGTGGAAGATGCCCATGGCGTTGCTGCCGCCGCCCACGCAGGCAATCACCGCGTCGGGCTGCTGGCCGTGGTGCATCTCCGGCATCTGGGCCAGGCATTCCTGGCCGATCACGCTCTGGAAATCGCGCACCATCATCGGGTAGGGGTGGGGACCGGCCACGGTGCCGATGATGTAGAAAGTGTTGTCCACATTGGCCACCCAGTCGCGCATGGCCTCGTTGAGCGCGTCCTTCAGCGTCTTGCTGCCCGAGGTCACCGGCACCACGGTGGCACCCAGCAGCTTCATGCGGTAGACGTTGGGGCTTTGGCGTTTGACGTCCTCGGCGCCCATGTAGACCACACATTCCAGGCCGTAGCGGGCGCAGATGGTGGCGGTGGCCACACCGTGCTGGCCAGCACCGGTTTCGGCGATCACCCGCGGCTTGCCCATGCGCTTGGCCAGCATGGCCTGGCCGATGGTGTTGTTGATCTTGTGGGCGCCGGTGTGGTTCAGGTCTTCGCGCTTGAGGTAGATCTGCGCGCCGCCCTGTTCGCGGCTCATCCGGGCCGCATGGTAGATGGGCGAGGGCCGGCCGACGAAATGCTTCAGCTCATGGGCAAACTCGGCCAGAAAGGCCGGGTCGTGCTGGTATTGGGCATAGGCGTCGCGCAGCTCGTTGATGGCGTGGGTCAGCGTTTCGCTGACGAAGCTGCCGCCGTAGATGCCAAAGTGGCCGCTGGCGTCGGGTTGCTGGTAGGTGCTGCTCATGGGGGCCTGCGGTGAGCCCCCGGCCGGACAGCGGGGGGCGGTTAAATGATCAACTCGGCGTCGGCAGCCCGCACGGCTGCCACAAAGTCCCTGATTTTCCCGGCGTCCTTCAGGCCCTTGGCGGCCTCGACACCGGAGCTCACGTCAACGGCCAGCGTTGGGCAACGCGGCCGCAGCGCACGGATGCCATCGCCCACGTTTGCAGGCGTGAGTCCACCACTCAAGACGAGGTGAGCGCTGACGCTTGGAGGAAGCAGTGACCAATTGAATGCCTTGCCGCCGCCGCCGTACCCGTCGACATGGGCGTCGAGCAGGATGGCTTGGGCCTGGGAATACTCTGTCGCGTATTTTACGAGGTCAAAGTGGGCCCCGGCTTCGCCCAGCGGAATGCGGGCGGCACGCAGGAAGGGCCGGGCGCCCTGGCCGCTGCCGGCCAGGCAATCGGCGGGCGATTCGTCGCCGTGGAACTGCAGCGTGGCCTGGGGCACCCAGTCCAGGCTTTCGGCCAGCAGCGCGGCCGAGGCGTTGACCAGCAACAGCACTGGCGTCACAAACGGCGGCAGGCGGCGGGCCAGCGCGGCGGCCCGGGCCGGCGTGACGGCGCGCGGGCTGGGCGGGTAGAGCACAAAACCCACCGCATCGGCGCCGGCAGCCACCGCCGCGTCAACGTCTTGTTCGCGGGTCAGGCCGCAGATCTTGATTCGGGTCCGTGGAATGGCCCCCACGCTTGCCACTGCGTGTGCTGCCCTGCCCCCCAAGGGGGCCTTCGCACCTTGGGGCGGCCCGGCGGTGCTCAAGTTGGATTCTGGTGAATGGTTCATCAAGGCAGCCCATCATACGCAGCCGCACGGTCTGGCAGGCCCCACTGCGGGTCGTAGACCGGGCCGAGAAAATACAGGCCATCGGGCGAGAAGGTGGGAGCGGCGGCGTCGCGGTCGCGGGCGGCGATCACCTGGGCCATCCAGTCGGGCGGCTGTTTGCCGGTGCCAATCGCCACCAGGCAGCCCATGATGTTGCGAATCATGTGATGCAGGAAAGCGTTGGCCTCGAATTCGAAGCGCCAGTAGCGCCCGGTGCCGCCGGTCAGGGGCTCGCGCTGCGACATCGCCACCCGGGTGATGGTTTTCACCGGTGTCAGGGCCTGGCAGCTCGAGGCCCGGAAGGAGCTGAAGTCGTGTTCGCCCAGCAGGTGCTGGAGGGCCTGCTGCATGGCCTGGCCATCGAGCCGGCGAAAGACCCAGCCCACCTGGCCGGCTTCCACGCTGGGCCGCACCGAGGACTCCAGCAGCACATAGGCGTAGCGCCGTGCCAGCGCACTGCGGCGGGCATGGAAGCTGTCGGGAACGGCCTGGGCCCATTGGACCGCGATGTCGTGGGGCAAAAAGGTGTTGGTGCCGCGCACCCAGGAGCTGGCGGCGCGGTCCAGCGGCGTGTCGAAGTGCACCACCTGCATCAGGCCGTGCACCCCGGCGTCGGTGCGGCCGGCGGCCAGGGTGGAAATGGGCTGGGTGGCAAAGCGGCCCAGGGCGGCCTCCAGCCGGTCTTGCACCGTCAGGCCACTGGCCTGGCTCTGCCAGCCCTGGTAGGCGGTGCCGCGGTAACTGACGCCCAGAGCGATGCGCAAACTCAAATCGCCTCAGGGCCCCGCGGGGCCATCACGCCTTCAGGTCTGCCAGCATCTGCTCGGCCCGGGCCTTGACGGCGCCGCTGCTGTTGGCCAGCACCTCTTGCACCAGCGCACGGGCGCCGTCGGTGTCGCCAATGGCGAGGAATTCCACCGCCAGCTCCAGCTTCACGTCCAGCGGGTCGCTGGGTGTGGCCGCAGCCGCCAGCGTGGGGCTGAGGGTGGTGGCCGAGGTGTCCAGCGACAGCGAGTCCAGATCGAACTCCATCGCGCCCAGGTGGGCTGCTGCCGGGGCCGGGGTGGGTGCCGGTGCAACCACCGCCGGTGGGGCGGCCACCGGTGCGGGGTCGGGGGTGAATTCCAGTTCGGGCAGTGGGTCGTTCAGGTCCGACGGTGCGGCGGCCGCAGGCGCTGCCGGGGTCGACGGCCGGATCAGCGTGGTTTCGTCGTTGCTGGGGAAGTCCAGGCTCAGGTCCAGCCCGGCGGGCATGGGGACGCTGGCCGGAGCAACCGGAGGCAGGTCACTGGCGGGGGCCGGTGTGTCAGACAGCGGGAAGGTGGCGGCCAGGTCCACCGGTGCGGCCCGGTAGGCCGGGTTGCCCGGGCTCAGGGCATGGCCCTGGGCACTGATGCGGTCCCAGTCCGTGCCTTTGCCGTCGGTGAGGGCCCGGGCTTCCACCGCGATGCGGTCGAACGCGGCCACGTCTTGCCGCTTGGCATAGATGTCCAGCAGCTTCAGGTGCACCGCCAGGCGGTGCGGGGTGCGCTGCAGCGCTTCCTTGAGGATTTCCTCGGCCTGCATGTCGCGGCCATAGGCCAGGTAGACATCGGCTTCTTCCACCGGATCGACGTCGCCGGCAGCGTCCAGCTGGCTGGGCGAGTAACCCATGGACGACACCGGGTCGCGGCTGCGGCCCGTGCCGCTCAGCGGGTCGACATCGAACTGGCTGTCGGGGTAGATGGTGCTGGACGGCTCGGCTTTTTGGCGTTGCCGCATTTGCAGAAAGCCAAAGCCCAGCAGCACCAGCAACAGGCTGCCGCCGATGGGCAACAGCGAGGAGCCACCGAACAGGCCGTCCAGGAAGCCTGGTTCGGGCGTCGGTTCTTTGGCCGGTGCGGGTTTGGGCGTTGCCGCGGGGGCCGGTGCGGCGGCCACCACCGGGGTGCTGGCCGCCACCGAGGCGGTCGCCATCGCTGGGGCAGGCGCCGACGCGGCTGGCACGGGCTGCGAGGCCGGGGCAACCGGCAGCGGCGAGGCCAGCGGGGCGGTCAGGCCGGTGGAGGGAGCGCTGGCGGCCGAGGCCGCGCCCGCCGCTTCGGTCGATGCGGCCTTCAGGCGGTTGAGTTCGCTGAGGTTTTTCGACAGCTCGGCGACCCGGGTCGACTGGTCCTTGGCTTCCTTGCTGCCGGCGATCTGGGCTTCCGAGCTTTTCGGGGTGGCGGCGGTGGCGCCGGCCTTGGACAGGGTCAGCTTGTCGGGCACGGCCGGTGCGGCCTTGGACTCCTGGACCTGGGCCTGGACCTTGCCACGGGCTTCCCGGTCGGGCGCAGCCGCCATCTTGGGCGCCACGCTGCCGGCGAGCTGGCGGCGATAGTTGTTGAAGTCGCGGCTCTGGGCCACGATGGTCTTGCTGGCCTCCTGCGGCGAGATGGCGTCAAGCTGCCCCGGGCTGGGCAGGCTCAGCACCTCGCCGGCGCGCAGGCGGTTGACGTTCTGGCCGGCAAAGGCGCTGGGGTTCTGCTGCAGCAGACCGACCAGCATCTGGTCCAGCGACACATTGGTGGGCTTGTTGGCCGAGGCGATGCGTGCAGCGGTGTCGCCGGGCTTGACGGTGACGGTTTGCTCACCCGACGCGGCCGGCTTGCTGGCGGCGGCCGGTGCGCGTGAGGCGGGGGCGCGGCTGGCCTGGCGTGGGCTGGTGGTTGGGGCGGGTTCGGTGGGCGCTGCGTCGCGGGCCACTGGGGCGGCCGGTGCAGGTTCTGCCGCCACCGGTGGTGGCGTACGACCGGTGTCCGGCGGGTCCAGCAGCACGGTGTAGTTGCGCACCACCTTGCCCGAAGCCCAGGTGGCTTCGATGATGAGGTCGACAAAGGGGTCGTTCAGCGTGCGGTCGCCGGTGAGCACCAGCACCGAGCGGTCGCCGCGCTTTTGCAACTCCAGGCGGGTGCCGGAGAGGCCGGCGTTGAAGTCCACGCCGGCCGAGCGGTAAGCCGTCAGCGGGGCGACGGTGGCGCTCAGCGAGGCGGCTTCGTCGGCGGTGATGCCGGGCACCTCGATCTCGGCCTTCAGCGGCTGGCCCAGCGTGGACTGCACCGCGATGCGGCCCAGCGTCAGGGCCAGGGCGTCTTGCGCGGGCCAAGCCAGGGCGCAGACGGCAGCGGCAATGCTGCCCAGCGTGCGCAGCCCGGGGTGGCTTGGCATGGAAAGGCGCGTGGGCCTTTGGCGGGGGGTCGGCAGTTTCTTCACAGTGGGGCCCTGCAGTGGGTCGTCAAAACGTCATTTTCACCTGCGCCTCGGACTTTGCCCAGGGGGCAATCGGCGCACTCCTCCCCGCATTGGAGCACGCGCCCGGCCCCGCCGGAACCGAAAACCCCCTGGGCGGGCCGTGGGGGGCGGGCAACGTTGTAAGCCTGAGACACCAGGCCGCCCGCCAGGGCGGGCCTCAGGCGTCCAGCAGGATGCGCAGCATGCGGCGCAGCGGTTCGGCCGCGCCCCACAGCAGCTGGTCGCCGATGGTGAAGGCGCCCACGTACTCGGGGCCCATGGCCAGCTTGCGGATGCGGCCAACCGGGATGGTCATGGTGCCGGTCACGGCCACGGGCGTCAGGTCCTTGATGGTGGCCTCGCGGGTGTTGGGCACCACTTTGACCCAGGCGTTGTCGGCGGCGATCATGGCCTCGAGGTCGGCCACCGGCACGTCCTTCTTCAGCTTGAAGGTCAGCGCCTGGCTGTGGCAGCGCATCGCGCCCACCCGCACGCAGAAACCGTCGACCGGGATGGCGGCGCTGCCGAAGCCTTCGCCCTGGCCGAGGATCTTGTTGGTCTCGGCCATGCCTTTCCACTCTTCCTTGGACATGCCGTTGCCCAGGTCCTTGTCGATCCAGGGAATCAACGAGCCACCCAGCGGCACGCCGAAGTTGGCCGTTTCGGCCGCGCTCAGGCTGCGTTGCTTGGCGATCACCTTGCGGTCGATTTCCAGGATGGCGCTCTTGGGGTCGTCGAGCAAGGCCTTGACCTCGGCGTTCAGCGTGCCGTACTGCGTGAGCAGTTCGCGCATGTGCTGGGCACCACCACCGCTGGCGGCCTGGTAGGTCTGGGTGCTCATCCACTCGACCAGGCCGGCCTTGTAAAGCGCGCCCACGCCCATCAGCATGCAGCTCACGGTGCAGTTGCCGCCGACCCAGTTGTTGCCACCCTTGGCCAGCGAGGCCTGGATCACCGGCAGGTTGACCGGGTCGAGGATGATGACGGCGTCGTCCTTCATGCGCAGCGTGGAGGCGGCGTCGATCCAGTGACCGTTCCAGCCGGCGGCGCGCAGCTTGGGGAAAACTTCGGAGGTGTAGTCGCCGCCTTGGGCGGTGATGACGATGTCGCAGCGCTTCAGCGCCTCGATGTCGTAGGCGTCTTTCAGCGTGGTCTCGTTCTTGGCCTGCGCCGGGGCCTTGCCGCCGGCGTTGGAGGTGGAGAAGAACACCGGCTCGATCAGGCCGAAGTCGCCCTCGGCGACCATGCGGTCCATCAGGACCGAACCGACCATGCCACGCCAGCCCACCAGGCCGACCAGATTTCCTACCTTGCTCATCGCGATTGCCCTTTCGAAGTTAAAACTCTTCTGCCCCCGGCTCGTCAGGGCCGGGGAGGGCGCGACGAACCGGAGCTTGACTAGCCCTTGGTAATGGTTTTGGTGATGGCAGCCACCACCGCGTCACCCATTTCGCGGGTGCCGACCTGGGTGGTGCCTTCCGACCAGATGTCCACCGTGCGCAAGCCAGACGCGAGCACGCTCTGCACCGCGGATTCAATGCGGGCAGCGGCGTCAGGCTGGTTGAGTGAGAAACGGAGCATCATGGCAGCAGACAGTATTGTAGCCAGCGGGTTTGCAATTCCCTTACCGGCGATGTCGGGCGCGCTGCCATGGCTGGGCTCGTACAAGCCCTTGTTGTTCTTGTCCAGGCTGGCCGAGGGCAGCATGCCGATGGAGCCGGTCAGCATCGAGGCTTCGTCGGACAGGATGTCGCCGAACATGTTGCCGGTGACCACCACGTCGAACTTCTTCGGCGCTTTCACCAGCTGCATGGCGGCGTTGTCCACGTACATGTGGTCCAGCGCCACATCGGGGTATTCCTTGGAGACCTCGGTGACCACGTCTTTCCAGAACTGGAAGGTTTCCAGCACGTTGGCCTTGTCAACGCTGGTGACCTTTTTGCTGCGCTTGCGGGCGGCCTGGAAAGCCACATGGGCGATGCGCTCGATTTCCGGGCGCGAGTAGCGCATGGTGTCAAAAGCTTCTTCGGCACCGGGGAAATGGCCGTCGGTGGCGATGCGGCGGCCACGCGGCTGGCCGAAGTAGATGTCGCCGGTCAGCTCGCGGATGATCAGGATGTCCAGGCCCGAAATCAGCTCGGGCTTGAGGCTGGACGCCCCCACCAGCTGCTCGTAGCAGATGGCCGGGCGGAAGTTGGCGAACAGGCCCAGGTGCTTGCGCAGGCCCAGGATGGCCTGCTCAGGGCGCAGCGGCCGGTCCAGCGTGTCGTATTTCCAGTCGCCCACGGCGCCGAACAGCACCGCGTCGGCGTCCTTGGCAAGCTGCAGCGTGGACTCGGGCAGCGGGTGGCCATGGGCCTCGTAGGCGGCACCGCCGACCAGCGCGCTTTCAAGCTCCAGCGGCAGGTCCAGCACCTGCAAGACCTTGACGGCCTCGGCCACGATTTCGGTGCCGATGCCATCACCGGGAAGGACTGCGATTTTCATGAAATGTCTCGGGAATAAAAAAGAGAGAGGGCTTCAGTGCCTGGTCAGCAGGCGCTCCACCAGCACGGCCTCGCAGGCCTTGAACAAGAGGTAGAACGCCACCGAAAAATAGCCGGACAGCATCAGTTCCAGCAACTGCTGAAGGGCCCCGTCCATCACCGCCATCAGCCCATGATCGGCCAGCATGCGCAGGTTGGCCTGCAGCGTGTTGACCAGGTTCAGCGACAGCAGGCCGAAGGCAAGAAAGCTCACGCCCATCAGCAAGAAAGCCAGCACCGGTTGACGCCGCAGCACGCGGCGCAACGCGGAGGCCTGGCCGGCTGGCAATGGGGTGGCCATGGCGGGTGGTTCAGCCGGTGTGCAGGCTGTTGGCCAGCCAGGGTTTTTCGGCCAGGCGGCGGGCCTCGAAGGCCTTGATCTTGTCGGCGTGGCGCAGCGTCAGGCCGATGTCGTCAAAGCCACCCAGCAGGCAGAACTTGCGGAAAGGCTGGATGTCGAAGGGCAGGCCTTCGCCCTCGGGCAACAGCACCAGCTGGCGTTCGAGGTCGATGGTCAGCTGGTAGCCGGGGAAGGCGTTGACCGCATCGAACAGCTTGTCGACCTGTGAGGCCGGCAGCACGATGGGCAGCAGGCCGTTCTTGAAGCTGTTGTTGAAAAAGATGTCGGCAAAGCTGGGCGCGATGATGGCGCGAAAGCCGTACTGGTCCAGCGCCCAGGGCGCGTGTTCGCGCGACGAGCCGCAGCCGAAGTTCTGCCGCGCCAGCAGGATGGAGGCGCCCTGGTAACGCGGCTGGTTCAGCACGAAGTCCGGGTTGGGCTTGCGGCTGGCCGGGTCCTGACCGGGGTAGCCCGGGTCCAGGTAGCGCCATTCGTCGAACAGGTTGGGGCCAAAGCCGGTCTTGCGGATGGACTTCAGGAACTGCTTGGGGATGATGGCGTCGGTGTCGACGTTGTCACGGTCGAGCGGCGCCACCAGGCCGGTGTGGAGGGTGAATTTCTGCATGGTGAACTCGCTTCAGGCCAGGGTGCGCACGTCGACGAAATGGCCGTGCACCGCGGCGGCGGCGGCCATGGCGGGGCTGACCAGGTGGGTACGGCCCCCGTTGCCCTGGCGGCCTTCGAAATTGCGGTTGCTGGTGGAAGCGCAACGCTCGCCTGGCTCCAGCCGGTCGGCGTTCATCGCCAAACACATCGAGCAGCCGGGCTCACGCCACTCAAAGCCAGCGGCCTTGAAGATCTCGTGCAGGCCTTCGCGCTCGGCCTGGGCCTTGACCAGGCCTGAGCCCGGTACCACCAATGCCAGCTTGATGTTGGGCGCGATTTTGCGGCCCAGCTTCTTGACGATGGCCGCGGCCTCGCGCATGTCTTCGATGCGGCTGTTGGTGCAGGAGCCGATGAAGACCTTGTCGACAAACAGGTCGTTCAGCGCCTTGCCGGGCTGCAGGCCCATGTAGGTCAGCGCGCGCTCGATGGCCAGGCGCTTGCTGGGGTCTTTTTCCTTGTCGGGGTCGGGCACGCGGCCGTCCACGCCCAGCACCATTTCGGGCGAAGTGCCCCAGGTGACCTGCGGCAGAATCTGCGCGGCGTCGAGCTCGACCACGGTGTCGAAGTGGGCGTCGGCGTCGGAATGCAGGCCGCGCCAGTAAGCCACCGCCTGGTCCCATTCGGGGCCACCGACGAACTGGCCGCTGACCTTGTCGGTGCCAGGCGCGAAGGGCCGGCCCTTGACGTAGGCGATGGTTTTTTCGTCCACCGCCACCAGGCCGGCACGGGCACCGGCCTCGATGGCCATGTTACACACCGTCATCCGGCCTTCCATGCTCAGCGAGCGGATGGCCGAGCCGGCGAATTCGATGGTGTGGCCGTTGCCGCCAGCGGTGCCGATGCGGCCGATGATGGCCAGCACCACGTCCTTGGCGGTGACGCCGGGGGCCAGCGTGCCCTCCACCCGCACCAGCAGGTTCTTGGCCTTTTTGGCTTGCAGCGTCTGCGTGGCCATCACATGCTCGACCTCGCTGGTGCCGATGCCGTGCGCCAGTGCGCCAAAAGCGCCGTGCGTGGAGGTGTGGGAGTCACCGCAGACCACGGTCATGCCAGGCAGGGTGGCGCCGTTTTCCGGGCCCATCACGTGCACGATGCCTTGGCGCTGCGACAAAAAGGGGAAGTAGGCAGCCGAGCCGAATTCCTGGATGTTGCTGTCCAGCGTGGTGATCTGTTCCTTGCTGATGGGGTCGGCAATGCCGTCGTAGCCGCGCTCCCAGCCGGTGGTGGGGGTGTTGTGGTCGGCGGTCGCGACGATGGAGCTGATGCGCCACAGCTTGCGGCCGGCCACGCGCAGGCCTTCGAAGGCCTGCGGGCTGGTGACTTCATGGACCAGGTGGCGGTCGATGTAGAGGATGGCGGTGCCGTCGTCTTCGGTGTGAACGACGTGCTCGTCCCAGAGCTTGTCGTACAGCGTGCGTCCCATGATGGTTCCTGTGCTTTCGGTGAAGGATGGGATTTTATTCCCTGATGCCGGTGCAGTCGGGGGTGGGGGCTTGACCGGACGGGGGGCGGGCGAGGCCCCCAGAAAAAAGCCCGCCGGGGTGCCGGCGGGCTTTTGGGGAGAGCGGGTGGCTCAGCGCTTACCGATGGGCTGCACGTCGCGCTTGACGGCGCCGCTGAACAGCTGGCGCGGGCGGCCGATCTTGTACTCGGGGTCGCTGATCATTTCGTTCAGCTGGGCGATCCAGCCCACCGTGCGGGCCAGCGCGAAGATGGCGGTGAACAAAGGCACCGGGATGCCGATGGCGCGCTGCACGATGCCGGAGTAGAAATCGACGTTGGGGTAGAGCTTACGGGACACGAAGTACTCGTCTTCCAGCGCGATCTTTTCCAGCGCCTTGGCCAGCTTGAACAGCGGGTCGTTTTCCAGGCC
Organism: Rhodoferax sp. SPJ4; assembly: GCF_058216275.1. Lineage (NCBI taxonomy): Bacteria > Pseudomonadati > Pseudomonadota > Betaproteobacteria > Burkholderiales > Comamonadaceae > Rhodoferax > Rhodoferax sp. SPJ4. The sequence goes on from NZ_JBYZMN010000002.1 coordinate 325,459, forward strand.
CAGCTCGGTCAGCACCTCGTTGCAGGTTTCCTGCATCAGCTTGGCGCGCGGGTCGTAGTTCTTATAGACGCGGTGGCCAAAACCCATCAGCTTGACGCCGGAGTTCTTGTCCTTGACCTTTTCCATGAACTCGCCGACCTTGGAGATGCCGCCCATGGCCTGGATTTCTTCCAGCATGTTCAGGCAGGCCTCGTTGGCACCGCCGTGGGCCGGACCCCACAGGCAGGCCACGCCAGCGGCGATGGCGGCGAACGGGTTGGTGCCCGACGAGCCGCACAGGCGCACGGTGGAGGTGGAGGCGTTCTGCTCGTGGTCGGCGTGCAGCGTGAAGATGCGGTCCATCGCGCGCTCGAGCACCGGGCTGACCTTGTACTCTTCGCAAGGCGTGGCGAACATCATGTGCAGGAAGTTGCCGGCGTAGCTCAGGTTGTTCTGCGGGTAGATGAAGGGCTGGCCGATGCTGTACTTGTAGGCCATGGCCACCAGCGTGGGCATCTTGGCGATCAGGCGGATGGCCGCGACTTCACGGTGCTCCGGGTTGTTGATGTCGGTGCTGTCATGGTAGAAAGCCGACAGGGCGCCGACCAGGCCGGTCATCACCGCCATCGGGTGGGCGTCACGGCGGAAGCCACGCAGGAAGAACTGCATCTGCTCGTTGACCATGGTGTGGTTGGTCACGCGGGTGGTGAAGTCGGCCTTCTGGCTGGCGTTGGGCAGCTCACCGTACAGCAGCAGGTGGCAGGTTTCCAGGAAGTCGCAGTTGGTGGCCAGCTGCTCAATGGGGTAGCCGCGGTACAGCAGTTCGCCCTTGTCACCGTCGATGTAGGTGATGGCCGACTGGGTGGCCGCGGTCGACAGGAAACCGGGGTCGTAGGTGAACATGCCGGTTTGGGCATACAGCTTGCGGATGTCGATGACGTCCGGGCCGACGGTGCCGTGGTAAACCGGCAGCTCGACGCTGGCGCCGCCCTTGCTGAAGCTCAGCGTGGCTTTGTTGTCAGAGAGTTTCATTTTTCGCCTTATGGAGTGTTATGCCCAGGGTCCGGTGACATCCGGTTGACGCGGCCAGGGACCGCGTCAGTTCCTCAACATCGCCAGCACTTCTCGTACTTCAATTGTATTGACCGTGCCTTCCGGCTCCTTGCGTCGCAGCAGCAGGTCCAGCAGGTCGTTGTCCGACAGGTCCATCAGCTGTTCCAGCCCCCGGGCCTGATTCACGGTTAAGCCAGATTCATGCCTGCCGAAGAAACGCTCGATGAAAAGGTCGTTTTCCAGCAGGCCGCGGCGGCAACGCCACTTCAGCTTGCTGAGGGACCGTTCGTCGAGCAGCTCGTCGGCGGCGTGGGCCATGGCTTGGGTTCAGGTGCGCGCCCGGTCAGACCGTGCGCAGCACCATCATTTCCTTGATCTTGCCAATCGCCTTGGTGGGGTTCAAACCCTTGGGGCAGACATCGACGCAGTTCATGATGGTGTGGCAACGGAACAGGCGGTACGGGTCCTCGAGGTTGTCGAGGCGGCCGGAGGTGTCCTGGTCGCGGCTGTCGGCGATGAAGCGGTAGGCCTGCAGCAGACCGGCCGGGCCGACGAATTTATCGGGGTTCCACCAGAAGCTGGGGCAGCTGGTGGAGCAGCTGGCGCACAGAATGCACTCGTACAAGCCGTTCAGCTCTTCACGCTCTTCCGGCGACTGCAGGCGCTCCTTCTCGGGGGGCACGGTGTCGTTCACCAGGTAGGGCTTGATGGAGTTGTACTGCTTGAAGAACTGCGTCATGTCGACGATCAGGTCACGCACCACGGGCAGGCCGGGCAGCGGCTTGAGTACGATGGTGCCCGGCAGCGTCAGCATGTTGGTCAAACAGGCCAGGCCGTTCTTGCCGTTGATGTTCATCGCGTCCGAACCGCACACGCCTTCGCGGCAGGAGCGGCGGAACGAGATGGTGGGGTCCAGCTCCTTGAGCTTCATCAGGGCGTCGAGCAGCATGCGCTCGCTGCCGTCCAGCTCGACTTGCAGGGTCTGCATGTAGGGCTTGGCGTCCTTGTCCGGGTCGTAGCGGTAGATCTGGAAGGTGCGTAGGGTCATGGTTTTCTCCGAATGCGTGGGATCGGGCGCGGTCAGAACGAGCGGACCTTGAGCGGCACCGACTCCACCGTCAGCGGCTTCATCTGCACCGGCTTGTAGGCCAGGCGGTTGCCTTCGCTGTACCACAGCGTGTGCTTGTGCCAGTCGGTGTCGTTGCGGCCGTTCGGGTGCTCGGGCGTGTCGCCGTAGTCGTTCACCGTGTGGGCGCCGCGGCTTTCGTGGCGGGCGGCGGCCGAGACGATGGTGGCCTGGGCCGACTCGATCAGGTTTTCCACTTCCAGCGCCTCGATGCGGGCGGTGTTGAAGACCTTGGACTTGTCCTTCAGGCCGATGGTCTTGACGCGCTCGCGCAGGGCGGCGATCTTGACCACGCCTTCGTCCATGCTGGCCTGGGTGCGGAACACGCCGGCGTGTTGCTGCATGGTCGAGCGAATGTCATTGGCCACGTCCTGGGCGTATTCGCCGCTGGTCGCGTTGTCCAGGCGGTTGATGCGCTCCAGCGTGCGGTCGGCGGCGTCGGCCGGCAGCGGCTTGTGGTTCTTGTTCTTGTCGTTGAACTCGACGATGTGGTTGCCGGCAGCACGGCCGAACACCAGCAGGTCGAGCAGCGAGTTGGTGCCCAGGCGGTTGGCGCCGTGCACCGACACGCAGGAGCATTCACCCACCGCGTACAAGCCGTTGATGACCTCGTTGTGGACGCTGCCGTTGGGCACCACCACCTGGCCGTGGATGTTGGTCGGGATGCCGCCCATCTGGTAGTGGATGGTGGGCACCACGGGGATGGGCTCGCGGGTGATGTCGACGTTGGCGAAGTTGTGGCCAATTTCGAACACCGAGGGCAGGCGCTTCATGATGGTCTCGGCACCGAGGTGGTCGAGCTTCAGCAGCACATGGTCCTTGTTGGGGCCGCAGCCACGGCCTTCCTTGATTTCCTGGTCCATGCAGCGCGACACGAAGTCACGCGGGGCCAGGTCTTTCAGCGTGGGCGCGTAGCGCTCCATGAAGCGCTCGCCGTTGCTGTTCAGCAAAATCGCGCCTTCGCCGCGGCAGCCTTCGGTCAGCAGCACACCGGCACCGGCCACGCCGGTGGGGTGGAACTGCCAGAACTCCATGTCTTCCAGCGGGATGCCGGCGCGGGCCGCCAGGCCCAGGCCGTCGCCGGTGTTGATGAAGGCATTGGTGGAGGCGGCGAAGATGCGGCCGGCACCACCGGTGGCCAGCAGCACGGTCTTGGCCTGCAGGATGTGGACGTCACCGGTTTCCATTTCGATGGCGGTCACGCCCACCACGTCGCCGTCGGCGTCGCGGATCAGGTCTTGCGCCATCCACTCGACGAAGAAGCTGGTCTTGGCCTTGACGTTCTGCTGATACAGCGTGTGCAACATCGCGTGGCCGGTGCGGTCGGCAGCGGCGCAGGCGCGCTCCACGGCCTTCTCACCGTAGTTGGCGGTGTGGCCACCGAAGGGGCGCTGGTAGATGGTGCCGTCGGGGTTGCGGTCGAACGGCATGCCCATGTGCTCCAGGTCATAAACGACCTTGGGGGCTTCACGGCACATGAACTCGATGGCGTCCTGGTCGCCCAGCCAATCCGAACCCTTGATGGTGTCGTAGAAGTGGTAGTGCCAGTTGTCGTCGTTCATGTTGCCCAACGAGGCGCCAATGCCGCCCTGGGCCGCCACGGTGTGCGAGCGGGTGGGGAACACCTTGGACAGCACCGCCACATTCAGGCCGGCACGCGCCAGCTGCAGCGACGCGCGCATGCCGGAGCCGCCGGCGCCAACGATCACCACGTCGAACTTGCGCTTGGTTACTTGGTAAGTCATCTAGAAATGCCTCAAGTTTGAAAAACGGTCACAGGCGCCACAGCACCTGGATGGACCAGCCGGCACAGCCAACCAGCCAGACCAGGGTAGCGATTTGCAGCGACAAGCGCAGCGACACCGGCTTGATGTAGTCCATCCAGATGTCGCGCACGCCGACCCACACGTGGTAGGCCAGGGCCACAATGACGACAAAGGTCAGCACCTTCATCCACTGCGACGCGAAGATGCTGTACCAGGTGTAGTAGTCGATCGGGCCGCGGGTGAACACCAGCTGGCCCAGCAGCACCGCGGTGAAGATCACCATCAGGGCGGCGGTGACGCGCTGGCTCAGCCAGTCGCGCAGGCCGTAGTGGGCACCGACCACCACGCGTTTGGAACCATAGTTGACTGCCATGTGTTTGTCCTCGAAAAAATGAATCGGTCCGGGTGGCTCAGTACAGGCCGAACAGCTTGGCGCCCAGCGCCAGCGTGATCAGCGTGCCGCTGGCCAGCGTGACGATGGCCGAGTTGTGGCCAAAGGCCTTGGTGGTGGCGTCGTGGTTGACGTCCATCCACAGGTGGCGCAGGCCGGCGATCAGGTGGTGCACAAAACCCCAGATCAATGCCAGCACCACCAGCTTCCACAGCACGCCTGGAATGCCCCAGGCGCCGCTGGCGAAGACATCGGTCAGGTTGGCAAACGAGAGTTCCGACTTCAGCGACGCGTCGAACATCCAGATCACGAAGGGCAGCAGCACAAACATCATGGCGCCGCTGGCGCGGTGCAGGATGGAGACCCAACCTGCGGGCGGCAGCCGGTAGGTGGTCAGGTCGGTGAAGGCGTTGATGTTGCGGAATTCAGGACGCTTCTTCGCGGGTGCGGTCATGGGATTGCTTTCGTGGAGAGCAGGTTGCCGTGGAAACTGGAGGGGAATAAGCAAATGCGAATTTTATTGCAACGCAACACGCTGACATGGCGCTGGCAGGGGGCCGGGGTCATCTTGTGGGCTGCTCGCTCAGCTCAGTTCGTTGTGGTAATGATGCGACGCCGTATGGTACAGACCGCGTCGCAATTCCATGGGCACGTCGTTGTAGGTGTAGGCGATGCGCTCCACGCTCAGCAGCGGCGTGCCGGGAGCCACTTTCAGCAGCTCGCATTGCCGGGCATCGGGCGCCACTGCGCGCAGCTTTTCGTCGGCCCGCACCATGCGCACACCGAATTCGGCCTCGAACATCGCGTACATCGGGCCGCGGTGGTCGCTCAGCCGCTCGGCCGTCAGGCCCTTGAATGGCCCGCCCGGCAGCCACAGGTCTTCCAAAATGGTGGGCGTGCCGGCAAACGACAACACCCGTACCACCTGCAGCACCGCGTCCCCGCTGCGCAGGCCCAGGGCACGGGCCACGTCGGCGGTGGCGCGCTGGCGTTTGCAGTCGACGATCTGGCGCTCGGCCGGGCCTTCGCTGGTGCTGTCACCGGCGTCAGGCACCAGCTTGAGAAAGCGGTACTGCACCTGGCGCTCGGAATGGGTGGCGACAAAGGTGCCGCGGCCCTGGCGGCGCACCACCAGGTTCTCGGAGGCCAGCTCGTCGATGGCCTTGCGCACCGTGCCCTGGCTGACGCGGAAGCGGGCGGCCAGGTCCATTTCGCTGGGGATGGACTCGCCGGGCTTCCATTCGCCGGCCTGCAGGCTTTGCAGAATCAGGCTCTTGATCTGCTGGTACAGCGGGCTGAACGCCGGCGTGGCTGGCTCGAGGCCAGTCGGCGGGGTGTCCGGCGCTGAAGGAGGAAGCGAAGCCATGGTGAAAGGTCAGATTCAGTGCGAATCATATCTTATATAAGACATAAGACAAATTGACGTGATTGGGTTTTCGAGGGTAAACTCCAAGGCTGTCAGCGCGTGACCCGCAGGGCGAGAGACCGGGGTTGCCACTCCCTGTTTTCAAACCCTCCCTGGAGTTCCTGCCATGAGCAAAAAGCCTGTCCGCGTCGCAGTCACCGGTGCCGCCGGTCAAATTGGTTACGCCCTGTTGTTCCGTATTGCCTCCGGCGAAATGCTGGGCAAAGATCAGCCCGTCATCCTGCAACTGTTGGAAATTCCCGACGAGAAGGCCCAGAACGCGCTGAAGGGCGTGATCATGGAACTGGAAGACTGCGCTTTCCCGCTGCTGGCCGGCATCGAAGCCCACAGCAACCCGCTGGAAGCTTTCAAGGACACCGACTACGCCCTGCTGGTGGGTGCCCGTCCCCGCGGCCCCGGCATGGAACGCGCCGACCTGCTGGCCGCCAACGCCCAGATCTTCACCGCCCAGGGCAAGGCCCTGAACGCCGTGGCTTCGCGCAACGTCAAGGTGCTGGTGGTTGGCAACCCCGCCAACACCAACGCCTACATCGCCATGAAGTCGGCCCCGGACCTGCCGGCCAAGAACTTTACCGCCATGCTGCGCCTGGACCACAACCGCGCCGCCTCGCAACTGGCCGCCAAGACTGGCAAGCCGGTGGCTTCCATTGAGAAGCTGGCCGTGTGGGGCAACCACTCGCCCACCATGTACGCCGACTACCGCTTCGCCACGATCGACGGCGCTTCGGTCAAGGACATGATCAACGACGCCGTCTGGAACAGCGACGTCTTCCTGCCCACCGTGGGCAAGCGTGGCGCGGCCATCATCGCCGCCCGTGGTGTGTCGTCGGCTGCTTCGGCCGCCAACGCTGCCATTGACCACATGCGCGACTGGGCCCTGGGCACCAACGGCAAGTGGGTCACCATGGGTGTGCCGTCCAACGGCGAATACGGCATCCCCAAGGAAGTCATGTTCGGCTACCCCGTCACCTGCGAAGGCGGCGAGTACAAGCTGGTCATGGACCTGCCCATCGATGCCTTCTCGCAAGAGTGCATCAACAAGACCCTGGCCGAGCTGCAGGGTGAGCAAGACGGCGTCAAGCACCTGCTCTGATGGCCTGCTGCGCGACGCGGGGGCGTTGTTGCGGGTCCCGTCGGGCAATCCTCATGCACCTCAAGTGCATTCCGGTTGCCCGCCACCCGCGCCTCGCCCGCGCGCCGCTCGCGACGGCCCGAACCGCTGCTGCTGAATGAACCACCCCCGCGACATCCTGCTCGGAGCCCAGGCGGGGGCGGTTCGGTTGCCTGTGTGTGACCACTACAGCGGCGTTGAAGCGCGCATGCGCAAAAGCCTGCAGCTGCAGGCCGAGATGACCGAGGAGTTCGGCGCCTGCGTCTTCGACGTCACGCTGGACTGCGAAGACGGCGCTCCTGTGGGGGGCGAAGCCGACCATGCCGGCCTGGTGGTGGCGTTGGCCCAGGCCGCCGCACCCCAGGCCCGCGTCGGTGTGCGTGTGCATGCCACCGACCACCCCGCTTTTGAACAAGACATCGCCACCATCGCCGGCCAGGCCGGCGGTCGGCTGACGCACCTGATGGTGCCCAAGGTCGACAGCGTGGCCGATGTGGTGCGTGCCGTCGCCGCGCTGGACGCGGCCGGTGCCTCCCAGCTCCCCCTGCATGTGCTGATCGAATCGCCGGCGGCGGTGCACCGGGCTTTCGACATCGCGGCCCATCCCCGGGTGGCTTCGCTGAGTTTTGGCCTGATGGATTTTGTGTCCAGCCATGGCGGCGCCATTCCGGCCCAGGGCATGGCCAGCGCTGGCCAGTTCAGCCACCCGCTGGTGTTGCGGGCCAAGCTGGACATCGCCGAGGCCTGCCACGCCCATGGCAAGGTGCCGTCGCACTGCGTGGTGACCGAATTCAACGACACCGCGGCGGTGCGGTCGGCGGCCCAGAAAGCCGCGCTGGAACTGGGCTATTTGCGCATGTGGAGCATCCACCCCTTGCAGATTCGGCCCATACTGGAGGCTTTCGCCCCGGGCGAAAACGAAATCCACGAAGCGGCGGCCCTGATCCTGGCCGCCCAGCAGGCAGGCTGGGGCCCGGTGAGCATGGCCGGCCGCCTGCACGACCGGGCCAGCTACCGTTACTTCTGGCAGGTGTTGGAGCGGGCCCACCAGACGGGGCGCCCCTTGCCGGCCGAAGTTCTGGCTTTTTTTGCCCCCATTCACTGACAACAGACCAAGAGACAAACCATGCAAAAGACGCTGCTTTCCCTGCTGATGGTGTCGGCCTCGGCGCTGGCGCTGGCCGAAACGCCCGCCAAGACCGAGGCGGCCGGCAAGCCGGTGGCCAAGGCTCAGCCCAAGCCTAAGGCACCGCCCAAGAGCGCCAGCCGCACCGAGATCACCAGCACAGCCAAGAACATGGCCGCCGGCATCGAGGCGGCCGATGCCGCGCTGACGCCGGCCGAGCTGGCCATTGCCGAAAAGGTGCACACCGGCGTGCTGCCCTGCGAACTGGGTGCGGCCGTCACCGTCACCGCCGACCCCAAGACGCCCGGTTACTTCAATGTGCAGGCCAAGAAGGTCAGCTACCGCATGGCGCCCATCCCCACCACCACCGGTGCCATTCGCCTGGAAGACCCCAGGGCCGGCGCGGTGTGGATGCAGCTGGGCAACAAGTCCATGCTGCTGAACCAGAAGCTGGGCCAGCGGCTGGCCGACGAATGTGTCAGCCCGCAGCAGGCGCTGGTGGCCCAGCAGCTGAAGATCACGCCGGCACAAAGCGTGCTTGAGCCCCTGGCCCCCGCCACGGCCCAGCCGGCGGCCGCCGTCAGGTAACCCGGCCCCACCCACCCGTTCACCGATTTTTTTACGTTGTTTGGAGAAAAACATGACGTCGCCTTTCCTTGACACCTACCGCGCCCACGTTGCCGAGCGCGCTGCCCTGGGCATTCCGCCGCTGCCGCTGGAGGCCAAGCAGGTCGCCGAGCTGATCGATCTGATCAAGGCCCCGCCGGCTGGCGAAGACGCCTTTTTGCTCGACCTGCTGACCCACCGTGTGCCCCCGGGTGTGGACGATGCCGCCAAGGTCAAGGCCAGCTTCCTGGCCGCTGTGGCCCATGGCGACCTGAAGGTGGCCCTGATCTCCAAGGCCAAGGCCACCGAGCTGCTGGGCACCATGGTGGGTGGCTACAACGTGCACCCGCTGATCGAGCTGCTGGACGACGCCGAAGTCGCCAGCGTGGCCGCCGAAGGCCTGAAGAAAACCCTGCTGATGTTCGACTTCTTCAACGACGTCGCCGAGAAGGCCAAGGCCGGCAACGCCAAGGCCAAGGAAGTCATGCAGAGCTGGGCCGACGCCGAGTGGTTCACCACCCGCCCCGAAGTCGAGAAGAAGATCACCGTCACCGTGTTCAAGGTGCCCGGCGAAACCAACACCGACGACCTGTCTCCCGCGCCCGACGCCTGGAGCCGCCCCGACATCCCGCTGCACTACCTGGCCATGCTGAAGAACACCCGCCCCGACGCGGCCTTCAAGCCCGAAGAAGACGGCAAGCGCGGCCCCATGCAGTTCATCGACGACCTGAAGAAAAAGGGCCACCTGGTGGCCTATGTGGGCGACGTGGTGGGCACCGGTTCCAGCCGCAAGTCGGCCACCAACAGCGTGATCTGGGCCACCGGCCAGGACATCCCCTTTGTGCCGAACAAGCGCTTCGGCGGCGTGACGCTGGGTGGCAAGATTGCCCCCATTTTCTTCAACACCCAGGAAGACTCCGGCTCGCTGCCGATCGAAGTCGACGTGTCCAAGTTGGAAATGGGTGATGTGGTCGACATCCTGCCCTACGACGGCAAGATCGTGCGCAACGGCGAAACCGTGGTCGAGTTCAAGCTCAAGAACGACGTGCTGTTCGACGAAGTGCGCGCCGGCGGCCGCATCAACCTGATCATCGGCCGCTCGCTGACCGCCAAGGCTCGCGAGTTCCTGGGCCTGCCCGTGTCCACGCTGTTCCGCCTGCCGCAGGCGCCCATCGCCACCCAGGCCGGCTTCACGCTGGCGCAGAAGATGGTCGGCCGCGCGGTCGGTCTGCCGGAAGGCCAGGGCGTGCGCCCCGGCACCTACTGCGAACCCAAGATGACCACCGTGGGCTCGCAGGACACCACCGGCCCGATGACCCGGGACGAGCTGAAAGACCTGGCCTGCCTGGGCTTCTCGGCCGACCTGGTGATGCAGTCCTTCTGCCACACCGCGGCCTACCCCAAGCCGGTGGACGTCAAGACCCACCGCGAACTGCCGGCCTTCATCAGCAACCGCGGCGGCGTGGCCCTGCGTCCGGGCGACGGCGTGATCCACAGCTGGCTGAACCGCCTGCTGCTGCCCGACACCGTGGGCACCGGCGGTGACTCGCACACCCGTTTCCCCATCGGCATCAGCTTCCCGGCCGGCTCCGGTCTGGTCGCTTTTGGTGCGGCCACCGGCGTGATGCCGCTGGACATGCCCGAATCGGTGCTGGTGCGCTTCAAGGGCGAAATGCAGCCCGGCGTCACGCTGCGTGACCTGGTGCACGCCATTCCCTTGTACGCCATCAAGGCCGGTTTGCTGACCGTGGCCAAGGCCGGCAAGAAGAACGTGTTCTCCGGCCGCGTGCTGGAAATCGAAGGCCTGCCCAACCTGAAGGTTGAGCAGGCGTTCGAGCTGTCCGACGCGTCGGCCGAACGCTCGGCCGCCGGTTGCACCATCAAACTCAACCCCGAGCCGATCAAGGAATACCTCACCAGCAACGTGGTGCTGATGAAGAACATGATCGCCGACGGCTACCAAGACAAGCGCACGCTGGAGCGCCGCATCCAGAAGGTCGAGGCCTGGCTGGCCAACCCCAGCCTGCTGGAAGCCGACAAGGACGCCGAATACGCCGCCGTCATCGAGATCGACCTGGCCGACATCAAGGAACCCATCCTGTGCTGCCCCAACGATCCGGACGATGCCAAGACCCTGTCTGAAGTGGCCGGCACCAAGATCGACGAGGCCTTCATCGGTTCGTGCATGACCAACATCGGCCATTTCCGTGCCGCGGCCAAGCTGCTGGGCGGCCAGCGCGACATTCCGGTCAAGCTGTGGGTGGCCCCGCCGACCAAGATGGACGAGAGCGAGCTGATCAAGGAAGGCCATTACGCCGCCTTCGGCACCGCCGGTGCCCGCACCGAAATGCCCGGCTGCTCGCTGTGCATGGGCAACCAGGCCCAGGTGCGTGAGGGCGCCACCGTGGTCTCCACCAGCACCCGCAACTTCCCCAACCGCCTGGGCAAGAACACCAACGTGTTCCTGGCCTCGGCCGAGCTGGCGGCAATCGCCTCCAAGCTGGGCAGGATCCCCACCGTGGCCGAGTACCACGAAGCCATGGGTGTGGTGAACAAGGACGGCGCGTCGATTTACCAGTACCTGAACTTCGACCAGATCGACGAGTACAAGGACGCGGCAGCGACCGTGGGGGCCTGATCCCCCGCACACCGGCGCCCTGGCGCCGGTGACAAAAAAGGCGGCCTGCGGGCCGCCTTTTTTCATTTCAGCGGCTTGCCGCCGGGGCCGACCACGGTGATGTCCACATAGCTGGAGCCATGGTGGTTGGCGGGGGAGAAGTTCATCGCGTAACCGCCCAGGTCCAACCGGCCCAGACGCTCCATGGCCGCCGTCAGCAAGGCCGGCGTGACCTCACGGCCGGCGGCGCGCAAGCCCTCCACCAGCACCCGGCCGTTGATGTAGCCAAACAGCCGGTCGTAGTCGACCGGCAGGCCACCGTTGCGGCGCATCGAGTTCTGGAAATCGCGCACCAGTGAGGTCACGCCTTGCCAGGGGTAGGGCACGACCCGCGCCACCGCCAGGCCCCGGGCGTCGTCGCCCAACTGCTTGACCGTGGCCACCGAAGCCGACAGCGAGAAGGTGTAGACCGGCACGCCGATCTGCGCCTTGCAGGCCTTGACCCAGGCCACCACCGAGGGCCCGGCGGCAATCAGAATGACGGCGTTGGGCCGCTGAGCGCCCAGCGCTTTGGCCTGGGCTTCGGCGTTGCTGCCGGCGTTGTCCACCGACACAGCACCGACCACCGTGCCGCCCTCGTCGGTGATGATTTTTTGCGCATAGGGCAGCAGCAGCTTGCCGAATCCGTTTTCTTGGTAGGCGATGGCGATGCGCGACGACTGCAAGGTGACCAGGTTGCGGACGATCTTCTGCAACTCGTCGATGTAGCTGGCCTGGGTGGTGAAAAAGGTCGGGTGGGGCTTGACCCGCAAAGCCGGGCTGCCGGTGTAGGCAGCGATCAGCGGGATTTTCTTTTCGGCCGCATAGGGTAGGGTGGCGGCCACCGGCTCGGTGCCGATCACGCCAAACAGTGCGATCACGCCCTTTTTCTCCACCAGGTCCTGGGCGTTCTGCAGCGCGCGCTGGCCGTCAAAAGCGTCGTCCGCCAGCACCAGCGTGATTGGCCGGCCCTGCACCCCGCCAGCGGCGTTGGCGTCGCGGATGGCGGCCGCCTCGCCCTCGATGAAACCGGTCACCACCGGCACCATGGGCCCGCTCTGCGGCAGGCTGCGGCCGATCAGAATCTCCCTGCCACTGGCCGGCTGGGCCTGTGCGGATGCCAGTCCCAGCAGCGGGGTGGCCAGACCGACCAGACAGGATCGGCGGCTGATGTCTCTCTCGGCCTGGTTCATGGGTGTCACCCTTTTGTTGTACGCGCATCCTAGCGACGGCGCTGCCTTCGGTCCATAGCGTCTGCCCTGAGGGCGGCGCCGTACCAGAAGCGGGAGGGGTTTCTTGTATGCTTGTCCTTTGCCCTCCATGGAGTTCCCTTGATGTCCCGCGTCTTCAATTTCAGCGCCGGCCCGGCCACCCTTCCCGAGACCGTGCTGCGCCAGGCCGCCGCCGAGATGCTCGACTGGCAGGGTTCGGGCATGTCGGTGATGGAAATGAGCCACCGCGGCAAGGAGTTCATGGGCATCCATGCCCAGGCGCAAAGCCTGCTGCGTGAACTGCTGGCCATTCCCGACAACTACAAGCTGCTGTTTTTGCAGGGCGGAGCGATCGGCCAGAACGCCCTGGTGCCGATGAATTTGCTGCGTGGCAAGACCAGTGCCGACTACATCCACACCGGCGAATGGTCCAAGCGCTCCATCGAGGAGGCCGGGCATTTCTGCCGCGTCAACGTGGCGGCCACGGCCGAGAGCAGCCGCTTCAGCCATGTGCCCAAACAGGCCGAATGGCGGCTAGACCCGAACGCCGCCTACGTGCACATCTGTGCCAACGAAACCATCGGCGGTGTGGAGTACCACTGGACGCCCGACACCGGCGCCGTGCCGCTGGTGGCCGACATGTCGTCCAACATCCTGTCCCGGCCCATCGATGTCAGCCGCTACGGCCTGATCTACGGTGGCGCGCAGAAAAACATGGGCCCGTCGGGCCTGACCGTGGTGATCGTCCGCGACGACCTGCTGGGCGGGGCCCTGCCCACCACGCCCTCGGTGTTCGACTACGGCCAGCAGGCCGAACACGACTCCATGCTCAACACCCCGCCCACCTACGCGATCTACATCCTGGGCCTGGTCTGCCAGTGGATCAAGGACCAGGGAGGGCTGGCGGTGATGGAGCAGCGCAACCGCGCCAAGGCCGCCCTGCTGTACGGGCAGATCGACGCCAGCGGCTTCTACAGCAGTCCGGTGGCGCCCGAAGACCGCTCGCTGATGAATGTGCCCTTCAAGCTGCACGACACCTCGCTCGACGAGGCCTTTTTGCGCGGCGCGCAAGCCAGCGGCCTGGTGCAGCTCAAGGGCCACCGCGTGATGGGTGGCATGCGGGCGTCGATCTACAACGCCATGCCCATCGAGGGTGTGCAGGCCCTGGCGGCCTACCTGCAAGACTTCGAACGCCAGCACGGCTGACGCGCCGCCCCATGGCCCTTGCCAGTCCGGCTGCGGTGTTGATCGTCGGTGCCGGCATTGGCGGCCTGGGCGCCGCCTTGGCCCTGGCCCGCAGCGGCCGCCCGGTGACGGTGCTGGAACAGGCGCCGGCCTTCGGCGAGGTGGGGGCGGGCATTCAGCTCGGGCCCAACGCGGTGCGGCTGCTGGACGGCTGGGGCCTGGGCGCCGGCCTGCGTGCGCTGGCCGCCATGCCGCAGCGGCTGCAGGCCAGAGACGCCCACGACGGTCGCCTGCTGGGCCAACTGCCGCTGGGCGATGCGATGCGGGCCCGCTACGGCGCCGATTACCTGTGCATCCACCGGGCCGACTTACATGGCTTGCTGTTGGCCGCGGTGCAGGCCGTGGGGCCTGCGATGCACACCGGTTTTGCGCTGCAATCCATCGCCAATGAAGGCGATGGGGTGGTGGCCCAAGGCCGGAATCACCTTGGAATGGACCAGGCCCACCAGGCCCCGGCCCTGCTGGGTTGTGACGGCCTGTGGAGCCAGGTGCGCGCCCAGCTGCTGGCCGACGGCCTGCCCCGGCCCACCGGCCACCTGGCCTACCGGGCCTTGTTGCCCATGAACCATCTGCCGGCCGGCCCGCCGCGCGACGCGGTGACGGTCTGGCTGGGGCCCCGCCTGCATGTGGTGGGCTACCCGGTGCGGGCCGGTCAGGCCTTCAACCTGGTGGCGGTGGTGCATGGCCTGCCGCCCGCTGACAGCAACCACTCCCGTGGCTGGACCCAGGCCAGCGACAGCGCCAGCCTGCTGGCCGCGATGCCAGGCATTCACCCCAGCCTGCAGGCGCTGCTGGAAGCCGCACCGGCCTGGACCCGCTGGGTGTTGCACGACCGGCCCGCCCTGCAGTCAGGCCAGGCCCTGGCGCAGGGACGGGTGGCCTTGCTGGGCGACGCTGCCCACCCGATGCGGCCCTACCTGGCCCAGGGCGCCGCCATGGCGCTGGAAGATGCCGACGCTCTGGCCAGCTGCCTGACCGTTCAGCCGGACGATCTGCCGCTGGCGCTGCAGCGCTATGCCCAAACCCGCTGGCGCCGCAACGCCCGGGTGCAGGCCAAGGCCCAGCGCAATGGCCGCCTGTTCCATGCCCAGGGCCCGCTGCGCTGGGCCCGCAACCTGGCGATGCGCTGGACCGGCGGGCGCGTCATGGACACGCCTTGGTTGTACCGAAGCGGTACAAGCCCTGATCAGGCCCGCTGCTTGCTTTAATGAGGTCAGTTCAACCCAACCGACCCAACGGCAGCCCGCGGTGCCATGACGCCATGACCGAGCCTTTTTCCGATGCCTTGGTGACCCACGCCGACGTCATCGCCCGTTCGCACCAGCGCTGTGCCAGCCTGGGTCTGGACCCGGTGGGCCCGCCCCGCCACGCGGTGCTGGGTCCGTCGGCGCTGATGGCGCCGGAACGCAACCGCCGCCTGCACAAGCATGCCACGCCGGTGATGGATCTGCTGCTGGACCAGATCCACGCCACCCGCAGCATGGTGGCGTTGGCCGACGCCCAGGGCCACATGCTGCACGCGGTGGGCTACGACGATTTCCTGGTCCGGCCGGCCCGGATGGCGTTTTCCCCCGGCATGGACTGGTCAGAGGCGGTGCAGGGCACCAACGCCATTGGCACGGCGCTGATCCAAGAAGAGGCGATCCGGGTTCACGCCAACGAGCATTTCATGCGTGTCAACCAGACGCTGACCTGCTCGGCCACCCCCATTTTTGACCCGCGTGGCGATGTGCTGGGGGTGCTGGACGTCACCGGTGACCAGCGCTCCTACCACGCCCACACGCTGGGCCTGGTGACCATGTCGGCCCGCATGATCGAGAACCACTGGCTCACCGACAGCTGCCACACCGAGTTGCTGCTGCAATTGCACAGCCGCCCTGAGTGCATTGGCACGCTGATGGAGGCCTTGCTGGTGGTGGGGCAGGACGGCACGGTGATGGGCACCAACCGCAGCGCGCAGGCGCTGTTCGGGCTCAGCAGCGCCAGCCTGCGCCGCACCACGGTCGACACGCTGCTGGGCACCTCGCTCGGGGCCCTGGTGATGCATTTCCGGCGCGGCCACCACGGCCCGCTGCACCTGGTCACACCCCAGGGCGTGAGCCTGTACCTGCAGGCCCGTTTCAGCTGGCACAACTGGTACGCCCTGGGGCAGTTGCGTCCCACGGATGCCGAGTGGGCGGCGCCGGCCGCCTTGCCTGCCCCGGCGCCAGCCGCGCGGGTGGCCACCATCGCCCCGCCGTTGGGCAATGCGACCACACTGAAAGCAGTGACGTTGCAAAGTGTGCAGTCGGCCATTGCCGCGGCGTCCGGCAATGTGGCCCTGGCGGCCCGCACGCTGGGCATCAGCCGCAACACCATTTACCGCAAATTGCGCGCAGCCCGCCGGCCGCACTGAGGTGTGCCAGGTGTCACTGCCGCACAGGGTGACACTCTGATTTGAATCAGTTGTCACGACGTGGAACACCTGTACGCGGCAATTTTTCACGATGTGTCTCAAATTGATCCACTGTGGCACGCGGCTCCGCTAGGGTATTCCTGAGACTGGCTTTATGGGCTCCCGTTTCCTAAAATCGTATGCACGTAAGTTCATAAGACATCGGTCAAAACAGAAGGAGTTGCGGATGGAAAAGGTCTTGCACATCAACGCCGAAAAGTGCACCGGCTGCCTGCAGTGCGAAATGGCGTGCAGCTATGAAAACTACGGCGTGTTCTCTACCGCCAAGTCGCGCATCAAGGTGTTCGATTTCCACGAGACCGGCAAGAAGGTGCCCTACACCTGCACCCAGTGCGACGAGGCCTGGTGTCTGCACGCCTGCCCGGTGGAAGCCATCACGCTGGACAAGCTGACCGGCGCCAAGGTGGTCAACGAGTCGACCTGTGTGGGTTGCAAGGTGTGCACCATCGCCTGCCCCTTCGGCACCATCAATTACGTGCAGGAAACCGGCAAGGTGCAGAAGTGCGACCTGTGCGGCGGCGAGCCGGCCTGTGCCGATGCCTGCCCGACCGGCGCCATCACCTACATCGACGCCAACTGGACCGGCCTCGACCGCATGAAGCAGTGGGCGGCCAAGACCACCACTGGCGCTCAAACCTGATTGCCCTGAAAACGGAGACCCCCCATGACCTGGACTGGCAAAATCCTGCGCGTCAACCTGACCGCTGGCACCTGCAAGAGCGAACCGCTCAACATGGACTGGGCCCGCGCCTACATCGGCTCGCGCGGCCTGGCCTCGAAATACCTGACCAGCGAGATCGACCCCAAGGTCGACGCGCTGTCGCCCGACAACAAGATGATCTGGGCCACCGGCCCGCTGACCGGCACCATGGTGTCCACCGGCGGCCGCTACACCGTGGTCACCAAGAGCCCGCTGACCGGTGCCATCGCCTGCTCCAACTCGGGCGGCTATTTCGGCGCCGAGCTGAAGTCGGCCGGCTGGGACATGGTCATCGTCGAGGGCAAGTCGCCCAAGCCGGTGTACCTGCTGATCCAGAACGACCAGGTGCAACTGATCGACGCCGCCGGGCTGTGGGGCAAGAGCGTCTGGGAGACCGAGCCGGCCATCAAGACCAAGCACCAGGATCCGTTGATCCGCGTTTCGGGCATCGGCCCGGCCGGTGAAAACGGCGTGCTGTACGCCGCCATCGTCAACGACCTGCACCGCGCGGCTGGCCGCTCGGGTGTGGGCACCGTGATGGGCAGCAAAAACCTCAAGGCGATTGCCGTCCGTGGCACGCTGGGCGTGGGCAACATCCGTGACAGCAAGGCCTTCTTTGGCGCCGTGACGGCGGCCAACAAGGTGCTGAAGGACAACGCGGTCACCGGCCAGGGCCTGCCGGCCTACGGCACCCAGGTGCTGATGAACGTCATCAACGAAATCGGTGGCCTGCCCACCCGCAACCACCAGGACGTGCAGTTCGATGGCGCCAAGGACATCTCGGCCGAAGCCATGGGCACGCCGCGCGAGACCGATGGCAAAAAGCACCTGGTGACCAACCAGGCCTGCTTTGGCTGCACCATCGCCTGCGGCCGCATCTCCAAGATGGACCCCGGCCACTTCACCGTGAAGGACAAACCCAAGTACCACGACGCTTCCGGCGGTCTGGAGTACGAAGCCGCCTGGGCGCTGGGCGCGGCCAACGGCGTCAACGACCTGGAAGCGCTGCAGTACGCCAACATGCTGTGCAACGAGTACGGCATGGACCCGATCTCCTTCGGCGCCACCGTCGGTGCGGTGATGGAGCTGTACGAGATGGGCGTGCTGACCAAGGAGCAGCTGGGCATCGAGGCGCCGTTCGGCTCCGCCCAGGCCCTGGCCTACTTTGCCGAGATCACCGGCAAGAGCGAAGGCTTTGGCAAGGAGATCGGCGAAGGTTCCCGCCGCCTGTGCACCAAGTACGGCCATCCCGACCTGTCGATGAGCGTCAAAGGCCAGGAGTTCCCGGCCTACGACGGTCGCGCCATCCAGGGCATCGGCCTGGCCTATGCCACCAGCAACCGTGGCGCCTGCCATTTGCGCGGCTACACCATCGCCTCGGAAGTGCTGGGCATTCCGGTCAAGACCGAGCCGGCCGAACACGAAGGCAAGCCCGAACTGGTCAAGGCCTTCCAGGACGCCACCGCCGCGTTTGACGCCGCCGGCATCTGCATCTTCACCAGCTTCGCCTGGACGCTGGCCGACGTCGCACCGCAGCTGCAGGCCGCCTGCGGTGAGGAGTACACGGTGGAGCACCTGACACACATCGGTGAACGCATCTGGAACATGGAAAAGCAGTTCAACCTGGCGGCCGGCCTGAGCAAGAAGGACGACAACCTGCCCAAGCGTCTGCTGACCGAACCCGCCAAGACCGGCGCGTCCAAAGGCAGCGTCAACCGCCTGGACATCATGCTGCCCAAGTACTACGAAATCCGTGGCTGGGATGCCGAAGGGGTGCCCACCGACGAGACCCGTGCTCGCCTGGGTCTGTGACGCTCTGTTTTTGAGAGCGACTGCATCAGAGGGGCGCT
Organism: Rhodoferax sp. SPJ4; assembly: GCF_058216275.1. Taxonomy (NCBI): domain Bacteria; kingdom Pseudomonadati; phylum Pseudomonadota; class Betaproteobacteria; order Burkholderiales; family Comamonadaceae; genus Rhodoferax; species Rhodoferax sp. SPJ4. The sequence continues at coordinate 344,160 of NZ_JBYZMN010000002.1, forward strand.
GGCTGGCGCCCCTTTTTCATGGGAATGAGGAGTTTGAACATGAAACATGTGATCTTGGGCGCGGGCCCGGCCGGCGTGATCGCCGCAGAAACCATCCGCAAACTGGCGCCCACCGACGAGGTGGTGTTGATCGGTGAAGAAGACGAGGCGCCTTATTCGCGCATGGCCATCCCTTACCTGCTGATCGGTCAGGTGGCAGAGCAGGGCACCCATTTGCGCAAGGGCGCCGAGCACTTTGCCAAGCTGGGCATCCAGCTCAAGCGGCTGCGGGCCACCCAAGTCGACACCGCTGCCCGTCAGATTCAGCTGTCGGACGGCAGCCAGCAGGGCTATGACCGCCTGCTGATTGCCACCGGCGCCCGCCCGGTGCGCCCGCCCATTCCCGGTCTGGACCAGCCCAATGTGCACACCTGCTGGACGCTGGCCGACGCCCGGGCCATCATGGCCCAGGTCAAGCCCGGCTCGCGGGTGCTGCAGATGGGCGCCGGCTTCATCGGCTGCATCATCATGGAAGCGCTGGCCCAGCGCGTCAAAGGCGAGGGCGGCCAGCTCACCGTGGTCGAGATGGGCAATCGCATGGTGCCGCGCATGATGACCGAGAAGGCCGGCGCGATGATCAAGGCCTGGTGCATCATGCGGGGCGTGCAGGTGGTGACCGACGCCAAAGTCGAGTCGCTGCAGAGTGGCGCGTCGGGCGGCGGTTTGCTGTCCAAGGTGGCGGGTCTTCTGGGCATGGACAAGCCAGCTTCGGGCGCCATCGTGGCCCAGCTGTCGACCGGCCAGCAGATCGAGGTGGATGTGGTCATTGTGGCCACCGGCGTCAAGCCCAACCTGGAGTTTCTGGAAGGCTCGGGCATCGACTGCAAGGACGGCATTCTGGTGGACGCGCAGATGCGCACCAACGTGCCCGGCGTGTTTGCCGCCGGTGATGTGATCAACGCGGTGGACTTCTCCACCGGTGAGCGCAGCCTCAACATGATCCAGCCGGCCGCGGCCGACGAGGCCCGCATCGCCGCGCTCAACATGTGCGGCGGCAGCACCGCGTCCCAGGGCAGCCTGGCGATGAACGTGCTGGACACGCTGGGCCTGATCGCCGCGTCGTTCGGCCAGTGGTGGGGCGCCAAGGCCGAACAAGGTGGCCAGCATGTCGAGCATGTGGACGATGCAAATTTCAAGTATTTGCGACTGGAGTTCCAGGACGATGTGCTGATCGGCGCCACCAGCCTGGGCTGGACCGAGCATGTGGGTGTGTTGCGTGGCCTGGTGCAGGGCCGCGTGAAGCTGGGCCACTGGCGTGACACCCTGCTGCAGGACCCGACCAAGGTGATGCAGGCCTACCTCTCCTGCGCCCAGTCGCAGGATGCCTGGGCCTCGCGCGCCAGCCGGGTATAACGGGCCGATGGACATCACCTTCAAGCTATTCGCCACGCTCACCGACTACCTGCCCCCGGGGGCCCGCCACAACCAACTCAGCCTGCCAGTGGACGAGGGCAGCACGGTGCAGCAGGTCATCGACCGCTTCAACATGCCGCCCAAGCTGGTGCATCTGGTGCTGGTCAACGGCCACTACATCGCGCCCGAGCTGCGCGCCAACCGGGTTCTGACGGCGGGCGACGTGCTGGCCGTCTGGCCACCGATCGCGGGCGGCTGATGGTTCAGCCCACCGGCGAGGTGCCCGAGCGGCTCAGCCGCGACATGGGCTGCACGCCGGACGACCTGGTGCGCTGGATGCCGCAGGCCACAGGGCTGCGGCCCTTGCGCTGGCTGGAGGACGGCTGCGAGCTGACCTTGGCGGGCGGAGGCCAGGTGCGATTTCGTTGGACCGTGCTGCCGCCGCGCCGCATCGCGCTGATGCGCATCCAGCGGCTGCGGCTGGAGATTGCTTTCCAGGGCTGCGAGGCCGCAGAGCGGCGCGCATTCATCGAGCGGTTCGATGCCTACACCCGGCGTGGTGGCGGCTGAGCCGCGTCTGCGGGCCTATTCGGCCGGCAGGCCGTGGCGCACCCGGGCGATGCCGCAGGCATGGCTACCAGCCTCGAATTCGCGGCAGGGCGAGGGCCGCCACTCGTAGATGCCGCAGGCCACTTTCTCGCCCAGCTTGCCGGTGAGTGCGGCGCAGCGCACCGGCACATGGTCGGTGCCGCGCATCCGGCAGGTGCTGCCGTTCAGGTCCACCGCCAGCCCACGTGGCACCTGGCCACCCATGTCTTCCATTTCGTAGACGGCAAAGTCCACCCGGAAGCTGGCGCAGCAGGCGCCGCAGCTCTGGCAGTCCAGCATCAGGCCACGCGGCCGAGCAACAGGTATTCCATCAGCGCCTTCTGCACATGCATCCTGTTTTCTGCCTCGTCCCAGACCACCGACTGCGGGCCGTCGATCACTTCGGCGCTGACTTCTTCGCCGCGGTGGGCCGGCAGGCAGTGCATGAAGAGCGCGTCGGGCTTGGCGGCGCGCATCATGTCGGCGTCCACACACCAGTCGGCAAAGGCCTTTTTGCGGGCCTCGTTCTCGGCCTCGTAACCCATGCTGGTCCAGACGTCGGTGGTCACCAGGTCGGCGCCGGCACAGGCCTCGTGCGGGTTTTTGAAAATCTTGTAGCTGCCGTTCGAGCGCAGGCCGGCCACCGACTGGTCGACCTCGTAGCCGCTGGGGGTGCTGAGGTGCACGGTGAAGCCCAGCAGTTCGGCGGCCTGCAGCCAGGTGTTGGCCATGTTGTTGCCGTCACCCACCCAGGCCACGACCTTGCCGGCAATTTCTCCCCGGTGTTCGAGGTAGGTGAAGATGTCGGCCAGGATCTGGCAGGGGTGGAACTCGTTGGTCAGGCCGTTGATGACCGGCACCCGCGAATGGGCGGCAAAGCGCTCGATCTTGGTCTGCTCGTAGGTGCGGATCATCACCAGGTCGACCATGCGACTGATGACCTTGGCACTGTCTTCGATGGGCTCGGCCCGGCCCAGCTGGCTGTCGCCGGTGGTCAGGTGGACCACGCTGCCACCCAGCTGGTACATGCCGGCCTCGAAGCTGACCCGGGTGCGGGTGCTGGCCTTCTCGAAAATCATCGCCAGCGTTCGGTCCACCAGCGAGTGGTGTTTCTCGTAGGCCTTGAACTTCTTCTTGATCAGCGCGGCGCGGGCAAACAGGTGCTGGTACTCGTCGGCCGACAGGTCACTGAACTGCAGGTAGTGTTTGAGCGGCGGCGCACCGCTGGGCAGCAGGGCGCTCATGCGGTCTCCACCAGCAAGGCCTTGATCAGCGGGCACAGGATGGCCACCACCTCATCGGCTTCGGCCTCGGTGAGGATCAGCGGCGGCACCAGCCGTACCACGGTGTCGGCGGTCACGCTGATCAGCAGGCCGGCGTCGGCGCAGCGCTGCACCAGCGCGCCGCAGGGGCGGGCCAGGTCGATGCCCAGCATCAGGCCCATGCCACGGATTTCCTTCACGCCGTCCACACCGGCCAGCTCGCGGGCCAGCGCGGCTTTCAGGTGGTCGCCCACCCGCACTGCGTTGTCGATCAGACCGTCCTCTTCCATGATGCGGATGGTCTCTATGCCAGCCCGCATCGCCAGCGGGTTGCCGCCAAAGGTGGTGCCATGGTTGCCCGGCTGGAAGATGTGGGCGGCCTTGGGGCCAGCCACCACCGCGCCGATGGGCACGCCCGAGCCCAGGCCCTTGGCCAGCGGCATCACGTCGGGCAGGATGCCGGCCCACTGGTGGGCAAACCACTTGCCGGTGCGGCCCATGCCACATTGCACCTCGTCGATCATCAGCAGCCAGTCGCGTTCGTCGCACAGCGCCCGCACCTCGCGCAGGTAGTCCATGTGCATGGGGTTGACGCCGCCTTCGCCCTGGATGGCCTCGAAGAACACCGCCACCACATTGGGATTGCCGTCGGTGGCGGCCTTGAGTTGTTCGATGTTGTTGATGGGCACGCGGATGAAGCCCTCCACCAAGGGGCCGAAACCGGCCTGCACCTTGGGGTTGCCGGTGGCGCTCAGCGTGGCGATGCTGCGGCCATGGAAGGCCTTTTCATAGACCACGATCTCGGGCCGTGCAATGCCCTTGTCGTGGCCGAACTTGCGCGCCAGCTTCAGCGCAGCCTCGTTGGCTTCCAGCCCGGTGGAGCAGAAAAACACATTGGTCAGGCCCGACAGCGCCACCAGCTTGGCGGCCAGGGTTTCCTGGCCGGGCACATGGTAGTAGTTGCTGGTGTGGATCAGTTTGGCGATCTGGTCCTGCAGCGCGGGCACCAGCTTGGGGTGGGCGTGCCCCAGGGTGTTGACCGCGATGCCGCCCAGCGCATCCAGGTAGGCCTTGCCGTTGACGTCCCAGACACGCGAACCCTGGCCATGCGACATCGCGATCGGCACACGGCCGTAGGTGTTCATCACGTGTGGCGAGGTGGGCAGGGCGATGGCGGCGGAAGAGGGCACGGCGGCATTCATGGCAGGGGCTCCAAAAACAAAGCAGCCCGACAAAGGCGGGCCGCAATGGCAATTTTAGGCGCAGTGCTTGCTTGCAGGGTGACGGCCTGCTTCGCCATTGGGGTGCGGCGGCGTTTGGCCAAGTCTTATATAAGATAGAATACTTGAGCGTTGCGGCAGGCTGGCGATCCCGGTGTGCAGCCAGCGCCCGACAACACCTCGACCCGATGGTTTCCTCCGCCAGCCAAGAATTCGTCATCCTCGGACAAACCGCGGACGGCAAAGCCTTTCGCCCCAGTGACTGGGCCGAGCGCCTGGCCGGTGTGATGAGCGGTTTTCGGCCGGGTGGCGCCCAGCAGGGCCGCCAACTGAACTACTCCCCCTGGTGTGTGCCCAACAGCCTGAACGGCGTCAAATGCGTGGTGGTCCACCGTGACCTGCGCGACGCCGAGCCCATGGCCTGGGACTTCGTGATGAACTTCGCCCGCGACAACGGCCTGCAGGTGTTGCCAGGTGGCCTGTCCACCGCCTCGACCTCGCCCTGAGCGGGCTTTCCCCCAGATTCAAGCGCCCACAAAAAAGCCGTCTTGCGACGGCTTTTTTGCTTTTGCTGGCAGCGCACCCATTCATCGGCGCCGGTCAGGCCAGAGGTCTGGCCGGCGTGCGGTGTGACCTGTGGGTCAGGCGGCGGCCAAGGCGAGGGCCTTGACCTTAGAGCTCAGGCGGCTCTTGTCGCGAGCGGCCTTGTTCTTGTGGAAGATGCCCTTGTCGGCCACGGTGTCCACCACGGCTTGCATCTTGGCAAACAGCTCGGTGGCCTTGGTCTTGTCACCGGCGAGAACGGCTTTTTCAACGTTCTTCACGGCGGTGCGGTACTTGGAACGCAGCGAGGTGTTCGCGGCGTTGATCTTGATGTCCTGGCGGACGCGTTTGCGGCCCGACGCCAGGCGCGGGTTCTTTTTCTTGGGTTTGGTAGCCATGTTTGTGTGTCCTTGTGATTGAGGATGATGCCAGCAAAGCTTTCCATTATAGGCGAAACCCTGGGGCCCGGCCCGCCAGCGCCCCCGGCCAGGGCCAGCAGGCAGGGGGCCGGGCCGATGCGCATAAACTCCCCCCGGTGTCATTGTTCAAAGCCGCGTCCACTGTTTCCCTGTTCACCCTGGCCTCGCGCATCACCGGTCTGGTGAGGGAGCTGCTGGTGGCCTCCACCTTTGGCGCCTCGGCGATGACCGACGCCTTCAATGTGGCGTTCCGTATTCCCAATCTGTTTCGCCGGCTGTTTGCCGAGGGCGCTTTCAGCCAGGCCTTTGTGCCGGTGCTGGCCACCGTCCGGGCCCAGCAGGGCGAAGACGCCACCCGATTGCTGATCGACCGGGTGGCCACCTTGCTGGTGCTGGCGCTGATGGTCACCTGTGTGCTGGGTGTGGCGGCGGCACCGGTGCTGGTGTGGTCGCTGGCCAGCGGCCTGCAGCAGTCGCCCCGGGGGTTTGAGGCCGCGGTCTTCATGACCCGCTGGATGTTCCCCTACATCGGCTTCATGTCGCTGGTGGCGCTGGCCTCGGGCGTGCTCAACACCTGGAAGCGGTTCGCCGTGCCAGCGGCCACGCCGGTGCTGCTGAACCTGGCCATGATCGGCGCTGCCTGGGGCCTGGCGCCTTACTTCAAGGCCCATGGCATCGAGCCGATTTACGCACTGGCCGCCGGTGTGATGCTGGGCGGCCTGTTGCAACTGGCCGCCCAATTGCCGGCCCTGGCCCGGCTGGGCCTGTTGCCGCACCTGCGTTTCAGCCGTGCCGGACTGGCCGCCGCCTGGAACGACGCCGGCACCCGCCACATCGCCCGGCTGATGCTGCCCGCGCTGCTGGGCGTCAGCGTGGCCCAGATCTCCTTGCTGATCAACACCCAGATCGCCTCCCACCTGACGCCGGGCAGCGTCAGCTGGCTGAGCTACGCCGACCGCCTGATGGAGTTCCCCACCGCCCTGCTGGGCGTGGCCTTGGGCGTGGTGCTGACGCCGCAACTGGCCTCGGCCCGGGCCAGCCAGGACGACGCCCGCTACTCGGCCCTGCTGGACTGGGGCCTGCGGCTGGTGGTGGTGTTGTCGGTGCCCAGCGCGGTGGTGCTGCTGACCTTTGCCGAGCCGCTGGTGGCCACGCTGTACCACTACGGCGCGTTCACCGTGCACGATGTGCAGCAAACCACCGGCGCGCTGATGGGCTACGGCGCCGGCCTGCTGGGCCTGGTGGCCATCAAGGTGCTGGCGCCGGGTTTTTACGCCAGCCAGGACATCCGCACACCGGTGCGCATCGCAGTGGTGGTGCTGGTCATCACCCAGTTGCTGAACCTGGCGCTGGTGCCGGTGTTCCAGCATGCCGGGCTGGCCTTGGCCATCGGCCTGGGGGCCTTGGTCAATGCGCTGTGGCTGCTGATCGGCCTGGTGCGCCGCGGCAGCTACACCCCGGCCCCGGGCTGGGGCCGGCTGGCGCTGCAGGTGGTGGCGGCCAGTGCCTTGCTGGCGGTGTTTCTGCAATGGTCCGGCGACCAGGTCGACTGGACCGGCGCCGCCCTGGGCCGGCTGCCACGCATTGCCTGGCTGGCCGGGCTGTTGCTGGGTGGGGCGGGCCTGTATTTGGGTGCGCTGTGGGCGGCCGGGTGCAAGCTGCGGCAGCTGCTGCGGCGCTAGGCTTGACGGTGGCCAGACTGTCCATTAGAAAGACGCATGAACTTCAGCTTTTCCGCCCCGACCCCGCTGGTCTACTTCAGCGCGCTGGTCCAGAGCGACGATCAATTTCCGTTGCTGGAGGCGGCGGTCAGTCTGGCCCAGGACGAGTACCCCGACCTCGATGTGCAGCAGGTGCTGGGCGATGTGGACCAACTGCTGGCCCGGCTCAAGCGCCGCATCCCCGCCGATGCCGCGGCCTTGCCCCGGTTGCGGGCACTGAACCAGTTTTTCTTTCATGACCTGAGTTTTGGCGGCAACGTCAACGACTACTACGACCCCGACAACAGCTACATCAACGCCGTGCTGCGCACCCGGCGCGGCATTCCCATCTCGCTGGCGGTGCTTTGGATGGAGCTGGCCCATGGCCTGGGGCTGAACGCCCGCGGCGTGGCCTTTCCCGGCCACTTCATGGTCAAGGTGAATTTGCCCAAGGGCCAGGTGGTGATCGACCCCTTCACCGGCCAGTCGCTGAGCCGCGAGGAACTGGCCGAGCGGCTCGAGCCCTACAAGCGCCGCAGCGGCCTGATCGACGAGTTCGACGTGCCCATGGGCTTGTACCTGCAATCGGCCACGCCGCGCGACATCATCGCCCGCATGCTGCGCAACCTGAAGGAAGTGCACAAAACCCAGGAAGACTGGCAGCGCCTGATCCTGGTGCAAGACCGGCTGATCGTGCTGATGCCCGAGGCCTGGGCCGAGTACCGTGACCGCGGCCTGGCCCATGCCGAGCAGGGCCACACCATGCAGGCGGTGGACGACCTGGAAACCTACATCGGCCACATCGAAGAGGCGCTGGACGTCGACGCCATCGCCGAGCGGGTGGCCGAACTGCGGCGTGAACTGAGCTGAGCCATCGCACGCGGGGCGCTGCAGGCCCTGTGCGAGAATCCGCGGCGACCGTCCCAGCGGCCTCCCCGCCAACCGCCCGTTCACTTTTCTCCCGCCCCATGGTCGAGATCCAACAGACGTCCAATTTCAAGCAGTGGCTGCGCGACCAGCGCGGCCGCCGCGCCCGCGGCTTGGTGCAGGTGCATGTGGACCGCCTGCACCTGGGCCTGCCGGCCGATGTGCACGAGGTGCAGCCCGGCCTGTTCGAGCTGCGCATCGAGCAAGGCCTGGGCTACCGGGTCTACTTCGCCAGCCCCAGCGACCGCCAGGTGGTGCTGCTGACCGCCGGCGACACCCGCACCACCGACCGCGACATCCAGCTCGCCAACCGCCTCGCGGTCAACATGTGAGCGGCCTGCCATGTCCAAGACCGCCCGCCTGAGCTACGACCCCACCGAGTTCATCGACACCGAAGACGATGTGGTGGCCTACCTGAACGCCGCCGTCGACGACGGCGATCCCCACCTGATCGTGCACGCCATCCGCGTCGTCGCACGGGTCCGCAAGGCCAGCCTCAAGCCTGGCACCGCGGCGGCGGTGGACCTGGACGCGGTGGAGCGGGCACTGGCCGAGCCCGGGCCCATCGGCCTGGCGCAGGCATTGGTGGCCATCAAATCGCTGGGTGTCAAGCTGCAAGTGGCCCGTTACTGAGCTGAACTGTTCCGGTTTGTAAGTACGCTGGTGCCCGTCACCCTCCCTCGACTACATTGGGGAACCTTTGCCCGTGTCTGTGCACCGGCAGGTCGTTTCCCCGAAAGAGAGTTTTCCCATGAATATGTTCAAACGCGCCCTGGCATCCACCCTCATCGTCTGCATGGCCACGGCCGGCCTGCCGGTGGTGGCCAACGCCCGCATCGTCAGCACCGAAGATGCCGTCAGCAGCCAGGTCAGCGCTGACAACCGCACCAAGGTGGAGAACTTCCTGGCCCGCAGCGACGTGCGCGACGCCATGATGGCCCAGGGCATCGACGGCGGCGCCGCCGCCGAGCGCGTCAAGGCCATGTCGGACGTTGAAGTGGCCCAACTGGCCAACCGTGTCGACCAGGCCCCGGCCGGTGGCGATGTGCTGGGCATCTTCTTCACCATCTTCATCGTGCTGCTGATCACCGACATCCTGGGTCTGACCAAGGTCTTCCCGTTCACCCGATCGGTTCGATGAGCCGCTGGCCTCGCGCCATCAGAACCCCCGCTCTGGCGGGGGTTTTTGTTTGCGCCTTGCTGTTGGGCGGCTGTGCCACACCGCAGGTGGCCAGCCTCGAGGCCGACTGGCCAGCGGGTCTGCCGCCGGTGGTGCAACTCGAGCAGGTGCCTTTTTTCCCCCAGGAGGCCTACCAGTGTGGCCCGGCCGCGCTGGCCATGGTGTTGACGGCGGCCGGCCTGCCACGCACACCGGAGGAATTGAAAGACCAGGTCTATTTGCCCGGGCGCGAGGGCTCGCTGCAGGCCGACATGCTGGCCACCACCCGGCGTCAGGGCCTGCCAGCCTATGTGCTGGCGCCACGCGTCGAAAACCTGCTGCGCGAGTTGGCCGCCGGTCATCCGGTGGTGGTGTTCCAGAACCTGACCTTTTCGTTCGCACCGCTGTGGCATTACGCGGTGGTGACCGGCTTCGACCGCGACCGCAACCTGCTGACACTGCATTCCGGCGTCACCGAGCGGCTGGACATGTCGCTGTTCACCTTCGAGCGCACCTGGGCCCGTGGCGGGCACTGGGCCATGCTGGCCTTGCCGCCGACCGAGCTGCCGGCCACCGCCACAGCGGACGACTACGCGGCCGCGGTGGCGGTGCTGGAGCGGGTGAATGCCCAGGCCGCGCAAACTGCCTACGCCACCGCGCTCAAGCGCTGGCCGGACCAGCGGGCCCTGCTGCTGGGCGCGGGCAACACCGCCTACGCATTGAACCAGCGTGAGGCCGCGCTGCAAGCCTACCGCCGTGCCACCGTGGCCGACCCGGCCTTTGCCGACGCCTGGAACAACCTGGCGCAGGTGCTGCTGGAGTCGGGGGACAAGGGCGAGGCGGCGGCGGCGATCGCCCGTGCCGTGGCCCTGGGCGGGCCACGCCTGGCGCAGTACCTGGCGCTCCAGGAAGAAATCAGCGGCAAATAAGCCGCGGGGTGGCTGAGAAGCCTCAGCGCACCTCGACCGCAGCCCCGGCGCCGCGTTCGGCGATGACACCGATGTCGAACACCTGCTCACCGGCGGCCCGCAGCGTGGCGGCCGTGGCGGCGGCGCTGGCCGCGTCCACCACCACCACCATGCCGATGCCGTTGTTGAAGGTGCGGTTCATCTCGAAGTCGTCGATGCCGGCGGTGGCCTGCAGCCAGGCGAACAGCTCGGTCTGCGGCCAGCTGCCCTTGGTCAGGTGGGCCGCCATGCCTTCGGGCAGCACGCGCGGGATGTTTTCCAGCAGGCCGCCACCGGTGATGTGGGCCAGTGCCTTGATGGGGTGCGCCGCCAGCGCCGCCAGCACGTTCTTCACGTACAGCCGGGTGGGTTTCATGATGGCCTGCTTGAACGGCATCCCGTCCAGCGTGGCCGGCAGTTGGTTCGCGGCGCGCTCGATGCACTTGCGCACCAGGCTGAAACCGTTGGAATGCACGCCATGCGAGGCCAGGCCCAGCACCACGTCGCCCGGCGTCACGCTGGCGCCGGTGAGGATTTTGGCTTTTTCCACCGCGCCCACCGCGAAGCCGGCCAGGTCGTATTCGCCGGCCGGGTACATGCCGGGCATTTCGGCGGTTTCACCGCCGATCAGCGCACAGCCGCTCAGCTCGCAGCCCTTGGCAATGCCGCCCACCACCGCGGCGGCGGTGTCCACGTCCAGCTTGCCGCAGGCAAAGTAGTCGAGGAAGAACAGCGGCTCGGCGCCTTGCACCAGCACGTCGTTGACGCTCATGGCCACCAGGTCAATGCCCACGGTGTCGTGCATCTGCCACTCGAACGCCAGCTTGAGCTTGGTGCCCACGCCGTCGGTGCCACTCACCAGCACCGGCTCCTTGTAACGCTTGGGCACTTCAAACAGCGCGCCAAAACCGCCGATGCCGGCCAGCACGCCTTCGCGCATGGTCTTCTTGGCCAGCGGCTTGATGCGCTCCACCAGGGCATCACCGGCGTCGATGTCAACGCCAGCGTCTTTGTAGGAGAGGGGGGAGTTTGCAGAAGAGGAGGTGGTCATGGGGGAGGCCGGAAGGCGGCAGGGCGTGGCGGACTAGAATTTGCACAGATTTTACGGGTTCGCCCCCGGCCATTTCCCCATGCACCTCCAATCCGCCCAAAAGCGCGCGCTCGTCTGGGCCGGCATCGCCTCGTTGGCGGTGGTGGCCCTGTGGTTGCTGGGGCCGGTGCTGACCCCCTTTGTGGTGGCAGCGGTGCTGGCCTATGCCTTGACGCCGGTGGTCGATCGGCTGGCCAGCCTGGGCAGCGCCCGCCTGCCGCGGGTGGTGGTGGTGGTGGTGGTCGAGGTGCTGTTTCTGCTGGTGCTGCTGTCGCTGCTGTTGCTGATGGTGCCCATCCTGGCCAAGGAGCTGCCGCTGCTGCGCGAACAGGTGCCGGTGCTGGCCGACCGGCTCAACACCCAGCTCACACCCTGGCTGGGTCAGTTCGGCATCAAGCTGTCGCTGGACGTGGCCAGCATCAAGGCTTTTCTGCTGAAGTACCTGAACGCCAACGTCGAAGACCTGTTTGGTTCGCTGATGTCCTCGCTCAAGCTGGGCGGCAGCGTGGCGCTGGCCATTGTGGGCAACGCGGTGATGATTCCGGTGGTGTTGTTTTACCTGCTGATGGACTGGCGTCGCCTGGTCGACCAGGTGGTGGGCCTGGTGCCGCGCCACATGCGGGCCGGCTACGACAGCTTCACCGACGAGGCCGACGCGGTGCTGGGCCAGTACCTGCGTGGCCAACTGCTGGTGATGTTGATCCTGGCGCTGTTCTACAGCCTGGGCATGGCGCTGTTCGGGCTGGACCTGGCCCTGCCCATTGGCATCTTCACCGGGTTGGCGGTGTTTGTGCCCTACCTGGGTTTTGGCGTCGGCCTGGTGCTGGCCACCCTGGCCGGCCTGCTGGAATTCACCAGCGACGGCGGCGGAGCGCTGAAGGCGGTGCTGATGGTGGCGGTGGTGTTTGGCTCGGGTCAGATGCTGGAGGGCTTTTTCCTCACCCCGCGGCTGGTCGGCGAGCGCATCGGCCTGCACCCGCTGGCGGTGATTTTTGCCTTGCTGGCCTTTGGCCAGCTGTTCGGTTTCGTCGGTGTGCTGGTGGCCTTGCCGGCCAGCGCGGTGCTGCTGGTGGCCATCCGCCGGGTGCGCACCAGCTACCTGGCCAGCCGGCTGTACAACGGCTGACGCTTGCTTCGCCGATGAGACAGATCGCGCTGGACGTGGGCCTGACGGCCGCTCCGACCCTGGCCAATTTCGTGGCCGGACCGAACGAGGCCGCGCTGCGCCACCTTGGCCTGTGGCTGGGCGAGGAGCAGGGCGGTGCCGAGCACCGCTCGCCGGTGCCGGTGTACCTGTGGGGCGCCAGCGGCAGCGGCAAAAGCCATTTGCTGCAGGCGGTGGCCGAGGCCTTGAGGGCGCGCGGCGAGCAGGCCGGCTGGATGGACGCCTCGGTGTGCAACCCCGGCGCCTTCAGCGAGCGCTGGTCGGTGGTGCTGCTGGACGAGGTGCAGCTGTACAGCGCGGCCCAGCAGCATGCGGCCTTCAACTGGTTCGTCAACGCCAGCAACCCGGCCGACGGCCACCCGCGCGCGGTGCTGGCCGCCGGCGACCGGCCCCCGGCCGACCTGCCGCTGCGCGACGACCTGCGTACCCGTCTGGGCTGGGGCCATGTGTTCCAGCTGCAGGTGCCCGACGATGGCCTGCGCCGCGCCGTGCTGCAACGCCAGGCCCAGAGCCGCGGCCTGGCGCTGCCCGCCGAGGTGGCCGACTTCGTGCTCAGCCGCTTCTCGCGCGACCTGGGCAGCCTGGTGCAGCTGCTGGACCGGCTGGACGCCTACGCGCTGGAAACCAAACGCGCCATCACCATCCCGCTGGTGCGCGCCATGCTGGACGACGCCTGAGCGCGCGTCCCGGAAGATTGTTCAGAATGAAATTGGCTCTTTTCGACCTCGACCACACCTTGCTGCCGCTGGACTCCGACTTCGCCTGGGGCGAGTTCACCACCGCCATCGGCTGGACCGACCCGGTGGCCTTCAAGGCCCGCAACGAGGCCTTTTACGCCGACTACCAGGCCGGCACGCTGGACGTGCGCGACTACGTGCGCTTCGCCACCGAGGCGGCGCGGCTGCAAGGCCCGGTGGCGGCGCAGGCGGCCCACGCCCGCTTCATGCGCGAGGTGATTGCGCCGGCCATTCGACCTCAGGCGCTGGCGCTGCTGGACGCCCACCGCCAGGCCGGCGACCAGCTGGTCATCGTCACCGCCACCAACGAGTTCGTCACCCGGCCCATCGCCCAGGCGCTGGGGGTCAGCGAGCTGATTGCCGTCGAGCTGGCGCGTGGGCCGGACGGCTGGATCACCGGCGAGATTGCCGGTGTGCCCTCGTTCCGCGAGGGCAAGGTGACCCGGGTGGCCGACTGGCTGGCGGCCCGCGGCCTGGACTGGGACGGGGTGGAAACCCACTTTTATTCCGACTCGCCCAACGACTTGCCGCTGCTGGAAAAGGCCACCCACCCGGTGGCCACCAACCCCTCGCCTCACCTGCGCGACATCGCCGTGGCCCGGGGATGGCGCATACTTCACCTGTTTTAACCGGCCCGCCGCCGCGCTGTTTTCCAGCCGGTGCGCCAGGGCCTGCACGACTTCATGATCAAGAAATTCCTCGACAAACTGCTGGGCAAGGGCCCGGACGCGGCCACGGCGTCGCCGCGCAGCCGCAGCAAAAAACCCAAGTTCGGCAAACGCGAAGACGTGCCCCAGAGCGTGCACGGCATCAACCCCGCGCTGGTGGACGACCGCGCGCTCAACGTCGTCAGCACCCTGCAGCAGGCCGGCTTTGAGGCCTACATCGTGGGTGGTGCGGTGCGTGACCTGCTGGTCGGCCTGCGGCCCAAGGACTTTGACGTGGCCACCAACGCCACGCCCGAGCAGGTCAAGGGGCTGTTCCGCCGCGCCTTCATCATCGGTCGGCGTTTTCGCATCGTGCACGTGGTCTACGGCCGGGGCCGCGAACACGAGGTGATCGAGGTCTCGACCTTCCGCGCCTACATGGACAGCGCCGCCGCCGAACAGGTGGCTGGCAACGAGCGCACCAGCAAGCAGGAGCTGGCCGGCATGAAACACGCGGTCGACGCGTCGGGCCGGGTGCTGCGCGACAACGTCTGGGGCCCGATGGAAGAAGACGCCGCCCGGCGTGACTTCTCCATCAACGCGATGTACTACGACCCGCGCAGCCAGGTGGTGGTCGATTACCACCAGGGCATTGCCGACGCCAAGGCCCGCACCCTGCGCATGATTGGCGATCCGGCCACCCGCTACCGCGAAGACCCGGTGCGCATCATCCGCGCCGTGCGTTTCGCCGCCAAGCTGTCGCCGCTGGGCTTCAAGCTCGACACCGGCACCGCCGAGCCGCTGATTCGTTCCCAGCAGTTGCTGGCCGACGTGCCCCAAAGCCGCTTGTTCGACGAGATGCTCAAGCTGCTGCAGACTGGCCACTCGTTGGCCACCATCGCCCAGCTCAAATTGCTGGGCCTGGCGCGCGGCATCTACCCGCTGCTGGACGTGGTGGTGGAGCGGGCCGAGCAGCCGCTGGTGAACGCCGCGCTGCAGGACACCGACCGCCGGGTGGGCGAGGGCAAGCCGGTGGCGCCCAGTTTCCTGCTGGCCTGCGTGCTGTGGGCCGATGTGCACAGCAGCTGGGAGCGCCGCATGAACGGCAACAGCCAGGGCTCGGGCCCGCGCCAGCCGCCGTTCGCTGCGCTGCAGGACGCGATCGACGACACCTTCAACAGCCGCATCGGTGACGTCTCGGGCCGTGGCAAGCTGGCCGCCGACATGCGCGACATCTGGCTGATGCAGCCGCGCTTTGAGAAGCGGGTCGGCAGCGGCCCCTACGGCCTGGTGGAGCAGCCGCGTTTCCGCGCCGGCTTCGATTTCATGCGCCTGCGGGCGCAGACCGGCGAGGTCGACGAGGCCCTGGCCGAGTGGTGGGAAACCTTCAGCACGGCCGACGATTCGGTGCGCCAGGACCTGGTGGACCAGGCCCGTGACGAACAACAGCGTCGCCCACCGCGCAGCAAGCCGGCCCCGGTGCGGGCGGCGCCCCGCGCGGCGGCCGACACCGACGCCGAGCTGCCGGACGACGCATCGACAGACGCCACCGACGCGGCCGAGGGCCAGTCTGGCGAGGGCGGTGACGCGCCGCGCAAACGCCGCCGCCGTCGCCGCTCGTCCAACAGCCGCCGCGGTGGCGAGGGCGGTGCCGGCAACCCCGGCGACAGCGGCCCCGCCGCCGACTGAAGCCCCACCCCGCGCCATGACCCGCCCTTTGGTCGACGCCTGCGTCGCGCTGGGCGCCAACCTGGGGGATGCGCTGGGCCAGTTGCAGGCCGCGGTGGCCGGCCTTTCGGCCCTGCCCCACACCACCCTGCTGGCCTGTTCGGCGCTGTACCGCAGCGCCTCGGTCGGTGCCCCCGGCCCCGATTACCTGAACGCGGTGCTGCGGCTGCGCACCGGCCTCTCCGCGCCCGCTTTGCTGGCCGAATTGCAACGCTTGGAAACCGAGGCGGGCCGGACCCGCTCCTTTGCCAACGCCCCGCGCACCCTGGACCTGGACCTGCTGCTGTACGGCCAGGCCCGCATCGACAGCCCCACGCTCACCGTGCCCCACCCGCGGATGGGGGCGCGGGCCTTTGTGGTGTGGCCCCTGCGCGACGTCTGGCCGGAGGCGGTGGACGCGGCCCAGCTGGCCGCGGTGGCTGGCCAGGTGATTCAGCGCCTGGAAACCGACTGGGCGTCAGACCAGCATTCCACTTAGGACAGATGCTCCTTTTTCAGGAGCTGGCAGGCGCAAAACGGGGGCCGACTCCGGGCAGGGCAGACCGTCGCGGCGGTCAAATCCCCATGGGGCGGGCGGTTACACTGCGCGCAGTCCCAGAAACGTCACACGACGACCCCCCCGATTCGGTTCAGGAGCGACCCATGCTGTTTGGCAAGTTGATGCCGCGCGAAGGCAATTTTTTCGAGATGTTCAACCAGCACGCCGAGCGCATTGTGGAGGCGGCACGGGCTTTCTCGCAGATGGTGGCCAACTACAACGACCCCCACCTGCGTGAACAGTACAACCGCGACGTGGACAACGCCGAGCGCGCGGCCGACCGCGTGACCCAGGAAGTGAACCGGGCGCTGCACAAAACCTTCATCACGCCCATCGACCGCGAGCAAATCCACTCGCTGATCAACACCATGGACGACGTGGCCGACCTGATCCAGGACTCGGCCGAGACCATGGCGCTGTACGACGTGCGCCACATGACCGACGAGATCAAGCGCCTGACCGACGTCAGCCTGAAGTGCTGCGAGCGCCTGAAGGACGCGGTGTCGCTGATCTCCAAGCTCAATGACCCGGCCACCGCCGAGGCGGCGCTGAAGACCTGCGAAGAAATCGACCGCCTGGAATCGGACGCCGACCGCATCATGCGTTCGGCCATGAGCAAGCTGTTCCGCGAAGAGCCCGATGTGCGCGAGGTCATCAAGCTCAAGGCCATCTACGAGCTGCTGGAAACCATCACCGACAAGTGCGAGGACGTGGCCAACCTGATCGAGGGCATCGTCCTCGAGAACTCCTGAACACCATGAGCCCGCTGTTTTTTGCCTCGCGCCTGGCGCGGCCCTGCCACGGGAGCGCGCTGTAATGGAACAAGTGCAAGTGGCCCTGTGGGTGGTGATCTTGCTGGTCGCCCTGGCCTTGGCCTTCGACTTCATGAACGGCTTCCATGATGCCGCCAACTCGATCGCCACCGTGGTCTCGACCGGGGTGCTCAAGCCCGGCCAGGCGGTGCTGTTCGCCGCCTGCTTCAACTTCATCGCCATCTTCATCTTCCACCTCAGCGTGGCGGCCACCGTGGGCAAGGGCATTGTCCAGCCCGGGGTGGTGGACGTGAACGTGGTGTTTGGCGCCCTGGTGGGCGCCATCACCTGGAACGTGGTGACCTGGTACTACGGCATCCCCAGCAGCTCCTCGCACGCGCTGATTGGCGGCATTGTGGGCGCGGTGATTGCCAAGGCCGGCGCCAGTGCCCTGCTGTCAGGGGGTATCCTGAAAACCGTGGCCTTCATCTTCGTCTCGCCGCTGCTGGGCTTTTTGTTGGGCTCGCTGATGATGCTGCTGGTGTCCTGGGTCTGCCGCCGTGCCACGCCGTCGCGGGTGGACCGCTGGTTCCGCCGCTTGCAGCTGGTGTCGGCCGGGGCCTACAGCCTGGGCCATGGCGGCAACGACGCGCAGAAAACCATCGGCATCATCTGGCTGCTGCTGATCGCCACCGGCTATGCCAATGCCAGTGACGCCTCGCCACCCACCTGGACCATCGTCAGCTGCTACATCGCCATCGCGCTGGGCACGATGTTCGGCGGCTGGCGCATCGTCAAGACCATGGGCCAGCGCATCACCAAGCTCAAACCGGTGGGCGGTTTCTGCGCCGAAACCGGCGGCGCCCTGACGTTGTTCATGGCCACCACGCTGGGCATCCCGGTCTCCACCACCCACACCATCACCGGCGCCATCGTCGGTGTGGGCTCGGCCCAGCGGGCCAGCGCGGTGCGCTGGGGCGTGGCGGGCAACATCGTCTGGGCCTGGATTTTCACCATCCCGGCCAGCGCCTTTGTCGCCGCGGTGGCCTACTGGGCCAGCCTGCCACTGTTCTGAGCTGAACGGCGGCCCTGGTCCGCCGGCCCGTCCGGTGCGGCCGGGCTGACCAGGTCTTCGGTGTGGCCGCTGCCACCCCGCCTCACAACCTCACTGATTCTTGGGTTTGGCCGCTGCCTTGCCAGCGGCTTTGCGCGCCGGCGCGGGCTTCTGGGCCATCCGGGCCGGTGCTTTGCGCGTCGGCAGCTTGGCCGCCGGTTTGGCCGCGTCGCTGCCATGGCTGCTCACCAGCACCATCCGGCCACCGCTGGGGCCCCTGGCCTTGGCCTGGGACCGGGAGGGGGCGGAAGGCAACATCAGCGCAATCGCCTGGCCCGGTTTCAGCACGGCGCTGGGGCTGAGCTTGTTCCAGTCTGCGATGCTGGCCACCGTGACCCTGTGGCGGCGGGCGATGCTGGCCAGGCTGTCTTTCTTGCCGGCTTTCACCATCACCCGGCGCAGCACGATTTCCGGTGCCAGCGCCAGCTGGGCGTTGTCGGCCACCTGCTCGGTCACGTCGCGGGCGGCCGTGCCATGGCCGCGGGTCACCAGCAGCGTGGAGCCGCCCTTGATCAGAAAGCGCGGCGGGATGTTGTTGACCCGGCGCAGCTCGGCCTCTGACATGCCCACTTTTTTGGCGGCGTCGGCCACCTTCATGGTGCCGGGCGCGGTCCAGGCGGTCCAGGTCGCCATCTGGCCATTGGCCAGCGCGTCCAGGTTGCGGCGGAACACCTCGGCGTTGTCCCAGGGCAGCAGCACATGGGGTGTGCCGGCGGCAAAAATCACCGGCTGGTGGGCCGAAGAGTTCAGCGCCTTGAAATCGGCCAGCGGTACCTGGGCCAGCTTGGCGGCCAGGCTGACGTCGATGTCGCGCTTGATCTCCACCCGCTGGAAGTAAGGGTGGTTGTCGATCAGCGGCAGCTCCACGCTGAAGGCCTGCGGGTCGGCGACGATGTTCTTCACCGCCTGCAGCTTGGGCACGTAGAGCCGGGTTTCGGCCGGCATGTTGAGGTCGGTGTAGGTCGTGCCCAGGCCCAGCCGCTGGTTCTTGGCAATCGCCCGGCCGACACTGCCTTCGCCCCAGTTGTAGGCGGCCAGCGCCAGGTGCCAGTCGCCAAACATGCCGTGGAGCTTTTGCAGATAGGTCAGCGCGGCGTTGGTGGAGGCCAGCACATCGCGGCGGTCGTCGCGGAAGACGTTTTGCTTCAGGTCGAAATGCTTGCCGGTGCTGGGGATGAACTGCCACATGCCGGCCGCCTTGGCGGTGGACACCGCCTGCGGGTTGAAGGCGCTCTCGATGAAGGGCAGCAGCGCCAGCTCGGTGGGCATGTTGCGGCGCTCCAGCTCCTCGACCACATGGAACAGGTATTTGCGCGAGCGCTCGGTCATGCGCTGGATGTAGTCGGGCCGGGTGGCGTACCACTGCTCGCGGCCGGTCACCAGTTCGCCGGTCAGGTCGGGCATGGCAAAGCCGCGGCGGATGCGGTCCCACAGGTCCAGCGGCGGTGCCACCTCGGTCACCTGGCTGCTGCGGCCCAGGCCTTCGCTGTCGATGGGTGTCAGACCCTGGACGGCCCGGGCGGCGGGCGCCCCTTTGGCGTCGTCGGCGGCCGGGTCGCCGGACGGCAGGCCCAGCAAGGCGGCGGGATCGGGCCGGGTGGCCACGGCTGGCTCGTTGGCGCGCGCCACCGGGCGGGTGGCCGGCGCCGGCGTGCTGGGAAAGTTGGGTGCGGGGGTGGGGCGCACCGTGGCGGTGGCCTGGGGCGCCGGCGGCTGGGTGGTGGCGCAACCGCCCAGCACCAGGGCCGACAACAGGGCTGCGCTGAGCAGCGAGGGGCGGTGCAGGGGGGTCATTTGAACTGGTTCTTCCATTCGCGCAGCGCGGCAAACACCGCCACGTCGTCGTCGGCGCTGGCATCAAAGCCTTGCGCGGCCTGCACCAGCGCCGGTTGGCGGCTGCGCAGGAAGGGGTTGATGCGCAGTTCCAGCGCCAGCGACGAGGGCAGCGTGGGCTGGTGCTCGGCACGCCGCGCCTGGCAGGCCTGGGCGTAGTCACGCAGCACCGCGTTGTCGGGGTCGACGGCCAGCGCGAACTTCAGGTTGGACAGCGTGTACTCGTGGGTGCAGCAGACGCGGGTGGCGCCAGGCAGCGCGGCCAGTTTGTCCAGCGAGGCCAGCATCTGCGCCGGCGTGCCCTCGAACAAACGGCCGCAGCCGGCCGAAAACAAGGTGTCACCGCAGAACAGCAGCGGCAGGCCGTCGACGTCGGGGGTGTAGAAGGCCACATGGCCGGCGGTGTGGCCGGGCACGTCGATCACCTGGAAGCGCAGGCCCAAGGCCACCACGGTGTCACCCCCGTTGACCCGCTGCAGCGGCTCGGGCATTTGTTCGCGCGCCGGGCCAACCACCTGGGCGCCGGTGGTGTTGCGCAACACGTCCACACCCCCGGTGTGGTCGGGGTGGTGGTGGGTCAGTAGAATCGCGGCGAGTTGCAGATTGAGTTGCCGCAGTGCCGTCTGCACCGGCTGCGCATCGCCGGGGTCCACCACCAGGGCCCGCTGTCCGTCATGCAACAGCCAAACATAGTTGTCGGTGAAGGCGGGCAGTGGGATCAAATTCATGGGTGGCCAAATTATAGGTTTGCACGACTGGTTTCAGACCCCCGCAGGGCGCTACCTGCTGGACTGGGAACAGGCGCAGTGCGATCAGGCGGTGGCTGACTTTTTCGGCTACCACGCGCTGCAGCTGGGCCGGCCCGAACTGCAGGGCCTGCGCACCAACCGCATGCCGCACCAGTGGCTGGCCACCGACCTGGCCGACGTCGCCACGCCCGAGTTGCCGCGCGGCGCCCTGCTGACCGACTTCACCGCTCTGCCATTTCCCGAGAACAGCCTGGACCTGGTGCTGCTACCGCACACGCTGGAACTCAGCGGTGACCCTCATGCCACGCTGCGCGAGGTGCACCGGGTGCTGGTGCCCGAAGGTCGCATTGTGGTCTGTAGCCTGAACCCGGGCAGCCTGTGGGGCCTGCGCCAGCACCGCGCCCATCTGGGTCAGCGGCTGGGTTTTGGCGAACTGTTTCTGCCCAGCCATGGCGAGTTCATCGCCCACAGGCGGTTGCGCGACTGGCTGCGACTGCTGGGTTTCGAGGTCGAGTCGGCCCGCTTTGGCTGTTACCGGCCGGCCTTGCAGACCGAGGCCTGGCTGCAACGTTTTGCCTGGATGGACGCCGCCGGCCAGCGCTGGTGGCCGATCTTTGGCGCCGCCAGCTTTGTGGTGGCGGTGAAAAAAGTCCATGGCATGCGCCTGCTCGGCGCGCCCTGGCGCACCCGCAAATCCCTGGCACCGGCCCCGGTGTCGGTGGCCAACCCTTTCCAAGGCCAGCTTCAAGGCCCTTTCCACCACCATGAACCCGATTGAGATTTACACCGATGGCGCCTGCAAAGGCAACCCAGGCCCTGGCGGCTGGGGCGTGCTGCTGAAATCCGGCGGCACTGAAAAAGAACTGTTTGGCGGCGAGCTGGGCACCACCAACAACCGCATGGAGCTGACCGCCGTCATCGAGGCTTTGGGCGCGCTCAAACGGCCTTGTGCGGTGACGCTTTACCTCGACAGCGAGTACGTGCGCAAAGGCATCACCGAATGGATCAGCGGCTGGAAGGCACGCGGCTGGCGCACCGCGGCCAAGCAGCCGGTGAAAAACGTCGACCTGTGGCAAAAGCTCGACGCGGTGGTGGCCGGTTCCGGCCACCAGATCGACTGGCGCTGGGTCAAGGGCCATGCCGGCGATCCGGGCAACGAGCGGGCCGACATGCTGGCCAACCGCGGCGTGGACCGGGCGCTGGGCAAGCTGTGAGGCCCAAGCGGCCCACCCCGCACCGCGCGGGGACAGGGCGGCGCTGCTAAAGTCCTTGCCAGACGGTGGCCCTCAGGCCACACACAACATTTCGGGGACAACGCGTCGGCACATGGCAGCAAAGGCATTTCATGCGGTGGTGGCCGTGGTCGGCATGGCCGTGGCCTCGGGGCTGGGCTGGTGGTGGCAGTCGCGCGCCCAGGGCCCGCAGGAGTTTGGGGGTGGGGCGCCGGCGTCTGCCGCTTCGGCGCCGCGTGTGTACGGCATCGAGGTGGCCCCGGTCGAGGCGCTGCGCCAGCAAGACGATGCCCAGGCCGTGGGCACGCTGCGCTCGCGCCAGGGCGTGGTGCTGCGGCCCGAGGTGGCCGGGCGGGTGCTGCGGCTGGGCTTTGCCGACGGCGCCCGGGTGCAGCGCGGCCAGACCCTGGTGCAGCTGGACGACAGCCTGCAACGGGCCGAGTTGAGCCAGGCCCAGGCCCAGCTGTCGATTGCCCGGGCCAACCACCAGCGCAACCAGGATCTGGTGGCGCAGAACTTCGTCGCCCAGCGGGTGCTGGACGAGAGCGCGGCCAACCTGCAGGTGGCCCAGGCCCAGCTGGCGCTGGCCCAGGCCCGGCTGGCGCGCATGGCCATCGTCGCGCCGTTCGACGGCACGGTGGGCATACGCACGGTCAACGTCGGCGACTTCGTGCGCGACGGCGCCGACCTGGTGAACCTGGAAGACACCGCCACCATGTACGTGGACTTCCGCCTGCCCGAGCGTTTCCAAAGCCGGCTGCGGCGCGGCCAGACGGTGGACCTGCAGATCGACGCTTTTCCCGGCCGGCGCTTTGCCGCCCGCATCGAGGCCATCGACCCCTTGCTGGACGCCAATGGCCGCTCGGTGGCCCTGCGCGCCACGCTGCCCAACAGCGCCGGCAGCCCCCAGCCCGGTGCGGTGGCGGTGGAGGCCGCGCCGCTGCGGCCCGGCATGTTTGCCCGCGCCACCGTGGTGTTTGCGGTGAATGAGCGGGCGCTGGTGGTGCCGGAAGAGGCCTTGCTGCCCCAGGGCGGCCGGCAGTTTGTGGTCAAGGCCGTGCCGGCCGCGGACGGCCAGGGCCTGGTGTCGCTGCGCCAGGAGGTCAGGCTGGGCCTGCGGCGCGACGGCAAGGTGGAGATCACCGAGGGCGTGGCGCTGGGCGACACGGTGGTGGTGGCCGGCCAGCAGCGGCTGCAGACCGACGGCCTGCCGCTGAAGCGGGTGGCCCCGGCCGCCGGGGCGGCGAGTGCGCCCGCCAGCGCCGCGGCCGCGTCGCCCACCCGCTGAACCCCAGGCCCGCGATGCAGCTGCCTGAAATCGCCATCCGCCGGCCGGTGTTCGCCACCGTGTTGTCGCTGCTGATTTTGCTGATCGGCTGGGTGGCCTACAGCGGCCTGCCGGTGCGCGAGTACCCGAAGATTGACGAGCCGGTGGTGACGGTGGAAACCCGCTTTGCCGGGGCCTCCAGCGAGGTCATGGAGGCCCAGGTGGCCAAGGTGCTGGAGGACTCGCTGGCCGGCATCGAGGGGGTGGACGTGATCACCTCCGTCAGCCGCCAGGAGCAAAGCCAGATTTCCATCCGCTTTGCCTTGAGCCGCAACGCCGATTCGGCCGCTGCCGACGTGCGCGACAAGGTGTCGCGGGTGCGGCAAAAGCTGCCGCAGGGCATCGACGAGCCGGTGATCGCCAAGGTCGAGGCCGACGCTTCTCCGGTGATCTGGCTGGCCCTGAGTTCCGACACCCACTCGGCGCTGCAGCTCACCGATTTCGCCAACCGCCTGGTCAAGCCGGTGCTGCAGACCGCGCCGGGCGCGGCCGATGTGCGGGTGTTTGGCGAGCGCAAGTTCGCCATGCGCATCCTGCTCGACACCGACCGGCTGGCCGCCTACCGCCTGACCACGCAGGACGTGGAAGACGCCTTGCGGCGCAGCAACCTGGAGGTGCCGGCCGGTCGCATCGAGAGCCGCTTGCGCGAGTTCAACGTGACCGCCGCCACCGACCTGCAGACCCCACAGCAGTTCGGCCAGGTGGTGGTGCGCAGCGTCAACGGCCAGCCGGTGCGCATCGCCGACGTGGCCACGGTGGCCCAGGGCCCGCTGGAGGAGCGCACCAGCGTGCGCCTGAACCGCCGCGACGCCATCGCACTGGGCGTGATCCGCCAGGCGGTGGCCAACCCGCTGGAGTTGTCGGCCGGGGTGCGCAGGCTGATGGCGCGCATCCAGCAGGACCTGCCGGCCGGTGTGCAGGTCGAGGTGGCCAACGACAATTCGGTGTTCATCGACCGCTCGATCAAGGCGGTCTACCAGACCATCCTGGAGGCGGTGGTGCTGGTGGCGCTGGTGATCTTTGTCTTTCTGCGCACGGTGCGGGCTTCCATCATCCCGCTGGTGACGATTCCGGTGAGCCTGATTGGCGCCTTTGCGCTGATGGCGCTGGCCGGCTTTTCCATCAACACCTTGACGCTGCTGGCGCTGGTGCTGGCCATTGGCCTGGTGGTGGACGACGCCATCGTGGTGCTGGAGAACATCTACCGCCACATCGAGGACGGCATGGCGCCGTTCGAGGCGGCCATCACCGGTGCCAGAGAAGTGGGTTTTGCGGTGGTGGCGATGACGCTGACGCTGGCCGCGGTGTACGCACCGCTGGCCTTTGCACCGGGCCGCACCGGCCGCTTGTTCACGGAGTTCGCGCTGGCGCTGGCCGGCGCGGTGGTGGTGTCGGGCTTCATCGCGCTGACGCTGTCGCCGATGATGTGCTCCAAGCTGCTGAAGCACAACGCCAGCCCGTCGTGGTTCGACCGCTGGATGGATGGGCGGCTGAATGCGTTGACGCGGGGCTACGCCGCGCTGCTGGACTGGACGCTGGCGCGCCGTGCGCTGGTGGTGGCGGTGATGCTGGGCAGTGGCGCACTGACGGCCGGGCTGCTGCTGACCACCGCCAGCGAGCTGGCACCGCTGGAAGACCGGGGCGTGATTCTGAACGTGATCAACAGCCCCGACGGCGCCACGCTGGGCTACACCGACCGCTACACCGCGCTGATCGAGCAGATCGGCGCCGACTACCCCGAGTTCGACCGCCTCTTTGCGGTGGTGGGCAACCCCACCGTGGCCCAGGGCAGCGTGTTCTACCGGGCCCGGCCCTGGGAGGAGCGCCGGCGCAGCACGCTGGCGTTGGCGCGTGACATCACGCCCCGGCTCTCGGCGCTGCCGGGCGTGGCGGCCTACCCCATCACGCCGCCGTCGCTGGGCCAGGGTTTTCGCGAGCGGCCGCTGAACTTCGTCATCGTCACCTCCGAGGGCTATGACAAGCTGGCCGAGGTGGTGCGCGCCTTCCAGGCCGAGATGGCCAAGAACCCGGGCATCGTGCAGACCGACACCGACCTGCGGCGCAACAAGCCCGAGATCAGCCTGTCGGTGGACCGCGAGCGCGCCGCCGACCTGGGCGTGAGTGTGGAGGCGGTGGCCAGGGCGGTAGAAACTGCTCTCGGCGGCCGGCTGGTGACCCGCTACAAGCGCGACGGCGAGCAGTACGACGTGGTGGTGAAAACCGCCGACAGCCAACGCGAATCCCCGGCCGCGATCGAGAAGATTTTTGTCCGTGGCCAGAAAAATGGCAGCGAAACCATGGTGCCGCTGTCGGCGCTGGTGACGGTGCGCGAGGTGGTGGTGCCACGCGAACTCAACCACTTTGGCCAGCGCCGCTCGGCCACCATCACCGCCAACCTGGCCCCCGGCTACGCGCTGGGCGAGGCCCTGGCCTTCATGGACGCCACCGCCAAAAAGCTGCTCAAGCCTGGCTACGCCACCGATTTGAACGGCACCAGCCGCGAGTTCCGCAATGCCTCGGGTTCACTGACCGTGGTGTTCGTGCTGGCGCTGCTGTTCATCTTTCTGGTGCTGGCGGCGCAGTTCGAGAGCTTTGTCGACCCCTTTGTGATTCTGCTCAGTGTGCCGCTGTCGTTGGCCGGCGCCTTGCTGGCGCTCAAATTCACCGGTGGCACGCTCAACGTGTTCAGCCAGATCGGCCTGATCACGCTGGTGGGGCTGATCACCAAACACGGCATCCTGATCGTCGAATTTGCCAACCAGCTGCGCGAAGGCGGCATGGGCCTGCAGGCGGCCATCCGTCGGTCAGCGGCCCAGCGGCTGCGCCCCATTTTGATGACCACCGGCGCCATGGTGCTCGGCGCCCTGCCACTGGCCCTGGCCAGCGGTGCCGGCGCCGAGAGCCGCCAGCAGATCGGCTGGGTGATTGTGGGCGGCATGAGCCTGGGCACGCTGCTGACCATCTTTGTCGTCCCCACCATGTACACCCTGCTGGCGCGCCGCCATGCGCCGGGGGCGATCAAGGGTGGGGGAGACGGGGCACACGCTGCTGAACCAGTCGAGGCCGCTCCCGCGAAGTAGGTCAGAGGCCCGTTTTTCCGCCGGGCCGCCCCAAGGAAAAATGCGGCCCCCTCGGGGGGCAGCGACCCACACGCAGTGGGGGAGCGTGGGGGCTCTAAATCACCCCATCGAACATCATCACATCCACCTCGTCTCCCACTGCCACATTGCCCTGGCCGTGGTGCAGCACGATCAGGCCATTGGCCTGCACCATGGAGCTGAGCACGCCCGAGCCCTGGTTGCCGGTGGTGCAGACCTGAAGGCTGCCATCGGCGGCGGTGCTCACCGTGCCACGCTGGTATTCGGTGCGGCCCGGCTTCTTGCGCAAGGGCTCCAGGCTGCGGGCGCGCAGCAGCGGCAACGGGGCGGCCTGGCGGCCCATCATGCGCAGCAGGGCCGGGCGCACAAAGGCCAGAAAGGTGACCATCACCGCCACCGGGTTGCCCGGCAGGCCGAACAGGATAGCGCTGTCGGGTGTCTGGCCGGAGGTTGTGGCTGGTGCGTGTTTGGCGATGCGGCCCACCGCCATCGGCCGGCCCGGCCGCATCGCGATGCGCCAGAAGGCCACGCCCCCGGCATCGCCGGCCAGCTGTTTCATCATGGCCTTGGTGTGGTCGGCCTCGCCGACGCTGACCCCACCGCTGGTGATGATGGCGTCGGCCTCGGTGGCGGCGCGCCGGAAGGTGGCCTCCAGCAGGGCCGGCTGGTCGCCCACCACACCGAGGTCGATCACCTCCACGCCCAGCCGGCTCAGCAGGCCGAACACGGTGTAACGGTTGCTGTCGTAGACCGCGCCTTCACGGGGCGGCTCACCCAGGCTGAGGATTTCGTCACCGGTGGAGAAATAAGCCACCCGCAGCCGGCGGAACACCGTGAGCTCAGACAAGCCCAGGCTGGCCACCAGGCCCAGCGCGGCCGGGGTCATCAGGTCACCTTGCCGCAGGGCGGCGCTGCCTTGCCGGATGTCTTCGCCACACAGGCGGCGGTTGTCGCCGGGGCGCACCGTGTGGGGCCGCACCGTCACCTGGGTGCCCGAGGGCACGGCCAGCTCCAGTGGTACCACGGTGTCCAGGCCGGCCGGCATGATGGCGCCGGTCATGACCTTCACACACTGGCCAGCGCTGGCCTGGCCGGCCCAGGCCTTGCCGGCGAAGGCGGTGCCGGCCAGTTGCAGCACCAGCGCTTCCCCGTCCACCAGTTCGGCGCCGTTGAAGGCGTAGCCGTCCATCGCCGAGTTGTCGTGTGGTGGCACGTTCAGCGGCGAGACCACATCGCGCGCCACCACCCGGCCCAGCGCCTCAAAGATGCCCACCGTCTCGGTGTCGGTGACAGGCGCCACCAGCTGGCTCAGAAAGTCGTTGACGGCGTCGGCGCTCAAGGCCTGCGGGTCGTAGCCCTGCAGCTCAGCCGCGATCTGCTCAATGGATTTCATGACCGAGATTGTCTCTGCTTTGGGCGTCCACAGACAGTGCCGGCCCGGTGGCCTGGCCCGGGCTCAGGCCTGTTCCAGCCGGTGCAGTTCGGCCAGGGTGTTGGCGTTGAAGAAGGCCTGCGGCGCGTCGCCGGGCCCATCAAAAGGCACCAGCACCTGGCGGTGCTGGCCGGTCCAGGTGTCGATCTTGCGACCGCCGCCCTGGGTGAAACGCACCAGGCTTTCCAGCAGATCAACCCGCAGCAGGCAGAACACCGGCTGTGCGCGCAGCTGGCCGTCTTCTTCGCGGGCCGCCACCATGGCAATCTCGGCCTGCTCGCGCTCAGCGGCCGCGGCCAGCCGGGCCACCAGGTCGGCGGGAAACAGCGGGCTGTCGCAGGGCACGGTGGCCAGCCAGGGGGTTTCGCAACGCTCCAGCGCGGTCAGAAAGCCAGCCAAGGGGCCGGCGTAGTCGCCCAGGCTGTCGGGCCAGACCGGCGCACCAAAGGATTCGTAGGCGGCGAGGTTGCGGTTGGCATTGACCAGGCAATGGCCGACCTGCGACTGCAGCCGCAGCAAGGCATTCAGCGCCAACGGCATGCCGTTGAAATTCTGCAGGCCCTTGTCGACCCCGCCCATGCGGGAGCCCCGGCCGCCGGCCAGCACAACGCCGGTGATGTTTTGGGGATCAATCATTGTGTTCAGGGACCAAGTCTGTGGGTGTGGACCGGTTTCGCCGCCGGGCCGCCCCAAGGCGAAACGCGGCCCCCTCGGGGGGCAGGGCGCTACACGCAGTGAGCAACCGTGGGGGCGCCCTTATCCGCCGATGTAACTCATCTCCACCCGCCGCCCGCCACCGCCGGCGTCCGGCGGCAGGCTGGCGCGCAGCTCGGAATAGCGGTCGCCACGGCCCTGCCAGATGTGGCCAATGGCCGAGGCCAGCAGCGCGTCTTGGGCGGCCACATCGCCTTCGCCGCGCACCAGGCTGCGCAGGTCGTAGCCCTGGCTGGCGAACAGGCACAGAAAGAGCTTGCCCTCGGTGGACAGCCGGGCCCGGCTGCAGTCGCTGCAGAAGGCCTGGGTCACGCTGCTGATGACGCCGATCTCGCCCAGGCTGGGGTCAGATTGGCCGCTGGCGTCGGCATAGCCCCAGCGCTCGGCGGTTTCGCCGGTGGCACTGGGGTCGAGCTGCACCAGCGGCAGCTCGCGGTGGATGTGCTGCACCACCTCGGCCGAGGGCATCACCTCGTCCATGCGCCAGCCGTTGGTGGCGCCGACATCCATGTACTCGATGAAGCGCAGCACGATGCCGGTGCCGCGGAAATGCCGGGCCATGGGCAGGATTTCGTGCTCGTTGGTGCCGCGCTTGACCACCATGTTGACCTTGATCGGGCCCAGGCCGGCCTCTTGGGCGGCGGCGATGCCCTTGAGCACGTCCTGCACCGGGAAGTCGACGTCGTTCATCTGGCGGAACACCGCGTCGTCCAGGCCGTCGAGGCTGACGGTGACACGGTTCAGACCGGCGGCCCGCAAGGCCTTGGCCTTGCGGGCCAGCAGCGAGCCGTTGGTGGTGAGGGTCAGGTCGAGTGGCTCGCCGTCGACGGTGCGCAGGGCGGCCAGCTGTTCGATCAGCACCTCGAGGTTTTTGCGCAGCAGCGGCTCGCCACCGGTCAGGCGCAGCTTGCGCACGCCATGGGCCACAAACACCTTGGCAACCCGGGTGATTTCTTCAAACGACAGCAGCGCGCTGTGGGGCAGGTAGGGGTAGTCCTTGTCGAACACCTCTTTGGGCATGCAGTAGCTGCAGCGGAAATTGCAGCGGTCGGTGACGCTGATTCGCAGGTCGGTCAGCGGGCGGCCCAGGGTGTCGGACAACAGCCCGCTCGGCGCGATGCGGCGGGCGGGGTCGAAGGCCGCCGCCGGGGTGGTGAAGCCGGCGATGCGCTGGTCGACGAGGGGAATGACACGTTCTGACATGGGCCACATTGTCGCCGGTCCGCGGCCGGCCTGTCAGTGGTGCTTACACCGACCGGTGGGTCAAGGCGCGGCAATAAGGCACAAATCCATGCACAAAGCCCGCACGACGGCAGGGGGGTGATGAAGCACACTACGATGGCAGTATTTCAAAATCTTCGGCTGTCACCGCCATCCTCCGCGCTGGCCTGGCGGCCGACTCTGTTGCATGTCCCGTTCCCTGCCTTCCCATCGCTACACCCGTGTGGCCATGCTGTTCCATTGGATGCTGGCCCTGGCCATCGTGGTGAGTTTTGCGGTGGGCCTGCAGATGGTGGACATGAAGATGTCGGTGCTGCGGCTGCAGTTGTTCAACTGGCACAAATGGGCCGGCATCTGCATCCTGACGCTGTCGGCGCTGCGTTTGTTGTGGCGGCTGAGCCACCGCCCGCCGGCCGACGTGCCGATGCCGGTTTGGCAGCGCCGCGTGGCCCACGCCACCCATGCGCTGTTGTATGTGCTGTTTTTTGCCACACCGCTGATGGGCTGGGCCTACAGCTCGGCCGCCGGTTTCCCGGTGGTGTTGTTCGGTGTGCTGCCGCTGCCGGATTGGGTGACCCCGGGCAAGGAGCTCGCCGCCGCGCTCAAGCCCTGGCATGGCGGGCTGGCCAAGGCCATGGCGGTGCTGGTTCTGGTGCATGTGGCCAGCGCGCTGAAGCACCAGTTCATCGACCGCGACGGCCTTATGCGCCGGATGTGGTCCTGATGGGGAACCTGTGGCGCTGGCGCCGCTCCATCTCTGTTTGATTGTGAGGATTGCGATGAAGAAACCCTGGATGGTGCTGGCCGGCCTGCTGCTGGCGGCCGGTGTTCACGCCCAGCAAAAGCTGCTGCCCACCCAAAGCGAGATTGTCTTTGTCAGCAAACAGATGGGTGTGCCGGTGGAAGGGCGCTTCACCCGGTTCGACGCGCAGATCACCTTTGATCCCAAGAAGCCCGAGGCCGGCAAGGCGACCTTCAGCATCGACCTGGCGAGTGCCAGCCTGGGCTCGGTGGAGACCGAAACCGAGCTCAAGCAGCCCGGCTGGTTCAACAGCGCCAAGGTGCCGCAGGCCAGCTTCGCATCGACCGGTATGAAGGCGCTGGGTGGCGGCAAGTTCGAGATCGCCGGCAAACTCACCATCAAAGGCATTGCCAAGGACGTGGTGGTTCCGGCCACGCTGGTGCAGGCCGGCGCCAACACCACCGCGACTGGCAGTTTCACCATCAAGCGCAACGATTTCAAGATTGGCGAAGGCGAGTGGAACGACGTATCCATCGTGGCCAACGAGGTCAGCGTGCGTTTCAAGCTGGTGCTGACCGGCGTGGCCGCCCTCTGATCGCCCCCTTGCCCCCACCCACTGGAGACTTTCCCGATGACACATTCCCTGATCGCACTGGCCGGTCTGGCGCTGGCTTTTGCGGCCCAGGCGGCCCCTGGCACCTACAGCGTGGAGCCGACCCACACCTTTGTGACCTTTGAGGTCATGCACCAAGGCACCTCCACCAGCCGGGGCCGCTTCGACAAAAAAGAAGGCAGCATCACGCTCGACAAAACCGCCAAGACCGGCACGGTGGACATCACGCTGGACACCGCGTCGATCAACACCGGAACGGCGCCGTTCGACGGCGTTCTGAAACGGCAGTTTTTCAAATCGGAGCAGTTCCCCACGGCACGCTTCGTGGGCGACAAATTCACCTTCTCCGGTGACAAGGTGACCAGCGTCGAAGGCCAGCTGACGCTGCTGGGGCAAACCCGCCCGGTCATGCTCAAGGCCAGCCATTTCAACTGCGCCGAGAACAGCTACATCAAGCGCGAGGTCTGTGGCGGCGATTTCGAGGCCACCATCGCCCGCAGCCAATGGGGCATGGGCCATGGCCTGCCCGGCATCCCGGACAACGTCAGGCTGCTGATCCAGGTGGAAGCCATCAAAGACTGAAGTCCACGCACCCCAAAAAGCCGCTGTTCAGCGGCTTTTTGGGGGGCTTTGACGGGCTGGCGAAGTTTCAGGTGCCCACGCGGGCGTACTGGTTCTGGTTGTCGCGCAGCCAGTGCTCGGACAAGGTGTTGTCCTGCTGCTCGGGGTGGAAGTCGGCGCGGAAGTACGCGGTCCAGGGCTTGTAGGCCTGGCGAATCAGACCGCGTTGGCCGAACAAATAGCTGGCCGCACTCTTCCAGGTGCGCCATCGCCACAGCGTGCCGTCTTGCCGCAGGTTGCTGACCACCTGGCGCAACAGGTCGGTGAGGAAGAAAAAGGTGACGCGGCGGAACCAGCTCAGGCGCCATGCCTCGCCGCCGCCGAGGGCGCGGTAGATGTCGAAGGCGGTGGTTTTGTGTTCCGATTCTTCGGCGCTGTGCCACAGCCACATGGTTTTCAGCCGGGGCTCGCAGTCACCCATGCGGTCGTGGTTGGCCAGCATCCACTCGGCCAGGATGGCGGTGAAATGCTCGTTGGCGGCGGTCACGGCCAGGCGGTGGCGAACATCGCCACCGTCGAAGATTTTCATTTTTCTCTCGATGCGTGGCGCCCAGTGGTTGACCAGGCCTTGCTTTTCCAAATGGC
This sequence comes from Rhodoferax sp. SPJ4, assembly GCF_058216275.1. Taxonomy (NCBI): domain Bacteria; kingdom Pseudomonadati; phylum Pseudomonadota; class Betaproteobacteria; order Burkholderiales; family Comamonadaceae; genus Rhodoferax; species Rhodoferax sp. SPJ4. The sequence continues at coordinate 376,255 of NZ_JBYZMN010000002.1, forward strand.
CGTTGAACAGGCTGTGGATGCGGCGGTGGGTGGCCTCCTGGCCGATGAAGCCCTGGACTTCGGCCTTATACTTTTGCTGTCGCTCGGGTGACATGGCTTTCAGGCCGTCGCGCACCGAGTCGATGAAGAATTGCTCACCCACCGGAAAACTCATGGACAGCGCATTGAACAGCGCGGTCCGGAAGGCGTCGCCGCCACACCAGTGGCGTTGGAATGGCGTTTCCAGGTCAACCAGCAGTCGGCGGACGACAAGTTCAGTCATTTGTGAAACTCCCGATGAGCTGGTACCTTGTTGTACCGAGGTGAGTGTTATTTGATGCGATGAATTTGGTACCGTCAAGTACCGATTGGATCTTTTCTGGACTGTCTGACCCGCATGGCCGCCGATTCTGCCAACGCTCTTGCCGATGCCGCTCCCGAGGTGGGTCACCGCCTGTCCGCCGAGACCTACCGCAATCGGCTGCTCGACGGCCTGGCCCGCAGCCTGGCCAGCAAGGGCTACGCCGACACCACGGTGGCCGACATCGTGCGTGAGGCCGGGGTGTCCAAACGCACCTTCTACGAACATTTCCTGACCAAGAGCGATTGCCTGATTGCGCTGTACAACGCGACCAGTGGCGGCGCGCTCAAGGTGCTCAAGGGCGCGGTCGACCCCACCCGCGACTGGGCCACCCAGGTGGACCATGCGCTGCAGGCCTACCTGGGTTGCTTGGCCAGCAACCCGCAGTTGCTGCGCACGTTGTTCATCGAGATTCTCCACTCCGGCGCCGAGGGCCTGGCCGCCCGGCGCAAGACCAACGACGACCTGGCGGACTTTGTGGTTGAGGTGGTGGGTGAGGGCGGGCGGCAGCCAGCAGCCGATCCGGCCCTGACCGCCAGCCTGGCGATGGCGGTGGTGGGCGGCATCCACGAACTGGTGCTGCACGCGATCGAAAACAACCGCACCGAGTCGCTGACCGCGCTGGTGGGGCCGGCCGCCACGCTGGTGCGCTCGGTGTTGTCACCGCTGCGCTGAAACTGCCGCCCCGCCATGGAAAAAGCCCGCCGAAGCGGGCTTTTTTGTGGCTGGCCCGCGCTGCGGGCCAAGGGCGGCTTATTTGGCGGCGCCGGCTTCCACCTTGGGTGCGGCCATGGCGGCGTCGGCCGGTGCCGAGACGGCCGCCGGGGCGGCCATGGCGGCCTTGGGCGCCTCGCCCGAGTGGAACTTGACCATCAAGGGCACGATCAGCAGGGCCACGATGTTGATGATCTTGATCAGCGGGTTGATGGCCGGGCCGGCGGTGTCCTTGTAGGGGTCACCCACGGTGTCGCCGGTCACGGCGGCCTTGTGGGCCTCCGAGCCTTTGCCGCCGTGGTGGCCGTCTTCGATGTACTTCTTGGCGTTGTCCCAGGCACCGCCGCCGGTGCACATGGAGATGGCCACGAAGAGGCCGGTCACGATGGTGCCCATCAGCAAACCACCCAGGGCCTTGGGGCCCAGCAGCAAGCCCACCAGAATGGGTACCACCACCGGCAGCAGCGACGGGATCACCATTTCCTTGATGGCGGCGGTGGTCAGCATGTCGACCGCAGCGCTGTAGTCGGGCTTGCGCTTGTTGGCCATGATCTCGCCGTCTGCGAACTGGCGTCGCACTTCCACCACCACCGAGCCGGCGGCGCGGCCCACGGCCTCCATCGCCATGGCGCCGAACAGGTAGGGGATCAGGCCACCGATGAACAGGCCCACGATGACCATGGGGTCGCTCAGGTCGAAGGTGATGGCGCGGCCATAGCTTTCCAGCTTGTGGGTGTAGTCGGCAAACAGCACCAGCGCGGCCAGGCCGGCGGAGCCGATGGCATAGCCCTTGGTGACGGCCTTGGTGGTGTTGCCCACCGCGTCCAGCGGGTCGGTGATGTCACGCACGCTGGCCGGCAGCTCCGACATTTCGGCGATGCCGCCGGCGTTGTCGGTGATGGGGCCGTAGGCGTCCAGCGCCACCACGATGCCGGCCATGCTCAGCATGGAGGTGGCCGCGATCGCGATGCCGTACAGGCCGGCCAGTTGGTAAGCCGTCAGGATGGCGATACAGACAAAAATCACCGGCCAGGCGGTGGAACGCATGGACACGCCCAGACCGGCAATGATGTTGGTGCCATGGCCGGTGGTCGAGGCTTGCGCGATGTGCTGCACCGGCTTGTACTGGGTGCCGGTGTAGAACTCGGTGATCCAGACCAGCGCGCCGGTCAGGATCAGGCCCACCGCACAGGTGCCGAACAGCTTCATCTGGCTGCCGGTGGCCGAAATCGCGTTGTCGGGCATCAGCCAGAAGGTGACGAAATAAAACGCCACCAGCGACAACACGCCGGCAATCGCCAGGCCCTTGTACAGCGCCGGCATCACGTTCTTCATGCCGGGCGAGGCCTTTACGAAGAAGCAGCCGATGATGGAGGCCACGATGGACACGCCGCCCAGGGCCAGCGGGTACAGCACCGCATTGACCGGGGCCGCGGCCACCAGCAGGGCGCCCAGCACCATGGTGGCGATCAGCGTCACCGCATAGGTTTCGAACAGGTCGGCCGCCATGCCGGCGCAGTCACCGACGTTGTCACCGACGTTGTCGGCGATCACCGCCGGGTTGCGCGGGTCGTCCTCGGGAATGCCGGCTTCGACCTTGCCCACCAGGTCGGCGCCCACGTCAGCGCCCTTGGTGAAAATGCCGCCGCCCAGCCGGGCGAAGATGGAAATCAGCGACGAGCCAAAGGCAAAGCCGATCAGCGGGTTGAGCAGCGTGGCCAGGCTTTTGTCCGGCGTCAGGTTGCCGTTGCCGACCAGGAACCAGTAGAAACCGGCCACGCCCAGCAGGCCCAAACCCACCACCAGCATGCCGGTGATGGCGCCGCCGCGGAAGGCCACGTCCAGCGCCGGGCCAATGCCCTTGGTGGCGGCCTGGGCGGTGCGCACGTTGGCGCGCACCGAGACGTTCATGCCGATGAAGCCGCAAGCCCCCGACAGCACCGCGCCCACCACGAAGCCAATGGCCGTTTTGCCGTCCAGGAACAGGCCTATGAGAACAGCCAGCACCACGCCGACGATGGCGATGGTTTTGTACTGTCGCGCCAGGTAAGCGGCGGCACCGGCCTGAATGGCGGCTGCAATTTCCTGCATCCGCGCATTGCCCGCATCCTGAGAAAGAATCCATCCACGGGCCCATACACCGTAGCCAACCGCTACCAGCCCGCAGACAAGCGCCAATATCAGCGCTGAATTGCCAACCATGATGAATCTCCTATGTCGTTTTTGCTTGGAGGACACACAACGCAAGGCGGTGTATCCGCTGCGTTGCTTCCTCGTCGCTCCGACTGTCGATGGAGACGATTGGCCAACCGCCGGAATGTACCGTGAAAAATCGCACGTCCGATGGGGTCGCAAGCCAGACGAAAGTAAAATAAGGGTTAATCCCGACCGTTCCCGTCCACCTCACACGACAAAGCATCACCATGTCTCTCGACAAAGTTTCCCCCGGCAAAAACATCCCTGAATCCTTCAACGTCGTCATCGAGATCCCGATGAACGCCGATCCGGTGAAGTACGAGGTGGACAAGGAGTCGGGCGCGATTTTTGTCGACCGCTTCATGAGCACCTCGATGCACTACCCCACCAACTACGGTTATGTGCCCAAGACGCTGAGCGGCGACGGCGACCCGGTGGACGTGCTGGTCATCACCCCGGTGCCGCTGATCCCCGGCGTGGTGGTCACCTGCCGCCCCATCGGCATCCTGATGATGGAAGACGAGGCTGGCGTCGACGGCAAGGTGCTGGCCGTGCCCATCGACAAGAAGTGCTCGCTCTACACCCAGTGGCAAAAGCCGGAAGACATGAACCCGCTGCGCCTGCGCACCATCTCGCATTTTTTCGAGCACTACAAAGACCTCGAAGAAGGCAAGTGGGTCAAGATCCTGGGCTGGGAAGGTGTGGATGCCGCCAAGAAGGAAATCACCGACGGCGTGGCCGCCTACAACAAGGCCAACGGCGTCTGAGCATCGGCGCACGTGGGGCAACGCCCCACCACCCAAAAAAAAGCCTGCCTGGGAATGTCCCAGGCAGGCTTTTTTCATGCCGAGGGCCCGCGTCAGCGCGTCGGGTCGGGAAAGATCAGGCCGTGCAGGCCGCGTTTGCGCTCGAAGGGCTGCCAGGCGCCGGGCCGCTGGGCCAGCCGGTCGGCCACCACCCACCAGGTGCTGGGGTTCAGGCCAATGCCGCAGTGGCTGGCCAGCACCTCGACGTTCTCGGTGTGGGGGTTGACGGGGCAGGGGTGCTGCTGGCTGCCTTGCCAGGCCACGACACCGTCTGTGCGGGAGAACACCGAAGTGGTGGGCACCGGCGGGGCGGCGGGCAGGTCGCGGTGCTCGATCTCGCGGTGGCTGTCGCGGCCGCTGGTCAGCTCATACAGCCGCCAGGCGTTGGTGCTGCGCGGCGAGCCGGAAAACGGCGTGCCCAGCGTGATCACGCCACGCACCATCTCGGGATGCAGTTTGGCCAACTCACGGGCATAGATGCCACCCAGGCTCCAGCCGATCAGGCTGACCTTGTCGCCGCTGAGGTCGCAGGCCTGGTGCAATTGCCGGGTGGCGCTTTCCAGCACGCCGGGCCGCGGTCCGAAGTTGAAGCCCTGGTCCCAGCCCCGGGTCTGGTAGCCCAGCGAATCCAGGTAGCGGCGCAGTGGCAGCGTGGTGCCGTCGTTGGCCGACAAGCCGGGGAACACGATCACGGTGTGGCCATCGCCCGCGGGGGCGCGCTGCAGTAGCGGCCAGCTCGGCAGCACCGCACCGAACTCCCAGAACGCGCGGAATTCCAGCGCCAGCAGCAGCGGCCCGGGCGCAGGCACATCGGCCAGCCCGGGATGCGGGGCAGAGGGGGGCGGTGTTTTGGCTTGGGAGCGGGGCATGGTGGCGGTTGCCAGACTTATCGGCCTGGTCAACGTGTGGTTGAACTCAAACCCAATTGGACAACAAGCCCAAGCGGCAAAAGCCCGTTTTTTAGAGTGCCACCCCTTCAATCCTGTCCCTCCCGGGACGCGGGTTTGTCCGGGGTCTGGCCGCTCAGGCTGCGGGCTTGGCCTGGCGGAACGGGCTGCGGCGCTCCAGGTCGTCCAGGTAGTGCTGTATGCCTTCGCCCTCGCGCGCCAGGAAGCGGTCCACCGCGTCGGCAAAGGCCGGGTGGGCCAGCCAATGGGCCGAGGTGGTGCGCACCGGCAGCAGCGCGCGGGCCATCTTGTGTTCGCCCTGGGCGCCGCCCTCAAAACGCCGGTAGCCGTGCGCGATGCACCAGGCCAGCGGCTGGTAGTAGCAGGCCTCAAAGTGCAGGCAGTCGACCCGCTCCAGCGCACCCCAGTAGCGGCCCCAGGCCACGCCATCGGTGTCCGACACCGCGATCAAGCTGGACGCGATGGCGCGGCCATCGCGTTCCGCCACAAACAGCAGCCAGTGCTCGGGCAAGTGGTCGGCCATGCGTTGGAAGAAGTCGCGGCTCAGGTAGGGCGGGTTGCCATGCTCAAGGTAGGTGCGTTCGTAGCAGCGGTAGAAAAAATCCCAGTCGCGGGCCTCGATGTCACTGCCCCGGGCCCAGCGGAAGCGCACACCGGCCTCGGCCACCTTGCGCCGCTCCTGGCGGATCTTCTTGCGCTTGTCCTGGGCCAGCGTGGCGAGGAAGTCGTCGAAGCTGGCGTAACCTGGGGTGATGGTTTCGCCGCCGGGCCGCCCCAAGGCGAAACGCGCCCCCTCGGGGGGCAGCGAGGACACGCCAGTGCCGAGCGTGGGGGCCATGTTTGTCCAGTGAAACTGAACGGTGTGGCGCTGCATGAGACCCGCACTTTTCGTTGCCAGCACGTCGTCGTCGCTGCCAAACAACAGGTGCAGCGACGACAGCTTCTGCTGCCCGCACCAGGCGACCAGGGCTTGCACCAGCGCAGCGCGGGCCTCTGCGTCCACCGCCAGCAACCGCGACCCGGGCACCGGGGTGAAGGGCACGGCCACCACGCCCTTGGGGTAGTAGGCCAGGCGGTGCTGCTCGTAGGCGTTGGCCCAGGCCCAGTCGAACACGTACTCGCCGTAGGAATGGTCTTTCAGGTAGAGCGCGCAGGCGGCCTGCAGCACCTCGCCCCGCCACAGCGTGACAAACGCCGGCGTCCAGCCGGTCGCCGGGGTGGCGCTGCCGCTGGCGTGCAGCGCGGCCAGGTACTGGTGGCGCATGAAGGGCGTGGGTTCGGCCTGGCCGGCAAGCAGGGCGTTCCATGCGTCGGCTGGCACGCCATCGGGGTGGTCCGAGACCCGGATGACATAATCAATTGCATCGTTTTCCACTGACCCCAGTCCCCGTTCATGACGCTCAAAATTTGCGTGGCCCAGCTTAACTTCTGCGTGGGCGACCTCACGGGCAATGCGCAAAAAATCATCGCAGCGGCCCGAACCGCCCACGCCCAAGGCGCCCAGCTGCTGCTGACGCCCGAGCTGTCGATCTGCGGCTACGCGGCCGAAGACCTGTTTCTGCGCCCGGCCTTCATTGCCGCCTGTGATGATGCCGTGAAAACCGTGGCCCTGGCCTTGGCCGACCTGAAAGGCCTGACGGTGGTGGTGGGACATCCCACCGGCCATGACCAGCGCACCCGCTCGGTGGCGGTGCCGCGGCGCTTCAATGCCGCCAGCGTGTTGCGCGAGGGTGAGGTGATCGGCGTTTATGCCAAACGCGAGCTGCCCAACTACCAGGTGTTCGACGAGCGGCGCTATTTCACACCGGGCGACGGCGTCTGTGTGTTCGAGGTGGGCGGTGTGCAGGTGGGCCTGCTGATCTGCGAAGACGCCTGGTTCGAGGCGCCGGCCTGGCTGGCCAAGGAGGCCGGGGCCGAGCTGCTGGCGGTCATCAACGCCTCGCCCTTCCATGTGGGCAAGGGCGACGAGCGCGAAAACACCATGCGCGAGCGGGCCCTGGCCTGTGGCCTGCCGCTGGTCTATGCCCATTTGGTGGGTGGCCAGGACGAGGTGGTGTTCGAGGGACATTCTTTTGCGCTGAATGCCGACGGTGCGCTGGCGGGCCGTGCACCCAGCTTTGCCGAGGCCTTGTTCGAGGTCTTTGTGGAACCGGTGGCCAACGGGCTGAACCTGGTGGCCGAGATGGCCCCGGAGCGCAGCCAGGACGCGGATTTGTGGGACGCGCTGGTGCTGGGCGTGCGCGACTACGTGGACAAGAACGGCTTTCCCGGCGTGCTGCTGGGCCTGTCGGGCGGCATCGACTCGGCGCTGGTGCTGGCCGTGGCGGTGGACGCGCTGGGCCGGGACCGCGTGCGCACGGTGATGATGCCCTCGCCCTACACCGCCGACATCAGCTGGATCGACGCCCGCGAGATGGCGGGCCGGCTGGGGGTGCGCTACGACGAGATTTCCATCGTGCCGGAATTCGAGGCCTTCAAAGCCTCGCTGGCGGGCGAGTTTGCCGGCCTGGCCGAGGACACGACCGAGGAGAACATCCAGGCCCGCATCCGCGGCACGCTGCTGATGGCCTTGTCCAACAAGTTCGGCAGCATCGTGCTGACCACCGGCAACAAGAGCGAGATGGCCACCGGCTACTGCACGTTGTACGGCGACATGGCGGGCGGCTTTGCCGTCATCAAGGACCTGGCCAAGACCACGGTGTTCCGGCTGGCCCGCTGGCGCAATGCCCACGATCCCTGTGGGACGGGCGCCGCACCCATTCCCGAGCGCATCATCACTCGCCCGCCCAGCGCCGAGCTGCGGCCCGACCAGACCGACCAGGACAGCCTGCCGCCCTACGAGGTGCTGGACGCCATCCTGGAGCGCTTCATGGAAAACGACCAGGGTCTGGACGAGATCGTCGCCGCCGGCTTTGAGCGGGCGGTGGTGGAGCGGGTGACCCGGCTGATCCGCATCAACGAGTACAAACGGCGCCAGGCACCGATTGGGATTCGCGTGACGCACCGGAGCTTCGGCAAGGATTGGCGTTATCCTATTACCAATAAATTCCGCGCTTGAGACGCCCCCTTTCTGGAAACCATCGCATGAAACAGATCACCGCCATCATCAAACCCTTCAAGCTGGAAGAAGTGCGCGAAGCACTGGCGGATTGCGGCGTGACCGGCCTGACGGTGACCGAGGTCAAGGGCTTTGGCCGGCAAAAGGGCCACACCGAGCTGTACCGCGGTGCCGAGTACGTGGTCGACTTCCTGCCCAAGGTCAAGGTCGAGGTGGTGGTGAAAGACGAGGACGTCGAGCGCTGTGTGGAAGCCATCATCCGCGCCGCCCGCACCGGCAAGATCGGTGACGGCAAGATTTTCATCACCAGCGTCGAACGGGTGATTCGCATCCGCACTGGCGAGCAGGACGAAACCGCCGTTTAAGCCTGCCACCCCCGCGGGGGCGGTGCCCCGGCTCAAAGTCCGGTGAGCTGGGGTGCGGCGGCCATGTGGGCAGCCTGCAGCAAGTCGGTCAGCAACTCGGCCGCCGAATCCCCCGAGCGGATCAAATCCATCTGCCAGCTGCCCATGAAATCCTGGGCCACCGTGCGGCCCAGAAAGTCCAGCAGGCCGTCGTAATAGCCCCCGGTGTTGAGCAGGCCGATGGGTTTGTCGTGGTAGCCCAGCTGGCGCCATGTCCAGGCCTCGAAAAACTCTTCCAGCGTGCCAATGCCGCCGGCCAGCGCCAGAAACACGTCGGCTTTTTCGGCCATCAGCCGCTTGCGTTCGTGCATGGTGTCCACCACCAGCAGCTCCGAGCAGCCCTGGTGGCCCCATTCACGCTGGACCATGGCACTGGGAATGATGCCGGTGACATGGGCACCCGCTTGCAGCGCGGCGTCGGCCACCACACCCATCAGGCCCATGCGGCCACCGCCATAAACCAATTCGCCGCCGTTCTCCCCCACCCAGCGGCCCACCTGCTGGGCGGCCTCGGCAAACTGCGGGTCGACGCCATCGCGCGAGCCGCAATACACACAGACGGTGAATTTGGTCCTCACGGCAGCAACCGGGTGAACAGCGCGGCCAGCCAGATGGCACTGCACAACAACAGGCTCAGCAGCACCGCCGCGCTGCCCATGTCCTTGGCACGCTTGGACAGATCGTGCCATTCGGGGCCAATCCGGTCGATGGCGGTTTCTATGCCGGTGTTGAGCAACTCCACCACCATCACCGCGACCACCGAGCCGGCCAGCAACGCCACCTCCACCCAACTGCGGCCCAGCCAGAAGGCCAGCGGCACCATGACCAGCGCCACCGACGCTTCCTGGCGGAAGGCGGTTTCGCCCCAGCCCGCCTTCAGGCCGGCGATGGAGTAGCCGGTGGCGTGGCGGATGCGGTCCAAACCGGTGCGGCTTTTCTGGGGGTTGGCGTCCCAGCCGGTGCCGTTCGGGGGCGTCATCGGCTCAAAGGCAAAGAGGTGACCAGCCGGGTGCCGGCCAGGGCGTCATGCCAGAACTGGCGCTGTGGCTGGAAACGGCTCAGCAGCCCATACACCGCCACCCAGCCCAGCACCAGCACCGCCGATTCGCCCGCAGACAGGGCAAACGGGGCGAGGGCCGCCAATGGCGGCAGAAACCACAGCCAGCTCAGCAGGTAGCGCAGCAGTGCCCGGGGCTGGCTCAGCGGTGCGCCGGCGGTGGTGACGACGCGGATGTTCCAGGTTTTCATGGCCAGGGTCTGGCCTTTGGCCCAGAACCAGGTGAAGTAGATGCCAAAAATGATGAACAGAAAGCCCTGCAGCGCATGGCGATTGTCGAGCGCGTTGCGTGTCTGGCTCAGGGCGCCGAAGAGGTAGCCGGCGACAAACACCACGCCGAACATCAGCATGCCTTCGTACAGCCAGCAGGCCATGCGGCGGCGCAGAGGGGGGGTGTCCAGGCCGGTGGCCGGCACGGCAGTCAATGGGGAGGGGGTGGCAAGCATGGGGCCCCGATTCTACGTGGCGCCCCGTGGGCTTCTCGGCCGGGGCGGGGTTGCCCCGGCGGCCCGCTCAAGGTTGTTTTGCTTCCGACGTGGCCGGCAGTTTGGGCAGCAGGGTGTGGCGGTTGATTTTGGGTGCAGAAGCCGAACTCAGCACATGCGGCCCCTGCGCGGGCGTGGCCAAGGCGGCACCACTGCCGGTCGTACGGCCCGCCGGGAGGGTGGCCAAACGGTTGTGCGGCACGGGTTTGACCGCAGGCGCCGCCCCGGTGGGCGCCTTGGCCGCACCCTTGGCCAGCGCCATTTTTTCTTCCCTGCTCAGGGCCTGGTAGGCCAGCCAGCGCTCTTCTTTTTGCTCTGGGGTGAGTTCTTTGGTTTCGGCAAAGTTCAGCCGGGCCCGGATGCGCTGCTGGGCGCTCAACTCGGTCCATTCGGTCATCCGCTCCTGCATTTTGATCTGCTCGGTGGGCGACAGTTTGGGGTAGTTCTTGGCCATGGCCAGCCATTTGCGTTTGCGCGGGTCGTCCAGGCTGTCCCAGGTCAAGGACAGCGGGGCCAACGCGACTTGCTGCTGCTGGCTCAGGTCTTTCCACAGCGGGCCGGAGGCCACCACCGCCTGGCCGCGACCGGCCACGGCGCGGGCTTCGGTGGTTTTTTTTGCCGGGGCTTCGGTTTGGGCCACGGCCACGAAGGTGCCCGTGACGGAGCTGGCCACCAGGGCCAGCACAGACAGCCGCCGACACCAAGTTTGCGATGAACGGATCGCCGGGGTCAACACCAATGGCCCTGTGCCTGCCGCTTATTCGGCCGAATTGGACTGAGGGGCTTCGGCGCCAACGCGCAGAAACTGCAGAAAACCGGGGTCGGTGTAGGCCGACGGCGGCAGGTTGTCGGTCAGGATGGCGACATCGACCTCGGCCACTTCACTGGCACGGTTGTCGTCCTGCACCATGTTGATCGCCACCAGGCCCACGGCCAGTGCAATCAGGGGCAGGGCCGAGGCCAGCTTGCTCCACAGGTTCCAGCCTTCGTCACCAAAACCGAGCACGGCAGCGCCGCCGGACGACAACATCACCGGCGCCGTCTTGGCGACGGCCAGCTTGCGTTTGCCCATGGCTTGCATGCGGGCCGCCCGCAGACGCTCGGAAATGTCATAGGGCAACTCGTTGGCGCTGGCAGACAACTGCGCCGCCAGCTTGACACCGAAGCGGTTTTGAAGAATCTCAACCTTGTGTTGAAGCGTGTAAGTCATAGTCGAATCCCTTTGGCTTTCAGCGCCTGACTGAGAGCGTGAACCGCACGCGAACAATGGGTTTTGACGCTGCCTTCCGAACACCCCATGGCAGAGGCTGTCTCGGCAACGTCCATTTCCTCCCAGTAACGCATGAGAAAGGCTTCCCGTTGACGGCCAGGCAATTTCTCGATCGCTCCCTCGATCTCTCGCAAGATCTGAGCCCGTTGCAAGGTGTTTTCGGCACTTTCGGAGGCGTTGGTGTCGTCCAGCACCTCCAAAGTTTCCAAAAGGTCGAAATCGCCGTCTTCGCCAGCCGACTCGAAGTCACTCAGGTTGGAGAACAGCGCATTGCGGGTTTTGCGGCGTCGGAACCAGTCCAGCACGCAGTTCGACAGGATGCGCTGGAACAGCATGGGCAGTTCGGCCAGTGGCCGGTCGCCATAGTGCTCGGCCAGTTTCATCATGCTGTCCTGCACGATGTCCAGCGCGGCTTCCTCGTCTCTGACGTTGTAAAGCGCCCGCTTGAAGGCCCGCTTTTCAACGCTTTTCAGGAATTCTGAGAGTTCTCGTTCGGTGGCCAAGAGAGCAGAGGTGTCGGTGGGACCGCAGGGTCGGGGTGGGCGCAGGGCGGGGCCGTCGCGCCAAGGCCCTGTTCAGCCCGCGATTATGGCATTTTGGCCTCCAGGCCGCCCCAAAACGGGCGCAGCCCCGGCTTGGTGCGATAATGCTGGCCTCAAATCAAACGGCAAACGGGTCACCGCCCGGCAGCGCTTCAGTGCTGCCCATGGCTTGTGGCCTCAAGTTTCGATGCGTCCCCACAAGGGTTTGCAGAGAAGCACCCAAGGTTTTTCGTCAGAGAAATTCACAAAGGTTCATCATGGAAATGTCCAAAGCTGAAATCGCGTCCGCTGCGGCGGCGTCTGGCCAAGCCGCTCCCGAGCTGCGCGGTGCCGAAATCCTCATCAAGGCCTTGCAGGCCGAGAACGTCAAGTACATCTGGGGCTACCCCGGTGGTGCGGTGTTGCACATCTACGACGCGTTCTACAAGCAGGACACCATCCAGCACGTGCTGGTGCGCCACGAGCAGGCCGCAGTGCACGCGGCCGACGGCTATGCCCGCGCCACCGGCGATGTGGGCGTGGCGCTGGTGACCTCCGGCCCCGGCGTGACCAATGCCATCACCGGCATCGCCACCGCCTACATGGACAGCATTCCCATGGTGATCATCACCGGGCAGGTGCCGACCCACGCGATCGGCCTGGACGCGTTCCAGGAATGCGACACCGTGGGCATCACCCGGCCCATCGTCAAGCACAACTTCCTGGTGAAGGATGTGCGCGACATGGCCGAGACGATGAAAAAGGCCTTCCACATTGCCCGCACCGGCCGGCCCGGCCCGGTGGTGGTGGACATCCCCAAGGATGTGTCCTTCAACAAGACGCCTTACACCGGCTACCCCGAAAGCGTGGAAATGCGCTCCTACAGCCCGGTGCGCAAGGGCCATGGCGGCCAGATCCGCAAGGCGCTGCAGCTGCTGATGAACGCCAAGCGGCCCTACATCTACACCGGCGGCGGCGTGCTGCTGAGCAATGCCTCGGCCGAGCTGCGCACGCTGGTGGACATGCTGGGCTACCCCTGCACCAACACGCTGATGGGCCTGGGCGCCTACCCGGCCTCGGACCGCAAGTTCCTGGGCATGCTGGGCATGCATGGCACGGTGGAAGCCAACAACGCGATGCAGAACTGCGACGTGCTGCTGGCGGTGGGCGCGCGTTTTGACGATCGCGTGATCGGCAACCCCAAGCACTTCGCCCAGAACGACCGCAAGATCATCCACATCGACATCGACCCGTCGAGCATTTCCAAGCGGGTCAAGGTCGACATCCCCATCGTTGGCGACGTCAAGGACGTGCTGACCGAGCTGATCAGCATGATCAAGGAATCGGGCCTGAAGCCGGATGCCGACGCGCTGGGCGGCTGGTGGGACACCATCGAAGGCTGGCGCAAGCGCGACTGCCTGAAGTACGACCGCCACAACAAGGAAGTCATCAAGCCACAGTACGTCGTCGAGACGCTGTGGAACATGACCAAGGACGCCGACACCTACATCACCTCCGACGTGGGCCAGCACCAGATGTGGGCCGCGCAGTACTACCGCTTCGACGAGCCGCGCCGCTGGATCAATTCCGGTGGCCTGGGCACCATGGGTGTGGGCATTCCCTATGCCATGGGCATCAAACTGGCCAAGCCCGACAGCGAGGTGTTCTGCGTCACCGGTGAAGGCTCGGTGCAGATGTGCATCCAGGAGCTGTCCACCTGTTTGCAGTACAACACCCCGATCAAGGTGGTGGCGCTGAACAACCGCTATCTGGGCATGGTGCGCCAGTGGCAGGAACTCGACTACGAGGGCCGCTACAGCCACAGCTACATGGACGCGCTGCCCAACTTCGTCAAGCTGGCCGAGGCCTATGGCCATGTGGGCATGCTGATCGAGCGCCCACAGGACGTGGAGCCGGCGCTGCGCGAGGCCCGCAAGCTCAAGGACCGCACCGTGTTCATGGACTTCCGCACCGACCCCACCGAGAACGTGTTCCCCATGGTCAAGGCCGGCAAGGGCATCACCGAGATGCTGCTGGGCTCCGAAGACCTCTAACACCCCAGGACAAGGTTCGTTCCGAACCTTGTTGTCAAAACTTAATTTGGACGAATCTATTGTCCGCCAAGCCCTGCACTTACCGGCGCAGGGGGAGGGCGGCGAAAAGAGGAATCACCCATGAAACACATCATTGCTGTCTTGCTCGAAAACGAACCCGGCGCCTTGTCCCGCGTGGTGGGCCTGTTCTCTGCCCGCGGTTACAACATCGAGAGCCTGACGGTGGCCCCCACCGAAGACGCCAGCCTGTCACGCATGACCATCCAGACCCATGGGTCGGAAGACGTCATCGAGCAGATCACCAAGCACCTGAACCGCCTGATCGAAGTGGTCAAGGTGGTCGACCTGACCGAAGGTGCCTACACCGAGCGCGAGCTGATGATGGTCAAGGTGCGTGCGGTGGGCAAGGAGCGCGAGGAGATGAAGCGCATGGCCGACATCTTCCGTGGCCGCATCATCGACGTGACCGAAAAAAGCTACACCATCGAACTCACCGGCGACCAGAGCAAGAACGACGCTTTCCTGGAAGCCATTGACCGCAGCGCCATCCTGGAAACCGTTCGCACCGGCTCCAGCGGCATCGGCCGCGGCGAACGCATCCTGCGCGTCTGAGCGCGCCCATCCCCCCAACCCCAACGAATTTCAACAGGAGTGACCATGAAGGTTTTTTACGACAAGGACTGTGACCTGAGCCTGATCAAGGGTAAGACGGTTGCCATCATCGGCTACGGCTCGCAAGGCCATGCGCACGCGCAAAACCTGAACGACAGCGGCGTCAAGGTCGTGGTCGGTCTGCGCAAGGGTGGCGCCTCGTGGGACAAGGTTGGCAAGGCCGGCCTGAACGTGATGGAAGTCAACGACGCCGTCAAGGCCGCTGACGTGGTCATGATCCTGTTGCCCGACGAAGACATCGCCGGCGTCTACAAGAACAACGTCGAACCCAACATCAAGCAAGGCGCTTCGCTGGCCTTCGCCCATGGTTTCAACGTGCACTACAACCAGGTCGTGCCGCGTGCCGATCTGGACGTCTGGATGGTCGCGCCCAAGGCCCCTGGCCACACCGTGCGCAACACCTACACCCAGGGCGGCGGCGTGCCCCACCTGGTGGCGGTGCACCAGGACAAGACCGGCAAGGCCCGTGACCTGGCACTCTCCTACGCCATGGCCAACGGTGGCGGCAAGGCCGGCATCATCGAGACCAACTTCAAGGAAGAAACCGAGACCGACCTGTTCGGCGAGCAGGCCGTGTTGTGCGGCGGCGCGGTGGAACTGATCAAGATGGGTTACGAGACCCTGGTGGAAGCCGGCTACGCCCCCGAAATGGCCTATTTCGAGTGCCTGCACGAGCTCAAGCTGATCGTCGACCTGATCTATGAAGGCGGCATCGCCAACATGAACTACTCGATCTCGAACAATGCCGAGTACGGCGAGTACGTGACTGGCCCCGAGGTCATCAACGCCGAGAGCCGCGAAGCCATGCGCAACGCGCTCAAGCGCATCCAGACCGGTGAATACGCCAAGATGTTCATCCTGGAAGGCCGCACCGGCTACCCCGGCATGACCGCCCGCCGCCGCCTGACCGCCGAGCACCAGATTGAAGTGGTCGGTGCCAAGCTGCGCGCCATGATGCCCTGGATCGCCAAGAACAAGCTGGTTGACCAGACCCGCAACTGAGGCTTTCCCGCCTTCGGCCAGGGCCACTTCGGTGGCCCTTGTCGTTGGTGGATCAGCCTTCGCTGGGCTTACACTCGCGACACACGGGCCCGCCGCACCTTCTGGACGCGGCGACGGTTCTTTCGACACAAGACACAGGTTTGATTCATGTACGACAGTCCTGACACAGGCGCGCCCGCTGACGAGGGCCTGGTGGTGCGCAAGCGCCGCAAAGGCATCTACATCCTGCCCAACCTGTTCACCCTGGCCGCGCTGTTTGGCGGCTTCTACGCGGTGGTGATGGCCATGAACGGCCGCTTTGACCAGGCCGGCGTGGGCATTTTCTGCGCCATGGTGCTCGACAGCCTGGATGGCCGTGTGGCCCGCATGACCAACACCCAGAGCGCGTTTGGCGAGCAGATGGATTCGCTGTCCGACATGGTGTCCTTCGGCGCCGCGCCGGCGCTGATCGCCTACGAATGGGCGCTCAAGGGCCTGGGCCGCTGGGGCTGGATCGCCGCCTTTGTGTACTGCGCCTGCGCCGCCTTGCGGCTGGCCCGCTTCAACGTCAACACCAGCGTGGTCGACAAGCGTTATTTCCAGGGTCTGCCGTCCCCGGCCGCCGCGGCCTTGATGGCGGGCTTCATCTGGCTGATGACCGAGTCCGGCATCGGCGGTCCCGATGTGGCCTGGCCGATGTTTGTGCTGGCGCTGTACGCCGGGCTGACCATGGTCACCAACGTGCCTTTCTACAGCTTCAAGGACGTGAAGATGAAGAAGAGCGTGCCCTTTGTGGTGATCGTGGCGATTGCCCTGGGCATTGCGGTGATCAACATCCACCCGCCCACCGTGCTGTTTGGGTTGTTTGTGCTGTACGGCCTCAGTGGCTATGTGATTTACGGCTGGCGCCGGTTCAAGGGCCAGCCCACCAGCGTCATCAGCACCTCGACCGACGAGCCCGACGAGCGCGGCCTGCACAAATAGCCAGGGTCCGCCAACGAGTTCTCAGCACAGGCCCCACCCGGGCCCATCTTGTGCTAAAGTCAAAAACATGAAAACCATGGCCCTCGCCCTACTGCTGCTTCGTCTGAACGGGCGGAACCGGTAGCGCACGCGCACATTTTCCACAAGGCCCGTATGCATCCGCAGCGGGCCTTTTGCTTTGGGGCTTGGAGTTTTCAGGTTGTGGATGTTTCTGAATCGTTGACTGGAGCGAAGACATGGCTGACAAATTGATCATTTTCGACACCACCTTGCGCGATGGCGAGCAGTCTCCTGGCGCCTCCATGACCAAGGACGAGAAGCTGCGCATTGCCCGCCAGCTGGAGCGGCTCAAGGTCGACGTGATCGAAGCCGGCTTTGCGGCCAGCTCGAACGGCGACTTTGATGCGGTGCAGCTGATCGCCAACCACATCAAGGACTCCACCGTCTGCTCGCTGTCGCGCGCCAACGACCGCGACATCTCCCGTGCCGCCGAGGCCTTGAAGGGGGCGCCGCGATCGCGCATCCACACCTTCATCGCCACCAGCGAGTTGCACATGGAGAAGAAGCTGCGCATGACACGCGACCAGGTGTTTGAGCAGGCCAAGCAGGCGGTGCGCTTCGCCCGAAACCTGGTGGGCGACGTCGAGTTCAGCCCCGAAGACGGCTACCGCAGCGACGTGGACTTCCTCTGTCGCGTCATCGAGGCGGTGATCGCTGAGGGCGCCACCACCATCAATGTGCCCGACACCGTGGGTTATGCCGTGCCAGAGCTGTACGGCAACTTCATCAAGACGCTGCGCGAACGCGTGCCCAACAGCGACAAGGCGATCTGGTCGGTGCATTGCCACAACGACCTGGGCATGGCGGTGGCCAACTCGCTGGCCGGCGTGAAGATCGGCGGTGCGCGCCAGATCGAGTGCACCATCAACGGCCTGGGTGAACGGGCCGGCAACTGTTCGCTCGAAGAGGTGGTGATGGCGGTGAAGACCCGGCGCGACTACTTCGGCCTGGAGCTGGGCATCGACACCCAGCACATCGTGGCGGCCAGCCGCATGGTCAGCCAGACCACCGGTTTTGTGGTCCAGCCCAACAAGGCGGTGGTGGGCGCCAACGCCTTTGCCCATGCCTCGGGCATCCACCAGGACGGCGTGCTCAAGGCCCGCGACACCTACGAGATCATGCGTGCCGAAGACGTGGGCTGGAGCGCCAACAAGATCGTGCTGGGCAAGCTGAGCGGCCGCAACGCCTTCAAGCAGCGCCTGCAAGACCTCGGCATCCAATTGGAGAGCGAGGCCGAGGTCAACACCGCGTTCGCCCGCTTCAAGGAGTTGGCCGATGGCAAGAGCGAGATTTTTGACGAAGACATCCTGGCGCTGGTGAGCGACGAGAGCGTGACGGCGGAGAAGGAGCAGTTCGGCTTTGTCTCGCTGTCACAGCACAGCGAAACCGGCGAGCGGCCCCAGGCCACGGTGGTCTTTACCATCGACGGCAAGGAGGTGTGCAGCGCCTCGGACGGCAACGGCCCGGTCGACGCTTCGCTGAAAGCCATTGAGAGTCATGTGAAAAGCGGGGCTGAAATGGTGCTTTATTCGGTGAACGCGATCAGCGGTTCGACCGAAAGTCAGGGGGAGGTCACGGTGCGGCTGCAAAACAGCGGTCGGGTGGTCAACGGCGTGGGGGCCGACCCGGACATCATCGTCGCGTCAGCCAAGGCCTACCTGAGTGCGTTGAACAAGCTGCACAGCAAGGCCGACCGGGTGGCGGCCCAGGGCTGAAAGGGCTGGCCGGGACGGGAATTCCGGCCACTTGAGCTATATCGCGCAAGTGATTGATCTTGCGCGATATTTTTTGATTCGATACACTCCGTTACCGGCCAGTCAGTCAGGTCGCCACGGAGAATCTCTTCATGCAAGGTGCTATGAAACGATGGGTTGATGCCTTGTGCGGCATGCTGATGGTGGCGGCCTTGTCTGTGATGCCAGCCCATGCCGCTGACACCGACACGGCCAAGGGCAAGAAAAAGACCTCGACCAGTGCGTCCCGCAGCGCGGTGAAAAAGCCGGCCAAGGCCACGGTCAAAACGGCCAAGGGCCACCAGGCCACGGGGTCCCGCCGGGCGGCCGTGGTGCGGGTGTCCTCGCCTCCCAAGCCCAGCTTTGGCCAGCTGGCCGGTTTGCACGCGACCCGCGATCCGCTCGACTTCAAGTCCAGTTCGGTGCTGGTGCTGGACCAGGACACCAACGAGGTGTTGTTCAGCAAGAACGATTCCGCCGTGCTGCCCATCGCCTCGCTCACCAAGCTGATGACCGGTCTGGTCATCAGCGAGAGCAACCTGCCGATGGACGAGATGATCACCATCACCCAGGACGATGTGGACACCGAAAAAGGCAGCCGCTCGCGCCTGCGGGTGGGCACCGCGCTGAGCCGCGGCGAGTTGCTGCACCTGGCGCTGATGAGCAGCGAGAACCGGGCCGCCCATGCGCTGGGCCGGACCCATCCGAGCGGCTTGGCCAGCTTTGTCGGCATGATGAATGCCAAGGCCGCGTCGCTGAACATGAAGGACACCCGCTACGTCGAGCCCACCGGCTTGTCGAGCAAAAACCAGTCGAGTGCACAAGATCTGGCGGTGCTGGTGAGTGTGGCCTCGGCCGACCCCATGCTGCGTGAACTGAGCACCTCGCCCGGCCACCAGGTCGAGGTGGGCCACCGCACCTTGCAGTTCAACAACACCAACCGTTTGGTGAAAAGCCCGCAGTGGGACATTGGCCTGCAGAAAACCGGCTACATCTCCGAGGCCGGGCAATGCCTGGTGATGCAGGCCCGGGTGGCGGGCCGCAAGCTCATCATGGTGTTTCTGGATTCCATCGGCAAGTACAGCCGCATCGGTGACGCCGAGCGGGTACGCCGCTGGGTCGAGTTGCACAAGGACGATGTGGCCCCGGTGCGGGTGATTGCCCCACCCCGGGTCACTGGCTGATCGCCACCGCAGCCTCGCTGCGGGCACCCGCCGCTTCAGTCGGGGTGGCCGATCTGGTGGCCCAGGGCGGATGAAATCTCGCTGGCGGTGGCCTGCAGCTTGGGCAGCCAGCCTTCGTCGAGCCGGTCGGCCGGCGCCGAAATCGACAACCCCGCCACCAGCTTGCCATGGTCGTCGTACACCCCGGCGGCCATGCAGCGCACCCCCAGTTCCAATTCCTCGTTGTCGCGCGCCACGCCGTACTGGCGGGCCTTGGACAACTCGCGCTCCAGCGCCGGCAGCTGGGTGATGCTGTTCTTGGTGTGGCCGCTCAGGCCGGTGCGGGTGGCGTAGGCGCGCACCCGCTGCGGGTCGTCCACCGCCAGAAACAGCTTGCCCACCGAGGTCAGGTGCAGCGGCGCCCGGCCGCCGATGGCGCGCACCACCTGCATGCCCGAACGTTCGCTGTAAGCCCGTTCGATGTAGACGATCTCGTCACCCTGGCGCATGCTGAGGTTGACCGGCTGCTGGATCAGCTTGTGCAGGTTGCGCATCGGGCCCAGCGCGGCGTCGCGCACGTTCAGCCGGGCTTTCACCAAATTGCCGAGTTCCAGCAGCCGCATGCCCAGCCGGTAGCTGCCGGCCTCGGGCCGGTCGACATAGCGGCCCAGCGTCAGGTCGTTCAGGATGCGGTGGGCGGTGGAGGGGTGGAGGCCGGTCTTTTCGCTGATCTCTTTCAGCGAAATCGGCTCCTCGCGCGAAGCCAGCACATCCATCAGGGAAAACATCCGCTCGATCACCTGGATCGCAGGGCGGGCTGGGGGCGAACCGTCGGCCTTCTTCATCGGCAAAAAGGGAGGTGGGTCATGCGATGATTTTACACTGTGAAATCATCAAAGGCCTGTGACGGGGGGCTCAGCGGCTGTCCATCGGGCACCAGTGGCCATCGCGCAAGACCTCGTTCGGCGCGAAGCGGGCCTTGTAAGCCATCTTGGGGCTTTCCTGGATCCAGTAGCCCAGGTAGACATGGGGCAGGCCCAGCTTTCTGGCCTGCTCGATCAGCCACAACACGCCATGGGTGCCGTAGCTGCCGGCCACATCGGGGTCGTAGAAGGTGTAGACCGCCGAGATGCCGTCGTTCAGCACATCGACGATGGAGACCATGCGCAGCGTGCCCAGCTGCCCCTCCTCGGCCGGCTCGCGGAACTCCACCAGCCGGGAGTTGACCCGGCTCTGCAGCAGGAACTGGGTGTACTGGTCGATGCTGTCGTGGTCCATGCCGCCGCCCGAGTGGCGGCCGTTCTGGTAACGCAGATAAAGCTGGTAATGCTCGGGCACAAAACACAGCCGCAGGGCCCGGGCCTGCAGGTGCTGGTGTTTGGCCCAGGCGCGGCGCTGGCTGCGGTCAGGGGTGAAGGTTTTCACCGGCACCCGCAGCGGGATGCAGGCCTGACAGCCGTCGCAATAGGGACGGTAGGTGAACATGCCGCTGCGCCGGAAACCGGCGCCCAGCAGGCTGGAATAGACCTCGTTGTTGATCAGGTGGCTGGGGGTGGCCACCTGCGAACGGGCTTGTCGGCCCGACAAATAGCTGCAAGGGTAGGGCGCCGTGGCATAGAACTGCACGGTCTGCAGCGGGAGGTCCTTGAGGTGCGTCACACCGGTGCCGAAAGAAGTTCGTTCCAGTATATCGATTCGAAGCGCCACACCGGGGGCGGATGGGCCAAGTCCTGGCGCACCGCCCGCACAAAGGCCTGGCGGGGGATTTCCCGCGCGCCCAGCGAGGCCAGGTGGCGGGTGTTCTGCTGGCAGTCGATCAGCGCCACGCCCTGGCGCCGCACCAGCGCCACCAGCGCCGCCAGTGCGAGCTTGGAGGCATCGGTCTGCCGGCTGAACATGGATTCGCCAAACACCATCCGGCCCAGGTTGACGCAGTACAGCCCGCCCACCAGTTGCCCATTCACCCAGGTTTCCACGCTGTGGGCATGGCCGGCGCGGTGCAGCGCGGTGTAGGCCGCCACCATGTCGTCGACGATCCAGGTGCCTGCCTGGCCCTCGCGCGGGGACTGGGCGCAGGCCTGGATGACGGCGGCAAAGTCGTAGTCGATCCGGATCTCGCCACGGGCGTCGGCCTGGAAAGCCTTGATGCGCTGGCGCAGCGAGCGGTGCAGCCGGAACTCGGCGGTGGGCAGCACCATGCGCGGGTCGGTGCTCCACCACAGGATGGGCTGGCCGTCTGAAAACCACGGGAAGATGCCCTGGGCGTAGGCCTCGCACAGGCTGGGGACGTCCAGCGCGCCGCCCGCCGCCAGCAGGCCGGGGGCCGGCGAATCGGCTGGCCAGGCCTGGGCCACGTCGGGAAAAGCGTCCCCTGGTTCCAACCAGGGCAGCGGGGAAGGGTGGTGGGGCATGGGGGCGTTGGCAACAGAGGCACAGCGGCCAGTGGCTGTGGCCAAGCTATCTTAGGGGACGGTGGCCGGTGCCACCACGACCCTCAGCGGGCGTCGTTCAGGGCCCAGTCGTAGTCCAGAAAGCGAATCTCCAACTGGCCCTGGCGCACCCGGTCGCGGTCGGCGGGCGTGTCGGCCAGCGAGTCAGCGTACCTGGCGGCAAAGCCGGCCACCGAGGTCAGGCCGCGGTGGCCCCGCCGGAAGTCTTCGCCATACCAGTCAAAGATGCGCGACAACGCCAACTGGCCGCGCTGCGGGTCGAAGCGGTTGCGGCTGCGGTCGGCCATGAAGCGTTGGGCCTGTTGGGCCAGCTGCGCCTCCAGCTTGTCGGCGGTGTAGGCCTCCTCGCGCAGCATGGGGCAACCCACCGACGCGCAGTTGACCGCGAAATGCACCCGCGGCTCGTCGTAGCGGCCCGGCTGGCGCAGCATGCCGTGCTCGATGTCGTCCAGCGACAAGGTGCGGCCCAGCAGCGCCATCCATTTCTTTTTCCAGGGGCTGCTGAACAGGCTGCCCAGGTCCTTGATGGACGTCAGGTCCGGGTATCTGGACAGGATCAGTTCCACCGTGAAGGCGTTGTAGGCATTGATCAGAAAAGCTTGCTGCTGTGCCAGGGTGAACTTGGCAAAGGCCTCGCCGCTGACTGCGCTCAGGCCCTCCAGGTAAGCCTTCAGCGCCGACCGGTCGGCCGCGAAGCCGGCGTAGCGAACCTGGGAGGCCTGGCCGCCGCGCAGCACCACCACATGCTTTTTCAGCAAGGCGGTCCACGCGGCGTGGTTGTGGTCCATGGTGTCGGCGCTCACCCAGGGCGTCAGGCCCAGGGCGGCGCTGGCGATCAGCAATTGGCGGCGGCGCACGGTCATTGGCGTTCCCAGGTGTGGTAACGGGCCACCCACTCCAGGAGTTTCTTCGGGGCATGGGCCCGTTTCCACTCGCCGGCGGCGTACTTGTTGGCTTCGGCCAGGGTGGGGTAGGTGTGGATGGTGCCGAGGATTTTGTTCAGGCCCAAGCCATGTTTCATGGCCAGCACGAACTCGGCCAGCAGCTCGCCGGCCTGGGCGCCGACGATGGTCACGCCCAGGATCTTGTCCTTGCCAGGCACCGTCAGCACCTTCACAAAGCCATGGGCCTGGCCGTCGGCAATCGCGCGGTCGAGGTCGTCCAGGCCGTAGCGTGTGACTTCAAATGCCAGCCCCTGTTCGGTGGCCTCGGTTTCGGACAAGCCCACCCGCGCCACCTCCGGGTCGGTGAAGGTGGCCCAGGGAATCACCGAATAATCGGCCTTGAATTTCCTGAAGCGGCCGAATAGCGCGTTGACCGCTGCGTACCAGGCCTGGTGGGCGGCGGTGTGGGTGAACTGGTAGGGACCGGCGACGTCACCCACCGCAAAGATGTTGGGGTAGAGCGTTTGCAAATAGGCGTTGGTGTCGATGGTTTTGCGCGGCGTCAGCGGAATGCCCAGTTCCTCCAGCCCGTAGCCGCTGACCCGGGGGCTGCGGCCCACGGCGCACAGCAGCTCGTCGAAGGGCAGGGCGATCTCGGTGCCGCCATGGGTCACGACCAGCGTATTTTCGCCGCCGGTGGTGTCGACCCGGATCGCCCGGTGGTCGGTCAGCACGGTGACACCGTCTTCGCGCAGAGAGGCCGCCACCAGGGCCGAGACCTCGGCGTCTTCGCGCACCAGCAGGCGGGGCGCCATCTCGACCTGGGTCACGGCCGAGCCCAGCCGGGCAAAGCTTTGTGCCAGCTCGCAGCCGATGGGCCCGCCGCCCAGCACCACCAGCCGCGGGGGCAGGGTCTTCAGCGTCCACAGGGTGTCGCTGGTCAGCACACCGGCCTCTTTCAGGCCGGGAATCGGTGGAATGAGGGGGCTGGCGCCGGCGGCGATCACGATGTTGCGGGTGCTCAGCGTCTGGCGCTGGCCGTCGGGCTGGCTGACCTCCACCGTCCACGGGCCGGTGATGCGGGCATGGCCTTGCAGCACCTGCACCCCCAGCTGGGTGTAGCGCTCCACCGAGTCGTGGGGTTCGATGGCGCGGATGACCGCCTGCACCCGCGCCATCACCGCGGCGAAATCGACCTCGGCGCTGGCGCCCTTGAAGCCCAGGCTTGCCGCCTTCTGCAATTCCTTGGCCATCTTGGCCGAGCGGATCAGGGCCTTGCTGGGCACACAACCGAAGTTCAGGCAGTCGCCGCCCATCTGGTGGCCCTCAACCAGCGTGACCTTGGCCTTCACCGCCGCGGCAATGTAGGCCGAGACCAGGCCGCCAGCGCCGGCGCCAATCACCACCAGGTTGCGGTCAAAGGTCTTGGGCCTGGGCCAGCGCGCATAGACCTTGCGGGCCTGCAAGGCGTCGACGATTTTCTTGGCCACCAGCGGGAACACCCCCAGCAGCACCAAGCTGCCCAGCAGGCCAGGCGACAGGATGTCGCGCGCCGACTGGAGGGCGCCCAGCTGGGTGCCGGCGTTCACGTACACCGCGGTGCCGACCAGCATGCCCAGCTGGCTGACCCCGTAGAAGCGGGCTGCACCGATCGGTGTGAGCCCCATCAGCAGGTTGATCAGCCAGAACGGGAACACCGGCACCAGGCGCAGTGTCAGCAGGTAGAAGGCGCCATCGCGCTGCACGCCCTCGTTGACGGGCGCCAGGGTTTTGCCAAAGCGCGCCTGCACCAGGTCGCGCAGCAGGTGACGCGACACCAGAAAGGCCAGCAGCGCGCCCAGGCTGGAGGCAAACGACACCACCAGCAGGCCCACCCACAGCCCGAACACCGCGCCGCCGGCCAGCGTCAGCACCACCGCGCCGGGGATGGACAAGGCGGCCGCCGCCACATAGACGGCAAAAAACACCGCCAGGGTTTGCAGGGGCTTCGCGGCGTAGCTGGCCACCAGGCTGTCGCGGCTGGACTTCAGCTGGTCCAGCGTCAGCAGCCGCCCGATGTCAAAGTGCCGGTACAGCGCCACGGCCACCACCAGGCCCAGCGCCAGCATGACCCACAGCAGGGTGCGTGGCGGCTTTTTCGGTTTCGTCGTCATGGGCTGGGTGGTTTTCTGCGTGGGGTCGGGTTTTGCGAATCGGTCGCTGGGGGCACACCTGACCTTACACGAACCGCGCCCGCGGGATCGGCCGCCGGGGCGAGCCAGATAACATCGCCGAATGAAGTCCCCTCTGTTCCTCCAGATCCATCGCGACAATCCGGAGGCGGTGCGCCACGAATTGCTGGCCGGGCTGAGGGCGCCCCAGGCCCACACCTCGCCCAAGTACCTGTACGACGCCCTGGGGTCCCGCTTGTTCGAGGCCATCACCGAACTGCCGGAATACGACCTGACCCGTTTGGAAGCGGCCATCTTCACGCAGCAGATGCTGGCCATGGACGCGGTGCCACAGGGCGCGACCTGGATCGACCTGGGGGCGGGCAATTGCAAAAAATCAGCCAGCTTGTTCGGGCGCTTCACGCCCAGCCGCTATGTGGCGGTGGACATCTCGGTGGCGTTTTTGCGTGAGGCACTGGCCTCGCTGCAGCTGCAGCACCCGGCGCTGGACATGGTGGGGGTGGGCGTGGATTTCTCAGATGGCCTGGCGCTGCCGGCCGAGGTGGGGCATGCGGACCAGCCCCGGGTGCTGTTCTACCCCGGCTCCAGCATCGGCAACTTCCCACCGGCACAGGCGCAACAGTTTCTGCAAACGGTGCATGCCGCCTGTGGCCATCACCCCACCAGCGGTTTGCTGATCGGGGTCGACCTGGTCAAGGACACGCCGCAGCTGGAGGCGGCCTACGACGACGCGCTGGGCGTCACCGCAGCTTTCAACCTCAACCTGCTGCTGCACATCAACCGGCTGGTGGGCAGCGATTTCCGGGTCCGTGACTGGCTTCATCGGGCGGTCTTCAACACCGCGCTGTCGCGGGTCGAGATGCACCTGGAAGCGCGTGCCGCCACCGTGGTGCGCTGGGCCCAGGGCGAGCGGGTGTTTGCCGCGGGCGAGCGCATCCACACCGAGAGTTCCTACAAATGGACCCCGGCCCAGTTCGAAGCCTTGCTGCGCCGCGCCGGCTTTCGCCACTGCCAGTCGTGGACCGATGGGCAAGGCCGCTTTGCCGTGGTCTGGGCCGGTGTGTGAGGCCCGGGCGCCACACCCTCCCCACAGCCATCGGCCGACGTTGTTGGAGCCCTTGAATGCAAGCGTCTGAACAGCCTGTGTTGCGCGACATCGTGCTGGTGGGCGGTGGGCACAGCCATGTGGGTGTGTTGCGCCGCTTCGGCATGCGGCCTGAGCCCGGCGTGCGCCTTACCCTGGTCTGCAACACGGTGGACACGCCTTATTCGGGCATGTTGCCAGGCTACATCGCCGGCCACTACGGCTACGACGATGTCTACATCGACCTGCCCCGGCTGTGTGTGTTTGCCCAGGCCCGTTTCATCCACGACGAGGTGGTGGGGCTGGACCTGGCCCATGGCAAGCTGCTGTGCCGGGAGCGCCCGCCGATGGCCTACGACCTGTGTTCCATCAACATCGGCTCGGCCCCGCGCATGGCCGACGTGCCCGGGGCCACCGCGCACGCGGTGCCGGTCAAGCCCATTCCACGCTTCAACGCCCGCTGGCTGGCGCTGCTGGAGAGGGTGCGTCAACAGCCGGGGCGGCTGACGGTGGCCGTGGTGGGCGGCGGCGCCGGTGGGGTGGAGCTGACGCTGGCCATGCAGCACCGGCTGCGGCAGGAGCTGGCCGCGCTGGGGCGGGACAGTGACGCGCCGCAGTTCCATTTGTTCACCCGCGACGCCGAACTCATGCCCACCCACAACGCCGGCGTGCGGCGCCGCTTCACCCGGGTGCTGTCGCAGCGCGGGGTGCAGCTGCACCTGAACGCCGAGGTGACCGAACTGGCCCCCGGCCAGCTGCGTGCCGGCGACGGCACGCAGCTGGCGGCCGACGAGGTGGTCTGGGTCACGCAGGCCGCGGGGCCGGCCTGGCTGGGCCAGACCGGCCTGGCCCTGGACGGCGGTGGCTTCATCCGCGTCAATGAGCACCTGCAGAGCAGCGACCCGCGGGTGTTTGCGGCCGGCGACATCGCCGCCTTCGGCCCCCGCCCGCTGGAGAAGGCCGGCGTGTTCGCGGTGCGCATGGGTCCGCCGCTGGCCGACAACCTGCGCCGCGCCGCCCGGGGCGAGGCGCTGGGGGTGTACTGGCCGCAGCGCCACTGGCTGTCGCTGGTCAGCACCGGCGACCGGCATGCGGTGGCCTCGCGGGGCACGCTGGGTGTGGCCGGTGACTGGGTCTGGCGCTGGAAAGACGCGATCGACCGGCGCTTCATGCGGCGCTTCAGCGAATTCCCGCCCATGGCCATGGCCGCTGCCGCGCCGCCGGTCAAGCTGGCGCTGAGCGCCGACGAGTCGCAGCAGGCCTTGTCGGCCATGGCCATGCGCTGCGGCGGCTGTGGCGCCAAGGTCGGGGCCACGGTGTTGTCGCGCGCGCTGCAGGCCTTGGCGCCGGTGCCGCGCGACGACGTGCTGATCGGCCTGCACGCGCCCGACGACGCGGCCGTGCTGCGGGTGCCGCCGGGCAAGGCCATGGTGCACACGGTGGACTTCTTCCGCGCCTTCATCGACGACCCCTACCTGTTCGGCCAGATCGCCGCCAACCATGCGCTGGGCGACATCCACGCCATGGGCGCCGCGCCGCAGTCGGCCACCGCGGTGGTCACCGTGCCACCTGGCCTGGAGGCCAAGGTGGAGGAGCTGCTGTTCCAGATGATGGCCGGCGCGGTGGCCGTGCTCAACGCCGCCGGCTGCGCCCTGGTGGGTGGCCACACCGGCGAGGGCCAGGAGCTGGCGCTGGGCTTTGCCATCAACGGCCTGGTTGACGAGTCACTGGCCACGGTGCTGCGCAAGGGCGGCATGCAGGCCGGTGATGTGCTGCTGCTGACCAAGCCCATCGGCACCGGCACGCTGTTCGCCGCCTACCCGCAGGCCACCCGCATGGCGGGCTTTCGCGGCCGCTGGGTTTCGCAGGCCCTGCAGTCCATGGGGGTGTCCAACCGGGACGGCGCCCGCATCCTGGCCGCGCACGGCGCCACCGCCTGCACCGACGTCACCGGCTTTGGCCTGCTGGGCCACCTGGTGGAGATGACGCGCCCGTCCGGTGTGGACGCTGAACTGAACCTGTCGGCACTGCCGGTGCTGGACGGCGCCGAAGCCTGCCTGGCAGCCGGCTTCGCCAGCTCGCTGGCGCCGGCCAACCTGCGGCTGCGGCGGGCCTTGCGCAACCAGGCGGCCTTTGTGCAGCACCCACGCCACCCGTTGATTTTTGACCCGCAAACCGCCGGTGGCTTGCTGGCCAGCGTGCCGGCCGCCCAGGCCACCGCCTGCCTGCAGGCCTTGCGCGACGGCGGCTACCCGCTTGCGGCGGTGATTGGCCGCGTCCTGCCGCCGTCGGACGCGCTGGCGCCCGTCGTGTTGTGTGCCGCCCCTGCCAGCGGCGCGGCGTGAACCCGCAGCAGCCGATTCCGCGTTTTCCCCAGTCCCAAATGTCTTTCGGTTGACGGACTTGGGGCCGCGAAGTGGCCACACTCCCTCCAGATCTGTGGGAAGGAGGGCATGGACATGGACATCTATCATCAGTGGCACCTCGCGCGTCAAACCGCCGACCGGCGTCCGCGGCGCACCTGGTCCCGTGCAGAGAAGGCGCTCATCGTGCTGGAGACCTACCGGCCGAGCTCCACCGTGTCGGGCGTGGCCCGGGAGCATGGCATCCCGGCCAGTCTGTTGTTCGAGTGGCGCAAGCTGCACCGCGAAGGGGTTTTTTCGGCGTGCACCGCCTTTGAAGCGAGGTCGGCATCTCCGCAAAGCACCTGATGACGGGCGGGCTGGCCAGCGCTTATCCTGTGGTGGATGAGTCGATTTGTTTTGTGCCGATGAAAAGCAACCCCAGCAAAACCGCCACCGAGTTCCTGCGCGACACCAAGTGGTTTCGTTCGTTGTTGCCCGAGGCCCAGCGCCGTGTCGAGTCGGACAGCTTCGAAACCGCCCATGTGCGTGGGGAGATGGCCGCACGCACCGGTGAGCCTGTGCATTCCTGGCTGGGGGTGGTGGACGGCCTGGTCAAGATCCAGCGCATCCAGAAGGACGGCAAGGTCGTGGCCTACACCGGCGTGCCCGCCGGCTCCTGGTTTGGCGAAGGTTCGGTGATCCGCCGCGACGCCCGGCGCTACGACGTGGTGGCGATGCGGGACTCGCGCATCCTGCATGTGCCCAGTGCCACCTTCCGTTGGCTGCTCGACGTCAGCATCGATTTCAACCACTTCATCATCGAGCACCTGAACGAGCGTCTGGCGCAGAACATGAACCTGGTCGAGACCGACCGGCTGATCGACCCCGACGCCCGGGTGGCCAGGGTCATTGTGGGCCTGTTCAATGCGGTGCTCTACCCCAACATGGGGCCCTTCGTGCCGATCTCCCAGGAGGAGTTTGCCGAGCTGGCCGGTCTGTCCCGCCAACGCACCAACGCGGCCGTCAAGAACCTGGAAAAAGCCAACCTGGTGCGGGGCGCTTACGGCGGTATTTTTGTCGACGACATCAACCGCCTGAGCAGCTTTGTTCGCGAATACACCTAGCCTTTCGCCGCTTGCCGGCGTCTGTTTTTTTCTCCGACCCTCTGCCCCTTGACCGGGCTTTTACCTCATGAACGCCATCACCGACCTCCCCATTCCCGCCACCCAGGCTGCCGTTGACGCGGCCATCGAAAGCCGCATGTCCACCCGGGCCTTCACGGCCCAGCCGGTCTCGCGCGAGACGCTGACCGACATCCTGCGCGTGGCCAGCCGCGCGCCCTCCGGCACCAACACCCAGCCCTGGAAGGTCTACGTGCTGCAAGGTGCCAGCCGCGACAGCCTGGTGGCCCAGGTCTGCGCCGCCCACGACGCCCTGCGCGCCAACCCGGCGCTGGCCGCCGAGTACAAGGAGGAGTACGACTACTACCCCGAACAGTGGGTCTCGCCCTACATCGACCGCCGGCGCGAAAACGGCTGGGGCCTGTACGGCCTGCTGGGCATCGGCAAAGGCGACAAGGACGCCATGCACGCCCAGCACCAGCGCAACTTCAAGCTGTTCGACGCCCCGGTGGGTTTGATGTTCACCGTCGACCGCGTCATGGGCCGCGGCTCACTGGTCGACTACGGCATGTTCTTGCAAAGCATCATGGTGGCTGCGCGCGGCCGTGGCCTGCACACCTGCCCGCAGGCGGCCTGGAACGGCTTTGCCAAGATCATCCTGCCGCACATCGGGGCCGGGCCCGACGAGATGCTGGTCTGTGGCATGGCGCTGGGCTACGCCGACGCCAGCGACAAGGTCAACAGCTTCCATACCCCCCGGGTGCCGGTGGAAGACTTCACGCGCTGGGTGGAGTGAACCACCGGTTGCTCCACTTGAAAGCGCCCCTCAGGGCGCTTTTTCTTTGGGCGGTGGTGGGGCGGCCCGCACGCGGTTGATGCGCCCGCGCGACACCTGGCCAGCGGCCTCGTGTTTTCCCTAGAAGCAAGTCGTCGGTGTTTTCCCGCAATGGACGAAGGGGCGTGGGAAATGTCGTTCCAAAGACAGACTTTGGTTTGCGCAAATCCAAACATTGAGGTCCCTAGACACACTTTTGTTTTACTGGAGACCTCGATGAGCACACATCATGCGGACCCTGTGGCTGATTGCGAAGCCAAGGTGACCGGACCCGAACTGGGTCGGCGCGAATTCGTGACCTTGGCCGCGGCTGGCACTGCCACAGTGGCCGTGGGCACCCAACTCGCCACCTCGGCCCCGGCCGCGATGGCCGCTGACACGCAGACCAAGATCAACCCCTATCTGTCCATCCTGGGCAACAACAAGGTTCAGCTGACCCTTCCCCGTGTGGAATCCGGCCAGGGCATCTTCACCTCGTCGGCGATGCTGGTGGCCTCCGAGATGGGCATTGACCTGAAAGACATCGTGGTGCGCGGCATGACCACCGCCCAGGCCACCGAGTTCACCACCACGCTGCAGGGCGGCTCGGGCTCGACCCGCTGCCTGACCGACTCCACCCGCGCCGCTGCGGCGGAGCTCAAAACCAAGCTGCTGGGCGCGGCCGGCGGCGGCAGCATCAGCCCGGGCAACACGGTGGGCGGCAAGACCTTTGCCCAGCTGGCCTCTGCGGCCGCGGCCTACACCCCGCCCAACAAGGTCTATGCCACGCCCTTCAAGTACGGCACCGGTCTGCTCGGCAAGGGCATGGCCATCAACGGCAACAAGGGTGCCTATGTGCCCGGCACCGGCGTGCCCCGTGAGGACAGCGACGAGATTTACAACGGTGCCCGCAAGTACACGGTGGACACCAACCCCGACGCGCTGAACTGCCTGGTGATGCACTCGCTGCAAACCCGCGGCACGCCCAAGATGGTGGACATCCCCCGCATCAAGGCGCTGTGCCCCAAGGTCAAAGCGGTGATCCCGATCAACTCCGGCAAAAACGGCTTCACGCTGTACACCGGCGTGGGCATCGTGTGCGACACCATCGGCCAGGCCCTGGACGCTCGCGATGTGATCATGAAGAACAACCTGATCACCTGGAACCCCGGCACGGCCGCCCGTTTCAGCACCCCCATGCTGCACCAGAAGCTGCGGGACGCCGTGGGCCCCGACCCGGTGGGCGCCAAGCTGCTGGCGGCCAAGCAGGTGAAGGGTGGCATTCTGGTGCCCCCGCATCACCATGGCTGCCTGGGCACCCAGACCGGTACCACCGAAGTCTTTGGTGCCCAAGACGGCCCGGCCACCGGGGCCACCGCCTGGTGGGGTTCCCAGATGCCCAAGTTCCAGCGCCACCAGCTGGCCAATGTGATCGGTCTGGACACGTCCCCCACCAAGGTGGAAGTGGTCATCACCCCCGACTTCGGCCACTTCGGCCGCAACCTGCTGTGCGACTCGTCGGCCGAGGCCACGATGATTTCTGATGCCATCCGCAAGATGGGCGGCCTGGTCAATCGCAAAGGCGTGTTGACCAACAAGGTCAAGGTGCAGTGGTCGCGCAACGACGACATCCGCTTCTGCCCGGTGCGTCCGCCATCGTTCAGCCGCTACATCGTCAACATCGGTCCGGACGGCAAGAGCATCCTGAGCATGAACCACAAGTTCGTGACCATCCTGTGCGAAATCCCCAGCGGTTTCGACAATGCCCAGACCGAAGCCGCGCTGTCGGCGTCCAACCAGACCGGTTTCGACTACTTCCCGCTGGCCACGCCCTCGCCCTACACCTTCACCATCAACGAGGCCTACCGTGAGGTGGTGGCCCCGTTCCCCACCGGCGCCATGCGCTCGGTGTACAGCCTGGCGGCTCAAGGCGGCAAGGAAATCTTCCTGGACGAGGTGGCTCGCCAGACCAACCAGGAACGCCTGGCTCTGCGCATCAAGTACATGAAGTCCGAGCGCCTGTTGAACTGCATCAACGAGCTCAAGAGCACCTGGGATGCCCAGTCCGCTGCGGTGGATGCCTGGAACAAGGACAGCAGCAAGACCACCTTCCGCGGCATCGGCTTCGGCCTGCACGAGGAGTGGAACAGCGCCTCGATGCAGATCGTGCTGGTCGAACTCAGCCGCACGGCCGACATCGCGGTGACGGCGCCCAAGGTGGTCGAGGTGTGGGCCGTGGCCGACATGGGCAAGATCACCAACCCGTCCGGTGCGGCCGCCCAGATGGAAGGCGCCACCGCCGACGCCGTGGCCCTGGCGTTCTTCTCTCGCATCACCTACACCGACGGTGCCTGCGACCAGAGCACCTTCCTGAACTACTACTGGAACCGCATGCGCGAGTGCGATTACAAGTACAACCCGCCGCGCTTCGTCAACATCAATGACAACCGTGTCGGTGGCGCTGGTGAGCTGAGCGCCCCGTCGTCGTTCGGTGCCGTGGCCAACGCCTGGGGTCACCTCAACAGCGTGGTTCGCCCGTCGCTGAAGTCGCACTTCCCGGAGGAGTTCCCGCTCTACGGCTCGCCCACCCCTCCGCTGACCGACCGCTAATCCAACTGGAGCAAAAACATCATGGGAACCTACAACCTCACCATCAACGGCACGCCGACCACCGTCGAAGCCGATGCCAATGAATACCTGCTGTACATCCTGCGTGACAAGCTGGACCTGACCGGCCCCAAGTACGGCTGTGGCGTGGGCGTCTGCGGTGCTTGCACCTGCAACTCCTCCACCCCCATCGTGGCGGCTGGCAACACCGTGGCCACCAACAGCCCGTACTCGGAAAGCAGCCGCTTCAGCGGCACCCAGCCGACCACGCAAAAGAACAAGTTCCGTTCTTGCGTGACCCGCATCAGCGACGTCGCTGGCAAGTCGATCACCACGATCGAAGGCCTGGGCGCCACGGCACTGGGTGCCAAGCTGATTGCTTCGTGGAAGAAGTTTGACGTGGCCCAGTGCGGCTTCTGCCAAGCCGGTCAGCTGATGACGGCGTACGAGTTGCTGGGTCGCATCCCCAACCCGTCCGACCAAGAAATCACTGACGCCATGCAGGCCAATCTGTGCCGTTGCGGTACCTACCCCCGCATTCGTGCGGCCATCAAAGACGCAGCCGCCTCTTGATCACGAACACATTGGAGCTAAAACATGTCTAATCCTATTGAAACCCTGTTGGCAGGCTTGACGGGCGGCGCTGCCGGTGGCTTGCCGACCGATCCCACCGCCTTGCTGGGTGGTTTGGGCGGCCTAGGTGGCCTCCCGGTCAACCCCAGCGACCTGCTGGGTGGTTTGGGCGGTCTGACCCAGACCAACGCAGCGGCCGATGGCGGCAGCGCCAGCGGCAGCATCAACGACGGCAATGGCAACTCGGCCTCCGGCGAAATCTCCAGCAACGGCGGCGGTGGCCTGCCAGGCCTGGACGCCTTGGGCGGCGGTCTGCCGGGCGCTGGCGGCCTGCCTGACCTGGGGGCCCTGGGCGGTCTGGGCGGCGGAACCGTTGCCGAGGGCGGCAACGGCAGCGTCTATGGCACCAGCGACGGTGCCGTCGGCGGCCTGTTTTTCACGGCTGAAAACGCCACCTATGGCATCCCGGTGCTGGGTCAGAACGTGGCCGGCATCACCGGCTCTCAGGTCGAAGGCGGCGGCACGCAGAACATCCTGAACACCCAGCTGTACGGCACCCCGCTGTATGGCCCGGTTCAGGGTTTGATCGGTGGCGACACCTACGGTGACGAGCTGGTGCTGTACGACCCGGCCACCCGCCCGGTGGCGCTGACCGAAGGCATTCCGGTTGCCAACCAGATCACCCGTGAATTCGAGACTGGCAGCTTCGCCAGCACCACCGCCTTCATCGGCGCCTACAGTGGTGGCCTGCTGTCGGAAGACTACCTGCAGTACCTGGTGTCCGAGCAGGGGTACACCGGTGCGCTGGCCAACGCCACGGAAAGCGCCGGCAAAGGTCTGCCTGGCGCGGGGCTGTTGCTGACGGGCGACAACCTGAACTCCAGCCTGGACCTGGTGACCAACGGCACCGACCAGATCCTGTACGTGGACGACATCGTCGCCGGTGTGGGCGGTGGTGACCAGTTGAGCAACCACCTGCCGTTCGAGAACGTGCTCGGCGCCACCGGCTTGACCAGCTCGGCTGCCGGCGTGGGCGCCCCGGCGGGTGAGGTGTTCTACAACGCTATCACCCCACTGACCACCGCGACCCAGGAAATTGCCATCGCCGGTGCCATCGGCAACGGCACCCTGGGCAAGTTGATCTGATCCCAGAAGCAAAAGCAGTTCAGTTTCAAGCGGGGCTCAGGCCCCGCTTTTTTTTGAGGTTTGAAGATAAATCGCTTGGAAAGCTGAAAGAAATCTGAATTTAAATCCAATAATCTCATCAAAAACATTCAATGGAGGGCGTCAAAGCCTCGAAATTTTTTGCCTATGAAAGAAAATACATAAGCTCGACCCGTAAATCGGGGGTGAGTATTAATTTCTTAATATCCCGCAGATATCATGGTGCCGGCGCAATAAATACAGCGGCTGACTAGTCAGTTGGTTGTCATTTTTTGCGTCTTGAGAACTTGATATTAAAAAACTTCGCGAGGATAAAAAATGAGTTCAATCACGCCCCCGACGGTGCCCACCGACATCGTCGCTTCGCTTCTGGAAACGGTCACCGCCCTGTTGGGTCAAGGCCTGCCTGACGTGCCGGCATTGCCGTCCACCGACGGTCTGCCCGCCGTTCCTTCGCTGCCGTCCACCGATGGTCTGCCGGGTCTGGAAACCCTGACCGGTTTGCTGGGTCAGGGCCTGCCTTCCGTGCCGGCATTGCCGTCGGCTGATGGCCTGCCCGCCGTTCCCTCGCTGCCGTCCACCGATGGGCTGCCCGGTCTGGAAACCCTGACCGGCTTGCTCAGCCAGGGCCTGCCCTCCGTGCCGGCATTGCCGTCGGCCGATGGCCTGACCGCCGTTCCTTCGCTGCCGTCCACCGATGGTCTGCCGGGTCTGGAAGTCTTGACCGGCTTGCTCGGCCAGGGCCTGCCTTCCGTGCCGGCACTGCCGTCGGCCGATGGCCTGCCTGCCGTTCCCTCGCTGCCGTCCACCGGCGGTCTGCCCGGCCTGGAAGCCCTCGGTGCGGTCGGTCCTGCGGCCATCACCGCGCTGCCCAGCACCTTGATCTCCGCGATCACCGGCGCATTGCCTGTTCACGGCTGATTTATTCTTCGCTGTTCTGACCCGGTCTGGCATTTTTCGACGGCGCTTGCGTCGTTGAAGGGCTGATCGGCTCACGAGGCCCTTCTGGTGATTTCCGGAAGGGCTTTTTTTTGGGGCATGGGTCGAATGAATGCCTGAAAAGGTGAGTGCTGGCGAAGGGCCAGGCCATGGCGCGGAAACACAGGGAATTTCAAGCTGGATTGAAAAATACCCGTCCATGGGTTCGGCCGGCGCTTGGATTCACGCGAACACCGCTGCGGCAAAGCCCGGGGCCGCCCTGCTGAACCTGGCGCCGCCTGGCCCTTGCCAGGGGGCCGGTCTGCCCGCATCATGCGGCCAGGCAGGCCCAGCCAAAACGGTGCCGCCGCTTTGGAAATGTGCATTTCTCAAAGAAGGGAACAAGCCATGAACAGCCCCTTGTCGGTGCCTTCGTCAGACCCGCAGCGCAACCCCCGGTTCTTTTTTTACGCCGCCCTGGGCACCGTGGTGGTCGCCTTTCTCGGCTTCACACCCACTTATTTTTCACCCTTGGTGAGGGGGGCGTTCGCGGCCCCGCCGGTGGTCCACCTGCACGGCCTCATTTTTTTCACCTGGACACTGTTCTTCGCCTGCCAGACCTGGCTGGTGAGCAGCGGCCGGCCCCTGCGCCACCGTGACTGGGGGCTGTTGGGCATTTCACTGGCCACCGCAATGCTGTTCCTGGGCTTGATGACCGCCGTCCAAGCCACCCGCAGGGCGGAAGCGGCCGGCTTCCTGGCCGATGGCAAGCAGTTCATGATCGTGCCCGTCAGCAGCATCGTGGGCTTTGCCATTTTGATTGCTCTGGCCATCGCCTGCGTGAAACACAAGGACATCCACAAACGGCTGATGCTGGTGGCCACCGCGTCCATCCTGGATGCGGCCATCGCCCGCTGGTTTCTGACCTTTCTGGCGCCACCGCCGGTGCCTGGCGCGTCACCGGTGCCGCCGCTGTCCGTGACCGTGCCGCCAGGCCTGCTGGCAGACCTGTTCATCGTCGCCGGCATGGTGTTCGACTGGCGCACCCGCGGGCGCATTCACCCGGTCTATGTCTGGGCTGGAGGTGCGGTGCTGGTCTTGCAACTGCTGCGGGTGCCACTGGCCACGTCACCGGCATGGGACGCGGTGGCGGTCTGGCTGATGCGCGTCACGGGTTAGGCCTGCGGCCTCACTTGGGATGGGCAGGCCTGGGCAGCAAACGCTCGTACTCGAGTTTGACGCAGGCGTAGCACTCACAGGCGCGGGTTTCCAGCTTCGCCCGGTCCAGCACCTTGATGTTGCCGCGGGTGCACAGGATCAGCCCTTCTTTTTGCAGGTTGCCGGCCGACACCGTGATGCTTTCGCGGCGGGTGCCGAGCAGACTGGCGATCAATTCATGGGTCACCACCAGGCTGTTTTTGTGCAGGCGGTCGATGCTCATCAACAGCCACCGGCAGAGCTGCTGGTCGATGGTGTGGTGTTGGTTGCAGACGGCGGTTTGCGAGGTCTGGCAGATCAGCGCCTGGGTGTACAGCAATGACAGATGCTGCAATTTCCCACCCAGTGCAAATTCGTGCTTCATGGACTTGCGGTCCAGCCGGTAGGCGTGGCCGGCGCTTTGCACCTTGGTGCTGCTGGGCATGCTTTCACCACCCATGAAGATGGAGATGCCCACCATGCCCTCGTTGCCCACCAAGGCGATCTCGCTGGAAGAGCCGTTCTCCAGGTCGTAAATCAGCGACACGATGCCGTCGGTGGGGAAGTGCAGAAAGCGCACATGGTCGCCCGACTCCGACATGGTCCATCCCAGCGGCATGGGCACCAGTTCCAGGTCGGGCAGCACGCGCGCGTAATCGGCCTGAGGAAGGGCCGCGAGGATGCCGTTCTGCTTGGGATTCGGCGTTGACAGTTTGGTATTGCTTTTCATATCGGAATCGTCTGCAACAGCGGAACTGGGGTTGCTGCATGGCTCTGGAGGGACCCATCTGCGTTCAGACGACGGCAGATGGGCAATGACGTTAGTGCTCAGAATGGCGGCCGTCTGTGCGATGCGCCACACAGCGGCCACCTGGCCGCAGGTGAGGTCTTGCAAAGCCTCGGCAACAACCCTGAAGCCAGTGGCCGCCGCTGGGCAGGGCGGGCCTGGTCAGGCGCCACAGCGGAGAAGGAGATGAGGGGGGTCTGGAACGTGCCTGTCTGTCACGTTCTTGTGGCGCGATGAAAGACAAAAGGGTCAGCACTTGCGTGCTGACCCTTGTCATTACTGGCTCCTCGACCTGGGCTCGAACCAGGGACCTACGGATTAACAGTCCGGCGCTCTACCGACTGAGCTATCGAGGAACGTAGCCTCAGATTATAGCGTGATTTTCAGTCGTTTCACAAACTGGCCTGCACGGCAAAACGAACGGTTCGCGGCGCGCCGGGGAACAGGTAGACATGGCCGAACTGGTAAGGCGATTCCTTGAAATAGCGGCGGTCCAGCAGGTTGTCTATGCCCAGGGTCCAGGTGGTGGCGGTGTTCTGGATGCGGGTGGCGTAGCGCACGGCGGCATCGACCCGGGTCCAGCTGGGCAGGCTGATGGACTCGTCGGGCAGCACGCTGCGTTGGCCTTCGTGCGACAGGTCGGCCTGCAGGCTCAGGCCCGGCAGGGCGGCCACGCGGTAGGTGGTCTGGGCCCGCAGGATGTGCTTGGGCACGTTCACCGGCCGCTTGCCGTTGAGCGAGGGGTCCAGGCTGCCTTGGCGCTGGGCGTCCAGCAGCGTCAGGCCGGCATTCACATCCCACGGCCCGTTGCGGGTGCCGGCGTTCAGCTCCAGGCCCCGGTGCTGGGCCTCGCCGTCCACCTGGCGGGTGCAGGAGTTGGTGACGTCGCAGCTGCCGATGTCGGCAAACAGCGGCCGGGTGATGCTGAACAGCGCCGCGCTCCAGCGCAGGCTGTCGCGCTCGCCCTTCAAGCCCAGTTCGGCCTGCCGGCTTTTGAGGGCGGGCAGCGGCTGGCCGGCGTTGGTGTAGCGCGACCGGCCGGGGGCGACCTCGGATTCCACGCCCTGGCCATAGCTGGCGTAGGCCATGTAGCCCGGCTTGATCTCGAAGGTGGCGGCCAGCCAGGGGGTGGTGATGCTGCGGCTGTAGCTGGTGGCGCGCGAGCCGTCGGTGCGCACGCTGTCGCGCGACAAATGGGTTTGGCGCAGGCCCAGCCAGGTGCTGAAGCGGGGGGTCCAGCCGATCGCGTCGTAAGCCGAGAACTCGGTGCTGCGTTCGCTGCGGTTGGTGTTCTCGTCGGTCAGTGTCGGGTCGGGGCTGAACACTGCCAGCGTGGAGAGGTTGCCAGTGCCCACGTAGTTGTAGGCCTGGCGGTTGAAGCGGTCGCGGGTGCGGCTGGTCAGCAGGCCCAGGCCGAGGTCGTGGCGGACGTCGCCAGTGGTCAGCCGGCCCTTGAGCTGCAACTGCGCGGCCTGGGTGGTGCGGCGCTCGCCGTCGCTGCGGAAGTCGTACAGGTCAAAGTCACCGTTGGGGGCGTAGCGGTCGCAGTACAGGTAGGGGCCGTTGTAGCAGTCACCGCCGAAGGGGAAGGCCACCCGGTCGTCGGACTTCAGGCGCTGGGTGCCCACCTGCGCGGTCCAGCGCCAGTCGCGGTTCAGCGCCTGGTCGAACTTGATCGTGCCGGTCAGGCCTTCCAGCACCACCGGCAGCGACCAGGGCTGGGCGTTGATGTTGAGCCGCGGGTCAGGGGCGGGCAGGGTGTTGCCGGTCAGGCTCAGGCCGGGCACGCTGCGCTGCGAGCGACGCGAGTACTCGAACTCGGCCTCCAGCACCGAGTCGCGGCTCAGCCGCCAGTCGCCTGCCAAGGCCAGCAGCCGGCGCGAGCCGTCGGCATCGCGGGCGTAACTGGCCATGTCTTCGCCCACCACATTGAAGCGGTAGCCAAAGGCACGGTCCACGCCGAAACGGCCACCCAGGTCTGCGGCGGCCAGCAGGCCACCACGCTGGGTGGTTTCCAGACGCACACTGCGCAGGTCTTGTTCGGTGGGGCGCTTGACCACGTAGTTCACCAGACCACCCGGCGCGCTGGTGCCGGCCTGGATGCCGCTGGTGCCCTTGAGGATTTCCACCCGCGCCTTGTTGTCCAACGGCACGGTGCTTTCGGCGTTGATGGGCAGGCCTTCGCGGCGGAAGTTGTACTTGTTGTCGAGCACAAAGCCGCGCACCGTCAGGTAGTCCCAGTAGCCCACGGTGTTGTAGGCGTCACTGACCGAGGCGTCGAACTTCACCAGGTCGGCCAGCCGGCGGGCACCCGAAGCCTCGATCTGCTCGGCACCGATCAGCGTGGCGCTGACGGGTGTGCGCACCAGCGGTGCGTCGCCCAGGCCCAGCACATCGGCCACCCCGGGGGCGTTGCGTTCATTCACCAGCACCGGTGCCAGCGTGGCCTCGGTGGGCGTCTGGGCCAGGCTGGCGGAGGCGGTGAAAAGGGAGGCCACGGCGACAGCGATGGCGCTGGGCAGCAGGCGGTGGGGCAGGTTCAGACAAGCGGTGTGGGCCATAACGTTCAGTGCAACGCCAAGGCAGGGGAGAAGGGCTTGGAGGACGCCGCCCGTGGGCAAGGTCGCCACGGCCTGTGGCCACTCCGAAAACCATGCTTCCCTGCGCGAGGATGATCTCAATCAGGTTCAAAGGGACTCTCTCAGTCGCGCCGGCCTTGCGGCCGCCGCGACACCCCCAGCGAATGTGTTCAACAGAACACCGTTGAATTGTAACGACGGGCAAGAAAAAGCCCGCACGTGGCGGGCTTGTTCGTAGGACAGTGCAGGGCCGCTCAGTCGAAGACCGGCGATTCCACGCCCAGCACCTTGTGCAGCTTGGGGCTGGTGGTGGTGTACTGCAGGTGGATCTTGCCCTTCTCGGGGAAGATGATGGGCGCGGCGCCAAAGGCAGCCAGCGCACATTCGTGGAAGCCGCTCAGGATGAGCTTCTTCTTGCCGGGGTAGGTGTTGATGTCGCCCACCGCAAAAATGCCGGGAATGTTGGTGGAGAACTTCTCGGTGTCCACCACCAGCTGCTTGCGCTCGATGTCCAGACCCCAGTCGGCGATCGGGCCCAGCTTGGGACTGAGGCCGAAGAACACCAGCAACACGTCCAGCGGCACCACGCGGGTCACGCCGTCGGCCCCGGTCACCTTCACGCCCACCAGCTTGCCATCACGGGCGTCGAAGCCGGTGATCTGGCCGACGATGAACTGCATCTCGTGCTGGTCGCACAGCTCCTTCATCTTGGCCACGCTGGCCGGGGCGGCCTTGAAGCCGTCGCGGCGGTGGATCAGGATCACGCTCTCGGCCTTGTTCGGGCCTTCGGCGACGAAGTTCAGCGTCCAGTCCAGGGCCGAGTCGCCGCCACCGACGATGACCAGGTTTTTTCCAGCGAAGTCGGCCGGGTTCTTCACCCGGTAGTGCAGCTGCGTGCCGTCGAACTGGTCCAGGCCATCGACCTTCAGCGTGCGGGGCTCGAAAGCGCCCACGCCGCCGGCGATGAAGATGGTCTTGGTCAGGAAGCGGGTGCCCTTGGAGGTTTCCACATAGAAGCGGCCGTCGTCCTGCTTTTGCACGGTGCTGACGGTCTGGCCCAGGTGGAAGGTGGCGCCGAAGGGTTCAATCTGCTTGAGCAGCGCATCGGTCAGTTCCTGGCCGGTGCAGACCGGGATGGCCGGGATGTCGTAAATGGGCTTGTCGGGGTAGAGCTCGATGGGCTGGCCACCGGGGTAGGCCAGCGCGTCGATCACGTGGGCCTTGATTTCCAGCAGGCCGAGTTCAAACACCTGAAACAGACCCACCGGGCCAGCGCCCACGATGATGGCGTCGGTCTCGATCGGGCCGTCGTGCGCCTGGGCGGTGTCAACCACTGCGTTGTTCAATTGAGGTTCCATGGGGATGGGCAAAAAAGAAAAAAGGGGGCGTGCGCTCAGCGCACCAGCTCCGACAGCTTGTCGGTCTTGTCTTTCCAGTCGTCGGCGTCCGGCAGCGGCGTCTTGCGCTTGGTGATGCTGGGCCAGCCGATGCGCGACAGGTCGGCATTCAGCTTGGTCATGTGCTGCTGGTCGGCCGGCACGTCTTCTTCGGCATAGATCGCGTTCACCGGGCACTCGGGGATGCAGACCGCGCAGTCGATGCACTCGTCCGGGTCGATGGTGAGGAAGTTCGGGCCTTCGCGGAAACAGTCGACCGGGCACACGTCCACACAGTCGGTGTATTTGCAACGGATGCAGGCTTCGGTGACAACGTGGGTCATGGCAGTGGGCGGTGAAAGTTTGGAACAGGTCGACGCGGGAATCCGCGTTAACCCTCTATTTTAGGTGGTTCAGCGGATCAGCACGGCGGCCGAGGTCTTGTGCGAGGCGGTGTCCACCAGCACCATGGCGCCCACGGCCCGCGAACGGGCATAGGGCAGGGTGGCCAGCGGCTCCTGCAGCGCCAGCGTGATGTGGCCGATGGCGTTGGGGGGCAGCTCACTGGCGTCTTCCTCGGCCAGGGTGTTCACGTCCAGCTTGTGGACGATGCGCTTGACCTTGGCCTTGACCCAGCGGTGGCCATGCAGCGCCCAGTAAAGGCGGCCAGCCACCAGGGGCTCGTCGTCCATCCAGGCCACGGTGGCCTCGACCTCGCGCTGCGGCGTGAAGGCGCCGGTGGCCAGCAGCCAGTCGCCGCGCGACACGTCGACTTCACGGTCCAGCACGATGCCGGCGCTGTGGCCGGCGGCCATGGCACCGGGCGTGCGCACCGCGTTCAGCACCTGGGCCACCTTGGCGGTCTGGCCGCTGGGCAGCACCGTCACGTCCTGACCAGGGGCCACGCTGCCGGTGGCCACACGGCCCCAGAACACGCGGCGACCCTGCGAGGTGTCGGACGACGAGGAGAACTTCTCCACCCATTGCACCGGGAAGGCAAAGGCCTCGTCCTTCTCGGCCGGGGTGTTGGGCAGCTGCTCCAGCAGCTGCAGCAGGCTGGGGCCGGCATAGCCGCACCAGCCGGCGTGGGCGTCGACCACGTTCCAGCCCTTCAGCGCCGAGATCGGCACGATGGCGCGCACGGTGATGCCGGCGTCCTGGGCGAAGCGCTGCAAGGCGCCGGTGATGTTGGCAAACGCCTGGCCCGCGTCGGCCACCGCGTCGAGCTTGTTGACGGTGAACACCACCGAGGGCACGCGCAGCAAATTCACCAGCAGCGAGTGGCGGCGGGTTTGCGGCAGCAGCGTCATCTGGGGGTTGGCCCAGTCGAGTTTGGTGGCGTCGACCAGCACCACCGCGGCGTCGGCGCTGCTGGCGGCGGTGACCATGTTGCGGGTGTACTGCTCGTGGCCGGGGGCGTCACCGATGATGAACTTCCGCTGGGCGGTGGCGAAGTAGCGGTAGGCCACGTCGATGGTGATGCCCTGCTCGCGCTCGGCACTCAGGCCGTCGGTGAGCAGCGCCAGGTCGGTCTCGCCGCCGCGCTGCACGCCGGCCAGCTGGTCTTGCAGCACGGTCTTGCTGTCGACCAGCAGGCGGCCGATCAGCGTGCTCTTGCCGTCGTCCACGCTGCCGCAGGTGATGAATTTCAGCGCCGAGGCGTGGTCGTTCTCGGTGCCGGCCGGCAGGGTTGCGAAATCGGTCGCGCTCATCAGAAGTACCCGTCTTTCTTGCGTTTTTCCATCGAGGCGTCGCTGGTCTTGTCGTCCATGCGGGTGGCGCCCCGTTCGCTGACCTCGGCGGCCAGGGTTTCCAACACGATGTCGGCCGCACTGGCTGCCGGGCTTTCCACCGGGCAGGTGCAGGTGATGTCGCCCACGGTACGGAAACGCACGTCGCGCAGCTCCACCTGCTCGCCGTCGCGCGGCGGGGTCAGTTCGGTCACCGGCACCAGCAGGCCCTTGCGCTCTACCACCTCGCGTTTGTGGGTGTAGTACAGCGAGGGCAGCGCGATGTTTTCTCGGGCGATGTACTGCCACACGTCGAGCTCGGTCCAGTTGGAAATCGGGAACACGCGGAAATGCTCGCCCTGCTGCAGCTTGGTGTTGAACAGTGTCCACAGCTCGGGGCGCTGGGCCTTGGGTTGCCACTGGCCGAAGCTGTCGCGGTGCGAAAAGATGCGCTCCTTGGCGCGGGCCTTTTCTTCGTCGCGGCGGGCGCCGCCGATCAGCGCGTCGAAGCGGAACTCGTCGATGGCTTCCAGCAGCGTGACCGACTGGTGCACGTTGCGGCTCTCACCGGGATGGGCCAGGCGCACCGTGCCGCGGGCCATCGAATCCTCGACGCTGCGCACGATCAGGTCGGCCTGCAATTCCTTGGCGCGGAAGTCGCGGAAATCGGTCACTTCGGGGAAGTTGTGGCCGGTGTCGATCATCAGCAGCGGGTAGGGGATGCGGCCCACGCCAAAGGCCTTCTCGGCACACTTGAGCATGACCAGCGAGTCCTTGCCGCCGGAGAACAACAGGGCCGGGCGCTCGAAGGCGGCGGCCACTTCGCGCAG
The DNA here is from genome assembly GCF_058216275.1 of Rhodoferax sp. SPJ4. Lineage (NCBI taxonomy): Bacteria > Pseudomonadati > Pseudomonadota > Betaproteobacteria > Burkholderiales > Comamonadaceae > Rhodoferax > Rhodoferax sp. SPJ4. Next base: position 420,291 of record NZ_JBYZMN010000002.1, read on the forward strand.
GATGAAGATGGTTTCTTCTTCCAGCGCATCCAGGTGGGAGTTGCTGAGCTTGGTCAGCGGAAATTCGGTGCGGGCGTTCATGCCTGTTCCTTGATGGCGATCACTTTGGCCTTGCCGCCGTCGACGTGCAGGCCACATTCTTTGCTGCTGTCTTCCCACCACCAGCGGCCGGCGCGGAAGTCTTCGCCCACGGCGATGGCGCGGGTGCAGGGCGCACAGCCGATGCTGGGCATGAACTGGTCGTGCAGCGGGTTGTAGGGGATGTTGTGCAATTGCACGAAGTGCCAGACATCGCCCCAGGTCCAGTCGACGATGGGGTTGATCTTGGCGCGCTCCGGTTGCTGCTCGACCTCGCTCACTTCGGCGCGGGCGTTCGACTGCTCGCGGCGCAGGCCGGTCAGCCAGCCCTTCTTGCCGTCCAGGGCGAGCGCCAGCGGGCGGGTCTTGCGGATGTCGCAGCATTCCTTGCGCAGCGCCAGGCTCTGGTACATGGCCTCGGGGCCGTTGTTGGCCACAAAGGCCTCGGCGTCGGCAGCGATGGGGTGGTAGACATCGACCTCGCGGCCGTAGTGTTTTTGCAAGGTGTCCAGCAGCGCCACCGTCTCGGCGTGCAGCTGACCGGTTTCCAGCACGAAGATGCGGGTCTGGATGCCGGTCTGGTGGATCAGCTCGGTGACCACCATGTCTTCCACGCCCAGGCTGGAGGCCTGGGTCAGCGGCGCGTACTGGGCTTCGGCCTCGCGCAGCAATTGCTTGCTGCGCTCGAGCTTGGCGGCAAAGTTGGCGGAGGGCTTGGCGTAGAGCGCGATGGCGTTGCCACTGGCGCTGGTGCCTGGGAGGGCGGAAATGCTGGAGGAGCTCATGCGGCGGCCGCGGTGGCAAACAGCGGTGCGGTGTGCACCGCATCGCCCTGGTAGAAGCCGCTGAAGCGGTCGAACTGGCGCTGCGCCAGCGACAGGTCCTGGTCGGCGCGCAGCACGGCCACATCGAAACCGGTGCGTTGCATCTGCACCAGCTGGTCGATCAGCACGTCGCCGGTGGCGCGGATCTCGCCCTGGAAGCCACGGCGACGGCGCAGCAGAAAAGCCTGGCTGTAGGCCCGGCCGTCGGTGAACTTGGGGAAGTGCAGGTCGATGCGCAACACGCCGTCCAGCGGCACGGCCAGCGGGTCCACGTCGTTGGCCAGGGCCACAACCGTGGGGTCGTTCTGGCCACTGGCCAGCGTGTCTTCGGGGGTGGAAGCAATCAGTTTCATGGTGTTCAGGCGGTGGCGGCTTCGGCAACGGGCTGGGCCGGGTGGCGCGCGCCATTGGCGGCGGCCTTGAAAGGGTCGATGCCAACGCGCTTGAGCGTGTCGATGAAACGCTCTTTGCCGTCGCGCAGTTGGCGGTAGGTGCCGAGCACCGCCTCGATCACGTCGGGCACTTCGGCCGCACTGAACGACGGGCCCACCACCTTGCCGGGGGTGGCCGCGCCACTCAGGGCCGAGCCATCGGAGCCGCCCAGCGTGACCTGGTACCACTCCTTGCCGTCCTTGTCGACGCCCAGGATGCCGATGTGGCCGCTGTGGTGGTGGCCGCAGGAGTTGATGCAGCCGCTGATGTGCAGGTCTATCGGACCCAGGTCGTCCAGCTCGTCCAGGTCCTGGTAGCGCTCGGTGATGGCCTCGGCCACCGGGATTGAGCGGGCATTGGCCAGCGCGCAGAAATCGCCGCCGGGGCAGGCGATCATGTCGGTCAGCAAATGGATGTTGGGCTTGGCAAAACCGGCCTGGCGGGCGGCGCGCCACAGCTCGGGCAGCTGGTCGGCAGCAACCCAGGGCAGCAGCAGGTTCTGGTCGTGCGTCACGCGCACCTCACCGGCGCTGAAGCGGTCGGCCAGGTCGGCAGCAATGTCCAGCTGGTCGGCGGTGGCGTCGCCGGGGGCCTGGCCCAGGCGTTTGAACGACAGCGTCACGGCGCGCAGCGCGGGGTTCTTGTGGGCGGCCACGTTCTGGCGCAGCCAGCGGCTGAACTCGCCGTCCTGGCCGGCTTCGGCCTGCAGCATGGCGTTGATTTTTTCGTCGGCATTGCCCGCGATGGGCGCCAGTGCCGGCGGCACAAAGCAGGCGGTCACGCGGTCCAGCTCGGCCTGGGTGATGGTGTGCGGGCCACCGTCGATCTCGACGATCTGCTTGAACTCGGCTTCCACCTCGTCGACGTAGCGCTGGCCCTCGGCCTTGACCAGGATCTTGATGCGCGCCTTGTACATGTTGTCGCGCCGGCCCCAGCGGTTGTAGACCCGCACCACGGCCTCGAGGTAGTTCATGATCTGCGACCAAGGCAGGAACTCGCGGATCACTGTGCCGATGACCGGCGTGCGGCCCATGCCGCCACCGACCAGCACCTTGAAGCCCAGTTCGCCTTCGGCGTTGCGCACCAGGTGCAGGCCCACGTCGTGCCAGGCCACGGCGGCTCGGTCTTCGCGGGCGCCAGAGATGGCAATCTTGAACTTGCGCGGCAGAAAGGCGAACTCGGGGTGCAGCGTGCTCCACTGGCGCAGGATCTCGCCAAAGGGCCGCGGGTCGGCGATCTCGTCGACCGCGATGCCGGCCAGCTCGTCGCTGGTGATGTTGCGGATGCAGTTGCCGCTGGTCTGGATGCCGTGCATGTGCACGCTGGCCAGCAGGTCCATCACGTCGGCCGATTTGTCGAGCGGAATCCAGTTGTACTGGACGTTCTGGCGGGTGGTGAAGTGGGCGTAGCCGGTGGTCAGCTTGGTGCCGATGCGCTGGCCGTTCTTCAGCGGGATGGGGCCCAGCTTGTCTTGCGTGGCCTGGGCGTCGTTCAGCAGCGCGGCGGTGGGCTGGTCGTACTCGCGCGCAATTTTGGCCAGCACCCGCACCTGGGCGCTGGACAGCTCGCCATAGGGCACGGCCACCCGCAGCATGGGCGCGTAGCGCTGGATGTACCAGCCGTTTTGCAGCCGCAGCGGACGGAACTCGTCGTCACCCAGCTGGCCGGCCTGGTTGCGGGTGAGCTGGTCGCGGTACTGGTCGGCGCGCAGCTTGACGAAGGCCTTGTCGAAATCGGTGTACTGGTACATGGTGAATCTCAGCGGAGGTTCAAAAAAACAATCAAATCGCGATCAGCTTCAGGCCGGCATAGGCCAGCAGGCCCGACAGCAGCGAGCGGATCAGCCGCTCCGGCGCCTTCAGCACCAGGCGCGAGCCAATGTAGATGCCCGGCAGCGAACCGCACAGCAGCAGGCCCAGCAGCTGCCAGTCGACCGAGCCCAGCGAGGCATGGCCCAGGCCAGCCACCAGCGTCAGCGGCACGGCGTAGGCGATGTCGGCGGCCACGATGCGCGGCAGCGGCAGCAGCGGGTAGAGCAGCATCAGCACCGTCACACCGATGGCGCCGGCACCGACCGAGGTCAGCGTGACCAGGGTGCCGATCAAGCCGCCAAACAGCAGCGGCAGGCTCCAGTGGCGGGGCCGCAGCGCCTCGTCGCTGGGGGTGCCATGGTGGCGCACGATCTGGCGGCCGCGCAAGGCCTTGTACAGCGTGGCGCAGGCGGTCAGCAGCAGGGCCACGCCCAGCGTGGTGGTCATGACGCGTTGCACCACCGGGTCGGCCGGGCCGATTTCGTGCAGCACGTACAGCGTCACCAGCGCGGCCGGGATGCTGCCGGCGCACAGCTGGCCCACCACCCGCCAGGGCACCAGCTGCTGGCGCGCCATGCTGACCGTGCCACCCATCTTGGTGAAGGCGGCAAACAGCAAATCCGTGCCCACGGCCAGGTAGGGTTTGACGCCGAAAAAGAAAATCAGGATGGGCGTCATCAGCGAGCCGCCGCCGACGCCGGTCAGGCCCACCACCAGGCCGACAAAAAAGCCGGCAAAAACAAACGCCAAATCATGCATAGGGTTGGCACTTTAGGGGGAACCCTTATGAAACCCAACTATTGATTAGTTAGGCCGGTATGTCGTTTTCTGTATAAGAACATCGCCAACTCATCCAAACCGGCCCGGGTCCAGCGCTTCCGCCCATTGGCGGGCCACCGGCAGCGGCTCGCCATGCAGCCGGGCGGCCAGCAGTTCGGCGCACAGCAGGGCCCAGCACAGGCCGCGCGCGCCAAAGCCGCTGCAGACCCAGGGCGCCAGACCAGGCCCGTTGTCGGCGGGCTGCGGCACCGGCCCCAGCAGCGGCAGCCGGTCGGGCGTGGCGCAGCGCACGCCGGCCCAGCCCGCCAGCCCGCCCGGTCCGGTCTCGGGCACCCAGTCCGGCGCCAGCGTGGCCAGCCGCTGCCAGTTGGCCAGGTGGTCGGCCGGCGTCACCGCGGTGTCGGTGTGGTCGCGCTCGAAGGTGGCGCCCAGGTACCAGCGGGGGCCGGCGGGGCTGGGCACCTGCGGCACCAGGCTGCCGGCGCCGTTCACCGGGAACGGCGCCAGGGCGGTGGCGTCCCTTGGCCCGTGGTCGCCCCAACTCACCTGGCCGCGCACCGGCTGCAGTGGCAGCGCTGGGTTCAGCAGGGCGGCGCTGGCGTGGCCGGCGGTCACCACCACCAGGTCGGCGCTGTCCACGGTCTGGCCATCGGCCCCGCGCAGCTGCCAGCGGCCATCTGCCGGGGCGAGACGGCTCACGGGGCTGTTGCCGCGCCAGGCCACCCCCGGCGTGGCCAGCAAGGCCTCGATCAGTCGGGCCGGCTTGACCCAGCCGGCCTGGCCGTGCCACAGCGCCGGGGTGTGTGCGGGCCAGTGCGCGGCCTGCAGCCGCTCGGCGCTGGCCGGCTGCGCGCCATGCCAGCCTTTGGGCGGCTCTGGCAGCGGGCCACCGCCGCCGCGGTGCTCCAGCACGCCGGTGGGCGCCCAGTCCTGGCCCTCGCGCAGCAGCGCGCGCACGGTGTGCAGCAAGGCCTGGGCGCCGGCCCGGCTCAGGTGGGACAGCGGGCTGTCGTCGGGCGACCAGTGCGGCGCGAACAGGCCCACCGGCACGCCGGACGCGCCGCTGGCCGGCTGTTCGGCCGCGTCCAGCACCCGCACCTGCCAGCCGTGACGGGCCAGGCTGGCCGCCACGCTGGCACCGGCCAGGCCGCCGCCCACCACCGCGGCCTGGCGCCCCGTCACCTCGCCGGCCTGGCGGCAGGCAAAGGCGGTGCGGCGCCGCGGTGTCCAGGGGGGGGTGTAGTGGCCGTTGAGCCGGTCGGGCGGGGTGTCGCTGGCGAGCACCACACCGGCCTGGCGCAGCAGGCCGGCCATGGCCCGGGCCTCGGCGGGGGCCACGGCCATCTGCACCGCCGCGCCCAGGCGGCAGCAGCGGGCCAGGGCCTTGACGGTGTGCAAATCCCAGTCGCGGCCGGTGTGGCGGGCGTCGATGGCCACCGCGTCGGCCTCGAAGCCCTGGGCCAGCAGCGAGGCCCGCACTGGCCCCACGCACAGGGTCAGGTCCACATCGCCCAGGCGCAGTCTGTGAAAGCCTGCGGCGGCCGTGGGCCACTGGGCCTGCAACAGGGTGGCGAGTTCGGCGGGGAGGGCGTGCAGCCCGGCCGGATCGGGGCCGTCGGCCGGCAAGGCGGTGCACAGGCACACCACAGACAGGCGGGCTGGCCGCCGGCGGGGATCGCTGGCCGACCAGTGCCGCCAGAGGGAGAGAAAGCCCGCCAGTGCCTGCTCGCCCACCCACAACACCTGCCAGTGGGCGGGGCTGGGCTGGGGCCAGGCGCCGTCCGGCTCAGGTGGGGCCATGGCCGGCGCAGCGGGTCATGGCCAATGCGGGCGTGGGCTCAGTTGGCCGGGGGCACAAAGCCCTGGACCGCGTCGGCGCCGGTGCCGAAAAAGTGGTTCTCCATCTGGCGGGCCAGGTACTGGCGGGCGCGCAGGTCGGCCAGGTTGAGCCGGTTCTCGTTGACCAGCATGGTCTGGTGCTTGAGCCAGGCGGCCCAGGCCTCCTTGCTGACACCTTCCCAGATGCGTTTGCCCAGTTCGCCCGGGTAGGGCGGGAAATCCAGACCCTCGGCTTCCTTGCCGAGTTTGATGCAGTGAACCATGCGCGCCATGAGTGCCTCGTGTGTTTCTTCGGATGATTTGGCTATAAAGAACTGAAATCTTGGTAGTTCCAGTTTTGAAGGTCGGCTTTCAGAATCCAGTCCATCGTTGAACTGACTGGAAACACACCATGACCTCCCGCCGCCACATTATCAAGCTTTCACTGGCCCTCGCCGCCGCCGGTCTTGCCGGCCAGGCCCTGGCCCAGCCCGCCCCGGTGACCCTGCTCAACGTGTCTTACGACCCGACCCGCGAGCTGTATGTGGACTTCAATGCCGCCTTCGCCAAGCACTGGAAGGCCAAGACCGGCCAGGACGTGACCATCAAGCAGTCGCACGGCGGCTCGGGCAAACAGGCCCGCTCCATCATCGACGGCCTGGACGCCGATGTGGCCACGCTGGCGCTGGCCGGCGACACCGACGCGCTGGTGAAGAACGGCGCCTGGCTGAGCGCCGACTGGCAGAAAAAGCTGCCGCACAACGCCTCGCCCTACACCTCCACCATCGTGCTGGTGGTGCGCCAGGGCAACCCCAAGGGCATCAAGGACTGGGACGACCTGGTCAAGCCCGGCATCTCGGTGATCACACCCAACCCCAAGACCTCGGGCGGCGCCCGCTGGAACTACCTGGCGGCCTGGGAGTTCGCCAAGCGCAAGCTGGGCAGCGACGCCAAGGCCAAGGACTTCGTGGCCAAGCTGTACGGCAACGTGCCGGTGCTGGACACCGGGGCCCGTGGCTCCACCATCACCTTCGCCCAGCGCGGCCAGGGCGATGTGCTGGTGGCCTGGGAGAACGAGGCCTATCTGCTGGACAAGGAGTTCGGCACCAAGTTCGACGTGGTCGTGCCGTCCATCAGCATCCTGGCCGAGCCGGCGGTGGCGGTGGTTGACAAGAACGTCGACAAGAAGGGCACCCGCGCGGTGGCCGAGGCTTACCTGCAGTACCTGTACAGCGAAGAAGGCCAGGACATCGCCGGCAAAAACTACTACCGCCCGGCGGTCTCGGCCAAGGCCCAGGCCAAGTACGCCAAGCAGTTCCCCAAGCTCAACCTGTTCACCATCGACCAGGCCTTTGGCGGCTGGGACAAGGCCACCCGCGAGCACTTTGCCGACGGCGCCTCGTTCGACCAGATCTACACCAAGAAGTGAGCGGCGCGCACTGCAAGGAACCCGGGCCATGTCCATTCTGCTCATTGCCGGCAGCCCCTCGGAGCGTTCGCGCTCGGCGGTCCTGCTCGACGCGGTGCAAGACCGGCTGTCACAGCGCGCGGCCGACTCGGAACGGCTGCGGGTGCGCGACCTGTCGCCACAAGCGCTGATCCTGGCCGACTTTGACCACGCCACGGTGCGCGCCGCCGCCGACCAGGTGGCGCAGGCCAGCGCGGTGGTGATCGCCACGCCGGTCTACAAAGCGGCCTACAGCGGCGTGCTGAAGGTCTTCCTGGACCTGCTGCCGCAGACCGCCTTCAAGGGCAAGCTGGTGCTGCCACTGGCCACGGGCGGCAGCCCCCACCACATGCTGGCGCTGGACTACGCGCTGCGGCCGGTGCTGCAGTCGCTGTCGGCCCGCCTGATCCTGCCCGGTGTTTACGCCACCGACGCCCAAGTGGTGCTGCTGCCCGATGGCGGCCACCAGCTGGCACCCGAGCTGACCCAGCGCCTGGACGCCGCTGTGGCCCAGCTGCTGGCCGAGGGTTTCCGCACCCCGGCCACCAGCGGCTTCGAGCCGGTGCCGTTCTCGCGGGTTCGATGTAGCGTCTGACCCCCCGGCCGCGCCCCTGCCGGCGCGGCCCGCCTCCCCATCCCTTTGTTGACATCACTGCCCCCGCAGGCGGAGGGACACCTCTTGCCTGCGCTTTTGAACGAGGACACCGTCATGACCCATTCTTCTTCTGCCGCGCCGGCCCACCCGGCCCCCTGGACCACCGACCCGCTGGCCGAGGCCGAGACCGACCGCCGCTGGGACGCCGTGCTGCGCCAGGTGCGCCACTTCGTTGTTGGCACCGTGGTGCTGGCCGCGCTGGCGCTGATCGCCGGCTTTCTGCTGCTGCCCACCGCCCATGCCCAGACCGCAGGCGAGCTGCGCATCGGCTACCAGAAGTCGGCCAGTCTGCTGACGCTGCAAAAGGCCCAGGGCACGCTGGAAAAGCGCCTGGCGCCGCTGGGCTTCGGGGTCAAGTGGGTCGAGTTTCCCGCCGGGCCGCAGTTGCTGGAGGGCCTGAACGTCGGCTCCATCGACGTCGGCCATGTGGGCGAAGCCCCGCCCATCTTTGCCCAGGCTGCCGGCGCCAAGTTCGTCTACGTGGGCCACGACCCGGCCTCGCCGCAGGCCGAGGCACTGGTCGTGCCCAAGGACTCGGTCATCCGTTCGGTGGCCGACCTCAAAGGCAAGAAGGTGGCGTTGAACAAGGGTTCCAACGTGCATTACCTGCTGGTCAAGGCACTGGAAAAGAACGGCCTGAAGTACAGCGACATCCAGCCGGTGTTCCTGGCCCCTGCCGACGCCCGGGCCGCCTTCGAGCGTGGTGCGGTGGATGCCTGGGCCATCTGGGACCCCTTCCTGTCGGCCGCGGAGAAGCAGATCGGGGCCCGGGTGCTGGTGGACGGCACCGGCCTGGTGAACAACCATTTGTTTTACTTGGCCGAGCGCGGCTTCAACGACAAGCATCCGCAGGTGGTGGCCGCGCTGTTTGACGACGCGGTGGAGCGCGGCCGTTGGCTCACCGCTCACCTGGACGAGGCCGCCAAACTGATTGCGCCGCTGCAGGGTCTGGACGTGGAGGTGGTCAAGTCCAGCCTGCGTCGCTACCCGCTGGGGGTGTTGTCGGTGTCCGCCAAGGTGGCGGCCGAGCAGCAGAAGGTGGCCGACGTGTTCCACGAGCTGAAGCTGATCCCCCAGCCCATTCGGGTGGCCGACGCCCTGCCCGCCAAGCCGGTGCGCACCGCCGCCACAGCCACCGACACCGTCGGCCGCTGAAAGGAGTGGTCATGTCGCACCCCCACCTCTTGCGCCGACGCCTGTTGAAACTGCTGAGCCTGACCGCCAGTGCCTGGGGGTTGGCCCCGGGTCTGGCGCTGGCCCAGGCCGGCGCCGACGCCAAACCGCTGGCGCAACTGCGCATCGGTTACCAGAAGTCGGCCGCCAACCTGGTCATCGTCAAGCAGTCGGGCTGGCTGGAAAAGCGCTTCCCCCAGACCCGGGTCAGCTGGAACGAGTTCCCGGCCGGGCCGCAATTGCTGGAGGCGTTGTCCGCCGGCAGCCTGGAGTTCGGCCTGACCGGCGATTCCCCCCCGGTGTTCGCCCAGGCCGCCGGCAAAGACCTGGTGTACGTGGGCGCCGAGCCACCCAAGCCCGACAGTTCGGCCATCCTGGTGCTGAAGGATTCGCCACTGCGCCGTGTGGCCGACCTCAAGGGCAAACGCGTGGCCCTGCAGAAAGGCTCCAGCGCCCACTACCTGCTGGTGCGGGCGGTCGAGCAGGCGGGCCTGCAATGGAGCGATATCCAGCCGGTGTACCTGGTCCCGGCCGACGCCCGCGCGGCCTTTGAGCGCCAGAGTGTGGACGCCTGGGCCATCTGGGACCCGTTCTACGCCGCCACCGAGCTGGCGATTGCGCCGCGCGCGCTGGCCACCGGCCGTGGCCTGTCGAGCAACAACTCCTTCTACCTGGCCTCCCGCCCCTTTGCCACCCAGCACACCGGTGTGGTGGCGGCCCTGTTCGAGGAGCTGACGCGGGCCGACCGCCTGGTGCAGACCCGCCGGCCCGACGCCATCAAGTTGATTGCCGATTTCAGCGGCCTGGACGCCGGGGTGGTGAGCCACTTTCTGCAGCGTCGCCCGCCGTCGCCGGTGCGCCCACTGGACGCTGCCACCGCCGCCGACCAGCAGCGGGTGGCCGATGCCTTCCACGGCCTGGGCCTGATTCCCCGGCCGGTGACGGTGGCCGACATCGTCTGGCAGCCGCCCGGCCAGCGCCTGGCCCAGGCCTCCCGCTGATTTTTCTCATCGTTTTTCTGGAGTTTCCCCATGAGCATGTTTTGGTTCATTCCCACCCATGGCGACAGCCGCTACCTGGGCACTGGCGAGGGTGCCCGTGCGGTGGACCTGGACTACATGCGCCAGGTCGCGGTGGCCGCCGACACGCTGGGCTTTGAAGGGGTTTTGCTGCCCACTGGCCGGTCGTGCGAAGACCCCTGGGTCACGGCGGCCAGCCTGATCAGTGCCACCCGGCAGCTGAAGTTCCTGGTGGCGCTGCGCCCCGGGTTGACCACCCCCACGCTGGCCGCCCGCATGGCCGCCACCTTCGACCGCCTCTCTGGTGGCCGCCTGCTGGTGAACCTGGTCACCGGGGGCGACACCGCCGAGCTGGAAGGCGATGGCCTGTTCCTCAACCACGCCGAACGCTACGAGGCCTCGGCCGAGTTCATCAAAATCTGGCGCGAGGTGCTGGCCGCAAGCCACCGGCAGCAGGCGGTGGACTTTGATGGCCAGCACCTGCGGGTCAAAGGTGCCAAGGTGCTCTACCCGCCGCTGCAGCAACCCCACCCGCCGGTATGGTTCGGTGGTTCGTCGGAGGCCGCGCACGGCCTGGCGGCCGAACAGGTCGACACCTATTTGAGCTGGGGCGAACCACCAGCTGCGGTGGCCGCCAAGCTTGCCGACGTGCGCCAGCGCGCCGCTGCCCATGGCCGGCAGGTGAAATTCGGCATCCGCCTGCACGTGATCGTGCGCGAAACCGAGGAGAAAGCCTGGGCCGCTGCCGAAGACCTGATCAGCCGGCTGGACGACCAGACCGTTGCCGCCGCCCAGGCTGCTTTCGCGAAGATGGATTCCGAGGGCCAGCGCCGCATGGCCGCGCTGCACCGCCAGGGCGGGGCCCGCACCCGCGAGGCGCTGGAGATCAGCCCCAACCTGTGGGCCGGCGTGGGCCTGGTGCGCGGCGGTGCCGGAACCGCCCTGGTGGGCGACCCCGACACCGTAGCCGCCCGCATCCAGGCCTACAAGGACATCGGCATCGAGACCTTCATCTTTTCGGGCTACCCGCACCTGGAAGAGGCCTACCGCTTTGCCGAGCTGGTCTTTCCCAAGCTGGGCATCCGGCCTGGCCAGGCGGCCAACACCCCAGTGCTGGCCGGCCCGTTTGGCGAGGTGGTTGCCAACGTCTTCTCGCCCAAGTTCTCGCAGAGCTGAAGGGGAGGCCATGGACGTTTTGACTGTTTCCTCGTCGCCGCCGGTCACCGACGCGCCAGCACCCGAGCCGGTTCTCTGGCAAGGCCTGGACCGGCTGGTGCAGCGGCTGTTGCCCTGGCTGCTGCCGGTGGGCCTGCTGCTGCTGTGGCAGCTGGCCTCGTCGCTGGGGTGGCTGGCCACCCGGGTGCTGCCGGCGCCGCTGGAGGTGGCGCGTGCGGCATGGACGCTGACGCTGTCGGGTGAGCTGTGGACCCATGTGCAGGTGAGTGCCGGCCGGGCCCTGGCCGGGCTGGCGGTGGGCGGTGGCCTGGGCCTGGCACTGGGCCTGCTGACCGGCTCGGTGAAATGGGCCGAGACCCTGCTCGATTCCACCGTGCAGATGGTGCGCAACATCCCGGCGCTGGCCATGATCCCGCTGGTGATCCTGTGGTTCGGCATCGACGAGACAGCCAAGCTGTTCCTGATCGCGGTGTCGGTCTTCTTCCCGATCTACCTCAACACCTTTCATGGCATCCGCAACGTGGACCCGGGCCTGATCGAGATGGGCCGCACCTACGGCCTGGGGCGCTGGCAGCTGTACCGCCAAGTCGTCCTGCCCGGTGCGCTGTCGTCCATCCTGGTCGGGCTGCGTTTCTCGCTGGGCCTGATGTGGGTGATCCTGATCGTGGCCGAAACCATCTCCGCCCAGGCCGGCATCGGCTACCTGACCATGAACGCCCGTGAGTTCCTGCAGACCGACGTGGTGCTGGTCGGCATCCTGTTGTATGCGCTACTGGGCAAGCTGGCCGACCTGGCCGCCCGCGCGCTCGAGCACCACTGGTTGCGCTGGCACCCGGGCTACCAATCCACCACCCCATGACAACCTCCATGAGTGATCCCAACCCCGCCCCGGGCGGCGTGAGCCTGAGCCTGCAGCGCGTGGGCAAACGCTACGGCCAGCGCGATGTGCTGCGTCAGACACAGCTGTTCATCGACCCCGGTCAGTTCGTTGTCATCGTCGGCCGCAGCGGCTGCGGAAAAAGCACCTTGCTGCGGCTGGTGGCCGGGCTGGAGCCCGCCACAGCTGGCCAGATCCAGATCGACGGCGAGCCCCACACCGGGCTGCGCCCGGACTCGCGCATCATGTTCCAGGACGCCCGCCTGTTGCCCTGGAAGCGGGTGATCGACAACGTCACTCTTGGTCTGGCACCGGCACAGCGAACGCGCGGCGCCGAGGTACTGGCCCAGGTCGGTCTGGGTGACCGACTGGGCGACTGGCCTGCCAAGCTGTCCGGTGGCCAGCGCCAACGAATCTCGCTGGCGCGGGCGCTGGTCAACCAGCCGCGCCTGCTGCTGCTCGACGAGCCGCTGGGCGCGCTGGACGCGCTGACCCGCATCGAGATGCACCGGCTGATCGAAGGGCTGTGGCGCACCCACGGCTTCACCGCGCTGTTGGTGACCCACGATGTGCAGGAGGCGGTGGCCTTGGCCGACCGGGTGATCCTGATCGAGGACGGCCGCATCGCGCTCGACGAAACCATCTGCCTGCCGCGCCCCCGGGTGCATGGCGACGCGGCCTTTGCCGCGGTGGAAAAACGCATCCTCGACCGGGTGCTGCAACACCCGGCCACCGAACCCGAGCCAGGCCCCCAGCGCCCTTGGCCAGGCGAACCTGCCCACGCGCTGCGCTGGGCGATCTGATTTTTTCAACCAGGAGCTACACCATGTCCATCCAAGCCATCAACGTGCGCAACCAGTTCAAAGGCAAGATCAAGGAAATCATCCGCGGCGACGTGGTCTCCGAGATCGACGTCGAAACCCCCTGGGGCATCGTCACCTCGGTCATCACCTCCCGCTCGGTGACCGACCTCGACCTGAAGGTCGGCAGCGAGGTGGTGGCCCTGGTCAAGTCGACCGAGGTGTCGATCGCCAAGCTCTGAGCGCCACCCCTTCACACCTGAGAAAGCCCCCCATGGCCACCTTGCGCTTGGGCGACACCGCCCCCGATTTCACCCAGCAATCCACCCACGGCGACATCCACTTCCACGCATGGGCGGGCGACGCCTGGGTGGTGCTGTTTTCGCACCCGGCCGATTTCACCCCGGTCTGCACCACCGAGCTGGGCAAGACCGCGGCGCTGGCCGGCGAGTTCGCCCGGCGCGGCGTCAAGCCCATCGCGGTGAGTGTGGACACGCTGGCGTCGCACGCCCAGTGGGTGCCCGACATCAACGAAACCCAGCACACCACCGTCAACTTCCCCATCCTGGCCGACGCCGACCGCCGGGTGGCCACGCTGTACGACATGATTCACCCCAACGCACTGGCCAACGCCACCGTGCGCAGCGTCTTCATCATCGACGCCAAGAAGGTGATCCGCACCACCTTCACCTACCCGGCCAGCACCGGCCGCAACTTCGACGAGATCCTGCGCGTCATCGACTCGCTGCAGCTGACCGACAGCCACAAGGTCGCCACGCCGGTGAACTGGCAGGACGGCGACGACGTGATCATCGTGCCCAGCCTGCAAGACCCGGCCGAGATCGCCCAGCGTTTTCCCAAGGGCTTCCAGGCCATCAAACCCTATCTGCGTGTGACGCCCCAACCCAACAAGTGAGGCGAGGCTTGGGCGGTGGCGCGGCGCGTCACCGCCTTTTTTATACGGATTCGTCATTTACAAACTCAAAAATAGTCTTTTGAGTTTGAAGCCCCGCCAGTCACACTGCGTCGCTCAAGCCCTTCCTGACATGACTGCCACCCCCACCCTTGTGATCGTTCCCGGCTGGCGCGATTCCGGCCCCGGCCACTGGCAAAGCCTGTGGGCCGAGCGCCTGCCCGGCGCGGTGCGGGTGCGGCAAGACGACTGGATCACCCCGTCACGCAGCGCCTGGCTGGCTTCGCTGACCCGCACCGTGCTGGAGCAGCCCGGCCCGGTGGTGATGGTGGCGCACAGCCTGGGCTGCATCGCCACCACCCATTTGCCGCCCGAGGCCGCCGAGCGCATTCAGGGCGCCTTGCTGGTGGCCCCGGCCGACCCCGAGCGGCGGGCGGTGCTGAGCGATTTCGCGCCCGTGCCTTTTGCCCGGCTGCCCTACCGCAGCGTGTTGGTGGCCAGTTCCAACGACCCCTATTGCCCGGTGCGCCTGGCCGGTGCCTACGCGCGGGCCTGGGGCAGCGAGTTTGTGCGCCTGCAGGACGCCGGCCACATCAATGTGGCCTCGGGCCACGGCGAGTGGCCGCTGGGCCTGGCGCTGCTGCAGTCGCTGTTGCCGGCGGCCGCCACGCCTCACAATGCCATTTCCCATTCCAACCACGTGATCCAAATCGCATGAAAACAGCTTTCAAACAAGTTCTGGTGGTGGCCGCCCTGGTGGCCAGTGGCGCCGTGGGTGCCCAGACCCTGCTCAATGTGTCCTACGACGTGGCGCGCGAGTTCTACAAGGACTACAACGCCGCCTTTGTGGCCCACATCAAGAAGACCACCGGCAAGGACATCAAGGTTGACCAGTCGCACGCTGGATCCAGCGCCCAGGCGCGGGCGGTGGCCGACGGCCTGGAGGCCGACGTGGTGACCATGAACACCACCACCGACGTGGATTTTCTGGCCGAAAAAGGCGTGGTGGCCAAGGACTGGGCCAAGCGTTTCCCTAACAACGCCGCGCCCACCACCTCGACCATGCTGTTCCTGACCCGTGAGGGCAACCCCAAGAAGATCAAGGACTGGGACGACCTCATCAAGCCCGGCATTCAGGTGGTGGTGGTCAACCCCAAGACCGGCGGCAACGGCCGCATGGCTTACCTGGCGGCCTGGAGCTATGTGCGCAAAAAGGGTGGCAGCGACGCCGACGCCGCCGAGTTCGTCAAAAAGCTGTTTGCCAACGTGCCGGTGCTGGCCCGCGGTGGCCGTGACGCCACCGCGGTCTTCCTGCAACGCAACATCGGCGACGTGCTGATCACCTTTGAATCGGAAGTGGTGTCGGTCGACCGTGAGTTCGGCACCGGCAAGGTCGATGCGGTTCACCCGTCGGTCAGCATCATTGCCGAGAACCCGGTGGCGGTGGTGGAGCGCACCACCGCCAAAAAGGGCACGGGCGAGCTGGCCAAGGCCTACCTTGACTACCTGTACTCCGACGAAGGCCAGGAGATCGCCGCCAAGCACGCCATCCGCCCGCGCTCGCCGGCGGTGCTGAAGAAATACGCCCAGGTCTTCAAGCCACTGACGCTGGTGCCGGTGTCCGAGTACTTCGGCTCGCTGGCCGAGGCGCAAAAGGTACACTTCAACGACGGTGGCCAGTTCGACAAGCTGTACACCGCAGGCAAGTGATGTCGGTGGCCACTTTGACCCCGGCGCTGCCCGACGCGGCGCCGGCCCCCGCCCGCCCGCGCACCAATCGCCGGGTGCTGCCGGGCTTTGGCCTGACCTTGGGCTACACGCTGTTCTACCTCAGCGTGATCGTGCTGATTCCGCTGTCGGCGCTGCTGTTCAAAACCTTTTCGCTGACCGGTGAGCAGTTCTGGGCCGCGGTGAGCTCGCCCCGGGTGCTGGCCTCCTACCGGCTGACCTTTGGCGCCTCGCTGATCGCCGCCGGCGTCAACCTGGTGTTCGGCCTGCTGCTGGCCTGGGTGCTGGTGCGCTACAAGTTTCCCGGCAAGAAAATCGTCGACGCGCTGGTGGACCTGCCGTTTGCGCTGCCCACCGCGGTGGCCGGCATCTCGCTGACCGCCTTGCTGGCCGGCAACGGCTGGGTGGGCCAGTACCTGGAGCCGCTGGGCATCAAGCTGGCCTTTGTGCCGGCCGGTGTGGTGATTGCGCTGATCTTCATTGGCCTGCCATTCGTGGTGCGCACGGTGCAGCCGGTGCTCGAAGACGCCGAGAAAGAGCTGGAAGAAGCCGCCACCTCGCTGGGCGCGACCCGGCTGCAAATCTTCACCAAGGTCATCCTGCCGCACATCACGCCGGCGCTGCTGACCGGTTTTGCGATGGCCTTCGCCCGCGCCATTGGCGAGTACGGCTCGGTGATCTTCATCGCCGGCAACGTGCCGCTGGTGTCTGAAATCACCCCGCTGATCATCATCGGCAAGCTGGAGCAGTACGACTACGCCGGCGCCACCGCGGTGGCGGTGGTGATGCTGGGCATCTCGTTTGTGCTGCTGCTGGTCATCAACGCGCTGCAGGCCTGGCAGCGCCGCAACGCCGGAGCCCCCGCATGAGCGCCCCCGCCAAAACCTTGGGCCGAACCCAGGCCGGCACCACCGAAGCACCCTGGGTGCGCTGGACGCTGACGGTCATCGCGCTGGCCTTCGTGTTCCTGTTCCTGGTGTTGCCGCTGGCGGCCGTGTTCACCGAGGCCTTGCGCAAGGGCTTGGGGGCCTACCTGGAGGCGCTGAAAGAGCCCGACGCCTGGGCCGCCATCCGGCTGACGCTGGTGGCTGCCGCCATCTCGGTGCCGCTGAACCTGGTGTTCGGTGTGGCCGCCGCCTGGGCGATTGCCAAGTACGAGTTCCGTGGCAAAAGCTTCCTCACCACGCTGGTCGATCTGCCGTTCTCGGTGTCGCCGGTGGTGGCCGGTTTGATCTATGTGCTGATGTTCGGTGCCCAGGGCTGGTTTGGCCCCTGGCTGCAGGCCCACGACATCAAGATCATCTTTGCCGTGCCCGGCATCGTGCTGGCCACGGTGTTCGTCACCTTCCCCTTCATCGCCCGCGAACTCATTCCGCTGATGCAGGCCCAGGGCAACGACGAGGAGCAGGCCGCCATCGTGCTGGGCGCCAGCGGCTGGCAGACCTTCTGGCATGTCACGCTGCCCAACATCAAGTGGGGTTTGGTGTACGGCGTCATCCTGTGCAACGCGCGGGCCATGGGCGAGTTTGGCGCGGTGTCGGTGGTGTCCGGCCACATCCGCGGCCAGACCAACACCATGCCGCTGCATGTGGAGATTCTGTACAACGAGTACCAGTCGGTGGCGGCGTTCGCGGTGGCTTCGCTGCTGGCGCTGCTGGCCCTGGTCACGCTGGTCATCAAGTCCATCGCCGAATGGCGGCAAGAGCAGGAGCTGAAAGCCGCCGCCGAACTGCCCCCCGAGCGGCCCCACACACCGGTGGTCAATGTCCCCGTCACCGCCTTCGACACCGGCCGCTGAAAGTCCATCATGAGCATTGAAATCCGCAACGTCAGCAAACACTTTGGCAGCTTCCAGGCGCTGGGCGATGTCAGCCTGGACATCGCCTCCGGCGAACTGGTCGCGCTGCTGGGCCCGTCGGGCTGCGGCAAGACCACCTTGCTGCGCATCATTGCCGGGCTGGAAACCGCCGACGCCGGCAGCATCCTGTTCTCCGGCGAAGACACCACCGACGTCCATGTGCGCGAGCGCCAGGTTGGTTTTGTGTTCCAGCATTACGCGCTGTTCCGCCACATGACGGTGTTCGAGAACGTGGCCTTCGGCCTGCGTGTCAAGCCGCGTGGCCAGCGCCCGTCGGAAGACGAAATCAAGCGCAAGGTGCACGACCTGCTGGGCCTGGTGCAGCTCGACTGGTTGGCCGACCGCTACCCCTCGCAGCTGTCCGGCGGCCAGCGCCAGCGCATTGCGCTGGCCCGTGCGCTGGCGGTCGAGCCCAAGGTGCTGCTGCTTGACGAGCCCTTTGGCGCGCTCGATGCCAAGGTGCGCAAGGAATTGCGCCGCTGGCTGCGCCGCCTGCACGACGACCTGCACGTCACCAGCATCTTCGTCACCCACGACCAGGAAGAGGCGCTGGAAGTGGCCGACCGGGTGGTGCTGATGAACGCCGGCAAGGTCGAGCAGATCGGCTCGCCGCAGCAGGTCTGGGACCATCCGGCCAGTCCCTTCGTGTATGGCTTCCTCGGTGACGTGAACCTGTTCCACGGTCGCGCCCACGAAGGCGAGGTTCACCTGCAAGGTCTGCGGCTGGACGCGCCCGAACACCAGGCCACCCAGGACGCCAAGGCCTATGCCTATGTGCGGCCACACGACTTCGATGTGCAGCGCTACTCGCCCGGCAGCGAGCGCAACGCCGCCGGCCAGCACCGCGGCATCGTGGCCCAGCTCAGCCGCGCGGTGGTGATCGGCCCCATCGCCCGCCTGGAGCTGTTGCCACTGGACGATGGCCCTGGCAACACCCCGTCTTCTGGCGACCGGCTGATCGAGGCCCAGATTCCTGCGCAACAATACAAGGACTTGGGGCTGCGCGAGGGCGAGACACTGGTGGTCACGCCGCGCCACGCCCGCGTGTTTGTGGAAAACAACGCCGCCTGAGACCGTGCCGCCGGCCGGTCCTGCGGCAGCAAAAGGATGGGCATGTTGAACGGTTTTTTGGCGGCACCGCGCCGCATGTTGGTGTTGCTGAGCCTGGCCTGTGTGGCCTTGCTCGCCTTCGGGCTGTACCTGCAGCATGTCGTGGGGCTGGAGCCCTGCCCGATGTGCATCGTGCAGCGTTACGCGCTGGTGGTGGTGGCCATCGTGGCCGGGCTCACCGCGCTCAGCCGCCGCAAAGGGGTGCAGGTGGGCGGCGAGCTGCTGCTGTTGCTGGCCGCCGGCTTTGGCGCTTTTGTCGCTGCCCGCCAGAGCTGGCTGCAGTGGTACCCGCCCGAGGTCGCGTCCTGCGGCCGTGACTTCTACGGCATGATCGAAACCTTTCCGCTGCAGCGCGCCATTCCCATGATCTTCAAGGGCGGTGGCGACTGCACCAAGATCGACTGGACCTTTCTCGGTGGCAGCATCGCCAACTGGTCCTTCGTCTGTTTTGTGGCCATCAGCCTGACCACGCTCCTGTTGCTGGCCCGCGCGCTGCGGCGCTGAAGGGCCGCCGCCGGCGTCCTCAGAACGCCGAGCCGGTCACCCGGTCCACAAAGGCCGCGATGACGGCATTCACCTGCGCCGGGTGGGTCAGCGGGCCCATGTGGCCGACGCCGGGAAAAGCGTGGTGCACCGCCTGGGGCAGGGCCGGCAGCAGCCGGTTGGCCACCCCCTGGGCCGACCGCGGCGAGTCCTCCCCCGTCATCACCAGCGCCGGCATGCGCAGCCGGCCGAAATCGGCCCGCGTGGCGGGCTCGGTGAACAACGCGTGCCCCCAGCGGCGCACATTGGTCACCGATTTGGCGATGGCGGGCTGGCGTTCGGCCGGCGTCTTGTCCCAGCTGCCGGGGCCCATCCAGTAGTCGATGAAATGGGCCGCGGCCAGGGAGGGGTTGCCGGCGTCCAGCGCGTCCCCGGCCCGGGCCACCGTGTCCCGGATGCCGTCGGCATCGTTGGGCGCGGGGCCGTCGGCCTCGATCAGTGCAAACAGCGTGGGCTCGAACAAGGCCAGCCCGGAGATGCGGTCGGCATGGGCCAGCGCCAGCTTCAGCGCCACCGCCGCGCCGTAGGAATGGCCCACCAGCACAAAGGGCTCCTGCAACTCAGCCAGCACGCCGTCCAGCAAGGCCACCTCGTCGGCCAGTGTGATGGTGCGGTCGCAAGGCCAGTCCGGGCTGGACCCGGCGCCGAAGGAATCGGGCGCCAGCACCCGGTAGCGACTGGACAGCTGCTTGATCAGCGGCCCCCATTGCCCTGAGTGGCTGGCGTTGGAGTGCAGGCACAGCACAGCCGGGCCGGTGCCGGCTTCGCGGACAAAAGGGGTGATTGGGGTCATGGAAGTGGTGGGGGATGGTGAGGCAGGGGACAAGGCGTCACGCCTGAGCGATTTAACCCCAAGCAAGCGCTGGTCGTCCATGGCCTTGCAGCGCGCCGGGCCAAGGCTTGTCTGATCCGACGCCGTCCACAGTCTGGCACACATGAGCGGCTGATTGGCGTTAATATCTGTACATGCATACAGTATTTTGTGGCACCCAACCGACTGTCGGCAGGTCAGTCATCCCCTCGCTGGCCGGCCTGTGGCGGGCCAGCGAGCTGGGCCACCAGGCCCAGGCCACGCGGTCCACCGGCCATGCGGCGCTGGACGCGGTGCTGCCTGGCGGCGGCTGGCCGCTGGGGTCGCTGACCGAGTTGCTGCAAGGCCCGGCCCATGCCGAATGGCAGCTGCTGGCGCCGGCGCTGGCGGCCCTGCAGGCCGGCCCCCGGCCCGCCACCGTGGTGCTGGTGGGCGCACCCCACACCCCGCTGGGCCCGGCGCTGGCCGCTCGCGGCCTGGACCCAAAGCAGCTGCTGTGGGTGGCGGCCGACAGCCCGGCCGCCCGGCTCTGGGCCACCACCCAGGCGCTGCGCTGCCGTGAGGTGGCGGCCGTGCTGGCCTGGCTGCCCCAGGCCACACCCAGCGCCTTGCGCCGGCTGCAACTGGCCGCCCAGCAGCAAGGCCAGCTGCTGTGGGTGCTGCGCCCGCCCGAGGCCGCCGCCCAGGCCTCGCCCGCGCCCTTGCGGCTGGCCTTGCACAGCCCGCCCGGCCCGCCGCTGCGGCTGCAGCTCACGGTGCTCAAGCGGCGGGGCCCGCCGTTGCCGGCGCCGGTGGACCTGCCGGCCGCGCCGCCCCGGTTGCAGGCCTTGCTGGCCGCCAGCCGGGCGCTGGGCCGGCGCCGGCGCGAGGCCGCCCGTCCGCTCTTGCCCGTATTGCCGGTGTTTCAGGGGGAGGGCCGCCATGCACTGGATCGCCTTGCTGCCCACCGCCCCGGCTGAACCGGTCAACGGGGCCCAGGCCCTGGGCTGGCAGGCGCTGCGCTTCACGCCCCGGGTGACGCTGCAGGACGAGGCGGTGCTGCTGGAGGTGGCGGCCAGCACCCGGCTGTTCGGTGGCCTGCGCGCCATCGTGGCGGCGCTGCTGCAGCTGCGCTGCGCCGCCACCGACGGCCCGGCGGTGGCCTGCTGGGCTTATGGCCCGACGGCCTGGGTGGCGCTGGCCCGGCTGCGGCTGCGGGCTCACCAGGCCGCCACCGGCCAGGCCAGGGCAGGGCGGCTGCCGGTGGACGCCCTGCCGCTGGCCACGCTCAGCGCCGCCCGGCCGCACCTGGACACCCTGGCCCGCAGCGGCTGCCGGTTGTGGGGCGAGCTGCGCCGGCTGCCGCGCGACGGCGTGGCGCGCCGCTTCGGCCAGCCGCTGCTGGACGCGCTGGACATGGCCTGGGGCGAGCGCCCTGACAGCCACGCCTGGCTGGTGTGGCCCGAGCGTTTCGAAGCCCAGCTGGAACTCGACGCCCTGGTGCACGAGGCACCGGCCTTGCTGTGGGCTGCCCGCCCGTTGCTGGCCCGGTTGCGGGCCTGGCTGGTGGCCCAGGGCGCGGGGGTGTTGGCCATGGCCTGGATGTGGCGCTTCGATGCCCGCCGTGGCGGGCCCGCCCAGGGCGAACTGGTGCTGCGCCTGAGCCAACCGGCGCAGGACATGGGCCACGCCAGCCGGCTGCTGGCCGAGCACCTGGCCCACACCGTGCTGCCCCAGCCGGTGCAGCGGCTGGGCCTGCGTGCGCTGGAGGTGGTGCCGCTGCCCGGCCTCAGCCACAGCCTGCTGCTGGACAGCCGCGCCCCCGGCGACAGCCTGGCCCAGCTGGTGGAGCGGCTCAGTGCCCGGCTGGGCCCGTCCCAGGTGCGCCGCTGGTGGCCGGCCGACAGCCCCGTGCCCGAGCGGCGGCAGCACTGGGTGGCGGCGCTGTCTGCCGCCGCGCCCGCCCGGCGCCGAACCCCATCGCCGCCGGCCGCCGCCTGGCCCGACGCCTTGCTGCCACCCTGGCTGCTGGCCCAGCCGCTGCCGCTGGCCGTGCAGGGCCACCGGCCGCAGTACGGGGGCCCGCTGGCCTTGCTGGTCGGGCCGCAGCGGCTGGAGGCCAGTGGCTGGTCAGGGCAGGGCGGGGCGGCCGATGGGGCCGCGCTGGCCCCGGCGATGCGCGACTACTTCATCGCCCGCAGCGAGCAGGCCGGCCTGCTGTGGGTGTTTCGCCAGCGGCTGGACGCCCAGGCCGCCTGGTTTTTGCACGGCCTGTTTGCCTGAGCGCCATGGCCTCGCTGCCGGCCTATGCCGAGCTGCACGCGCTGAGCAACTTCAGCTTCCAGCGCGGCGCCTCCCACCCCGAAGAACTGGTGGAACGCGCCCATGCGCTGGGCTACAGCGCGCTGGCCCTGACCGACGAATGCTCGGTGGCCGGTGTGGTGCGGGCCCACAGCGCGGCCAAGGCGCTGGGCCTGGCCTTCATCCCCGGCGCCGAGTTCCGGGTGCAGGCCACCGCGCCCTTCACGCTGGTGGTGTTGCCGCACAACCTGGCCGGCTGGGGCCAGCTGTGCCAGTGCATCACCGCCGCACGCGCCGCGGTGCGTGGCGGCGGCTACCGGCTGGTCTGGGGCGAGGCCGATGTGTCGGCCCTGCGCGACTGCGAATTGCTGGTGGCACTGCCGCGCACCGAGGCCCTGGACTGGGAGGCCAGCCGGCGCCAGCTGGCCCAGGCCAGGGCCTGGTGTGGCAGCCGGGTCTGGCTGGCCGTGGCCTTGCTGAACCAGCTCGACGACGCGCTGCATTTGCAGCAGATGGAGGCACTGTCGGCCGCCACCGGTGTGCCGCTGGTGGCCACCGGCCAGGTGCTGATGCACGCCCGCTCGCGCAAGCCGCTGCAAGACCTGCTGACCGCCATCGGCCAGGGCGCGCCGGTGCAGCGCTGCGGTGCGCTGCTGCAACCCAATGCCGAGGCCCATCTTCGGCTGCGGGCGCGGCTGGCCACGGTCTACGACGCCCACCTGCTGGAGGCCACGCTGGCGGTGGCGGCGCGCTGCCGCTTCAGCCTGGACGCGCTGCGCTACCAGTACCCGATGGAGACCGTGCCCGCCGGCCAGACCCCGGCCCAGGCGCTGGCCACCCTCACCTGGGTCGGCGCGGCCGAGCGTTTTCCGGGTGGTGTGCCTGCTGTGGTGCAGGCGCAGATCGTCAAGGAGCTGGCGCTGATTGCCGAGAAGCGCTACGAGATGTATTTCCTCACCGTGCACGACCTGGTGCGTTACGCCCGCAGCCAGCGCATCCTGTGCCAGGGCCGGGGCTCGGCGGCCAACTCGGCCGTGTGTTTCTGCCTGGGTGTGACGGCGGTCAACCCCATGGAACAAAGCCTGCTGTTCGAGCGCTTCATCAGCCGCGAACGCGACGAGCCGCCCGACATCGACATCGACTTCGAACACGAGCGGCGCGAAGAGGTCATCCAGTACGTCTACCGAAAGTACGGCCGCGACCGCGCCGCCATCGCCGCCACCGTCACCTGTTACCGGCCGCGCAGCGCGCTGCGCGACAGCGGCAAGGCGCTGGGCATCGCACCCGCGCTGGTGGACCGCCTGGCCCGCGAGCATGTCTGGTTTGACGGCCCCGAACGGCTGGGCCAGCGCCTGACCGAACTGGGCCTGGCGGCCGACGACCCGGCGCTGCGGCAGTGGCTGGACCTGGCCCGCGCGCTGATCGGTTTCCCGCGCCACCTGGGCCAGCATGTGGGCGGCTTTGTGCTGACCCAGGACCTGCTGACCCGGCTGGTGCCGGTGCAGGCCGCCACCATGGAAGGCCGCAGCATCATCCAGTGGGACAAGGACGACCTGGACGCGGTGGGCCTGCTCAAGGTGGACGTGCTGGCCCTGGGCATGCTCACCGCGCTGCGGCGCGGCCTGGACCTGGTGAACCAATGGCGCGGCACGGCGCACGCGTTGCACACCATCCCCCAGGGCTGCGCCACCACCTACGACATGGTCTGTGCCGCCGACACCGTGGGCGTGTTCCAGATCGAGAGCCGGGCCCAGATGGGCATGCTGCCGCGGCTGCGCCCACGCGGCTTTTACGACCTGGTGGTCGAGGTGGCCATTGTGCGGCCCGGGCCCATCCAGGGCGGCATGGTCCACCCCTACCTGAAGGCCAGAGAACGCCGGCGCCAGGGCCTGCCCATCCACTACGAAAAGCCCGAACTGAAGCAGGCGCTGGGCCGCACGCTGGGCGTGCCCATTTTTCAGGAGCAGGTGATGCAGATCGCCATGGTGGCGGCCGGCTTCAGCGCCGGCCAGGCCGACGCCTTGCGCCGCTCCATGGCGGCCTGGAAACGCAGCGGCGGCGTGCACCGCTTCGAGCGGCCGCTGGTGGACGGCATGGTGGCCCGGGGCTACCCGCTGGCCTATGCCGAACGCATTTTTTCGCAGGTCAAGGGCTTTGGCGAGTACGGTTTTCCGGAAAGCCATGCGGCCAGTTTTGCCATCCTGGTTTATGTGAGCTGCTGGCTCAAGCGCCACGAGCCGGCCTGCTTTCTGGCCGCGCTGCTCAACTCGCAGCCCATGGGCTTTTACGGCCCCTCGCAGCTGGTGCAGGACGCGCGCCGCCATGGCGTGACGGTGCGGCCGGTGGACGTGCTGGCCAGCGACTGGGACTGCACGCTGGAGACCGGTGCCGAGCCCGGGCCCAACCCCTGTGGCGCGGTGGCGCCGCAGCCGGCGGTGCGCCTGGGCCTGCGGCTGGTGGCCGGCCTGGGCCAGGCCGTGGCCCGGCGCATCGTGGAAGCGCGCCGCGCCCAGCCCGTGGTGGATGTGCAAGACCTGGCCTTGCGCGCCAGGCTGGACCGCGCCGACCTGCAGGCCCTGGCCGCCGCCGACGCGCTGGCCCCGCTGGCCGGCCACCGCCGCCAGCAGGTTTGGCAGGCCGCTGCCCTGTTGCCCGCGCCGGCCCTGCTGCGCTTGGCCCCCACCCACGAGTTGCCGCTGGCCCTGGCCGAGGCGCCCGAGGGCGAGGCCATCGTGTTCGATTACCAGACCACCGGCCTGAGCCTGCGCCGCCACCCGCTGGCGCTGCTGCGGCCCCGGCTGGCGCCGCGTGGCCTGCTGACGGCCGAGCAGCTGCGCGGGTTGCCACATGGCCGGTTGGTGAAGGCCTGTGGCATCGTCACCGTGCGCCAGCAGCCGCCCACCGCCAAGGGCACGGTGTTTGTGACGCTGGAAGACGAGACCGGTGTGGTGAACGTGATCGTCTGGCAATCGCTGCGCGAGGCCCAGCGCCAGGCCTTGTTGCATGCAAGGCTGCTGGCCGTGCAGGGCGAATGGCAGCGCGATGTGGACAGCGGCGGCCAGGTGATGCACCTGGTGGCCCGGCGCCTGCTGGACCTGACGCCGCTGCTGGGCCGGCTGGGCACGGCCAGCCGCGATTTCCATTGACGGCCGGACCGGCCCTGTGTGCGTTGCCGTACATCCAGCGGCGGCGCCGCTGCCCACAATGCCGGCATGCGTTTGCCCACCATGACCCCTGTTGTGCGCCCCGCCGGCGCCCACGCCCGGCCCTGGCAGCATGACCCTGTGGGTTTTCACCAGCGCCTGGCCCAGTTCAACCAGGCCCGTGTGGGTGCGGCTCTGCCTTGCCACCACTGGGAGGCCGAGGCCCACCTGGACCTGGCCTGGCGCATCGACGAAGGCCGCTACCTGCAGGCCTTGCGCGGCGAGGTCAGCGCGGCGCTGCCGCCCGAGGACCTGGACGCCGACGCCTTTGCGGCCTGGTTTGCCCAGCTCATCCATACTGGTGCTGGCCAGAACCACCCGTTCTTCGACTGGCTGGCCAGCGAGGCCACGCTGCCGCAGATGCGCTGGTTCCTGACCCAGGAGGCGGCCGGCGAGGCCGGCTTTGACGACCTGCTGGCCTTCACCCAGGTCAAGCTGCCGGTGCGGGCCAAGCTCGAATGCGCCCGCAACTACTGGGACGAGATGGGCCATGGCAAACAAAAGGCCATGCACGGCCAGATGCTGGACCACATGGTGCAGACGCTGGGGCTGGCACCCACCATCGCCACCACGGTCTGGGAGTCGCTGGCGCTGGCCAACACCATGCTGGGCTTGGCCACCACCCGGCGCTACACCTACCAGTCGCTGGGCGCCCTGGGCGCCATCGAGCTGACGGCCCCGGGCCGGGTCGAGAAGGTCTCGGCCGGCATGCGCCGGCTGGGCCTGGATGGCGCGATGCGCGCCTACTTCGATTTGCATGCCGCGCTCGACAAGGCCCACGCGCGGGCCTGGATAAAGGAAGTGATTCACCCGCTGGTCGACGCCGACCCCGGCTGTGCGCGCAGCCTGGCCGAGGGCGCGCTGATGCGGCTGCGCTGTGGTGAGCGCTGTTTTGCGCGTTACAGCGCCGAGCTGCAGACCACCGTCTGGCACTGAATGGCGGTTGTGGCCGGTTTGTCCGACGCCGACCAGGCGCTGTGCCAGCTGCTGCTGGCCTTGCGCGGTCAGGCCTACCACTTCGTCACGCCCACGCCGCTGACCCACCAGCGGGTGTGGCAGAACCGCCAGCAGGCGCCGGCCCAGTCCCTGCGCGACGTGTTCGGCTGGAACCTGCCTTTTGACGCCGGGCTGCTGGCGCCGCCGCTGTGGGACCTGGCCCAGCAGGCCGGGGTGCTGGTGGCCGAGGGCGAGCGGTTTCGCAGCGCGGTACGGGTGGCCAGCGTGGACGACCAGCTGTTCGTGCACTCGTCCTTTCCCACCGACGCGGTGGACACGGTTTTCTTCGGCCCCGACACCCACCGTTTTGCCGCGCTGCTGCGCGACAGCCTGCCACCGGTCGGCCAGCGGACCGGCCTGCGCCTGCTGGACGTGGGCTGCGGCAGTGGCGCGGGCGGGCTGTTCGTGGCCCGGCGCTGCCCCGACTCGGAGCGGGTGCTCAACGACATCAACCCGCTGGCGCTGCGTTACGCCGCCGTCAATGCGCAGGCGGCGGGCTTACCGGTGACGCTGGCGCTGGGCGACGCGCTGGCCGCGGTGAGCGGCGACTTTGACCTGATTTTGTCCAACCCCCCCTACCTGGCCGACGACGCGCAGCGCGCCTACCGCCATGGCGGCGACGGCCTGGGCCGTGCGCTGAGTGTGCGCATCGCCGGCGAGGCCCTGGGCCGGCTGCGCCCCGGCGGCCGGCTGGTGCTGTACACCGGCGTGGCCATGGTGGACGGTGTGGACCCGTTGCTGAACGAACTGCGGCCACTGCTGGCGGCCTCGCGTTGCGACTGGCATTACCGCGAGCTGGACCCGGACGTGTTTGGCGAAGAGCTGGCGCGGCCGACCTACCGCCGCTGCGAGCGCATCGCGGCCGTGGGCCTGGTGGCGGTGGTGCCCTAGGGCCTGCGGACCCGGGGGTCAGTTCGACGGCGGGTAGCGGCCCAGCAGGCCTTGCTGCCGCCAGTGCAACCGGGCCAGCTCGCGCAGCGGCAGCGTGGCATGGCCGCGCCGCCGGTTGGCCGCGCCGATCTCGAACAGCAGGGCCTGCTTGGCGAAGATGCAGCGCAGGCCCTGCCACAGCGGGGTGCGCGGGTCCCAGGCCTGGATGGCCTCCGAGCCCGCGCCATTGACCTCCATGATGCGAAAGCCGCGGCCCTGGCGGAGCTGGTCCAGGCTTTCAAAACGCACGTCGAAGCGGCCGAAATGGAAGCTCGGCATGTCCTGGGCAATGGCGTCCACAGCGGCGCTCAGCGCCGGCGTGATGTGCCGTTCGCCATCGAGGTAGAGCGCGCCAATCCGGTTGGAGCCGATGGTGGCGAGCCGCACCGCCTCACCCAAGGCCGGCACGCGGCCAGGGTCGAGCCGGAACACATGGTCGCGCCGCTGCAGCAGGCGCCGGGTGCGCGGCGCGGCGGCCATCAGCTCGGCCAGCGTGGCGTGGCCGTTGCCCTTCACCATGGGCGTGTGGCGCAGTGCCAGGCCGATCAAACGGCCCTGGGCCTGGTCGGGGTGGCGGGCATAAAACAGGCCGGCCTCGCCGTCATGGGCCACAAAGGCCTGCAGCAGCGCGGTCTGCTCGGGCGGAAAGGCGTTCAGGTAGGCGGCCAGTGCGGCGGCGTCGGGCACCAGGCACACACCGTGGCCACACAGGCCCAGGTCGGGTTTGACGATCAAGGGGAACCGCAATCCCACCGCCGCCATGGCCAGGCGGGCATCGGTCAGGCTGCGGTCCGGCGAGGGCGGTAGCGCACACCAGGGCGCGGTGGCGGCGCGGGCCAGCGCGCCCATGCCTTTGAAATACTCGCGCTTGCCTTCGCCCACCAGGCCGCCGGCGGTCAGGGCCGGGTTGGCCGCCGAGGGCAGGGTGGCGCTGCGGTGCTTCAGCGACAGCCACAGCCACTGCAGCACCAGCGGCACACAAATCAGCCACTTGGGCAGGCGCTCCAGCGGGCCGTGCAGCGCCAGCGAGGGCGAGGCGGGGCCAGTCTCAGCCACCGGCCGGGCCTCGCCGGTAGCGGGCGGGCAGGTCGGCCAGCCGCACCAGCATGGGCACGTCGGCGGTGTTGAAATCGGCGTCCCAGGCCGGCGCGCCCAGCACCTGGGCGCCCAGCCGCAGGTAGCCGCGGATCAGCGGTGGCGGCGGCAGGTCCGGCCCGGCGTCGCCCAGGTCCACCGGCAGGGCCAGCCAGGGCTGCACCCGCAGACCGGCCGGCGCCAGATGCTGCTGGCGCAGCCGCTGCCAGATGCCGGCCGCCGGGTGGCCCGCCACGCCGTGCGGCGCCATCGGAATGCTGGCGCATCCCATCAGGCTGGCCAGGCGGTTGTGTTGGGTGAAGGCGGCCAGCGCGCTCCACAGCGCAATCACCACCGCACCCTGGCGGTGCTGGGGGTGAACGCAGCTGCGGCCCAGCTCCACCATCTGCGGCCGCAGGTGGTGCAGCGGGCCCAGGTCAAAGGCCTGGTCGCAGTAGCTGCCGCCGGCCCGCCGGGCCTGGGCTGGCGTGAGCACCCGGTAGGTGCCAATGACCTGCTGGCTGGGCGCGTCCCGCACCAGCAGGTGTTCGCAGAAATCGTCGAAGCGGTCGACGTCGTGGCCGGCCAGCGGCGTGCGCAGCCGGGCGCCCAGCTCCTCGGAGAACACCGTGTAGCGCAGGCGCTGGGCCTGCCTGACCTCGTCGAGGTGCCGGGCCCAGCTGACCTCCAGCGTGGCCGAGCGGGGGTGGACCGGGATGGGGCTGGCGGCGGGCGCGGGCCGGGGGCTCACCCGGGCCGGGGAGGGCCATGCAGTCATGTCGGGTGGTCCTTTCAAGCCCGGACGCACCGTTGCGCCGCTGCTTGCCAGCCTGCGCCCCGCGGGGCGCCACCGTCTGTGCGGCAGGCCGCACAAGCCCCTGGGGGGCGGGTCAGCCCAGCTTTTTCACCAGCACCTGGCTGCGGCGGTCCCAGTTGTACTTGCGTTTGCGCGACTCGGGCAGCCAGTCGGCGTCGACCTGCTGGAAGCCGCGCTTGATGAACCAGTGCATGGTGCGGGTGGTCAGCACGAAGATGCTTTGCAGGCCCATGGCCCGGGCCCGTTGCTCCACCCTTTTCAGCAGGCGCTCGCCGTCGCCCTGGGTTTGCGACTGCGGCGACACCGTGAGGGCCGCCATCTCGGCGGTCTTGGCCTCGGGGTAGGGGTAGAGGGCGGCGCAGCCAAAGATCACACCGTCGTGTTCGATGATGGTGTAGTTGGCGGCGTCGCGTTCGATCTCGGTGCGGCTGCGCTTGACCAGCGTGCCGTCGTTCTCAAACGGCTCGATCAGCTGCACGATGCCGGCCACGTCGTCGGGTGTGGCCTCGCGCAGGCTTTCCAGCTTCTCATCGATCACCATGGTGCCGATGCCGTCGTGCACGTAAATCTCCAGCAGCAGCGCGCCGTCGAGTGCAAACGGCAGGATGTGGCTGCGCTCCACGCCGGCCTTGCAGGCCTTGACACAGTGCTGCAGATAAAACGCGGTGTCGGTGGGCTGCTGGGGCCGGGGCAGGGCCGCCAGCAGGGTTTCGGCGGCGGCCAGCGGCAGCTCGGTGTCGATGGGGTTGTCGTCGCCCTCGGGCTCGCCGGGCCGCATGCGCACGCCGGGGATTTCGGTCAGAAAGATCAGCTTGTCGGCCTGCAGCGCAATCGCCACCGACGTGGCCACCTCTTCCATCGTCAGGTTGAAAGCCTCACCGGTGGGCGAGAAGCCGAACGGCGAAATCAGCACCATGGCGCCGAAGTCCAGCGTGTGGGTGATGCCGGCCACGTCGACCTTGCGCACCAGGCCCGAGTGTTTGAAGTCCACCCCGTCCACAATGCCCACCGGCCGCGCGGTGATGAAGTTGCCCGAAATCACCCGCACGGTGGAGCCGGCCATGGGGGTGTTGGGCAGGCCCTGGCTGAAGGCGGCCTCGATCTCGTAGCGCAGCTGGCCGGCGGCCTCTTGCGCGCAGTCCAGCGCCACCTCGTCGGTGATGCGCATGCCGTGCGAGTACTTGGCCGCATGGCCCTTGGCCGCCAGTTGCTCATTGACCTGGGGCCGGAAGCCGTGCACCAGCACGATCTTCACGCCCATGCTCTGGATCAGCGCCAGGTCTTGCGCCAGGTGGTGCAGCTTGCCGGCGGCAATCGCTTCGCCCGCCACCCCCACCACAAAGGTCTTGCCCCGGTGGGTGTGGATGTAGGGCGCCACCGAGCGGAACCACGGCACGAAGGTGAAGTTGAAGACGGCTGACATGGCGTGGCGATGGGTGGGCGGCCTGTGGGGGTGTCCTGGGACAGGGATAATTCGCGATTGTCCACGAAGACGCGCCAGCCCCCCGGGCCGGGCGTCTGCCTTCGAGCCACCGCCCTTGACCGCCCCCCCGCTGACCATTCACTTTCCCGAGACGTTGCCGGTATCGGCCAAGCGCGACGAGATCACGGCCGCCATCGCGGCGCATCAGGTCGTCATCGTCTGCGGCGAAACCGGTTCGGGCAAAACCACCCAGCTGCCCAAGATCGCGCTGGCGATGGGGCGGGGCCGCTGCAATGCCAGCCCCGGGACCAAGGGCCAGCTGATCGGCCACACCCAGCCGCGCCGCATTGCCGCCAGCTCGGTGGCCAAACGCATCGCCGAGGAGCTGAAGTCGCCGCTGGGTGAGGTGGTGGGCTACAAGGTGCGCTTCCAGGACCGGCTGAGCCGTGACGCCTCGGTGAAGCTGATGACCGACGGCATTTTGTTGGCCGAGACCCAGACCGACCCGCTGCTGAAGGCCTACGACACGCTGATCATCGACGAGGCCCACGAGCGCAGCCTCAACATCGACTTTCTGCTGGGCTATTTGCGCGAGATCCTGCCGCGCCGGCCCGACCTCAAGGTCATCGTGACCTCGGCCACCATCGACGCCGACCGCTTTGCACAGCACTTCGCGTCCATCAAGGGCCCGGCCCCGGTCATCATGGTTTCAGGACGCATGTTCCCGGTGGAGCAGCGCTGGCGGCCCTTCGAGGAAAGCCGCGAGTACGACCTCAACAGCGCCATCGCCGACGCGGTGGACGAGCTGTGGAACGACCCGCGCCAGGGCGGCGACATTTTGGTTTTTCTGCCCGGCGAGCGCGAGATCCGCGAGGCGGCCGACCATTTGCGTGGCCATTTGTCGCACAAGCCCATGCTGCGCAACGCCGAGGTGCTGCCGCTGTTTGCCCGGCTGTCGCAGGCCGAGCAGGACCGGGTGTTCGAGGGCCACAGCGGCCGCCGCATCGTGCTGGCCACCAACGTGGCCGAAACCTCGCTCACCGTGCCCGGCATCCGTTATGTGATCGACGCCGGCACGGCGCGCATGAAGCGCTACAGCTTTCGCAGCAAGGTGGAGCAGCTGCTGGTCGAGCCCATCAGCCAGGCCGCCGCCAACCAGCGCGCCGGCCGCTGCGGCCGGGTGGCCGACGGCATCTGCATCCGGCTCTACGACGAGAAAGACTTTGCCGGCCGGCCGCGCTTCACCGAACCGGAAATCCTGCGCAGCTCGCTGGCCGGCGTGATCCTGCGCATGAAGTCGCTGCACCTGGGCGACGTGGCGCAGTTCCCCTTCATCGAGGCGCCGTCGGGCCGGGCCATTGCCGACGGCTACCAGCTGCTGGCCGAGCTGGGCGCGGTGGACGACGCCAACGACCTCACCGCCGTGGGCCAGGAGCTGTCGCGCCTGCCGCTCGACCCCCGGGTGGGCCGGATGATTCTGGAAGCCCGCAGCCGCGGCGCGCTCGACGAGGTGCTGGTGATTGCCAGCGCCCTGAGCGTGCAGGACGTGCGCGACCGGCCCATGGATGCCCAGGCCCAGGCCGACCAGGCGCACGCCAAGTTCGACGACGACAAAAGCGAGTTCAGCGGCTACCTGAAATTGTGGAAATGGCTGGACGAGTCGCGCGGCGGCCACAACGCCGCCCACAAGCTCAGCAACCGGCAGCACGAGCAGCTGCTGCGGCAGAACTTCGTCAACATGCGCCGGGTGCGCGAGTGGCGCGACATCCACAGCCAGCTGCACACGGTGGTGGCCGAACACAAGTGGCGGCTCAACACGGCGCCAGCGAGCTATGAGCAGCTGCACCTGTCCATGCTGGCCGGCCTGCTGGGCAACATCGGCTACAAGCCCGACGACGAAGACATTTACCTCGGCGCGCGTGGCATCAAGTTCCACCGCCACCCCGGCGCCCATTTGAGCAAGAAGCCAGGCCGCTGGGTGGTGGCCGCCGAGCTGGTGGAAACCACCCGGCTGTTTGGCCGTGGCATCGCCAACATCGACCCGACCTGGCTGGAGCAGGTGGGCGGCCATTTGCTGAAGAAGCAGCTGCTCGACCCGCATTGGGAGAAAAAGGCCGCCGAGGTGGTGGCGCTGGAGCGCGCCACGCTGTACGGCCTGGTGGTCTACAGCGGCCGGCGTGTGGCCTTCAGCCGGGTCGACCCGGTGGGCGCACGCGAGGTCTTCATCCGCGATGGCCTGGTGGCTGGCGAATGGACCACGCCGCTGCCCTTTTTGGCCGCCAACCAGAAGATGGTGGCCAAGGTGGAGGCGCTGGAGCACAAGGCCCGCCGGCAGGACGTGCTGGTGGACGACGCGCTGATCTACGCCTTTTACGACCAGCAACTGCCGGGCGATGTGTGCAGCGGCGCCAGCTTCGAGCGCTGGTACCGCGAGGCGGTGCAGGCCAACCCCAAGCTCTTGCTGCTGACCCGCGAGGAGCTGATGCGCCACGAGGCCGCCGGCATCACCACCAGCACCTTCCCCAAGGTGCTGCGGCTGGGCGGGGTGGACTGCGCGGCCGAGTACCTGCACGCGCCTGGCGACGCCAAAGACGGCCTGACGGTGAGCGTGCCGCTGTTTGTGCTGAACCAGGTGAACGACGAGCGCTGCGAATGGCTGGTGCCCGGCATGCTGCGCGACAAGATTCTGGCGCTGCTGAAAAGCCTGCACCAAAAGCCGCGCTCGCGCTTTGTGCCGCTGCCCGACAGCGCCACCCGCATCGCCGCCGAGTTGGGCACGCCCGAGCGTTACGGCCAGGGCAGCCTGACCGACGCGCTGCTGAAGGTGGTGCGCGACGCCACCTCGCTGGACGTGAAGCGGGCCGACTTCAAGCTCGACATGCTGAGCCCGCATTTGTTCATGAACTTCCGGGTGGTGGACGAACACGGCCGCCAGCTGGGCACCGGCCGCAACCTGGCCGCGCTGAAGGCCGAGCTGGGCGCCAAGGCCCGCGGCGCTTTCCAGGCGCTGGCCGGGCTCAAGGTGGCCAAGCAGGCGGTGGAGGCCCCTGCGCCGGCCGCCGGCCCCAGCCCCGCCGGTGCGGCCAAGCCGGCGGCCAAGAAAGGCGCGGAGCCGGCCAGCGCCGAGGCCCGCTACACCGCCTGGAGCTTTGGCGAACTGCCCGAGCTGATGGAAATCCGCAAGGGCGGGCAGACGCTGATTGGCTTCCCGGCCTTGGTGGACCTGGGCACGGCGGTCAGCATCGAGGTGTTTGACGAGCCCGAGGTGGCGGCGGCCAAACACCGCGCCGGCCTGCGCCGGTTGTTTGCGCTGCAGATCAAGGACGCGCTGAAGTACCTTGAGAAGAACATCCCCGACCTGCAGAAGATGGCGGTCAACTTCATGCTGGTGGGCCGGGCGGCCGACCACAGCGGCGGCGGCACCCAGGAAGAGCTGCGCGAGCAAATCATCGACCTGGCGCTGGACCGCGCCTTTCTGCTCGACCCGCTGCCCACCGCCGAGGCCGAGTTCAAGCGCCGGCTCGACGAAGGCCGGGGCCGGCTGACGCTGATCGCCAACGAGGTGGCCCGGCTGGCCGCCACCATCCTGGCCGAATTTGCCACTGCCACCCGCAAGCTCAAAGACACCAAGAACGCGCCCGAGGCGACGCAGGACGCGGCCCAGCAGCTGCAGCGCCTATGCCCCAAGCGTTTTCTGGCCCTCACGCCCTGGCCGCAGCTGCAGCACTTTGCGCGCTACCTGAAGGCCATCACCGCCCGGCTCGACAAGTACCGCGCCGACCCGGCCCGCGACGCCGCCAAGCTGGCCGAGCTGCGGCCGCTGGAGCAGCGCTACTGGCGCCTGCTGGCCGAACGCAAGGGCGTCACCGACGCCCGCATGCAGGAGTTCCGCTGGCTGCTGGAAGAACTGCGGGTGAGCTTTTTCGCGCAGGAGCTGCGCACGCCGCAGCCGGTGAGCGTGAAGCGGCTGGAAAAGGTGTGGGCTCAACTGAACAGTTGAGCCCACACCTTTCAGCGCAGGCTCATTTGCCCGCAGGGCAAGTGATGCCGCAGCTAAAAAGTCTGGTTGCGTTTGAACAGCTGAAGCCTTCAGCGCCCAGGGCTATCATGGCCCGATGCGCCCGCTCAGCCCGCCATCGTTCGCCATGCCCTCGCTGGGCGGGGCCTTGGTGCGCCTGGTGCAAAGCTGGTGGGGTGTGTTGTACTTTGGCCTGCTGGCGGTGGCCACGGCGCTGTCGCCGTCCACCCACACCCGGGCCAACCGCACCGCCACCGCGCACCTGATGTACAGCACCACCTGGCGGGTGCTGCCCTGGTTCACGCTGCTCAGCGCACTCATCAGCCTGGTGCTGATCCGCATCGTGGTGGTCACGGCGCTGAGCTACGGCCTGTCGCAGTACGCGCTGGATCTGGTGGTGCGGGTGCTGGTGCTGGAACTCATTCCCTTGTCGGCCGCGCTGTTTGTGGTGCTGCGCGCCGCCCTGGGCAGCGACGCCGCCGACAGCGGCTATGGCGACGACGCCCGGGCCTGGCGCCGCACCGGCTCCGACGTGATGCGCGGCACCGTGGTGCCGCGGGTCATTGCCAGCGCGTTCTCGGTGGTCACGCTGGCCGCGGTGAGCAGCGTGGTGGCGCTGGTGCTGGCCTACCTCAGCGTGTATGGCCTGTCGCCCTGGGGTTTTGTCGGCTACACCCGCATGGTGGGCCGGGTGTTCGACCCGGCGGTGAGCCTGGGCTTTGTGCTGAAGATTGCCTTGTTTGGCATGGCGGTGGCGGTGATCCCCATCGCCTCGCTGCTGCAAGGCCGCAGCCAGCCCGACCTGCCGGCCCCCAATGGCACGGTGCGCCTGTTTGTGGTGCTGGTGCTGATCGAGGCCGCGTCGCTGGCCCTCAAATACGTTTAAACCCTTGCCCATGTCCACCGATCCCCTGGAAGTTCTGGAACCGCCCCCGCCGCCGCCCGAGCGCATCGAGTTCAAGGCCATGCTGCTGCTGGCCCTGATGCTGGCCTTGGTGTTTGGCGCGGTGACCTATGTGATGTACGCCCGCGGCGTGTTCGAGTCCACCCAAAAGCTGGTGCTGGTGGCCGACGACGCGCAGGGCGTCATCGTCGGCATGGACCTGACCTTCTCTGGCTTTCCGCTCGGCCGGGTGCGCCGGGTGGAACTGGCCGACGACGGCAAGGCCCGCATCGTGATCGACGTGACCCAGGCCGACGCGCGCTGGCTCAAGGTGAGCAGCGTGTTCACCATGGAGCGTGGCCTGGTGGGCGACACCAAGCTGCGTGCCTTCACCGGTGTGCTGACCGACCCGCCGCTGCCCGACGGCGCCGAACGCAACCTGCTGGTGGGCGACGTGGCCGCCGAAATTCCCCGGGTGGTGGGGCAGGTGCGTGCGCTGGTGGAAAACCTGGAGCGCATGACGGCCAGCGACTCCAGCCTGAACAACAGCCTGGGCAATGTGCAAAAGCTCACCGACAAGTTTGCCGGCCGCTACGGCGTGCTGGGCGCCACGCTGGGCGGCGACGAGAACGCCAAGCAGGTGATTGCCACGCTGGAACGCATCAACAGCCTGTTGGCCAAAACCGACCAGCGGGTGTTTGGCCAGCAAGGCCTGATGGACGACGCGCAAGCCACGGTCAAGCAGCTCAACGCGGTGCTGAGCGATGTGCGCACCAGCCTGAAGAAGGTCGACGCCTTGCTGGTCGACGCGCAGGCCGTGGGCAGCAACGTCAAGGACGCCACCGCCGACCTGGGCGCGCTGCGGGCCCAGGTGGAGACCAGCCTGCGCCGGGTGGACGCGCTGGTGATCGAGGTCAACCGCAAATGGCCGTTTGCGCGGGACACGGAAGTCAAGCTCCCATGAAAGTCCTGTCCCCCTCACTGACCCTTTCTCTGGCCCTGCTGCTCGCCGCCTGCAGCAGCAACCCACCCACCCCCGACTGGCAGATGAGCGCCCATGCCGCGCTGCGCGACGCGGTGGCCGCCTACCTCGAAGGCAACGACCGTGTGGCCGAGGCCGAGTTTGCCCGCGCCCGCGCCGACATCGCCCGCACCGGCCGCCCCGAGCTGCTGGCCCGGGCCGAGCTGGTGCGCTGCGCCGCGCAGGTGGCCAGCGTGGTGGTGGGGCCTTGCCCGGCCTACCAGGCCCTGGCCGCCGACGCCGCCCCGGCCGAACGCGCCTATGCCGCCTACCTCAGCGGCCAGTGGCAGGGGCTGGCCGCCGCGGCCCTGCCGGCCCAGCACCAGCCGCTGCTGGCCAGCAGCACACCTGTGGCCACCTTGCAGGCCATGGCCGACCCGCTGGCCCGGCTGGTGGGGGCGGGCGCCTTGCTACAGGCCGGCCGTTTGCCGCCCGAAGGTTTTGCGCTGGCGGCCGACACCGCCTCGGCCCAGGGCTGGCGCCGGCCGCTGCTGGCCTGGCTGGGCCTGCAAGCCCAGCGCGCCCGCGCCGCCGGCCAGGCCGACGAAGCGGCCCGGCTGCAGCGCCGCATTGAGCTGGTGTTGGGGGGCAATGCGGGTGGGGGTGCCGCGCACTGATGAAGCTGCATGTGCTGTCTGACCTGCACCTGAGCCAGCAGGGCCTGCCGCACCCGCACACCGATGCCGACGTGGTGGTGCTGGCCGGCGACATCGCTCGGCCCGCCGCCGCCATGGCCTGGGCCGCGGGCTTCAACAAGCCGGTGCTGTATGTGCCCGGCAACCACGAGTTTTACGGCGGCAGCCTGCCCGGCACGCTGCGCGAACTGCGCCAGCACGCCGCCCCCCATGTGACGGTGCTCGACTGCGGCGAGGCCGTGCTGGGCGGTGTGCGTTTTCTCGGTGCCACGTTGTGGACCGATTTCCAGCTGTTCCCCGACCCCACCGAACGCGCTGCCGCCATGGCCCAGGCGCAGGACATGATTCGCGACTTCAGCCGCATCCGCACCCATGACGCGGCCGATGCCCCGCTGCTGTCGCCGCAGGCGTCGAGCGCGCTGTTTGCCGAGCAATCCGAGTGGCTGCGCGCGCAATGCGCCCAGCCCTTTGACGGCCCCACCGTCGTCATCACCCACCACGCGCCCACGCGGC
The DNA here is from genome assembly GCF_058216275.1 of Rhodoferax sp. SPJ4. Lineage (NCBI taxonomy): Bacteria > Pseudomonadati > Pseudomonadota > Betaproteobacteria > Burkholderiales > Comamonadaceae > Rhodoferax > Rhodoferax sp. SPJ4. Next base: position 457,937 of record NZ_JBYZMN010000002.1, read on the forward strand.
ACAGCATCCACCCGCGTTTTGCCGGCTCGCTGCTCAACACCTGTTTTGTCTCCGACGCCGAAGCCCTGGTGGCCGGCAGCGGTGCGGCGCTGTGGATTCACGGCCACACCCACGACAGCTTTGACTACCGCGTGAACGGCACGCGGGTGCTGTGCAACCCGCGCGGGTATGCCAAGGACGGCATCAATGAAAACGTGGGATTTGATCCGGGGCTGGTGGTGACGGTCTAGACGAAGCATTGTGCGAATCCATCGATTCGCCCATGGCTGTCTTTTCGCCCTGTCGCTGGCACTCGTGCGCTTCTTCTTCGCCGCATGACGGCCAATCCTTTCTTCAAGGAGCAAAGCATGAACCCCCACATCACCGTCCTCACGCTCGGCGTCGATGACCTCGAACGTGCCGTTGCGTTTTACCGCGATGGCCTGGGATGGCGCACGCAGGGCATCGTCGGGACGGAGTTTGAGAACGGGGCGGTGGCCTTATTCAATCTGCAGGCCGGCCTGAAGCTGGCGCTTTGGCCACGCAGCAGCATTGCGGCGGACACCGGGCTTGAAAAGCGCCCAGCGTCATCCACAGAACTCACCATCGGCCACAACGTGGGTTCTCAACCAGAGGTTGATGCCGTCATGGCCCAAGCCGCGGTCGCGGGCGCCACCATCGTCAAGCCGGCCCAAGCCACGTTCTACGGTGGCTACGCGGGTTATTTCCAAGACCCGGACGGTCATGTCTGGGAGGTGGTTTTCAATCCCGGCCTTGAGTCACTCGGCTAGACGGTCCAGCACCGTCCAGGCAAGCAGCGCCGCCTCCATCTTTCGTCTAGTGCCCATGCGCAGCCTCTCAAACAGCGCTTGCGTGGGCTAAAGTGGCACGGCTTAAAAACAGGGCGAAGCATTTTGAAAAGCACATTCGCGCTGCTGGCGTTCGCATTGGTCTTGTCTGGCTGTGAGACGCCCACGACGCAGCGTTACGCGATTTCGGCAGAAAACAACCTGGCCATCAAAGCCATCGGCGCGACCGGTGTGGGCGTTCAGTCTTTTGCGGGGCCAGCCGAGTTCAGCGCCAATTGCCGCGCCCTCGGACCCATGCAAGTGGCCGACGGTTTGAGCCACACCCAGTACCTTCAAAAGGCGTTTGAGGATGAACTCAAGGTGGCCGGCGCTTTCGCGCAAACGGGTACCCCCCGCGTCACGCTGGGCGGCAAGATCAACAAGCTGGAGTTCTCGTCGTCCAAGGGCATCACCGGCGGCTACTGGCAGATTGACCTGGGCCTGAACTCGTCCAATGGGAAGAGTCTTCAGGTCAGCGAGTACTACGAGTTCAACAGCGGCTTTGTCGCCAATGACGCTTGCCGCAACACCGCGGAAGCGTTTTCCCGGGTGGTGCAGAACCTGGTGGGCAAGGCGGTCAAAACACCCGGGTTTGCGGAAATGCTGAAGTAAGGCGTGGTGCTGAATATCCTTGTGGATCGTTCAGGTGGTGGCTCAGCGCTGCGGACGCAATGCCACACCCCAGGTGGCTCAAAGCCTGTGATGTTTAACGAGTTTTTATCTTCTAGCCAGTCATATTGGCCGCTGAATGCCCGGCCATGTTTGATGACTAAGCGTCTGCATCAAAGTTATAGGCTCATCTAATTGAAGGAGAGGGTATGACAGAGGTTTCGCTGATTGCGTTTCTCAAAGACTGGTTGATACCACTAGGCTCAGTCGTGCTATCGGTGTGGTTCGCCGCGTCGGCGAAGAAGGACGCCGATCGGGCAGACATGCTGCTAGCTCAGATCAAGGATTCGGTGGAGGGCTCGCAGCGGAAGATGATCGAGTCTGCCACCGGTATCTTGGACTCGCTTCCTCAGGTAATTGAAGGTAAGACAAGTCTTGCCAAGGTGCAGGCAGCGAATGTAGTTATCGAGACCATTCGCGAAAATATCTCCAACCCGAGCAGAGCGCCAGCCGCAGAACACGAGCAGCAGATGCTGGCCCTTTCAGCCCAGTTGAATATGTTGATGGGGAAATAAGCTGCCATGCGGATGATCCCGCCATGACAGCGCACCTCTTTGGCCTTGCAGGCCACTCTCATCATGTCGTGCCGCTGGTTAGCCGTGCTACTGCGAACCTGCGGGTCCGGCACCGTCGCTGGGGTGACTGTGATTTGCGTGCCACTTTGGCCGGCGGTTTCTGTCTTCTCAGGGTTCAACATGCTTTTCACCGTTCGGGCCAGCGCCCCTAACTTTTCTCTGTCCTGGACTGCCGCCAGTGAGCTTTGACGTTGATCGCCGAAGTTGAAACCTGTTCTTGTTTGCCACCCGGAGAATCCCCATGCCCCAACTTCGCGTCGAAAGCTTCACCCTCTCACTGGACGGCTTCGGCGCCGGCCCGGACCAGGACCTGAGCAACCCGCTCGGTGTGGGCGGCGGGGCGCTGCATGGCTGGGCGCTGCCCACACGCACCTTCCAGAAGCATTTGTTCGGCAACGACGGCGGGGAGACGGGCATCGATGAAGACTTTGCCGCGCGGGGTTTCCACAACGTCGGTGCGTGGATCCTGGGGCGCAACATGTTCGGCCCGGTGCGCGGCCCCTGGCCTGATGACAGTTGGCGTGGCTGGTGGGGCGACAACCCGGTGTACCACGTGCCGGTGTTTGTGTTGACCCACCACCCGCGCCCACCGCTGGTGATGGAGGGCGGCACCACCTTTCACTTTGTGACCGAGGGCCCGTTGGTGGCCTTGCAGCGGGCCCGCGAAGCCGCGGGCGACAAGGACGTGCGGGTGGGCGGCGGCGTCAACGTGATCCAGCAATACCTTCGCCTGGGCCTGATCGATGAGATGCACCTCGCCATTTCGCCGGTGTTGCTGGGCGCGGGCGAGCGGCTTTTCGACGGCGTCAACCTGCCGGCCTTGGGCTACCAGTGCACCCAACACCAGGCCACACCACGGGCCACGCATGTGGTGTTGTCGCGCCGGCCGGTGGCCGGGTGAGGTCGGGCCACCGGGTGGCGGCTGGGGTTGGTCTGCTGGTCAGCGACGGTTTCTTCTGCCAAGCTGCGTGACGGTGGGGGTTGGCTTGCGGGCTGTGGCGGCCCGGGCACCCCGTCGGCCTCCGAGGAATGTGCATGACCGAAGTGATTGACACCGACTACCTGGTGGTGGGCGCCGGCGCTGCCGGCATGGCCTTCACCGACGCGCTGCTGGCGCATTCCGACGCCAGCGTGACGGTGGTGGACCGGCGCCATGCCCCGGGCGGGCACTGGATCGACGCTTACCCCTATGTGCGCCTGCATCAGCCCTCTGCCTTCTACGGCGTCAGCTCCATGCCACTGGGGCAGGACAGCATCGACACCCGGGGCACCAACGCCGGCTTTTACGAGCTGGCCAATGCCGACGAAATCCGCGCCTACTTCGGCCAGGTGATGGACCACCGCTTCCTGGCCAGTGGCCGGGTGCGCTACCTGCCCAGCAGCGACCACCTGGGCGCCGGGCAGGTCAGGTCGCGCCTGGCCCCGCGCACCTGGCAGGTGAATGTGCGGCGCAAGCTGATCGACACCACCTACCTCGAAGGCACGGTGCCGGCCACCAGCGCGCCGCCGTTCGAGGTGGCCCCCGGGGTGCACTGCGTGTCGGCGGGTGACCTGACCCGTTTGCCGCAACAGCCCGAATGTTACGTGGTGATTGGCGCTGGCAAAACCGCGGTGGACGCCTGCCTGTGGCTGCTGGAGCAAGGGGTGCCGCCGGCCAGCATCCGCTGGGTGCGGCCGCGCGAGGCCTGGTGGCTGAATCGCCGGTTTCACCAGGCCGGCACGCTGCTGCCCAACTTCCTGTGTGGCACGGCCCTCCAGTTCGAGGCCATGGCCCAGGCCTCCTCCATCCCCGAGCTGTTTGCCCGGCTGGAGGCCGAGGGCTTTTTTCTGCGCATCGACCCGGCCGTGCCCACCACCATGTTTCGCGGTGCCGTCATCAGCGAGGCCGAGCTGGCCCAGCTGCGCCAGATCGAGGACGTGGTGCGGCTGGGCCATGTGCGCCGCATCGACGCCCACGAGATCGTGCTCGACCAGGGGCAGGTGCCCACCGACGGGGCCACGGTGCATGTGCACTGCGCCGCGCGTGGCCTGGCCCACCCGCCGCTGCGGCCCATCTTCGAGGCCGACCGGGTGACCGTGCAGCCCTTCATGTGGGGCTTTGCCTGTTACCAGTTTGCGATGCTGGGTGTGGTGGAGGCGCTGCTGGAAACCGACGCCGAGAAAAACCAGCTCTGCCCGCCCATGGCCTACTGGGACCAGAACCCCGACTACCTGAGCGCCTTCCTGGCCACCCTGGCCAACGAGCGGGCCCGGGCCGCCTACCCGGTGCTGGCCAGCTGGGCCCGAGAGACCCGGCTCAACCCGCTGCGCGACCTGGGGCTGCACCGCAACGACCCGCTGGCCATGGACGCCATGGCCAAGATCAAGCGCTTTGGCGCCGACGCGGTGAAAAACTCGGTGCAGCTGCTGCGCGCCCAGCGCGGCTAGGCCGCGCCCGGTTCCAGCGTGGCGTGCAGCGTGATCTCGGGCACGCTGGCCAGTGCCTTGGAGAGCGGGCAGTCTTGCTTGGCGGCCAGGGCCAGGGCCTGAAAGCGTGCGTCGTCGAGGCCGGGCACGGTGGCTGTCAGGCGCAGCGCAATGCGGTCGATCACAAAGCCTTCGCCCTGGGCTGACAGCCGCACCTGGGCCTGCGTGTCCAGCTGGGTGGTGGCAAAGCCGGCTTTTTCACAGGCGAACGAGAAGGCCATGGTGAAGCAGGCGGCGTGGGCCGCGCCCAGAATTTCTTCCGGATTGGTGCCGCGGCGGTCGTCGTCGAAGCGGCTGGCAAAGCCATAGGGGTAGTCCAGCAAGGCACCGGTCTGGGTGCTGATCTGGCCGCGGCCGTTTTGGCCGGCGCCAGTCCATAAAACGCTGGCGGATTTTTCGCTCATGGCAAGTCCTTCGAGGGTGACGGGGCGCTCATTTGGGGCGCGGGGTTTTGATCTGCTTGTCGGGCTGGCTCAGCCGGCCGGCGCGCAGGTCTTGTACCGCCTGGATCACCGCGCGGGCAACGTTGCGGGTTTCTTCCTGCACGGCTTTGTCCAGGTCGAGCGCCTCGTGGCTGTTGTGGTAGGGCTCGAAGTAGCCGATGTAGCGGTCGAGCTGGGCCACCGCACCGGCGTCGATCAGGCCCATCCATTCCAGCCAGTCGCTGAGGTTGCGCCGGTGTGATTCCACGCCGGCCACGTCGCCATGCACCACCAGGCCAAAGGCCCGGCCAGCCAGGTGTTTGGGGTAGTCCCAGCCCTTGGCTTCGATGGCCTTGGCTTCGGCCACGAGTTTGCCGTGGGTGCTGGTGGGGTCGGGGTTGCCGCCGTCGGCCGACACCAGGCGGTCGATCATCAGCTTCAGCGGGCTGGGCGACTGGTACCAGTAGGTGGGCGCCAGGATGATCACCGCGTGTGCGGCCACCCAGCGTTCGTAGATTTCGGCCATCCAGTCGTCGGCCTGGTCGAGTGCGTGGTTGGGGTAGCAGCTGCAGGGCCAGTGGCACAGAGGCATGGCGCTGGACACGCAGCCCTTGCAGGGGTGGATGTTGCGGCCGTATTCCGAGGTCACCAGGCTCAGGTCGAGCACATCGGCCTGGAAGCCCGCGCGTGTGATCACCCGCTGGGCCATCTCGGTCAGCCGCCAGGTTTTGGACACCTCGCCCGGGCAGGTGCCGTCGTTGCGGGCGCTGCCGCAGACCAGCAGCACCCGCGAGGGCAGGGCGCTGTCGGCCCAGCGCTTCTGCGCCGCTTTCAGGCGCTGGCGGGTGTCCAGCCACTGCACCGACAGCGGGTAGCTGGGGTCGGCAAAGCCGCGGCCGGCGCGCCGGGTGATGGGCGCCTTGCGACCGTCCTGCAAGGCCTGCCAGGCGATGGCTTCCAGCCGGGCGATGGCCTCGGCCTCCACCGCAAAGGCCGGGTCGTAAAAGCGCCCGTTGAAGCGCTGCCGAAACTGCACCCGCGTGAGCGGCGCCGGGGCCTGGCCGGTGCGGATTTTGGTCACAGCCGGGGCCGTTCCGAAGGCATCACGGACGGACGCTGAGCTGCCCGCGGATCTCGCCGTTGGGGTTGGCGGCGGTGTGCACATTCACGTACCACTTGCCGGCCATCAGGTCGGCCACCTGGCCGGGGCTGAGGGTGGCGCCGCCGCTGAAGGGGCTGGTGAGCGGGCCGCTGACCGGCAGGGCCACGGCGGCGTTCTGACCGGCCGGGGCCGGACCGTGGAAATGGGCGGCGGTAGCCGGCCCGCTCAGGCCGGCGTGGCTGACCTTCCAGGTGAACACCCGGCTGTTGGGCGACAGGCTGGCTTCCACCATGCCGTCGGCACTGCCCATCACCACCGGCACCTCGCTGGCGCCGCTCAAGCGGGCGCTGAACCGGGTCAGCGCCGGCGCCGGGGCGGGAGCCGGCATGGGCATGGCCATGGGCGTTTGCATGGGCGTGTGCATCGGGGCCGGGGGTGTGCCGCAGGCGGCCAGGCCCAGCAGCGAGGTGACCGACAGGCAAAGCAAGGTGTGGCGCAAGGTGTTCATGGTGAGTCCCGGTTGTGAGGTTCAGCCACAGGGGCTGGGTGCATGGGATGGTCCGGCCGGGCGAGGGTGGGGTCTGTGCGATGCCGAACACATGGATGGGCGCCTCAACCCCGATGCAAGCCCCAAGAAAAAGGCCGCATGCCCCGGAGGACATGCGGCCTGGGGGCCAGCGCGTGGGCGTTCAGCGCGGTGCCAGGCGGATCGCGCCGTCCAGGCGGATCACCTCGCCGTTGAGCATGTCGTTCTCGAAGATGTGCTTGGCCAGCTTGGCGTAGTCCTGCGGTGTGCCCAGGCGGCTGGGGAAGGGCACGCCGGCGGCCAGCGCGTCCTGCACGTCTTGGGGCATGGAGAACAGCATGGGCGTGCCGAAGATGCCGGGGGCAATGGTCATGTTGCGGATGCCGTTGCGGGCCAGGTCGCGGGCAATGGGCAACGTCATGCCCACCACGCCGCCCTTGCTGGCGGAATAGGCGGCCTGGCCAATCTGGCCGTCGTAGGCCGCCACGCTGGCGGTGGAAATCAGCACGCCGCGCTCGCCGGTGGCTTCGGGTTCGTTCTTGCTCATGGCGTCGGCGGCCAGGCGGATCATGTTGAAGCTGCCCACCAGGTTGACCATGATGGTCTTGGTGTAGGTGGCCAAGGTGTGGGGGCCGGTCTTGCCCACGGTTTTCTCGGCGGGGGCGATGCCGGCGCAGTTCACCAGGCCCATCAGCTTGCCCAGCGAGGTGGCCTTGGCCACCACGGCCTGACCGTCGGCCTCGCTGCTGACGTCACACTTCACAAAGGCGCCGCCAATCTCTTTGGCCACGGCCTCGCCCTTTTCCACCTGCATGTCGGCGATGACCACCGTGCCGCCGCTGGCGGCCAGCATCCGTGCCGTGCCTTCACCCAGGCCCGATGCGCCGCCGGTGACGATGAATACCTTGCCTTCGATTTGCATGAAAACTCCTGGATGAATTGACGTTAACGTAAACGTCAATTATGCCGTGCCATCCCGGCGCCGCCAAGCGGGGGCGGTGCTGCAGGCGACAAAGCCTGCGGGTACCATGCCCGGATGAGCGACCCCCGCACCGACCTGATCCACCACCCCTACCAGCCGCCAGCCGGTTTCAGCGCCCCCATGCCGGGGGTGCACAAGGCCTCGACGGTGATTTTTGCCAACGTGGCCGCGATGCGGGCGCGCAACTGGCAGCACAAAACCGGCTACACCTACGGCCTGCACGGCACGCCCACCACCTTCACGCTGGAAGAGCGGCTCAGCACACTGGAAGGCGGGCGGCACTGCCTGCTGGCGCCCAGCGGCCTGGCGGCGATTGCCAACGTCAACCTGGCGCTGCTGAAAACCGGCGACGAGGTGCTGATTCCCGACAACGCCTACGGCCCCAACAAGGCGCTGGCCGCCGGCGAGCTGGCGGCCTGGGGCATCACCCACCAGCTCTACAACGCCATGGACCCGGCCGACCTGGCCAGCCGCATCGGCCCACACACCCGGCTGGTGTGGCTGGAAGCCCCCGGCTCGGTGACCATGGAGTTCCCCGACCTGCCGGCGCTGGTGCGGGCCTGCCGGGCCCGCGGCGTGACCACCGCGCTCGACAACACCTGGGGTGCCGGCCTGGCCTTTGCGCCGTTTGCGCTGGGCCTCGACGACGCCAACGAGCCGCTGGGGGTGGACATCAGCGTGCACGCGCTGACCAAATACCCCAGCGGGGGTGGTGATGTGCTGATGGGCAGCGTGGTGACCTGCGACGACGGCCTGCACCTCAAGCTCAAGCTGTGCCACATGCGGCTGGGCCTGGGTGTGGGCGGCAACGACGTCGAGGCGGTGCTGCGTTCGCTGCCCAGCATGGCGCTGCGCTACGCCGCCCACGACGCCGCGGCCCGCGAGCTGGCCGAATGGTGGCAGGCCCGGCCCGAGGTGGTGCAGGTGCTGCACCCGGCGCTGCCCGGCGCGCCCGGCCATGCCCATTGGCGGGCGCTGTGCGGCGACCAGGGCCAGGCGGCGGGCCTGTTCTCGGTGGTGTTTGACGCGGCCTACAGCGCGGCCGATGTGGACCGTTTCTGCGACGCGCTGCGGCTGTTCAAGCTCGGTTATTCCTGGGGTGGCTTCATGAGCCTGGCCGTGCCTTACGACGTGGCCAGCATGCGCGGTGCGGTGAGCGCCTGGCCCCACAGCGGGGTGCTGGTGCGCTTTTCCATCGGCCTGGAGGCGGTGGCCGATTTGCAGGCCGACCTGGCCCAGGCGCTGGCGGCGCTGGGCTGAGGGCGTTTCTCGTTAACATCAACGTTTCAAGACACACGCACAGAAACGGACAGCCCAGTGGCCACACCCAATTACGGTTACGAGAAACGCCAGAAAGAGCTGGCCAAAAAGCGCAAGAAGGAAGAAAAACTCAAGCGCAAGGCCGAGGGCAAGCCCGACGACGGCCAGCCCGACACCGACGGCCAGGACGGTGAGGCGCCCGCCGAGGGCACGCCGCCCGGCGACCTGCCGCCAGCGGCCTGAACCTCCGGCCTCAGGCCGCCTCGGCCTGCAGGATGGTCTGGGCCAGTGCGGCCATCGCGGCAGCCGACCGGTCTGCCGCCAGCAGCGGCATCGCCTGCGGGTAGGCGCTGAAGTTGCGCTGCATCGACGCCAGATAGCCCGGGTCGTAGTGGGTCAGCAGCAGGTCGCGCACCACCGCCTCGGTGCGGCCGGCGGCCACCTGGTCTTTCCAGGCCTGCACCACCGCCTTGCCACGCAGCATGGTCAGCGCGTCCAGCCGCTCGCAGAACATCGCCCCGTCCCGGGCAAAAAACGCATAGTCTTCCATCAGCAGGGCCACCCGCTCGTCGTCGGCGAGCTGCAGGTCCAGGCAGGGGCTGGCGCGCATCGCCGCCATCAAGGCGTCGGGCACGGCCAAGTTGCCCACCTTCTTGCTTTCGCTCTCCACATAGACCGGCCGGCTGGCATCGAAGCGGCGCAGCGCGTCCCAGACCAGGGTGTCAAAGCGCTTTTGGCTGGGCTGGGGCTGGCCGGGGATCAGGCCCAGCACCGAGCTGCGGTGGCTGGCCAGGGCCTCCAGGTCCAGCACCTGGGCGCCCGCCTGCGCCAGCGCGCCCAGCAGCCGGGTTTTGCCCGAGCCGGTGGGGCCACACACCACCCGGTAGTGCAGGCGCGTGGCCTGAGCCGGCAGGTCGGCCAGCACCGCGGTGCGAAAGGCCTTGTAGCCGCCCTCGATCACCGTCACCCGAAAGCCGATCTGCGACAGCACCAGCGCCAGCGAACCGCTGCGTTTGCCGCCGCGCCAGCAGTAAAGCAGCGGCTGCCAGTTCTTGGGCGTGTGGAGCAGCTCGCGCTCGATGTGGCCGGCGATGTTGCGCGCCACCAGGGCGGCGCCGCGCTTCTGCGCCTCGAAGGGGTTGACCTGTTTGTAGAGGGTGCCGATGAGCTTGCGCTCCTCGTTGTTCAGCGAGGGCCAGTTCACCGCGTCGGGCAGGTGGTCTTCGGCATATTCGCCTTCGCTGCGCGCGTCGACGATGGTGCTGAAGCTGCCCAGGCGGGCCAGGGCCTGCTCGGCCGGGATGTGTTGCAAATTCATTTGAATTGGGCCCGCAGCGCGGGCCAGACGTTGGCCAGCATCTGCGGCTGGGCGCCTTCGTTGGGGTGGATGCGGTCGGCCTGGAAATGGCGCGCGGCGTCGGGTGTGTCGGCAATGCCCTTCAGAAAAAACGGCAGCAGCGCGGCTTTTTGCGCCTTGGCCACCTCGGCGAACAGGCCGGTGAACTGGCGGTTGTAGTCGGCCCCATAGTTGGGCGGCACCGCCATGCCCAGCAGCAGCACCTGGGCGCCGGCGGCCTGGGCGGCCCGGGTCATCTGCAGCAGGTTGTCGCGCGTCATGGCCAGCGGCAGGCCGCGCAACGCGTCGTTGCCACCGAGCTCGATCACCACATGGCTGGGCCGGTGCTGCGTCAGCAGCGCGGGCAGGCGGCTGCGACCGCCCGAGGTGGTGTCGCCGCTGATGCTGGCATTGACCACCGTGGCGCCAGGCTGCTCGCGGGCCAGCCGCTCCGCCAGTAGCGCCACCCAGCCGCTGCCACGGCGCAGGCCGTACTCGGCGCTCAGCGAGTCGCCCAGCACCAGCACCTTGGGCAGCGCCTTGGCGAAGCCGCCCGCCGGCAATAGCCCTGCCAGGGCCCAGCCGGCCGCGGCCACGATAAAGTGGCGTTTGTCTGCCTGCACCTTGTGGCCCGCACCCGCGGCGCCGGCGCTGGGCGCCACCTCATAGCGATTCATGTCTGACCCCATCATTTCCGTGGACCATGTGTTCAAGTCCGTCACCGATTCCACCGGCACGCTGGACATTTTGCGGGACATCGACTTCCAGCTGGCGCCGCGCGAGACGGCCGCCATTGTCGGTGCCTCGGGTTCGGGCAAAAGCACCTTGCTGTCCATCATCGCCGGTTTGGACACCCCCAGTCGGGGCACGGTGAAACTGGCCGGGCAAGACCTGTTTGCGCTGAGCGAAGACGGCCGCGCCGCGCTGCGGGCCCGGCAGCTGGGTTTTGTGTTTCAGAGCTTCCAGCTCATGGGCAGCCTGACGGCGCTGGAGAACGTGATGCTGCCGCTGGAGCTGTCCGGTCAGGTGCCTGGCGGGGTGAGCCCGCGCCGCGCTGCCACCGAGATGCTGGCCCGGGTGGGCCTGGCCGAACGGCTCAACCACTACCCCAAGGTGTTGAGCGGCGGCGAGCAGCAGCGGGTGGCGCTGGCCCGGGCCTTTGTGGTGCAGCCGGCGGTGCTGCTGGCCGACGAGCCCACCGGCAGCCTGGACTTTACCACCGGCGAGAAGGTGATGGACCTGATGTTTGCGCTGAACCGCGAGCTGGGCACGACGCTGGTGCTGGTGACCCACGACCGCGGCATTGCCAGCCAGTGCGCCCGCCGCATCACCATTGAGGCCGGCCGCGTGGTGGTCTGAGCCGCCTGCCTTCTTTGGCCAAAGGCCTTGCTCTGAATTCAGGAGCAACCAACCAGCCCCGATAATCGGGGTATGGCGTCACCCAAAATCCTGTTCGGTTTTCATGCGGTGGGCGTTCGGCTCAAAACCGCCCCCCACACCATCGTTGAGATCTATGTCGAGCCGACCCGGCGCGACGCCCGCATGCGGCAGTTTGTCGAGCGGGCCCAGGAGGCCGGTGTGCGGTTGATCGAGGCCGATGCGATGCGCATCGCCAAGCTCTGCGGCAGCCACGGCCACCAGGGTGTGGCCGCGCGGGTGGAGCCGCTGCCGCAAACCCATTCGCTGGACGACCTGCTGGACACGGTGCAGGGCCCGCCCTTGCTGCTGGTGCTGGACGGCGTGACCGACCCGCACAACCTGGGTGCCTGCCTGCGGGTGGCCGACGGGGCCGGCGCGCACGCGGTGATCGCGCCCAAAGACCATGCGGTGGGCGTCAACGCCACCGTGGCCAAGGTGGCCAGCGGCGCCGCGGAAACGGTCCCCTATTTCATGGTGACCAACCTGGCCCGCACGCTGGGCGAGCTGAAGGAGCGGTCCATCTGGTGCATAGGCACCAGCGGCGACGCGCCGCAAACCCTGTACCAGGCCGACCTGACCGTACCGCTGGCGCTGGTGCTGGGCGCCGAAGGCGACGGCATGCGCCAGCTGACCCGCAAGACCTGCGACAGCCTGATCTGCATCCCGATGCGCGGCGGCGTGGAAAGCCTCAACGTGTCGGTGGCCAGCGGCGTTTGTCTGTACGAGGCCTTGCGGCAGCGGGGCTGAGCAAGACGTTTGGGAAAGCAAAAAAGAAAAAGGCCTCGAATGAGGCCTTTTTCAATGCGGAATTGCCTGTCAGAAAACGAAGTCGCTGGCCTGCAAAGTGACGTTGCCGGTGAGCTGGATCTGGAACTCGGCCGTGCCAACGACGCCATCGGTGTCTGCCTGCACGATGGTCTGGTTGGTGCCTGCGTCGTAGAACCAGATCGTGCCATGGCTGGTCAAGGTGGTGCCATTGGTGAGCGAGTTCGTCAGGCCCAGAGCGTCCAGGTCGATCACGTCGTGGTTCACGCCCACAGCGGCGGTCGACTGGAAGTCGGAGATGGTGTCACCGGTGTCCGAGGTGCTGAGGAAGCGGAAGGTGTCTTTGGCATCATCGGCTCCACCGCCGCTCAAAATGTCCGCGCCATAGCCACCAATGATGGTGTCGAGACCGCCGTTACCGTTGATAGTGTCGTTGCCAGAGCCGCCATAGATAAGATCGTCGTCTTGGTTGCCCGCGATGGTGTCATTACCGGAACCGCCATAAATCACGTCGGTTTGCGTGTTGCCCTCAATAGAATCGGCACCAGCACCACCATAAATGGTGTCAATTCCCTGGCCGCCGTAAAGCGTGTCGTTACCGCCAAAGCCGTAAATGGTGTCACCCCCACTCTTACCGTCGATGGTGTCAGCGTTGTTGCTGCCGTAAAGGATTTGATCAGCTGACGAGCCCGTGATGTTCTGGGCGTCAGCTTTGATGTTGACGTTATTGACGCCAGCACCTTCTGTGTCTTTGTCGTTCACATCAGCGGCATTGACCACTGCTGGTGCGGGTGCTGCGCCATCTGCAGCGCCATTGATGGTTACGGTGATGGTTTCGGTGGCCGTGCCATCGAACGACTTCACAACCAGCTGGTCCGTGACATGGTCGGTTGCGCCCAGCGCCTGCACGTTGGCGGCTGCGTTGTTCAGCGTGTAGCCCCAGGCGCCGGTGCTCTCATTGAAAGTGAAGCTGCCATACGTCCCTTGCAGGGCGGCTGTGGCCACCGTCTGGAACTTTGCCTGGCCATCGTCCACGTCGCTGGCGGTCAGGGTGCCGCTGGCGATGAGTGTGGCGCTGTCTTCGGTGACGCTGCCGGTCTTGGTACCGGTGATGGATGCTTTGTCATTGACACCGGTGATGGTGACGACGACGGTCTCGGAGGCGGTGCCGTCCTTGCTGGTGACGGTGAAAGAGTCGGTGTCGGTGGCGCCGGCGGCCAGGTGCTGGGCGGCGGCGTTGTTGACGGTGTAAGACCAGTTGCCGTTGGCGTCAACGGTGTAGCTGCCTTTGGCAGACGTGCCGCTGGCGACGACCTGCGCAAAGGCTTGGCCGTCATCGACGTCGGACACGGTCAGGGTGCCGGTGGCCGCGGTGGTGTCGTCCTCGGTCAGGCTGCCGGCTTTGGTGCCGGAGATGGAGGCGGTGTCGTTGACACCGGTGATGGTGATGACGACGGTCTCGGAGGCGGTGCCATCCTTGCTGGTGACGGTGAAAGAGTCGGTGTCGGTGGCGCCGGCGGCCAGGTGCTGGGCGGCGGCGTTGTTGACGGTGTAAGACCAGTTGCCGTTGGCGTCGACGGTGTAGCTGCCTTTGGAGGACGAGTCGCTGTAGGCCTGTGCAAAGGCTTCGCCGTCATCGACGTCAGACACGGTCAGCGTGCCGGTGGCTGGCGCGATGCTTTCTTCGGTCAGATCGCCGGTGGTGGTGCCGGAGATGGATGCTTTGTCATTGACACCGGTGACGGTGATGGTGATGGTCTTGGCGTCCGAAATGCCGTTGTAGGCATCGGTGGCGGTGTAGTTCACCGTGACGACCTGCGTGGCGCCTGCAGCAAGGTGCTGGTAGGCCGCGTTGGTGGCGTCGATGGTGTAAACGCCCGAGGGCAGCAAGCTGAAGCCAGCGGGCACGGGGCCCACCGTGGCAAAGGTGAAAATCGAATCGCCCATATCGGCATCGGTCGCGCTCAGCTGTCCGGTCTGCATGGCGTCTTCCACCACGGAGACCGCCAGATTTTTAACCACAGGCTTGTCGTTTTCACCCACGATGGTGACGGTCACAGCGGCCTTGCTCAGAGTGCCGTTGGCCAGGCGGATGGTGTAGAACACCGTGTCGGTGAAGGTCTCGCCTTGGTACAGCGAGTCGATGGTCCGGCCAGCGCCGATGCTGTTGAGCTGGTAGCTGATGGTCGAGTCGGCATTGATGCGAACGCCGTTGCCGTTGGCGCCGTATTCCCACACATTCACCTTGTCGCTGTTCTTCAGCGCGTCCCAGGTTTCGGCGTCGGCGTCAACGGACCACAGCTTCTTGGCATTGCCACCCAAATCGTTGCTCAACACGTCCAGCGTGATGATGCTTCCCAGCGAGACCAGGCTCTCGGTGAGCGTTTTGTAGTCGTCGGTTGCTTGGGGGGTGTTGTTGAATGACGTCGAATTGGTTGCCATGGAAGCCTTCGTGGTGTGTTGCGTTTTAACCAGGGTGGTCGCGAATTTCCTCAACCCGTGCGCGCAAATCCCTGCTTTTTTCACCAGTGCCTTGTGGTCCGTTCAAACCCCTGCTCAGGCTTTGAAAGAGCCACCTGACCCTGATGGTTGTTAAATGTAACTTATGTATCTGTACGGCCAGGGTACTCGGATATTCAACTTAAGTATTAATTGGTGAAATCCGAGGCTTTGCCGCGCGGCTTTCGGTATGGTCTGGCCGGGGGGCTGTTGCATCAGCCCAACGTCAGACCAGCCCAAACCACCCCAACCCCGCCCCCACCGCCAGCAGCCACAGCAGGTGCAGCCGGGTCTTCCACACCAAAACGGTGATGACGGCGGTGAGCAGCCACAGCGGCCAGTCTTGCGCCGGGTTGCCGTGGGCGCGTGACAGCACCCAGCCGGCCGACAGCAGCAGGCCGATGACGATGGGTGCCAGGCCTTGCTTGAAGGCCCGCACCGCGCGCCGCTCGCGGTTGCGGTGGCCCCACTGGGCAGCCAAATAGGTCAGCGTGGTGCTGGGCAGCAAAATGCCAAGCATGGTCAGGGCCACGCCCAGCAGGCCGAGGCCCAGGCCGCCGGCGTTCAGACCCACATGCCAGCCCATCAGCGCCACAAACAGCACATTGGGCCCGGGCGCGGCCTGGGCGATGGCAATCGACGCGTTGAACTGGGCGTCGCTCATCCAGTGCTGCTGGTCGACCAGAAAGCGGTGCATGTCGGGTGCGGTGGTGATGGCGCCGCCGATCGACAGCAAGGAGAGCGACAGAAAGTGCAGGAAGAACTGCAGCCAGTCGGCGGCGTCGAGCAGCACCGTCATGGCGCCAGCTTTCGCCAGGCCAGGCCGAAGGCCACTGCACCCAGCACCGGCAGCACCCAGCCCAGCGGCCAGCGCAGCGCCCCGATGGCCACAAAGCCCAGCACCGCCAGCACCCCACAGGGCCACAGGCCCATGACGTTGGTTTTCAGCGTGGGGGCCAGTTTCAGGCCGGTGGCGGCGATCAGGCCGGCCGCCACCGCGCCCATGCCGCGCAGCGCGCCGGCCAGTTGCGGATGGTCGGCCCAGTGCGCATAGACAGCCGCCAGCCCCAGCACGATGACCAGCGGAAACGTCAGCATGCCGGCCAGTGCGGCCAGCGCGCCGGGCAGGCCGAAGCTGCGGCCGCCGATCATCAGCGACAGGTTCACCACGTTGGGCCCGGGCATGATTTGCGCCACCGCCCATTCCTCGACGAACTCCTCCCGCGTCAGCCACTGCTTTTTCTCCACCATCTCGCGCTGCACCACCGCCAGCACCCCGCCAAAGCCCTGCAGGGCCAGCCAGGTGAAGGACCAGAACAGGTCGCTCAGCGAAGCGGGGCCAGGTTTGGCAGGGGGCGGGGAGGGGGTGTTGGCGGCGGGGGCGGGCATGGCGGAATTATCGGCCGCACCCCCTGTGGGCCGCTGCCACCCAGGTGTCAAACCAGGGTGTCAGAGTGGGCTGGCCTGGTCCAACACCTCGGCCAGGCCGCGGTGGGCCACCAGGGCCTCGACCCTGTCCATCCAGCGCAGCAGTTCGCTGGGGTAGTCCTCGCCGGGTTCCAGGTGCCAACGGCGCCGGGTTTGCCGCGCCAGGGCCCGCAGCTGCCAGGCGGTTTCACCAGCCAACAGGGTCAGCTCGCAGCGCAGCCGGTTGTCCAGCGGGTCGCTGCCCAGCAGGCTCAGCTGCTCGGGTGCCACACCCACGGCCACCAGGGCCCGGCGCAGCTGGGCCACCTGAGAGGCCAGCTGTTCCAGCCCGGTACGCCGGGGCACCGGCAGGCGGTCCCAGTCGCTCAGGCCACGGGGCCAGGCGTCCAGCATCTGGTCGAGGTCCATCAGCCGGGCCACCGGGTCGTCCAGCATGGACATCGGCGAGTTGCCCAACACATCGGTCTCGGGCTTGAGCAAGCGCATCAGCCGCACCACAAGCAGGTTGTCGTAGCGGTGCAAATTCATCCGCAGAATGACCGACAGCCGCAGCTCGGGCACCTCGCGGCCGGGCGAGAACATCGATGACACCACCTCGGCCAGCGACAGGATGCGGCCCAGGTCGCTGATGGCGTTGCCGGTCAGGTGCTGGGGGTAGCCCGAGCCGTCCAGGCATTCATGGTGTTCCAGAATGGCCCGGCCGACCTCGCGCGGGTAGTCGGCATGGCGGTTCACCAGCGCCTGCGTCAGCAACGGATGGGCGTAGAGCTGGCGCCGCTGTTCGGCGTCGAGCTGGCGCTCTGGCTGCATCAGCACCGGGTCCAGGTAGAGCATGCCGATGTCGTGCAGCAGGCCGGCGGCGGCGGCGGCCGTCAGGTCCACCGTGGGCCGCTTGGGCGCCCAGGCCAGCCAGATGGCGGTGAGCGCGGTGCGCACCGCGTGGTTGAACAGCTCGGGCTGAACCGCCTGGGCCAGCGTCAGGTGGAAGGCCACCGGCGGCGGCAGCGGCACATGGGCCAGGGTTTCGAGCAGCACCTCGCGCACGCCCTCAACGTCGGCCATGCGGCGGAAGAAAGGCAGGCCGGACAAGGCCTCATCGGCCGCCGCCCGCAGGCTGCGGCCGGTGACGGTGGGCGGGCTGATCAGGCAGTCTTCCAGCGGCGCCGACAGCTGGTGCTGCATCAGCCGGTGGTAGACCTCGGTGTCGATGTAGGCCGCCTGGTCCAGCAGCTTGACGCCCTGGGTGTTGAAGATGGACTTGGACGCCATCACCGCCCGTTGTGCGCCGAGTTGGGTCAGCGCCGCCTGGATGTGGCGGGTGTCGGCAAACAACGGTTCAATCAAGGTGTCCATCGGGCGCAGCAAAAGGGCATGGCCACCCGGCTGGGCGTCCATCGCAAACAGTTTAGCCCTGCACCGCGCGGCTGGCGCTGCGCGGGGTGAATTTGGGTGTTTTTGCCACACCCCGGTGGCGGGTGGTGTGGCTGGAAAACCATCAGACCGTCATGCCGCCGGCCACCTCGATCACCGCGCCGGTGATGTAGCTGGCCTCGTCGCTGGCCAGGAAGGCGTAGGTGTTGGCGATTTCCTCGGGCAGGCCCAGGCGGCGCAGCGGCACGCGGCTGGCCATTTCTTCCAGCACCTTGTTGGGCACGGTGGACAAGATGGGCGTGGTGACGAAACCCGGCGCCACCGCATTCACCCGCACGCCCTTGGGGCCCAGCTCGCGGCTCCAGGTTTTGGTGAAACCGATCACGCCGAACTTGGTGGCGGCGTAGTTGGTCTGGCCGAAGTTGCCGTAGATGCCGACCACCGAGCTGGCGTTGAGGATCACGCCGCTGCCCTGGACGGCCATGGTGTCCACCACCGCCTGGGCGCAGTGGAAGACGCCGCGCAGGTTGACGTCGATGACGCGGTCGAACTGCTCGAAGGTCATCTTCTGCAGCCGCGCGTCCATGGTGATGCCGGCGTTGTTGACCAGCACGTCGATGCGACCGAACTGGGCCTTCACCGCCGCCACCATCGCGTCCACCATCTCGCGCTGCGTCACGTCGACCACAAAGCCCTCGGCGCTGGCGCCGGTGGCCCGGCATTGGGCCACGGCCTCGTCGACCGCGTTTTGCTTGACGTCGCAGACGATGACGATGCCGCCTTCGCGGGCGAACTTGAGCGCGGTGGCCAGGCCAATGCCCTGGGCGGCGCCGGTGATGATGCTGACTTTGCCGGCCAGGCGGCCGTGGCTGGGAGAACGGTGGTTGGACATGGGATGAGGGGTGAGGTCGTAGGGGTGCTGGGCAAAGCCCGGGCGCAGTGTAGCCAGCCCCGCCCCACGGCAGGCTGACGGCCGGGGGCAGACCGGCGCACTGCGCGCTGGCGCGGTTCAGTACACCGGCTGGTGGGCCTTGAGCGTGGCAACCACCGCCGCATCCAGCGCGAAGCCGGGGCCGTGGGCAGCGGCCAGCTCGGCCGCACGGGCGGCGAAGGCGTCCACCCCCATGCCGTAGACGAACTGCAGCGCGCCCCCGGTCCAGGCTGGGAAGCCGATGCCGAAGATGGAGCCGATGTTGCCGTCGTGCACCGTGGTCAGTACACCTTCGTGCAGGCAGCGGGCGGTTTCCACCGCCTGGCGGTAGAGCAGCCGGTCTTTCAATTCGTCCAGGTCCCAGGCCAGGCCAGGTTTTTCAAACAAGGCCTTGAGCTGCGGCCACAGGGTTTTCTTGCCGCCGGCCGGGTAGTCGTAAAAACCGCCGCCTGCGGCGCGGCCCGGGCGCTGCAGCTCCTTCACCATGCGCTCCACCAGCCGCTCGCCGGGCGTGGCCTGGTAGCCGGGCAGGTCGGCCCGGGTCTGGTCCAGCACATGCACGCTCAAACTCAGCGCGGTTTCGTCCAGCACCGCCAGCGGGCCCACGGGCATGCCGGCCAGCACGCCAGCGCTTTCGATCACCGGCGCCGGGATGCCTTCGCCCAGCATGGCCGCGCCTTCCATCACAAAGGTGCCAAAGGTGCGGCTGGTGTAGAAGCCTCGCGCGTCGTTCACCACAATCGGGATCTTGCCCAGCGATTGCACATAGTCGAAGGCGCGGGCCACGGTCTCGTCGTCGGTCTGTGGGCCGCGGATGATTTCCACCAGCTTCATCTTGTCCACCGGGCTGAAGAAGTGGATGCCGATGAATTTGTCTGGCCGGGCGCTGGCCTGGGCCAGGCCGCCGATGGGCAGCGTGGAGGTGTTGCTGGCGAAGAAGCCGCCGGGCGCCAGCTGCGGCTCGGCCTCCTGCGTGACCTTGGCCTTGAGCTCGCGGTTTTCAAACACCGCCTCGATGATCAGCTCGCAGCCCTGCAGGTCGGCCGCCTGGTCGGTGGCGGTGATGCGGTCGAGCAGGGCCTTCTGGTCGTGCGGGCTCAGCTTGCCCTTGTCCACCCGCGGCTGGGTGAGCTTGACGCTGTAGGCCTTGCCGGCCTCGGCCTTCTCGGCGCTGACGTCCTTCAGCACGGTGGCCATGCCCTTGCTGGCCTGCACATAGGCGATGCCGGCGCCCATCATGCCGGCGCCCAGAATGCCGACCCGGGTGGGCTTGAAGCGTGGCACGCCGGCCGGCCGGCTCTGGCCGCTTTTGATGGCGTTCATGTTGAAGAAAAAGGTGTTGACCATGGCGCGCGCGTTGCGGCCCGTCATCAGCCGGGCCAGGTGGCGGCTCTCGATGCGCAGCGCGGTGTCCAGGTCCACCGACGCGCCTTCGGCCATGCAGGCCATGATGGCCTCGGGCGCGGGGTAGAGGCCGCGGGTCTGCTTGCGCAGCATGGCTGGCGCCACGGTCAGCATGCCGGCCACCTTGGGGTTGGCCGGTGTGCCACCGGGGATCTTGTAATCCTTGGCGTCCCAGGGGTGCTGCGACACCGGATGGGCGGCGATGAAGGCCAGGGCCTGCGTGCGCAGCGCGGCGGCGTCGGCCACCAGTTCGTGCACCAGGCCCAGTTCCAGCGCCTGGCGCGGGTTGAACAGCTTGCCTTCCACCAAGTAGGGCTGTGCACCCATCAGCCCCAGGTGGCGGACCATCTTGGTCACGCCGCTGGCGCCGGGCAGCAGGCCCAGCGTGACCTCGGGCAGGCCCAGCTGGGTTTTGGGGTGGTCGATGGCGATGCGGTGGTGGCCCACCAGCGCCACCTCCCAGCCGCCGCCCAGGGCGCTGCCGTTGATACAGCTCACCACCGGCTTGCCCAGGGTTTCCAGCGTGCGGAAGTTGCGCTTGAGCTGCTCCACCTCGGCATAGGCTTTGGGCGCGTCGGCCTCGGTGAGCCGCATCAGCGCCTTCAGGTCGGCGCCGGCGAAGAAGCTGTCCTTGGCCGAGGCCAGCACGATGCCCTGGATGGCGTCCTTGTCTTTCAGCACCTGGGCGGTGACCTCGGTCAGGTCGTGCTGCCACTGCAAACACATGGTGTTGACCGGCGAGCCCGGCTCGTCAAAGGTGAGGGTGGCGATGCCGTCTTGCAGTTCGTAGCGGATGGTGTTCATGGCGGTCAGCAAGGGAAGGGATTAGGGACGGGTGGGGGCGTTGTCCGGGCAGGGGCCGGCGCGCACCATGGACAGCTGGGCCACATGCGTGGTGCGGCCCTGGCTGACCCGTTCGATGGTGTTTTCAAGGTGGGTGGGCGACATCCAGGTCCAGGCGCTGCGGCGCAGCTCGACCTGGCCCTGGGCGTTGGTGCAACGCAACTCGCGCACCTGGGCCTTGCCGCGCTGGCGCAGACCGGCATCGGTGCAGCCGTCACCGGGCGCGGGCCGGGCGGCCAGCACCTCGTTCAAGTGGTCGGCCTTGACGCAGGTCCGGTGCAGAAAGGGCTGTTCGCCGGCCTTCACCGTCATCACCTCCCATTGACCGGGCTCGATGGCCGGCAGGGCCAGCGCTGACACCGGCAGGGCGGCCGCCAGCAGCCAGGCGAAGCGGGCGCTGCGCATCAGAGCCGCTCAACGATGGTGGCAATGCCCATGCCACCGCCCACACACAGCGTGGCCAGGCCGTAGCGCAGCTGGCGGCGGTGCAACTCGTCGATCAAGGTGTTGAGGATCATCGCGCCGGTGGCGCCCAGCGGGTGGCCCATGGCGATGGCGCCGCCGTTGACGTTGACCTTGTCGTGCGGCACGTTCAGCTCCTTCATGAAGCGCATGGGCACGGCGGCAAAGGCCTCGTTGACCTCGAACAGGTCGATCTGGTCTATGGTCAGCCCGGCCTTGGCCAGCGCCTTGCGGGTGGCCGGCATCGGACCGGTCAGCATGATGGTGGGGTCGGCGCCGCTGACCGCGGTGGCCAGGATGCGGGCCCGGGGGGTGAGGCCATGGGTTTTGCCGGCGGCTTCCGAGCCGATCAGCATCGCGGCCGCGCCGTCGACGATGCCGGACGAATTGCCGGCATGGTGCACATGGTGGATGCGTTCCACCTGCGGGTAACGCGACAGCGCCACCGCGTCAAAGCCCATCGCGCCCATTTGCTCGAACGAGGCCTTCAGCGAGCCCAGGCCTTCCAACGTGGTGTGGGGTTTGATGAACTCGTCGGTGTCCAGAATGGTCTGGCCCAGGAAGTCTTTCACCGGCACCACCGAGCCGGCAAAGTAGCCGCCCTCGCGGGCGCGGGCGGCGCGCTTCTGGCTTTCCATGGCGAAGGCGTCCACGTCTTCGCGGGAGTAGCCGTCAATGGTGGCGATCAGGTCCGCGCCTATGCCCTGTGGCACGAAGTTGGTGGCGCAGCTGGTTTCCGGGTCCTGGGCCCAGGCGCCGCCGTCGGCGCCCAGCGGCACCCGGCTCATGCTTTCCACCCCACCGGCCACCACCAGGTCTTCCCAGCCCGAACGCACTTTTTGCGCGGCCATGTTGACCGCCTCCAGGCCGGAGGCGCAGAAGCGGTTGAGCTGCACGCCGGCGCAGCGCACATCCCAGCCGGCCTTGAGTGCCGCCACCTTGGCGATCACCGCGCCCTGTTCACCCACCGGCGACACCACACCCATGACCACGTCGTCGACCTGGGCGGTGTCGAAATCGTTGCGGCGCCGCAGTTCGGTCAGCACGCCGGCCAGCAGGTTGACCGGCTTGACCTCGTGCAGGCTGCCGTCTTTTTTGCCTTTGCCACGCGGCGTGCGGATGGCGTCGAACACGAATGCTTCAGTCATGGAAGAGACTCCGGTGGCGGGGGGATGGACAGGAAGTGCAGTATATTCATTTCACCAAGCAAACGCTTGCCAAAAATAGTCCAGCAGGTGACACCATGATCGAACGCACGCTATTCAACGCCGACCACCAGGCCTTCCGCGACAGCTTCCGCCGCTTTGTGGAGAAGGAAATCACGCCCCACCACGAGGCCTGGGAAGACGACGGTTACGTCGACCGCGCGGTCTGGCACAAGGCCGGCGAGAACGGCTTTCTGTGCATGTCGCTGCCTGAGGCCTATGGCGGCTCGGGCGCCGACAAGCTGTACTCGGTGGTGCAGATGGAGGAACTGGCCCGCGCTGGCACCACCGGCATCGGCTACGGCCTGCACAGCGAGATCGTCGCGCCCTACATCCTGCATTACGGCACCGAGGCACAAAAAGCCCATTACCTGCCCAAGCTCGCCAGCGGCGAGATGGTGGGCGCGATTGCCATGAGCGAGCCGGCCGCCGGCAGCGACCTGCAGGGCGTCAAGACCACCGCCATCCAGCAGGCCGACGGCAGCTATGTGCTCAACGGCAGCAAGACCTTCATCACCAACGGCTGGCATGCCGACCTGGTGATCGTGGTCGCCAAGACCAACCCGGCCGCCGGCGCCAAGGGCACCAGTTTGTTCCTGGTGGAGCGCGGCACGCCAGGCTTCGAGAAAGGCCAGCGGCTGAAAAAGATGGGCATGAAGGCGCAGGACACCTCCGAGCTGTTCTTCAGCAACGTGAAGCTGCCGGCCAGCCAGCTGCTGGGCGGCGAGGCCTTCGAGAACAAGGGCTTCATCTGCCTGATGGAGCAGCTGCCCTGGGAGCGGCTGCAGATCGCCATCACCGCGGTGGCGGCGGCGCAGGCGGCGATCGACTGGACCGTGGCCTATGTGAAAGACCGCAAGGTCTTCGGCCAGCCGGTGGCCAACTTCCAGAACACCCGCTACACCCTGGCCGAGCTGCAGACCGAGGTGCAGGTGGCGCGCGTGTTCGTCGACAAATGCTGCGAGCTGGTTGTGTTGGACCAGCTCGACACCGCCACCGCCAGCATGGCCAAGTACTGGACCACCGACCTGCAGTGCAAGGTGATGGACGAATGTGTGCAGCTGCACGGCGGCTACGGCTACATGTGGGAATACCCCATCACCCGCGCCTACGCCGACGCCCGGGTGCAGCGCATCTACGGCGGCACCAACGAGATCATGAAAGAGGTAATCTCGCGCAGCATGGGCCTGGGCGGGCGCTGAGGCCGGGACATCGGTGCGGCGTGGGCCACGCAGCAGCCCCGATGCCACAATGGGCCGAACCCTTGGAGCGCCCATGCGATTGCTTTCTTTCCGCCATGCCGGTCACAGCTGTTGGCTGTGGTGCGGCTGAGCATGGCCTCTGCATTCAAGCCCTGGCTGCGCGAGGCCTGGCGGCTGGCCCGGCGGGGTGAATGGCGCCAAGCCGCGCGGGCCTTGCTGCAGGCCCTGGCGCGGCGGCCCTGGCCTGTTGAGCCGACACCGCCCGAGGTGCCGGCGCCAACGCCGGCTGCGCGCACGGCCATGCCCGACACCCTGGCCGCCATGGCGTCGCCAGCGGCTGCCGAGCCCGCGCCAGACCTGCAGCCCCCCCCGGCGCTGCCACCGGAGGCTGCGCCCGTTGCACGCCAGCGCGGCGATGGCCAGATCCTCAGCGCGGTGTTTGCCCACAAGCACGGCGAGATCGACTACCACTTGTTTGTGCCCGGCGGCTGGCAGGACCGGCCCCTGCCGCTGGTGCTGATGCTGCATGGCTGCACCCAGGACCCGGAAGACTTTGCCCGCGGCACCCGCATGAACGCCCTGGCGCAGGAGCAAGGCGTGCTGGTGCTGTACCCGGCGCAGGCCGGTTCGGCCAACCCGGCGCGCTGCTGGAACTGGTTTTCGCGCATGCACCAGAGGCGCGATATGGGCGAGCCGGCGCTGCTGGCGGCGCTGACCCAGAGCGTGCTGCAAAGCCATGGTGCTGACCCGCAGCGGGTCTATGTGGCCGGTCTGTCGGCCGGCGGTGCGATGGCCGTGGTGCTGGGCCAGACCTGGCCAGACCTGTTTGCCGCCATCGGCGTGCATTCGGGCCTGGCCTTTGGCGCGGCCAGCGATGTGATCGGTGCCATGGCCGTGATGCGCCATGGCCCACGCCAGGCTTCACCCCTGCCCGAGGCGTTGCCGCTGCCGGTGATTGTGTTTCACGGCGATGCCGACAGCACGGTGCACCCGGGTAACGGCGAGCAGGTGGTGGCCGCCGCGCTGGGCCAGGCCGAACCCAGCGAGGTGTTGGTGGGCGCGTCGGACCTGGGTCAGGGCTACACCCGCCGCATTTACGCCGACCCTGCCACTGGCCGGGCCGCCGAGCATTGGCTGCTGCATGGCGCCGGCCATGCCTGGGCGGGCGGCGATGCCGAGGGCAGCTTCACCGACCCCGCCGGCCCCGACGCCAGCCGCGAGATGCTGCGCTTCTTTCTCGACCATCCCCAACCGGCACGACACTGAGTCGGCCCACCGGTGGTAAATTGCCCGGGCGGCGGCGTGCCTGGCGATTCCCACCGGCCCCTCCCCCGTGTTGTTCCCTTGGAGACAAAACAATGACCCGATTCACAGCGATTCGCACCGCATTTGCCGCCGTTCTGCTCACCGCCCTGGCCGGCTGCATCGTGGTGCCGGTGAACACCAGCGCCAACTTTCTGGTGAACCTGTCGTCCGACCAGGAGGTGCCGCCGGTGGCCGGCTCGGCCAAAGGCACGCTGGACGCCAGCTACAACAAGCTGACCCGCGAACTGACCTGGACGCTGTCGTACAGCGGCCTGTCGGGCGAGCCCACCGCCGCGCATTTCCACGGCCCGGCCCGCGCCGGTGCCAACGCCGGTGTGGCGCTGGGCATCAGCGGCCCCATCACCAACCCGACCCAGGGCAAGGCCACGCTGACCGCCGAGCAGGCCTCCGACCTGATGGGTGGGCTGTGGTACGTGAACGTGCACACCGTGGCCAACCGCGGCGGTGAAATCCGCGGCCAGCTCAGCCCACGCTGAGCCTGAACCTGGCGCGATGGCGCTGAGAGGCTGGGGGGGGGGTTGAGGGGGGTGTCGGTCTGAGGTTTTTGCCGCAACCGACACCATTCTGGAGATCTTCCTACGGATCAGAATGGCGCCGGCTGCGACAAAACTGCAACGCCTGGGGCCTGGGCGTTGAAGTGCATTTGAAGCCGGATTGCCGGAAAATCGATGTGACTTTTTTGGCGCCCGCCCGCTCTTTGTGGGCCCGCTGTCGCCCCGCCCGCCGGCCGGGCCGCGCTGTCAGGCCGAGCGTTGCCAGACCAGGCAGCGGTTGTTGGCCGGCATGGCCACATCGTCCACCATCACCAGGCCTGCGGCCTGGGCCAGCGCATCCACTGCTTCCACATCACGCAGGCCGCGCCGCGGGTCGGCCTGGCGCAGGGCGGCGTCGAACGCGGCGTTGCCCGGGCTGGTGAACCGGCCGCCCCGGTTGAACGGGCCGTAGACCACCAGCCGACCGCCCGGGGCCAGCACCCGTGGCAATTCCCTGAACAGCCGCTGCACCTCGGGCCAGCCCATGATGTGCAAGGTGTTGGCGCTGAACACCGCGTCGTGCGCCACCGCGGGCAGGCCGGAAGCCACATCCAGCGCCCAGGGTTCCGGCGTGTTGGGCAGACCGGCCTCGGCCAGCCAGGCCCGGATGCCAGGCAGTTGGTCGGCCAGCTCGCTGCATTGCCAGACCCAGCGTGGCAGCGCGGCCGCCATGTGCACCGCGTGCTGGCCGGTGCCGCTGCCGATTTCCAGCAAACGCCGCGGCGCGGCGCCGGCCGGGCCCGGCGGCAGGTGCTGCTGCAGCACCGCCAGGATGGGGTCGCGGTTGCGCTCGGCGGCCGGCGCGAAGGGTTTGTCCATGGGGGCTGGCCTTCAGTCGCCGCTGTCTTGCAGCAGCCGGGCGCGGCGCAGTCGCCAGGCCTCGTCGGGCAGGTCGCTGCGGTACACGGCTTCCAGCGGGGTGCCGGTTTCCTGCAGCCGGGTGTCCAGCGCCACCCGGTTGTCGAACACAAAACATTCGCCGTCCCAGTCACGGTGGGCGTCGGGCATCTGGGCAAAGTAGTTCAGGATGCCGCCTTCCAGCTGGAAGACCGGCAGCCCCAGGTCCAGCATCCAGGCGCTGGTTTTTTCGCAGCGTATGCCACCGGTGCAGTACATCGCCACCTTCTGGCCACGTGCTTTCCAGTCGGCGATGTGGTCCCGCACGTAGGCGGGGAAGTCGCGGAAGTTGTTGACCTGCGGGTTGACCGCGTGACGGAAGCGGCCCAGCCGGAACTCGAAGCTGTTGCGGTTGTCGACCACCAGCACATCGGGGTCGGCGATCAGCGCGCGCCAGTCCTGCGGCGACACGTTGATGCCGGTCTGGCAGGTGGCGTCAATGCCGGCAATGCCCAGCGGCACGATCTCCGGCTTCACATGCACCTTGATGCGGTGAAACGGCGCGGTGGTGCAGGCGCTGCGTTTGAAGGGCATGGCGGCCAAGGCGCCGCCCAACAGCGGCTCGCTGGCCAGGGCCTGGCGGAAGGCGTCCAGCGCCTCGGCGCTGCCGGCCAGCATGCCGTTGACGCCTTCGCTGGCCACCAGCACGCTGCCGAGCAGCGGCGCGGTCAGTTCGCGCAGCCGCTGGGCCACGGCCTCGGGCTGGTCCAGCCGCACAAAGGCGTAGAAGGCGTCGTGCCACAGCAGGGGCGCGGCTTCGCTGGGCGGAACGGGGTGGGGCGACGGCGGCGGCATGGGCGGGCTGGATTATCCGCCCGGCGCTGGGGCCAGGGCAGGGGGATTCGGCGCTTTCAGGGCGTCAAACAGGGCAAAACCCTACAATCCGGGGATTCCCTGAGAGCCCACCTTGTCCCTTGCCACCCCGTCTTTGCCCGTCACCGGCCGCCCTGCGGCGCCGGCGCGGCCGCCTGCCGTCAAGCCCTTGATGGCCTACCGGCCGTACTGGGCCAAGCGCTTCGGCACGGCCAAGTTCCTGCCCACCAGCCGCGAAGAGATGACCGCGCTGGGCTGGGACAGCTGCGACATCGTCATCGTCACCGGCGACGCCTATGTGGACCACCCCAGCTTCGGCATGGCGGTGATTGGCCGCATGCTGGAGGCCCAGGGCTTCCGCGTCGGCATCATCGCCCAGCCCGACTGGCAGAGCGCCGAGCCCTTCAAGGTCCTGGGCAAACCCAACCTGTTCTTCGGCGTGACCGCCGGCAACATGGATTCGATGATCAACCGCTACACCGCGGACCGCAAGATCCGCAGCGACGACGCCTACACCCCCGGCGACGTGGGTGGCAAGCGGCCCGACCGCGCCTCGCTGGTGTACTCGCAGCGCTGCAAGGAAGCCTGGAGCGACGTGCCCATCGTCATGGGCGGCATCGAGGGCTCGCTGCGCCGCATCGCGCATTACGACTACTGGCAGGACAAGGTGCGCCGCTCCATCCTGGTGGACGCCAAATGCGACCTGCTGCTGTACGGCAACGCCGAGCGGGCGATTGTGGAGATTGCCCACCGCCTGGCGGCCCGCGAGCCGGTGGAGAACATCGTCGACGTGCGCGGCACGGCCTTCATCCGGCGTGACACGCCCGAGGGCTGGTTCGAGATCGACTCGACCTCGGTCGACGCGCCCGGGCGGGTGGAATCGCACGTCAACCCCTACCAGAACACCGCCGAGCAGGCCAAGAGCCAGGGCGAAACCTGCGCCAAGGAAGACGGCACCCTGCCGGATTCGACCCACTTGGCCAACCCCGCCATCCAGCCGCTGGTGTTCATGCCCAACCCCGCGGCCACCGGCAAGATCAAGGTGCCACCGCGCGACCGTTCGGTGATCCGCCTGCCGGCCTACGAACAGGTCAAAAGCGACCCGGTGCTGTACGCCCACGCCAACCGGGTGCTGCACCTGGAAACCAACCCCGGCAACGCCCGTGCGCTGGTGCAGGCCCATGGCGACCGCGACGTGTGGATCACGCCGCCCCCCATCCCGCTGACCACGGCCGAGATGGACATGGTGTTCGATCTGCCCTATGCCCGCAGCCCGCACCCGCGTTATGCCGACGAGCACGGCAGCCACGAGGGCGCGACCAAGATCCCGGCCTGGGAGATGATCCGCTTCAGCGTGAACATCATGCGTGGCTGTTTTGGCGGCTGCACCTTCTGCTCCATCACCGAGCACGAGGGCCGCATCATCCAGAGCCGCTCCGAAGACTCGGTGATCCGCGAGATCGAAGACATCCGCGACAAGATTCCGGCCTTCACCGGGGTGATTTCCGACCTCGGCGGCCCCACGGCCAACATGTACCGCATCGGCTGCAAGAGCCCGGCCATCGAGGCCGCCTGCCGCAAGCCCAGCTGCGTCTACCCGGACGTGTGCTCCAACCTGAACACCGACCACGGCCCGCTGATCAAGATGTACCGCCGCGCCCGGGCGCTCAAAGGGGTGAAGAAGATCCTCATCAGCTCCGGCCTGCGCTACGACCTGGCGGTGAAGTCGCCCGAGTACATCAAGGAGCTGGCCACCCACCACGTGGGCGGCTATTTGAAGATCGCGCCCGAGCACACCGAGGCCGGCCCGCTGTCCAAGATGATGAAGCCGGGCATCGGCAGCTACGACCGCTTCAAGAAGCTGTTCGACGCGGCCAGCCTGGAGGCCGGCAAGAAGCAGTACCTGATTCCCTACTTCATCGCCGCCCACCCGGGCACCAGCGACGAGGACATGATGAACCTCGCGGTGTGGCTGAAGAAGAACGGTTTCCGCGCCGACCAGGTGCAGACCTTCTACCCCAGCCCCATGGCCACGGCCACCGCGATGTACCACAGCAACAAGAACCCGCTGCGCAAGGTGACGCGCGACAGCGAGACGGTGGACATCGTGCGCGGTGACCGCCGCCGGCGCCTGCACAAGGCCTTTCTGCGCTACCACGACGCCAACAACTGGCCGCTGCTGCGCGAGGCGCTGAAGACCATGGGCCGCTCCGACCTGATCGGCAACGGCAAGCACCACCTGATCCCGACCTACCAGCCAATGACGGACGGTGGCTACACCAGCGCCCGTCGCAAGAACTCCACCGCCAGTGCCAAGCCCGCCCCGGTGGCCAAGGGCCGGCTGCTGACCCAGCACACCGGCCTGCCGCCGCGGGTCACCGGCAGCGCCAAGCCGGGGCGCAAAAAGTCTTCCTGAATTCTCCGGTTTCAGCCGTTGCGGCGCGTTGACGCCGGGCGGCGGTGGGGGTGTCCGGCCTGCGGCTCACAGTCACGCTGCGCGTGCCAGGATTGCGCCTCCGACCGAACACCCCCACCGCCGGGCAACGTTCAGCGGCTTGCCCAGAAGGAGGAGGGTGGGGTGTGTGGGCGCAGGCCCCATTCGCGGTGGGCGAGGCCGCTGTTGGCGATGGTTCGTGTGGTGTTGATTGGGCACACGTCGCCAGCCATCTGTCTAGCGAGCAGGCCGGAGAACACACACCCCGCCGTCCTCCCCCCGGAAAAAAGCAACTACAGCGACGCCAAGCGATCAATCGCCGTCACGAGCGTCTCGTCCTTCTTGGCAAAACAAAACCGCACCACCCGCTGGTCAAAGCCATCGGCATAAAACGCCGACAGCGGGATGGCTGCCACACCCACCTCGGTGGTGAGCCAGCGGCAAAACGCGTCTTCGCTCAGATCGCTCACCGCCGAGATGTCCACACACTGGAAGTAGCTTCCCTCGCTGGGCAGCAGCCTGAGCCGGGTGCGTGCCAGGCCCTGGCGGAACAGGTCGCGCTTGGCGGCGTAAAAGGCCGGCAGCTGGCGGTAGGGCGCCGGGTCGGCCATGTAGCGGGCCAGCGCGTGCTGCATGGGGGTGTTGACGGTGAACACGTTGAACTGGTGCACCTTGCGGAACTCGGCCGTCAGTGCGGCCGGGGCGGCCACATAGCCCACTTTCCAGCCGGTGACATGGTAGGTCTTGCCGAAGCTCGACACGATGAAAGCCCGCGCCGCCAGGCCGGGAAAACGCGCAGCGCTCTGGTGGACCTGGCCGTCAAACACCATGTGCTCGTAGACCTCGTCGCTGATCAGCAGCACCTCGGTCGGGTCCAGCAGGTCTTGCAGCTGCTGCATCTCGGCCGCGGTCCAGCAGGTGGCGCTGGGGTTGTGCGGGGTGTTGACGATGAGGGCCCGGGTGCGCGGCGACAGCGCGGCGGCGATGCGGTCGAAGTCGGGCCGGAAGCTGCCCGGCGTCAGCGGAACCCGCACCACCCGGCCGCCGGCCAGTTCGATGTTGGGGCCGTAGCTGTCGTAGCAGGGCTCCAGCACGATGACCTCGTCGCCGGCCCGCACCACCGCCAGGATGGCGGTGAGGATGGCCTGGGTGGCGCCGGCGGTGATGGTGATCTCGTCGCCCGCGCTGTAGGCATGGCCGTACTCGGCGACCAGCTTGGCCGCCACCGCCTCGCGCAGCGCCGGCACACCGGCCATCAGCGGGTACTGGTTCAGGCCTTGGCGCATGGCCCGGGTGACGGCGTCGACCAGCGCCGGATCGCAGTCAAAGTCCGGAAAACCCTGGCCCAGGTTCACCGCGCCATGCTGGGCGGCCAGCGCCGACATCACGCTGAAGATGGTGGTGCCCACCGTGGGCAGCTTGGAGTCAAGGGCAGGGGTGCGTACGGGCATGGTCAGGGCAGGGGTGGGGCAAAGAAAAAGGCCGGAGATGCCAACACATTCTCCGACCTTTTGGGACAGGGTGGCCTGCCGCTCAGCCCAGCGTGTCGGCCCAGATGTTCTGGGCCCAGTTCCGGGCGTACACGCCTTCCAGTTCGGTGGGCTCCTTGGACAGGCCGCCCGAGCCGGCCACCGTCTTGAAGGTTTTCTCGGCCGCCACGTACTCGTGCACCGAGGCCACATGCACCACCTGCTTGTCGTCGATGAAGCTGTAGCAGGTGTTGGTCAGCATGGGCTTGGCAATCAACTCCTGGCCAGTCAGCTGGGCCACCACCGCGGCCGCCGCCACCTTGGCCTGGGCATTGGCCATGTGGCCGGACTTGGGCATCAGCGGGGCGATCTGGATCGCGTCGCCAATCACATGAATGTCCTTGGCCACGGTGGACTCGAAGCTCTGGTAGTGCACGCCGCACCAGCGGCCGTTGGCATTGGCCAGGCCGGTCTTGACCGCGATCGCGCCGGCCCGCATGGACGGCAGCACGTTGAGCACATCGGCCTTGACGTCGGCATGCACGTCGAACTGGATCAGGCCGGCCGTGGCGTCCACGCCGGTCACCTTGTGCTGGGGCCGGTACTCCACCATGCCCTTGTACTGCTCGGCCCAGACCTTCTTGAACAACGCGCCCTTGGAGGTGACGTCCGGGTTGGCGTCCAGCACCAGCACCTTGGCGCGCGGCTTGGCCTGCTTGAAATAGTGGGCCACCTGGCAGGCGCGCTCGTAAGGCCCCGGGGGGCAGCGGTAGGGGGCTTCGGGGATGGTGAGGGCGTAGACGCCACCGTCAGGCATGGCCTCCAACTGCCGGCGCAGGGCCAGGGTCTCGGGGCCGGCCTTCCAGGCCTGCAGCACCCGGCCGTCGGCATGGGCTTTTTGCAGGCCTTCCACCGAGTCCCACATCAGGTCGATGCCGGGTGACAAAATCAGTTTGTCGTAGGCCAGTGTTTCACCACTGGCCAGCACCACCTTTTTGGCCTCGGCGTCGATGGTGGCCACCGTGCCGTTGACCACGCGGACGCCGTGGCGCTGCCCCAGGTTGGTGTAGGGCGTGGTGAGGTCGCCCAGGGCCAGGCTGCCGCCCAGCACCAGGTTGGACATTGGGCAGGAGACAAAGCGCTGCTGCGGCTCGACCATCACCACGTCGATCTGCTGGTCGGAAAACAACCGCACGTATTTGGCGGCGGTGGCGCCACCGAAACCGCCGCCGATCACCAGCACCTTGGCCCGGCTGGGTGTGGAGGTGGCGCAGCCGGACAGGCCGCCCAGCGCGCCGGCCGCCATGGCGGCGGAGAGAAAGCTGCGTCTTTTCATGGGGGTCACCGTCAGGGTTCAGGGGCGCTGGCTGGCGAAGTAGCCGGCGATCTGCTCGATCTGCTCGTCGGAATAGCCCTTGGCCAGCTGGTGCATCACCGTGGCCGGGCGTTGCCCGCTCTTGAAGGCCTTCATCTGCTCGGCGATGAAAGCCTGCTTCAGGCCGGCCAGCGCGCTCACGCTGGAGCCGCTCACTGCCTGGCCCTGGGTGCCATGGCAGGCGGCACAGGTTGCGGCCAGCGTGCGCAGCTGCAGGGCGTCGGATGCCTGGCCCCAGGCCAGGGGGCTGGCCAGCAGCCCGGCCAGCGCGGTCAAAAGCAGGGGTTTGGAAGCGGTCAATTGGTCACCTTCGCGGGGTCAAAGTGAGGGCCAATGTAGCGGCTGACCCGGTCGCACGCAAAAGGCCTGCGCTGCGAAGGGTTGAAGCGGCCGGCCCACGGCCGGGTCCGACATCAGAGCTCGTAATCGTCCTGGTGGCCGTTCATCGCGCGGGCGATCAGCTTGCGCTCCAGCCGGTCGCTGAGCAACTCGGCAAAGGTGAAGACAAAGTTGCGCAGGTAGGCGCCGCGCTTGAAGGCCACCCGGGTCACGTTCTGGCCGAACAGATGGCCGCCGGGGCGGATCACCAGGTCGGTGTTGGTGCCGTCGTCCTGCACCGCCATCTCGGCCACGATGCCCACGCCCAGGCCCAGCCGCACATAGGTCTTGATCACGTCGGAGTCGATGGCTTCCAGCGCGATGCGCGGCTCCAGCTTGCGGGCCGCAAAGGCCTGGTCGATCCGGGTGCGGCCGGTGAACGACGGGTGGTAGGTGATGACAGGCTCGTGCGCGATGTCTTCCAGCGAAATACGCTCCTTGGCGGCCAGTGGGTGGTTGGCCGGCAGCACCAGCATGTGCTGCCACTCGTAGCAAGGAAGGGTCACCAGGTCGGGGTAGTTGGACAGCGATTCGGTGGCGATGCCGATCTCGGCCACCTCGTCAATCAGCATGCGGGCCACCTGGTCGGGCGCGCCCTGGTGCAGGCTGACGTTGACCTTGGGGAAGGCCTCGCGCAGCTTGGCCACCGGCACCGGCAATACGTAGCGGGCCTGGGTGTGGGTGGTGGCGATGCTCAGCGTGCCGCTGTCCTGGGCGCTGAACTGCTCGCCGATGCGTTTGAGGTTGCCCACCTCGCGCATGATCAGCTCGATGCTTTTGAGCACATGCTGGCCGGGCTCGGTGATGCGTTTGAGGCGCTTGCCGTGGCGGGCGAAGATCTCCACCCCCAGCTCTTCCTCCAGCTCAATGATGGCCTTGGACACGCCCGGCTGCGAGGTGTGCAAGGCCTTGGCCGCCTCGGTCAGGTTGAGGTTGCGGCGGGCGGCTTCCTGCACGAAGCGGAACTGGTGGAGGTTCATGGCCGGCTTTTATATATGAATTCAAGCTAAAGATTGAATTCATTATGCAATACAACCCGGTCAGTCCAGCGCGATCTCCGCCAAGGTGTCCAGCAGCCGGGCGTCTTCGCCCACCGCCGGCAGCAGCTCGAAGCCGGTGGCCGGGTGCTGGGCGCGCAGCTGGGTCATCAGCTCGGGCAGGTCTTCGCGGGCGTGTTTGCCCACGCCCAGAAACATCGGCACCACCCGCACCCGGGTGGCGCCGGCGGCCAGCAGCTCGGCCACGCAGTGTGGCAGGTCGGGTGGGCTCAGCTCCAGGTAGGCGCAGGCCACGGTCACGCCGGGCGAGCGTTCGCGGATGCGCTGGGCCACCGCCTCCATGGGGCGGTGCCACAGCGGGTCGCGCGAGCCGTGGGCAAACAGAATGATGGCGGTGGTCATGGATGGGTGCGTGTCAGCGCCGGAGCACCAGCCAGCCGAAGGCCGCCAGCGAGAGCCAGACGTAGAGCAAACCGGGCGCCGCGGCAGCCAGCCAGGGCTCCCAGCTGCGCAGGTTGCCGATGTAGCCGAACACGTTGTTCAGCAAGAAAAAGCTGATGCCGGCCATCACGCCGCCGAACACGTAGGCGGTGATGCCGCCGCCGCGGAAATGCAGGTAGGCAAACGGCAGCGCCAGCACCACCATGACGATGCAGCTCAAGGGGTAGAACACCTTGTGCCAGAACTCGATTTTGTAGCTTTGCGCCTGTTGGCCATTGGCCTCCAGGTGCTGCACATACTGGAACAGGTCGACCGTGCTCATGCGTTCGGGCTTGAGCAGGGCCACCGACACCATCTCGGCCGAGATGTCGGTGGGCAGGCGGAAGCTGGGCAGCTCGGTGCGGGTGACCTTGGCCGCCGGGTCGTCGGGCCGTGAGAACACGCTGCGGCTGACCTTCTCCAGCGTCCAGACGGCCTCCTTGGGCTCCACCCGGCCCCGCTCGGCCTGGGTCAGCGACAGCAGCAGGCCCTGGCTGTCGAACTCGAACACCCGCAGGTCGCGCATGTCGCCATCGCCCGAGATGGCCTTGATGTTGGCCGCATAGGTGCTGTTGCCGCGCTTTTCCTTGAGCCAAGCGCCGGTCTGGCCGACGGTGATCTTGCCGCGGAAGTTGGCTTTCAACAGCTGGCCGGTGCGGTCGGCCAGCGGCACCAGGTAGTCGCCCACCGCAAAGGTCACGCTGACGAACAGCGCGCCCAGCACCAGCAGGGTGCGCAGCGCCCGGGCCGGCCCCAGGCCGCTGGTGCGCAAAATGGTGTATTCCGAACTTTGCGCCAGCCGCGCCATCACGAAGATGGTGCCGATCAGCACCGCGATGGGCATCAGCTCGTAGAGGTGGCTGGGCACCCGCAGCGCCACGTAAATCAGCGCATGGCGAAGCTGGTAGACGCCACCCGGGCCGGTCTTGCCGACGTCGGGCAGCTCGTCGACCACATCGAAGAAAAAGAACAGCGCCAGAAAGCCGGCCGCGACAAAGCCAAAGGCCGACAATACCTCGCCGTAGATCAGCCGACGGATGGTTTTCATGTGCGGGCCTCGGTGGGTGGCACCGGCTTGCGGCGCAACAGCAGGCCGCGCAGCGTCCACTGCTGGTGTCGCTTGGCCAGCCACAGCAGCGCAAGCGCCAGGCTGCCGCCATGCAGGCCCAGCATGAAGGGCACAAAGCCCACCCGGCCGTTGGCGATCCAGTTCTGGCCCAGGTTGATCAGGTTGTAGTAAACGATGAAGGTGAACAGCGCGAACATCAGGCCGCCGGTTCGGCCGGCGCGCGGGTTGACGCTGGACAGGATCAGCGCGATCACCACGAAGTTCAGACTGGCCAGCGCCAGACCGCTGCGCCAGGCCAGCTCACCGAGGTGCACCGCGGTGGGGTTGGCCACCAGTTCGCGGCTGGAACGGGAGCGGGCCGGCCGCTCGTCGACCAGACCCAGGTTGTTGTTGCCGACCCGGGTGCTGTATTCGGTGAACTCGCTGACCTTCATCTCCGGTTGGCCCAGCGTGACTTCCATGCGCTGGCCGTTGTTCAGCGTCAGAAACTGGCTGTCGTCGACCAGGTCGATGCGGCCGCTGCGTGCCGAGGTGACGGTCTCCTTGCCACGCTCCGAGGTGGAGATGAAGACATTGCTGCTGCGGCCGTTGTTGGCCAGGTCCTTGTCGATGAAGAACACCCGGCCGCCGCTGGCCGATTCCTGGAACTGCCCCGGCGCCACCCGGTCGAGGTCGCTGCGCTGCTCGTAGCGGTCGCGCAGTTCCTGGATCTGCTGGTTGGTCCAGGGCCAGACCAGCAGCGCGAAGGCCGCCACCACCACCAGCACCGGCCAGGAAAAACGCAGCAGCGGGCGCAGAAAGCCGGCCAGGCCCTGGCCGCTGGCAAACCAGATCACCATCTCGCTGTCGCGGTACATCCGCGACAAGGAGGCGACGATGGCGATGAACAGCGACAGCGTCAGGATGGTGGACATGTAACCCAGCACGGTGTAACCCATCACCAGCATCACGTCCTGCGGGTTGACCAGACCCTTGGTCACCTGGCTCAGCGTGCGGATCAGCATCATCGACATGACGATGGTCACCAGCACCACCAGGGTGGCGCCGAAGGTGCGCGCCAGCTCCTTGCGAATGGAAGAATGGAATAACATCAGAAAGCTACAAAGAGCCCGAATTATGAACTTTGAACTCAAGACCTTGGCGTGGGACCGGTTGGCCAGCGAAAAATGCGACGCCCTGGTGGTGTTGGTGGACGACCAGTTCAAGCCCGGCGAGGGTCCGCTCGCGGCCCTGCTGGCGCTGGCGCTGAAGGCCGGCGACTTCGAGGCCAAGCCCGGCCGGCTGTTGCACAGCTACCGCAGCGAGGCGGTGGCCGCCACCCGGCTGCTGCTGGTGGGCGTGGGCGACGGCAGCGCCCGCCATGTGCGCAGCGCGGTCAGCGCCGCGGTGGGCGCGCTCAAGTCGGCCAAGGCCAAACGCATCGTGCTGCACCTGGGCGCGCTGGCCCAGGGTGTGGACCAGGCCTTGACGGCGGCGGTGCAGGCCGTGGCCGACGCCAGCTACGTCTACACCACCACCAAGCCCAAGGCCGAGGCGCGCAGCCTGCAGCAGGTGGTGCTGGGTGTGGCCGACGCGGTGCCGCTCAAGCCCGCCCATGCGCTGGCCACCGCCACCGTGGCCGGCATGGAGCTGGCCCGTGAATGGGCGAACCGCCCGGCCAACCACGCCACGCCCACGCTGCTGGCCGGTGCCGCCAGCGCGCTGGGCAAGCTGCCCGGCCTGAAGGCCGAGATCCTGGGCCCCAAGGACGTGGCCAAGCTGGGCATGGGTTCCTTCATGGCCGTGGCCAAGGGCTCGGAAGAGCCGCTGCGCTTCATCGTGCTGCGCTACAACGGCGCGGCCAAGACCGAGGCGCCGGTGGTGCTGGTGGGCAAGGGCATCACCTTCGACACCGGTGGCATCTCCATCAAGCCGGCGTCCGAGATGGACGAGATGAAGTTCGACATGTGCGGCGCGGCCAGTGTGCTGGGTGTGTTCAAGGCGCTTGCCGAACTCAAACCGGTGCTCAACGTGGTGGGCCTGATCCCGGCCTGCGAGAACATGCCCGACGGCCGGGCCGTCAAGCCTGGTGATGTGGTCACCAGCATGAGCGGCCAGACCATTGAAATTCTAAACACCGACGCCGAAGGCCGTCTGGTGCTGTGCGACGCACTGACCTATGCCGAGCGCTTCAAGCCGCGCGCGGTGGTTGACATCGCCACCCTGACCGGCGCCTGCGTGGTGGCCCTGGGCGGCGTGCGCAGCGGCCTGTTTTCGGCCGACGACGCGCTGGCCCAGGCCCTGCAAACGGCCGGCGACGCTGCGCTCGACCCCTGCTGGCGCATGCCGCTGGACGATGACTATGCCGACGGCCTGAAGTCCCACTTTGCCGACGTGGCCAACATCGCCGGCCGCATGGCCGGTGCGGTGACGGCGGCCAAGTTTTTGCAGCGCTTCACCGCCAAGTTCCCCTGGGCCCACCTGGACATCGCCGGCACCGCCTGGAAAAGCGGCGCCGCCAAGGGCGCGACCGCCCGGCCGGTGCCGCTGCTGGTGCATTACCTGCTGTCGCAAGCCGCGCCGGCACCAGTCAAGGCGCCCGCGCGCAAGAGCCCCCGCAAACCAGCCCCGGCGGCATGACCGAAATCGCCTTCCATTTCAACGCCCCCGACAAGCTGGCCTACGCCTGCCGGCTGCTGCGCAAGGCCTGCGCCAAGGGCACCCGCACCGCGGTGACGGGCAGCCCGGAGCTGCTGGACGCGCTGGACCAGGCGCTGTGGACCTTCTCTCCGCTGGACTTTGTGGCCCATTGCCGCAGCGACGCGCCGGCCGGCATGCTGGCCGCCTCGCCGGTGGTGCTGGCGCCCTCGCTGGCCAGCGCACCGGCGTTGCCCACCGCGGTCAACCTGGGCGCCGGTGTGCCGCCGGGCTTTGAGCGCTTCGAGCGCCTGGTCGAGGTGGTGGGGCTGGACGACGACGACCGCCTCAGCGCCCGCCAGCGCTGGAAGCACTACGCCGAGCGGGGCTACACCATCGTGCGCCACGACCTGGCCGCGCCGGCCGCCGCATGAGCCCGCCGCCCGACCGCGTGCCGCCGCGCTTTGTGCCCACCCTCACCGAGGTGGTGGCCGCGGTGCCACCGCCCACTGTGGGCCCGACCGCCTTCCAGGCCCGCTGGCGCGACCTGGAGGAGCCGCTGGTGCAGCGCATCCTGCAGCGGGTGGATTTGGCGCTGGAGCGCCGCATGCGCGAGGCCCTGGCCCGGGTGGTGCTGGAACAGACCCAGGTGCTGATGCCCAAGCTGCGCGACGAGATCGAGTCGGTGGTCCGCCAGGCCGTCAACGACGCCGTGGCCCAGGAACTGGACACAAAGTAGCCAACTGTCCCCAAAGTGACTCAAAACTGACCCAAAATAGCCGGGTGTCCCCAGCGTCGGGACCGGCCCGCCATCTTTCAACGACCCAGAGGAGATCCACCATGCGTTTTGCCCCCACCCTGATCGCCACCGCCGTGGCCACCAGCGCCTTGGCCGCCCAGGCCCAAGAGGTGCAGGTGGTCAAGATCGGCCACGTGGCCCCGCTGTCCGGCGCCCAGGCCCACTACGGCAAGGACAACGAGAACGGTGTGCGCATGGCCATCGAGGACATCAACGCCACCAACCCGGTGATCGGCGGCAAGAAGATCCGCTTCGAGATCCAGGCCGAAGACGACGCCGCCGACCCCAAGCAGGGCACGGCCGTGGCCAACAAGCTGTGTGACGCCAAGGTCGCCGGCGTGGTCGGTCACCTGAACTCCGGCACCACCATCCCGGCTTCCAAGATCTACAACGACTGCGGTATCCCGCATGTCACGGGCGCGGCCACCAACCCGGATTTGTCCAAACCCGGCTACAAGACCACCTACCGCATCATTGCCAACGACAACGCGCTGGGCGCCGGCCTGGCCTTTTACGCCGCCGACGCGCTCAAGCTCAAGCGGGTGGCCATCATTGACGACCGCACCGCCTACGGTCAGGGCGTGGCCGCCGTGTTCAAGAAAACCGCCATCGCCAAGGGCCTGACGGTGGTGGACGAGCAGTTCACCAACGACAAGGCGACCGATTTCATGGCCATCCTGACCGCGGTCAAGGCCAAGAAGCCCGACGGTGTGTTCTACGGCGGCATGGACGCCCAGGGCGGCGCGATGCTGCGCCAGATGGACCAGCTGGGCATGGGCAAGGTCAAGTTCTTCGGCGGCGACGGCATCTGCACCGCCGAGATCGCCAAGCTGTCGGGCAACGCCAAGTCGCTGGGCAACGTGGTCTGTGCCGAGGGCGGTGCCTCGCCGGCCAAGATGCCGGGCGGCGAAGCCTTCCGCAAGCGTTACGACGCCAAGTACCCCGGCCAGTACCAGATCTATGGCCCCTACACCTACGACGCCACCTTTGTGCTGGTCGACGCGATGAAGCGCGCCAACTCGGTCGACCCCAAGGTCTACACCCCCAAGCTGATCGAGACCAACTTCAAGGGCGTGACCTCGCAGATCGCCTTCGAGCCCAATGGCGAGCTGAAGAACCCGGCCATCACCTTGTACGTCTACCGCGACGGCAAGAAGTTCGCGCTGAACTGAGCCGACCGCCAGGCATCAAAAAAGCCGCCCTTGGGCGGCTTTTTTGCGCCGGAACCCGTATCAGCGCTCCGAGCTGTCGTCGACGCTGGCGCTCCAGCGGCTGCCCCAGCTGTTGGCGTCGTTG
Source organism: Rhodoferax sp. SPJ4 (assembly GCF_058216275.1). Lineage (NCBI taxonomy): Bacteria > Pseudomonadati > Pseudomonadota > Betaproteobacteria > Burkholderiales > Comamonadaceae > Rhodoferax > Rhodoferax sp. SPJ4. The sequence continues at coordinate 498,114 of NZ_JBYZMN010000002.1, forward strand.
AGCGCCCGGCGGTCGCGTTTGGTGGGCCGGCCGCTCTCGATCGCGTGGGCCGGTTCGTTGGCAAAGCGCCGTTGCTCGGCGGCCTCGCTGCGGGCCTTCAGGCTCTCCGGCGTTTCGGCGTACAGCGCCTGGGCCACCGGGGCCGGGCCGCGCTGGCCGCTCAGGCCCAGCACCTGCACCGTGCGTTGCACCGGCCCCTGACGCAGGGCCACCTGGTCGCCGGGCTTGACCTCGCGCGAGGCCTTGGCCTCCTGGCCGTTCACCGACACCCGGCCTTTGCCGATCTCTTCGGAGGCCAGAGAACGGGTCTTGTAAAAACGCGCGGCCCACAGCCACTTGTCGATGCGCAGCTTGTCCATCGGGGCGGGCGGTCAGTTCTTGGCGCCCAGGATCAGCGCGCGGGCCCGACTGGCTTCCAATTCGGACGGTGGCAGCGCGGCGGCGCGGGCGGTGGGCCAGCCGGCCAGGTGCTGTTCGGCCACGCCGGTCAAGGCCTTGATCCACTCCGGGCTGTCGTTCAGACAGGGGATGTAGTGGAATTCCTGGCCACCGGCGGCCATGAAGGCCTCACGCCCTTCCATGCCGATTTCTTCCAGCGTTTCCAGGCAGTCGCTGGTGAAGCCGGGGCAGACCACGTCGACCCGCTTCACGCCACCCCGGGCCAGCGCCTGCAACGTGGGTTCGGTGTAGGGCTCCAGCCATTTGGCCTTGCCGAAACGCGACTGGAAAGTCACCTGGTATTGCTCGCGCGTCAGGCCCAGCGCTTCGGCCACCAGGCGGGCGGTTTTGTGGCATTCGCAGTGGTAGGGATCACCCAGGTGCAGCGTGCGTTCGGGCACACCGTGGAAGCTCATCACCAGCTGCTCGCCGCGGCCGTTGGTCTGCCAATGGGCCCGGATGCGGCTGGCCAGCGCAGCGATGTAGGCCGCGTCGTCGTGGTAGCGGTTGACAAAGCGCAGCTCGGGCACATGGCGCACCTTGGAGGCCCAGTTGTACACCGCGTCGAACACGCTGGCGGTGGTGGCGCCACAGTACTGCGGGTAGGCCGACAGCACCAGCACCCGGGTCACGCCGGCGGCCTTGAAGGCGTCGAGCTCGGCGGCGATCGACGGGCTGCCGTAGCGCATCGCGTGGCGCACCAGCACCTGGTGGCCGCGCTCCCCCAGGTAGCCGCGCAGCAGCACCGCCTGCTTTTCGGTCCAGACACGCAGCGGCGAGCCCTGGGCGGTCCAGATGCTGGCGTACTTGGCCGCCGACTTGGCCGGCCGGGTGCGCAGGATGATGCCGTGCAGGATCAGCCACCACAGCAGCTTGGGGATTTCCACCACCCGCGGGTCGCTGAGGAACTCGGCCAGGTAGCGGCGCAAGGCCTCGGGCGTGGGGGCGTCCGGTGTGCCCAGGTTGCACAACAGCACCCCGGTCTGGGGGGCTTGGCCGTGGGAAAAAGGCGGCTCGGGACGGAAGGGGTTCAATTCAGGCATCCTGTATTCTCCCGCACCTATGCCGGACCGACTGCACATCAAGGCCATCAGCCTGGACCTGGACGACACACTGTGGCCGATCTGGCCCACCATTGCCCGGGCCGAGGCGGTGCTGTTGGCCTGGCTGGCCACCCATGCACCGGCCACCGCGGCGCTGCACGCCACACCGGCCGCGCTCCGCGCCATCCGCGAGCGCATGGACAGCCTGCGGCCCGACCTGCGCCATGACCTGACGGCGCTGCGCCGCGAGTCCATCCGGCTGGCGCTGGCCCAGGCCGGCGACGACCCCACGCTGGCCGAGCCGGCCTTCGAGGTGTTTTTTGCCGAACGCCAGCGGGTGGATTTGTACGCCGACGCGGCGCCCGCGCTGCTGCGCCTGGCCGCGCGCTACCCGCTGGTGGCCTTGTCCAATGGCAATGCCGACGTGCACCGGGTGGGGCTGGGCGCGCATTTCGTCGCGTCGGTGAGCGCCGCCCAGTTCGGTGTGCCCAAGCCCGATGTGCGCATCTTCCACGCCGCCGCCCAGGCGGTGGCGGCCGCGCCGCACCAGGTGCTGCATGTGGGTGACGACCTGGCCACCGACGTGCTGGGCGCGCTGGACGCTGGTCTGCCGGCGGTCTGGGTCAACCGGCCCGGCCACGACTGGCCCCATGCCGACCGCCCCGGCCCGCACGCCACGGTGCGTGAGCTGGGGGCCTTGTGCGACTGGCTGGGCGTTTAGCCCCCGCCGGCGGTCGCTCCATCTGATCCGCTAAACTGAAACCCGGGTGCGGTGCCAGACCAAGGCAGCGCAGGACGTTGCGATGGTCGGGCCGCCTCGCGGTTCTCGCACGACCTCATGCCCATCCACACACCCATCGACACCGTCGCTGCCGTTCTTTTCGCGGTGGCCTTGGTCCACACCTTCGCCGCCAAACAGTTCGAGCGGCTGTCCCACCGCCACCCCCGGCACGCCGGGCTGTTCCACCTGCTGGGGGAGGTGGAAGTGGTCTTCGGCTTCTGGGCCATGCTGCTGATCGTCGCCATGGCCTTGATGCAGGGCGGTGCTGCGGCGCTGGACTATGCCGAAAGCCGCAACTACACCGAACCGCTGTTTGTTTTCGTGGTCATGGTGGTGGCGGCCTCCCGGCCGGTGTTGCGCACCGTGATGGCCCTCGTGGCCCACGCTGCGCGTTGGATGCCTTTGCCCACGCCGATGGCCAGTGCCTGGCTGGGGCTGGCCGCGGTGCCCCTGCTCGGTTCGCTGATCACCGAGCCGGCCGCGATGACCATCGCGGCATTGATGCTGGCGCCGCAGATCTTCCAGCCACAGGTGCCGGAGAAAACCAAGTACCTCGCCCTGGGGGTGCTGTTTGTCAACATCTCCATCGGTGGAACCTTGACCTCGTACGCTGCACCGCCGGTGCTGATGGTGGCCACCACCTGGCAGTGGGACAGCGCCTTCATGCTGGCGAATTTCGGCTGGAAGGCGGCGCTGGCGGTGCTGGTCAACGCCACCGTGGTCACCTTCTGCCTGCGCAAGCACTTGGCGGTGCCGCTGGTGCAGTCCGCCGCGCCGGAAGCGCCTGTGCCGCTACCGGTGGTGCTGGTGCATGGGCTGCTGCTGGCCGGCGTTGTGATGGCCGCCCACCATCCCGTCATTTTCCTTGGCCTGTTCCTGATGTTTCTCGGGTTTTGCCAGGCCTATGAGCGCCACCAAAGCCCGTTGATTCTGAAAGAAGCACTGCTGGTGGGCTTCTTCCTGGCCGGGCTGGTGGTGCTGGGCGGCCTGCAGGCCTGGTGGCTTAAACCCATCGTGTCCAGCCTGGAGCCCCTGGCGTTGTTTTTTGGCGCGCTGGGACTGACCGCCATCACCGACAACGCGGCACTCACCTACCTGGGCTCGTTGATTCCCGGCATGTCCGATTCGGCCAAGTACATGCTGGTGGCCGGCGCCGTGGCCGGTGGGGGCCTGACGGTGATCGCCAACGCGCCCAACCCGGCCGGCGTGGCCTTGTTGCGGCGGGGGTTTGCCGACGAATCCATCGGTGCCTTGGGGCTGCTGCTGGGCGCGGCCGGACCCACTGCGGTCGCGGCGGTGGCTTTTTTGCTGCTCTGACCGGCCTCGCTGCGCCGGCCGTTAGGGGGCCAGCAACGCCTCGATGGCCACGGTCACCACCACCTCGTCGCCCACCAGCGGCGTGAACTTGCCCAGGCCAAAGGCGCTTCGGCTGAGCGTGGTGCTGGCGTTGGCGCCGCAGGCCTGGCGGCGCAGCAGCGGGTGCATCATGCAATGGAAATGCGTCACCGTCAGCGTGACCGGGCGGGTGATGCCCTTGATGGTCAGCTCGCCGTCGATGCGCGAAATGGCGTCGAACTTGTCAAAGGCCAGCGTGGTCGCGGTGAAGGTGATGTCGGGGAACTGCGCCACGTCAAAGAAGCCGGCGCCTTGCAAGACCTGGTTGAACGCCGCCGAGCCGGTGCTGACCGAGCGCGGGTCGATGCGCACCGTGATCTCGCCGCTGTGGGCCTCGCGGTCCAGGCGGATGCTGGCTTCGACCTGGTCGAAGCGGCTGCGCTGGGTGCTGTAGCCCAGGTGTTTGAACTCGAAGCTGGCGAAGCTGTGGTCGGGGTCCGACTGGTAGCGCTCCTCGCCGGCCCAGGCCGGACCCAGCAGCAAGGCCAGCAGCAGCGATAAAAAGATTTTCATGCGGCCCAGTGTGGCATGGTGGCCGTTTCGGTGCGGCTCAGGGGGTGTCCAGCGCCGTGGCCGCGGCCAGGCCATGGCGCACCGCGCCTTCCAGCGTCGCGGGGTAGGGGCCGTCCACGAAGTCGCCGCAGGCCCATAGCCGGGGTGCCACGGCCATGGCTGGGCGCTGCAGGCCGGGCGTGCAGGCGAAGGTGGCGCGCTTTTCCACCACCGTGGTCAGCGGCCACAGGCCGCTCAGGCCCAGCTGGGCCTGGGCCTGGGCCAGCACCCGCTGCTGCAGCACCTCGCGCTCGCCCTGGCTGGCGCTGACCACCCAGGCCAGCAGGCCGTCCGGGCCGCCGAGTTGGCCGCGGTCAAAGACAAACTGGGCCGGGCCGGACGGCCCGCTGGGCAGGGCCAGCAGCGGGCCGGCCAGGCGCACCGTTGGCGCCCAGGTGTAGACGGTGGTGATGGCCTCGAAATGCAGGCCGCGGGCGGTGGCGGCCCAGGCGGCGGGTCCATCGCCCAGACTGTCCACCAGCCGCGCCGCCTCGCCCGGCGGGCAGGCCAGCAGCACCGCGTCAAAAGCCTCGTCGTCCACCGCCCAGCCGCCGCCTTGGGGCGCCAGCTGCATCACCCGGTGGCCAGGGCGCAGCGTGGCGCCGCGGTCTGCCAAGAAAGCCAGCGCGGCCTGGGGCAGCAGTCGGTCCAGGTCGGTGCGGGGCAGCAGCAGGTTGGCGCCGCCGCCGGGGGCGAACAGGCTGTCCTGCAGCACCCGCAAAAACACCTGGCCGCTGGCTTGGGCCATTGGGGTGTTGAGGGCCGAGACACACAGCGGTTCCATCAAGGTGGTGCGTACATGAGATGTCAGACCCTGGGCGAGGTCCGCCACCGTGGCAGTGGCGGGACAGGCAAAGCCCATCCGCCGCCAGCCGGCGGCCACCTTCAGCAGCGCGCCCTTGTCGCGCCAGGTCCAGCCGCGGGCACGTGCAATGCCGGCCAGCAGGTCCCAGGGCGCGGGCCAGTCGGGGCAGCGCAGGCCCTGGCCGTCGGGGTCCAGCAGTTGCAGCGGCAGCCGGTGCAGCAAGGCCTCGGGTGCCAGGCCCAGGCGGCGCATCAGACCCAGCGTGGCGGTGTAGGCGCCGACCAGGATGTGCTGGCCGTTGTCGAGTTGCACCGCCGTGCCGTCGGGCAGGACGTGCGGCAGGCTGCGGGCCCGGCCGCCCCATTGGCGGGCGGCTTCCAGCAGCGTCACCGCATGGCCGGCCTGGGCGGAAGCCACCGCGGCCGACAACCCGGCCCAGCCGCCACCGATGACGGCGACCTTCATGGCCGGTGGGGGCTGATGTGGGCCATCACAGCCGGCCCAGGGCCTGGACCTTCCAGGCCAGCCAGAACTTGCGCAGCGGCGTCAGGCTGATGCGCTGTTGCAGCACCTGGAAGTTGTCGTGTTCGATCTCGCGCAGCAGCGTGCGGTAGATGCTGGCCATCATCAGGCCGGGCTTCTGGGCCCGCCGGTCGGCCGCGGGCAGCAGGGCCAGGGCCTCGTCGTAGAGGCCGTGGGCGCGCTCGGCCTGGAAACGCATCAGCGCCACAAAGCGCTCGGAGTGGGTGCGTTGCAACAGCTCGTGGGCCTTGACGTCGAAGCGCTGCAACTCGTTCACCGGCAGGTAGATGCGGCCGCGCAGAGCGTCTTCGCCGACGTCGCGGATGATGTTGGTGAGCTGGAAGGCCTGGCCCAGCCGGTGGGCGTAGGCGGTGGTGGCCGGGTCGGTCTGGCCGAAGATCAGCGCCGACACCTCGCCCACCACACCGGCCACCAGGTGGCAGTAGCGCTGCAGGCCGGGGTAGTCCAGGTAGCGGGTCTGTTCCAGGTCCATCTGGCAGCCGTCGATGATGGCCTGCAGGTGCCGGGCCTGGATGCCGTAGGCGGCGGTGTGGGGCATCAGCGCCAACAGCACCGGGTGGCTGGGCTGGCCGGCATAGGCCTTGGCCACCTCGGCCTGCCACCAGGCGAGTTTGGTGCGGGCCACGCCGGGGTCGGACACCTCGTCCACCACGTCGTCGACCTCGCGGCAAAAGGCGTAGAAGGCGGTGATGGCCGCGCGCCGCGGCTTGGGCAGGAACAAGAAGGCGTAGTAAAAACTGCTGCCAGAGGCCGCGGCCTTCTGCTGGACATACTGCTCGGGGGTCATGCGAGGATTGTCACATCCACAGGCTGCGCCACAGCATCACCAGCAGGTCGGCCTTGCCCAGTGTGGGGCGGGTGTGCAGCGTGGCGCCGTCCAGCGCGGCCACCTTGTCCAGGATGCGCTGGCCGCCTTGCACCACCAGCCGCAGCTCCCAGCCGGCGCGGCCGCGCACATGGGTGGCCAACGGCGCCCCATGGGCCAGGCTGTAGCGGCACCAGGTGACGGTTTCGCCCACCAGCGCGCGCCCGGCGGGCGTGACCTCGCCTTTCAGCAGGTCGGCCCGGGTGAGGCCATGAAAGGCGCAGCGTTCCTGCGGCAGGTAGAAGCGGCCGCGCGGCAGGTCGACGCTGAGGTCTTGCAGGAAGTTGATGATTTGCAGCGCGCTGCAGATGCGGTCGCTCTGGGCCAGCGCCTCGTCGCCGTGCACGCCGTAGAGGTGCAGCAGCAGCCGGCCCACCGGGTTGGCCGAGCGGCGGCAGTAGTCCAGCAGCTCGGCCCAGTCGGCATAGCCCTCGCCATCGCGGGTTTTGCGCACATCCTGGGCAAAAGCGTCCAGCAGGTCGTGCAGCAACGGCACCGGCAATGCGTGGCTGTCCAGTGCGCGGGCCAGCGCGGCGAACACCGGGGCCCAGCGGGCCGACGGCGGCTGGCCCTGGGCCACCGCGGTCAGGTCGGCCTGGTAGGCGGCCAGGTCGGCCAGCCGCTGGTCTGCGCTGGCATCGCCCTCATCGGCCAGGTCGTCGGCGGTGCGGGCGAAGTGGTAGATCGCAGCAATCGGTGCCCGCAGCGGCCGTGGGCAGAGGATGGAGGCAACCGGGAAGTTCTCGTAATGGTCCACGGACATGGAGGCATTGTCGCCAGCAATTGAAAAGTCATGAGGCGCCCGTCTTTGTGGCGTTTTCTGTCTTTGCAGGTACTGGATTTATGTTGCACCGCACAAAAGACGGGTCTAAGCTTCAAACCCTCACGACTTCCAGGGATTTCGATGAACGCACTCACACTGGGCCCCCGCCCGGACGCCCATGGCGCCGCTGCCGCACCGCAGGCCGGCCTGATGCTGGCCACGCTGGGCGTGGTCTATGGCGACATTGGCACCTCGCCGCTGTACGCCTTCAAGGAATGCCTGGCCGCGGCCCAGGGCCTGCCGTTCGCGCCCGCCACGGTGCTGGGTCTGCTGTCCATGGTGTTCTGGGCGCTGATGCTGGTGGTGACTATCAAGTACATCGGCTTTGTGCTGCGCGCCGACCACGGCGGCGAGGGCGGCATCCTGGCCTTGCAGGTGCTGGCCAAACACGCAGCCGGCGGCGACGCCGGCAAGCCCTGGCAGCTGACGTCGATCGCCGCTTTGGGCTTGCTGGGCGCGGCGATGTTTTACGGCGACAGCCTGATCACCCCGGCGATCTCGGTGCTGTCGGCCATCGAGGGCCTGGAGGTGGCCACGCCGGTGTTCACTCCTTATGTGCTGCCACTCACCGTGGCGGTGCTGGTGGGCCTGTTCGCGGTGCAACGCCGCGGCACCGGCGCGGTGGGCAAGGTGTTTGGCCCGGTGATGGTGCTGTGGTTCGGTCTGCTGGCCTGTCTGGGTCTGCAGCAGATCGCCCAGGCGCCGCAGGTGCTGGCGGCGGTGAACCCGCTGTGGGCGTTGGGTTTTGTGGCCGAGCACCCGGGCCAGACGCTGCTGGTGCTGGGTGCGGTGTTCCTGGCCGTCACCGGCGGCGAGGCGCTGTATGCCGACATGGGCCACTTCGGCATCCAGCCCATCCGCCGGGCCTGGCTGTGGGTGGTGGCGCCGGCACTGGTGCTGAACTACTTTGGCCAGGGCGCGCTGGTGCTGGCCGATCCGTCGGCGGCCAGCAACCCCTTCTTCCGCATGGTGCCGGCCTGGGCGGTGGTGCCCATGGTGGTGCTGGCCGGGGCGGCCACGGTGATTGCTTCGCAGGCGGTGATTTCGGGCGCCTTCTCGCTCACGGCCCAGGCCATGCGCATGGGCTATCTGCCGCGGCTCAAGGTGGTGCAGACCTCGGGCGACGCGATGGGCCAGGTTTACCTGCCGCTGCTGAACTGGCTGCTGATGGTGGGCGTGGTGCTGCTGGTGCTGGGCTTCAAGAGTTCCAGCGCGCTGTCGGCGGCCTACGGTATCGCGGTGTCGCTGACCATGGTCACCACCACGCTGCTGGCCGCCTGGGTGGCCTGGAAACTTTGGCGTTGGCCGGGCTGGCTGGTGGCCAGCGGCGGTGCGGCGCTGCTGGCGATCGATCTGGTGTTTGTGGCCGCCAACAGCCTGAAAATCAGCGAGGGCGGCTGGCTGCCGCTGGCCGTGGCCGCGGGGGTGCTGGCCATCTTCACCACCTGGGCCAAGGGCCGCCGGCTCAGCCATGCGCTGGCCGCCCGCGCCCGCATCGAGCTGCGGCCTTTCCTGGCGATGCTGGCGCAAAGCCCGCCGCACCGGGTGCGTGGCACGGCGGTGTTTTTGACCTCGGAAACCGAGTGTGTGCCGCACGCGCTGTTGCACAACCTGCAACACAACCAGGTGCTGCACGCCCATGTGGTGCTGATGTCGGTACAGGTGTGCGACACACCGCGGGTCGACGCCCGGGAGCGCATCGAGGCCGAGGCCCTGGGCCTGGGTTTCTGGCGGGTGGTGGCGCGCCACGGCTTCATGGAGCGGCCCGACGTGCCCGAGTTCATGAAGGTCTTTTCTTACCAGAAAGGCATCCCGGCCGAGACCCTGGCCACCTCCTACTTCACTTCACGCGAGACAGTGGGCGAGGCGCGCCTGCCCGGCCTGGGGCCGTTGCGGCAGGTGGCCTACCGCTGGCTGCACCGCAATGCCGGCCGCGCGTCGGACTACTTCAACCTGCCGGCCCACCGGGTGGTGGAACTCGGCCGCCGGCCGGCCTGAGCCCGGCTCGGCTCAGCGCCCGTCCACCACCTGGCGACCCATGCCCGGGTGGTCGGTGAAAAAGCCGTCCACCCCGACGGCCAGGTAGGCGCGGATTTCGGCCGCCAGGTCGCCGTGTTCAGAGGGCGAAGCCACATCGCCGCGCCGCAATTCGGCCGGCAGAAACGGGTTCTCCGGCCGCAGCGTGTAAATGTGCACTTGCAGACCGGCGGCATGGGCGTGGGCCACCAGCGGGGTGGGCGAGCCCAGCCGGTTGCCCGCGTCGCGCGGAATCACCGCGTCCTTGGCCGGGCCGATGGCCTGGGCATAGGTGGCCACAAAGGCCAGCCCGGCCGGCGTGGCCAGGTCGGCATAGGTGCGCAGGTCATTGGCCATCACAAAGTCGAATGGCCGGGCCTGGGGCTCGCCCAGCAGTTGCACCAGCGGGGCGCGGGTCAGCGGCCGCATGGCATGCAGGTTGGCGACCTCGAAGGACTGGATGTAGACCGGCGAGTCGGCCTCGGTCAGGCCGTGGGCGGCCAGGGCGCTCAGCAGAGGGGGTTCCAGCGCCAGGCCCAGGGCCTGGAAATGGCTGGGGTGCTTGGTTTCCGGGTAGACCGCAATCGTGCGGCCGGTCTGCGCACGGGCGGCCTGGGCGAGTTGCAGGATTTCTTCCAGCGTGGGTACCTCGAAGCGGCCGTTGTAGGCCTGGTTGGCCGGCCGGTGCTGGGGAATGCGTTCGATGGCGCGCAGCGTCTTCAGCTCGGCCAGCGTGAAGTCCTCGGTGAACCAGCCGGTGAGCGCCTGGCCGTCGATGGTTTGCGTGCGGCGGCGGCTGGCAAATTCGGCGCGCTGGGCAACGTCGGTGGTGCCGGAAATCTCGTTCTCGTGCCGGGCCACCAGCACCCCGTCGGCGGTGCTGACCAGGTCGGGCTCGATGCAGTCGGCGCCGTCGTCAATCGCCTGCTGGTAAGAGGCCAGCGTGTGTTCGGGTCGCAGGGCGCAGGCGCCGCGGTGGCCAATCACCAGGGCGGGGCGGCGGGGCAGGGTGGTGCGCATGGGCAGCGATTGTCAGGCCTGCGGTGGGGTCGGCGCGACGGGACGGGCTCACTTGCCGTCATCGCATTCGGTGAAGCCGTTCCTGCGTTCGCCCGACTTGCACCAGCTGGCCATGCGGGTGATGTAGGCATCGGGCCGGAAGGTCTTGGCCAGTTTCAGGTACTCCGAGGCCTGCTGCCTGGACTCGACCACGGCGATGCTGGCGTAGAAACCGTTGCGCAGAAAAACCTCGCCGCCGGCGATGCCCCGCTGGGTGGCCCGGCGGATTTCGTCGTTCGCCGCGTCCAGCGAAGCGTCGCTGCCAAACACCACCCCCAGCTGGCCCGTGTCCGGCATCGCGGCCTGGGCCTTCTCCACCAGCAAGGCGTTGGCGGTGATGGTGGCCCGCACGGCGCTCTGGGCCTTGACCGTGGCCGCCGCCACTTCGCGGCCGGACCGTTCGACCGACTGCAGTGAAGCCCGCAGCTCCCCGTTCTGGATGGACCCGTTGGCGGCCGCCAGGGCGTCGTTGGATTTTTTCAGCTGTTCCTGCAGGCTGGCGATGGTGGCCTGCGCGGCCTTCAGCGATTCGTCACTCTGCACCAGCTTGGCTTTCCATTTGAAGCCCACCACGCTGCCTTCTTCGAAGCCGGCACGCATCAGGATGTCGTTCAGCGCGCTGGGAAAGGCCACCAGCAACATGGCCAGCAGCACCAGGGCGCCGTCGCGCAGCAGGGCCACGGCGTCCTTTCCCAGTGACAGCATGCGCTCGACGCCGGCGGCGGGCGCAGTGGGGGTGTTGGCTGACATGGCGACCTCCTGGCTGGGTGCGAATGACAGCCGGAGAATAAACCCGAGCAGGCGTTTTTACCCCCGCCAAAAGTCGAGCAGGTCGAAGACCGGTCCACAGAAGCCCGTTTGACAAGCGTTCCGCCTTCGCTTAGATTACTAACCAGTCAGTCATTAAAAATCCGCCATGAAACTCCACCGCCTCGCCATGCTCGTTTCCGTGGGCCTGCTGGCCGCCTGCAGCCGCCCCGCGCCCCCGGCCGAGCCGGTGCGAGCCGTCAAGGTCATGACGGTGGGGGTGTCCGGCCTGTTGTCGGCCCACGAGTACGCCGGCGAGGTGCGGGCCCGGGTGGAGTCGCGGCTGGGTTTCCGGGTGGGTGGCAAGATTCTGCAGCGCCAGGCCGAGGTCGGCCAGCGCGTCAAACCGGGCCAGCTGCTGGCCCAGCTGGACGGCCAGGACTACCGGCTGGCGGCCGACGCCGCCCGGGCCCAGGCCGCCGCCGCGCTGACCCAGCGCGACCTGGCCGCGGCCGACTTCAAACGCTACCGCGACCTGCAGGCGCAGAACTTCATCAGCGGCGCCGAGCTGGAGCGCCGCGAGGCCACGCTGAAGGGCGCGCAGGCCGGCCTGGAGCAGGCCCAGGCCCAGCTGTCGGCCCAGGGCAACCAGGCCCGCTACACCAGCCTGGTGGCCGACGCCGCCGGCGTGGTGACGGCGGTGGACGCCGAGCCCGGCCAGGTGGTGGCGGCCGGTGCACCGGTGCTGCGGCTGGCGCTGGACGGACCGCGCGACGTGGTGTTTGCCGTGCCCGAAGACAAGGTGGCCGCACTCCGCGTGGGTGACGCGGTGCAGGTGCGGGGCTGGGGGCCAGGCGCCACCGTGGCCGGCAAGGTGCGCGAGGTGGGTGCCAGCGCCGACCCGGTCACCCGCACCTTCACGGTGAAGGTGGCGATCGACAGCAAGGACAGCCCGCCGCTGGGCGCCACGGTGTCGGTGCTGCCGGCCTCGCTGAGTGCCGTCGGCCTGCAGGCCATCAAGCTGCCCACCAGCGCGCTGCGCCAGGAGGGCCAGCAGACGGCGGTGTGGGTGTTGGACCCGGCCAGCATGACGGTCAAGGTGCAGCCTGTGCAGGTGGCCACCGCCGACGGCAACGATGCGGTGATCGCCGCCGGTCTGCAACCCGGCCAGCAGGTGGTGGTGGCCGGTGTGCATGTGCTGTCGCCGGGGCAGAAGGTGACGGTTTACCAGGACAAGGCGGCTTCGCCCGCACTGGGTGCCGCACCGGTGACGCCAGCGTCCGCCGCCCCGGCCTTGGCCGCGAAGTGAGGCGGCCATGAGCGAACACCACCCCGCGCCGCAAGACACCGGCGCCGCGCTGGCCCAGCCCAAGACCAGCTTCAACCTGTCGCGCTGGGCGCTGGAACACCCGGCCCTGACCCGCTACCTGATGGTGGTGTTGTTGCTGCTGGGCGTGGCCTCCTATTTCCAGCTGGGCCAGGACGAAGACCCGCCGTTCACCTTCCGGGCCATGGTGGTGCGCAGCTACTGGCCGGGCGCCACCGCCCAGCAGGTGGCCGAGCAGGTGACCGACAAGCTGGAGCGCACGCTGCAGGAGGCGCCCTATGCCGACAAGATCCGCAGCTACTCCAAGCCGGGCGAGTCGCTGATCATTTTCCAGATCAGGGACTCGTCCAAACCGGGCGAGGTGGCCAATGTCTGGTACCAGGTCCGCAAGAAGATCGGCGACATCCGCGGCACGCTGCCGCCAGGGGTACAGGGGCCGTTTTTCAACGACGAGTTTGGCGATGTCTATGGCGTGATCTACGCGCTGCAGTCCGACGGCTTCAACGCCGCCGAACTGAAGACCTTTGCCGACGAGGTGCGCCAGCGGCTGCTGCGCGTGCCCGATGTGGCCAAGGTGGAGTTGTTCGGTGTGCAGGATGAGAAGGTCTACATCGAGCTGTCGCAGAAGCGCCTGGCCCAGCTGGGGCTGGACTTCAACCAGGTGCTGGCCCAGCTGGGCCAGCAGAACGCGGTGGAGAGCGCCGGGGCCATCCAGTCGCCGCAGGACGTGGTGCAGGTGCGGGTGGCCGGCCAGTTCAACGCGCTGGAGGATTTGCGCGCCATGCCCATCCGCGGCACAGGCGGCAACCAGCTGCGGCTGGGCGACATCGCCACCGTCAGCCGCGGCTATGTGGACCCGCCCCAGGTCAAGGTGCGGCACCAGGGCCAGGAGGTGATTGCGCTGGGGGTGTCAATGGCCAAGGGCGGCGACATCATCGCGCTGGGCAAGGCGCTGGACCAGACCACTGCCGCGATTTCCGCCACGCTGCCGGCCGGCGTGACGCTGGTGCAGGTGCAAGACCAGCCCAAGGCGGTGGCGCGCTCGGTGGGCGAGTTCATCCGGGTGCTGATCGAGGCGGTGGTGATTGTGCTGGCGGTGAGCTTTGTGGCGTTGGGCCTGCACAAGGGCGGACGCTTCGGTTGGCACATCGACATCCGCCCCGGCCTGGTGGTGGGCATCACCATCCCGCTGGTGCTGGCGGTGACCTTTCTGGCGATGGATTTCTGGGGCATCGGCCTGCACAAGATCTCGCTGGGTTCGCTGATCATTGCGCTGGGCCTGCTGGTGGACGACGCCATCATTGCGGTGGAGATGATGGTGCGCAAGATGGAGGAGGGCTACGACAAGGTGCGTGCCGCCACCTTCGCCTACGAGGTCACGGCCATGCCCATGCTGACCGGCACCCTGATCACCGCGGTGGGCTTTTTGCCGATTGGCCTTGCCAAGTCCACCACCGGTGAATACACCTTTGCCATCTTCGCGGTGACGGTGATTGCGCTGATGCTGAGCTGGTTTGTGTCGGTGTACTTTGTGCCTTACCTGGGCAATGCCTTGCTCAAGGCCAAGCCGGTGTCGACCACCGATGCCGACCACCACGAGCACTTTGACACGCCGTTCTACCGCCGCTTCCGCGCCACGGTGGACTGGTGTGTGCAGCACCGCTGGATCACCATCGGTGCCACGCTGCTGACCTTTGCCCTGGGCATTGCCGGCATGGGCCGGGTGCAACAGCAGTTTTTCCCCGACTCCAGCCGGCCCGAGATTGTGGTGGACCTGTGGTCGCCCGAGGGCACCGGTTTCGCCGCCAGCGAGGCGGTGGCCAAACGGGTGGAGCAGCGGCTGATGGCCGAGCCCGCCGTGGCCTCGGTCACCAGCTGGGTGGGCTCGGGCGTGCCGCGCTTTTATCTGCCGCTGGACCAGGTGTTCCCGCAGACCAATGTATCGCAGCTGATCGTGCTGCCCAGCGACCTGGCGGTGCGCGAAAGCCTGCGCATCAAGCTGCCGGCGCTGTTGGCGAGTGAGTTCCCGGAAATCCGCGGCCGCGTGAAATTGCTGCCCAACGGGCCCCCCGTGCCCTACCCGGTGCAGTTCCGGGTGGTGGGCAGCGACCCGGCGGTGCTGCGGGCACGTGCCGACGAGGTCAAGGCGGCGATGCGGCAGAGCCCGCACACCCGCGGCGTCAACGACAACTGGAACGAGTCGGTCAAGGCGCTGCGGCTGGCGGTGGACCAGGCCAAGGCCCGCGCCCTGGGTGTCACCAGCCAGTCCATCGCACAGGCCTCACGCACGCTGCTGGCCGGCGCCACCGTGGGCCAGTACCGCGAGGGCGACAAACTGATCGACATCGTGTTGCGCCAGCCGCTGGACGAGCGCAACGCCATCAGCGACCTGGGCAACGCCTACCTGCCCACCGCCTCGGGCAAGTCCATTCCGCTGACCCAGATCGCCAAACCGGTGTTCGGCTGGGAGCCCGGCGTGATGTGGCGCGAGGGGCGCGACTACGCCATCACCGTGCAGAGCGACATTGTGGAGGGCCTGCAGGGCGCCACCGTCACCAACGAACTGCTGCCTCAGCTCAAGGCGCTGGAGGCGAAGTGGCATGCCGCCGGCCAGCGGGCCTACCGCATCGAGGTGGCCGGCGCGGTGGAGGAAAGCGCCAAGGGCTCGTCGTCGATTGCGGCCGGCCTGCCCATCATGCTGTTTTTGACCTTCACGCTGCTGATGCTGCAATTGCAGAGCTTCAGCCGCTCGGTGCTGGTGTTCCTGACCGGGCCGCTGGGCATTGCCGGCGTGGCCGGGGCGCTGCTGCTGCTGAACCGGCCGTTTGGTTTTGTGGCGCTGCTGGGGGTGATTGCGCTGATGGGCATGATCCAGCGCAACTCGGTGATCCTGATCGACCAGATCGAGCAGGACCGCGCGCGCGGCGTGCTGGCCTGGGATGCCATCGTCGAGTCGGCGGTGCGCCGGCTGCGGCCCATCGTGCTGACCGCGGCCGCGGCGGTGCTGGCCATGATCCCGCTGTCGCGCAGCGTGTTCTGGGGCCCGATGGCGGTGGCCATCATGGGCGGGCTGATCGTGGCCACGGTGCTGACGCTGCTGAGCCTGCCGGCCATGTACGCCGCCTGGTTCCGGATTCGGCGCGACACGCCTGGCGTGGCCTGAGATTTCGGGGCCTGTGGGCCCCGGGAAGGGCTCATCCTGCCGCTAAAATGCGTGCTGATCTAAGGCACCACAAACTCGCCGCCCGGCCCTTGAGGCGCAGGCGGTGACGGTTGACAGGCTGCACAACCGCGCGGGTGGCGAAATTGGTAGACGCACCAGGTTTAGGTCCTGACGCCCGCAAGGGTGTGGGGGTTCGAGTCCCCCCCCGCGCACCAAGTCTCTCCTGCTTGGTCACATTCCCACCGTTGAGAAGCAAGCCCGGTGGGCCTGTCTGGTGGTTAGCGGCTGCGGTAGACATGGTCTTTGGGCAGTACCGGTGGTTGCATCATGGGCCGCTGCTTGCAAAATATCCCAAGGCCAGAAATCTGGGACTGACTGACCAACTGGTGGGTGTGGGGTGTTTGGACGTTAACAGGCAAACCTTGTTGGGCAATCTCGGCCTGATCGCCGGCTCCATTTTTAAGCGGATTTGAACATGAGCATTTTGGTGACCGGTGGTGCTGGCTTCATAGGCAGCAACTTCGTGCTGGACTGGCTGCGCCATTCCGACGAAACCGTGGTGAACCTCGACAAACTCACCTATGCGGGCAATCTGGAAAACCTGGCATCGTTGAACGGCGACAAGCGCCATGTGTTTGAGCAGGGTGACATCGCGGACACGGCGTTGTTGAATCGCCTGCTGGCCGAACACCGGCCACGGGCGGTAGTCAATTTCGCCGCCGAGTCCCATGTGGACCGCTCCATTCACGGCCCCGAAGACTTCATCCAGACCAACATCGTGGGCAGCTTTCGTTTGTTGGAGGCGGTGCGTTCCCACTGGGGTGATTTGGCAGAAACCGACAAGGCCACTTTCCGATTTCTGCACGTGTCGACCGACGAGGTCTATGGCTCGCTGGCCAAAGACGATCCGGCTTTTACCGAGACGCACCGTTACGAACCCAACAGCCCGTATTCAGCGTCCAAGGCCGCCTCTGACCATCTGGTTCGCGCCTACCACCACACCTATGGCTTGCCAGTGCTCACCACCAACTGCTCCAACAACTACGGGCCCTACCATTTTCCGGAAAAGCTCATCCCATTGATGATCGTGAATGCCTTGGCAGGCAAGCCGCTGCCGGTGTACGGCGACGGCATGCAGGTTCGCGACTGGTTGTACGTGACAGACCATTGCAGTGCCATCCGGCGGGTGCTGCAAGCAGGTCGCTTGGGTGAGGTGTACAACGTGGGCGGCTGGAATGAAAAGCCCAACATCGAGATCGTCAACACCTTGTGTGCCTTGCTGGACGAGTTGCGTCCGCGGTCAGACGGCCTTTCTTACCGCGATCAAATCACCTACGTCAAAGACCGGCCCGGCCATGACCGGCGTTACGCCATTGACGCGCGCAAGCTGGAGCGCGAGTTGGGCTGGAAGCCCGCCGAAACCTTTGAAACTGGCATTCGCAAGACGGTTCGGTGGTACCTGGACAACCCAGAATGGGTGGCCCATGTGCAGTCGGGCGCCTACCGCCATTGGGTTGAAAAGCAATACGCCTGATTGGGCTGCCGCATGGTGACCGCTGCTGTCTCGTTTGCCGCTGGCCACCCGCGGCAACATGGGCATCGCGCTGCCTGCGCGAGTGCGGTTTGCGCACAGCATCTGTCACCCGGTCGGCGCCGTACTGGGTTACATAAAAATCGTCATAAAGAGCGGACATGAAGATTCTTTTGTTTGGCAAAGGTGGCCAGGTGGGGTGGGAGCTGCAGCGCTCGCTGGGCGTGTTGGGCGATGTGGTGGCACTGGGCACCGCCAGCACCGACCTCTGCGGTGACTTCACCAATCCCCAAGGCATTGCCGATGCCGTGCGCCAGGTGCGGCCCGATGTGATCGTGAATGCCGCAGCCCACACCGCGGTGGACAAGGCCGAGACAGAGCACGCACTGGCCCAGGCCATCAATGCCACCGCGCCGGGTGTTTTGGCGCAGGAGGCAGCCCGGCTGGGCGCCTTGCTGGTGCACTACTCCACCGATTACGTGTTTGATGGCCAGGGCGACACGCCGTGGCTGGAGACAGATCCCACCGCCCCCCTCAATGTCTACGGCGCTAGCAAGCTGGAGGGGGAGCGGCTGGTGGTTGCCAGCGGCTGCCGGCACCTGATTTTTCGCACCAGCTGGGTTTACGGCGCGCGTGGAGGCAACTTTGCCAAGACCATGCTGAGGCTGGCCCGCGAACGCAGCAGCCTGAACGTGATTGACGACCAAGTGGGCGCGCCCACCGGGGCCGATTTGCTGGCCGATGTCACTGCCCATGCCATTCGCAGCATGGAGAGCCGGGTGACCAATCCGCCCACCCCGGCGTCTGGCATCTACCACCTGTCCGCGGCCGGGCAAACCTCCTGGCACGGTTATGCCAGGTTTGTGCTGTTGTCAGCGCAGCAAGCTGGCGTTGAATTGAAGGTGGCGCCAGACGCCGTGCTGGCCATTCCCAGCGCCAGCTACCCCACGCCGGCCAAACGTCCACTCAATTCCAGACTGAACACCCACAAGCTGCAAGCCGCTTTCGGCCTGCATTTGCCCCCCTGGCAGCAGGGCGTGGCCCGCATGCTCACCGAACATTTTCAGGAAATCCTCCCATGACCCAACGCAAAGGCATCATCCTCGCCGGTGGCTCCGGCACCCGGCTTCACCCAGCCACCCTGGCCATGAGCAAGCAGCTGCTGCCGGTGTACGACAAGCCCATGATTTACTACCCGCTGAGCACGCTGATGTTGGCCGGCATGCGGGACATCCTGGTGATCAGCACACCGCAAGACACGCCTCGCTTTCAGCAACTGCTGGGCGATGGCAGTCAGTGGGGGTTGAACCTGCAGTACGCGGTACAGCCCAGTCCCGACGGCTTGGCGCAAGCCTTCATCATCGGCGATGCCTTCATTGGCAACCACCCCAGCGCCCTGGTGCTGGGCGACAACATTTTTCACGGCCATGACCTGGCCCACCTGCTCGGCAATGCCGACCAGCAAGCCACCGGGGCCACCGTGTTTGCTTACCATGTGCAGGATCCGGAGCGCTATGGGGTGGTGGCGTTTGATGCGGCCGGCAAGGCCAACAGCATTGAAGAAAAACCTGCCCAGCCCAAAAGCAACTACGCCGTGACCGGCCTGTACTTTTACGACCAGCAGGTGGTGGACATCGCCAAGGCGGTGAAGCCCAGCGCGCGGGGCGAGCTTGAAATCACCTCGGTGAACCAGGCCTACCTGGCGCAAGGGCAACTCAGCGTGCAAATCATGCAGCGCGGCTATGCCTGGCTGGACACCGGCACCCACGACAGCCTGCTGGAAGCCAGCCAGTTCATCGCCACGCTGGAGCACCGGCAGGGGTTGAAAGTGGCTTGTCCGGAAGAGATTGCCTTCAGGCAAGGGTGGGTCAACGCCGAGCAGTTGGAGCGTTTGGCCAAGCCGCTGGCAAAGAATGGTTATGGCCAATACCTGCTGCGCCTGCTGACAGAGAGGATTTTGTGATGAAAGTGACGCCCACCGCCATTCCCGATGTTGTTGTCGTTGAGCCCCGAGTGTTTGGCGATGAGCGCGGATTCTTCTTCGAGAGTTTCAATCAAGCCCAGTTTGAAGCCGCACTTGGCAAGCAGGTGTGCTTTGTGCAGGACAACCACAGCCGCAGCGTCAAGGGCGTGCTGCGAGGCTTGCATTACCAGGTGAAGAAACCCCAGGGCAAACTGGTGCGCGTGGTGCAAGGCGAAGTGTTCGACGTGGCGGTGGATCTGAGAAAGTCGTCACCAACTTTCGGGAAATGGGTGGGTGAGCGACTGTCTGCGGAGAACAAAAAGCAGTTGTGGGTGCCGGAAGGCTTTGCCCATGGGTTCATCACCCTCAGCGAGACAGCGGAATTTCTCTACAAAACCACGGCCTACTACGCGCCTGAACACGAGCGCTGCATTGCCTGGGATGACAGCACGCTCAACGTGGGGTGGCCTGCAGGCTTGCCCCCCGCGCTTTCGGCCAAGGACGCGCAAGGAATACCTTTCACGGAAGCCGAGGTTTTTGCCTGATGCGTCATTTTTCTGCCCAGCCAAAGGAGATGATCGCCAGTTCGTAGCGTCACTGCGAACACCCCCCAAAGCGAGCGGTGTTGGAGCGTTGCTTTTGCCTAGGGAATCGGCATGCCGTGGTCCTTTGTATCCTCCTCCTCATGCCAATACTGCTGAGCCTGCCAGCCAATGTACGCTGCCTTGTTGCGGCTCCGGTGCGATACACCTAACCGGTGGGCAATTCGCGGGCGCGTCTCCGGACAGGCTGCATCCTGCCGCTAATATCGGCTGATCTTGAGGCCCCCGGCCCTTTGGGGTGGCGTTGACAGACTGCACAATGCGGCGCGGGTGGCAAAATTGGTAAACGTACCAGGTTCAGGTCCTGACGCCCGCAAGGGTGTGAGGGTTCGAGTCCCCCCCCCCCGCGTACCAAGCCCCTTTTGCCCACGCTGGAAACAATCTCAAACAATCGCGTCAGCCGTTGGGTGGATTCTCATGCTGCAATGCAGCGCGTTACAGTTTTTGTTGGTCTTTCAAGCTTCCCTACCGGCGCTGGATGTTCTGATTGGGGGATTCTTGGCGATGACCGTGGAATTCAATAGCCCTGGAGGGCGCTGAAGGCTGAGAATCGACGACGATCTCCCGGTCCAATGAGAGGTGAGTGGTTTAATGAATATCTTGGTTTTGGGCGTCACCGGCATGCTCGGCAACGCCGTGTTCCGTGTTTTGTCTGAAGATTCCTCTCTGTGCGTATACGGCACGGCCCGGGGCGAAGAGGCGCGCCGCAATTTTTCGAGTGACCGATCCGATCACCTGCTGATCGGAGTCGATGTCGAGAATCACGACTCGTTGGTTCGAGCCTATGCTGCCGCGCGACCCCAGGTCGTCGTGAACTGCATCGGTCTCGTTAAGCAGCTTGCTGATGCCAATGACCCCTTGCTGGCGGTTCCGATCAACACCTTGCTCCCACACCGGCTAGCGGCACTCTGTCAGGCGGTCGGAGCGCGGCTTGTGCACATCAGTACAGACTGTGTGTTTTCCGGTGTCAAGGGCAACTACCAGGAATCGGATTTTCCCGATGCCGACGATATTTATGGGCGCACCAAGCTGCTCGGCGAGGTCGACTATCCGCATGCGATCACGCTGCGGACCTCAATCATCGGCCACGAACTCTCTGGCCAGAGAAGCTTAGTAGGCTGGTTTCTAGCCCAACAGCAATCGGTTAAAGGCTTTACGCACGCAATTTTTTCAGGACTACCCACAGTCGAACTCGCCCGCGTGATTCGCGATTTCGTATTGCCGCGGCCACAAATGCACGGGCTTTATCACGTCGCTGCGAAACCTATCGATAAGTATGCGCTGTTAAATCTGGTGGCTCAGGCCTACGGGAAGAGTATTCATATCGTGCCAGACGACTCTTTGGTGATCGATCGATCTCTCGATGCAACACGTTTTAGGGAGGCAAGCGGCTATGTGGCGCCAGAATGGCCTGCCCTCATACAGCGCATGCAAGAATTCAAATAAGAAGCAAGTGAAAAGGTATCACAAGATGTTTATCGACAAGACCCTGATGATCACGGGTGGCACCGGTTCCTTCGGCAACGCGGTGCTGAAGCGCTTTCTCGACACGGATGTGAAGGAGATTCGTATTTTCAGTCGTGACGAGAAGAAACAGGAAGACATGCGGATTGCTTTTAACAATCCGAAGTTGAAGTTCTACATTGGCGACGTTCGGAACTACGACAGCATTCACGAGGCAATGAAGGGCGTGAACTATGTTTTTCATGCGGCGGCGCTGAAGCAGGTTCCATCCTGTGAGTTCTACCCGATGGAGGCCGTGCGCACGAACGTGCTCGGAGCAGAAAACGTAATGAACGCAGCGATCGCGAACAATGTCGAGCGTGTCGTCGTTCTCAGCACCGACAAGGCTGTTTATCCGATCAACGCCATGGGTATTTCTAAGGCTATGATGGAAAAGTTGATGGTGGCCAAAGCTCGAATGCGCTCGGAAGGCGAGACCGTTTTCTGTGCCACTCGCTACGGCAATGTCATGGCCTCACGCGGTTCGGTTATTCCCCTTTTTGTCAAGCAGATTAAGGAAGGCAAGCCGCTGACCATCACTGACCCCGCGATGACTCGATTCCTGATGTCACTCGAAGACTCTGTGGATCTCGTTCTTCATGCCTTCGAGCATGCTCACCAGGGTGACATTTTTGTCCAGAAGGCCCCGGCATCGACAATCGAGGTTTTGGCTCAGGCCTTGAAAGAGTTGTTCGAACAACCAACCGAGATTCGCGTGATCGGAACCCGACATGGTGAAAAACTATACGAATCGCTCATTGCACGGGAAGAGCTTGCCAAGGCCGATGATATGGGTCGATATTATCGGATCCCTGCTGACAACCGGGATCTCAACTACGCAAAGTTTTCGGTCGAGGGTGAAATCGAAATTGCCAGCTTCGAGGACTACACCTCGCACAATACGGAACGGCTGGATGTCGGTGAAGTCAAGAAGCTACTTAGCAGACTCAGCTTCATTCGGGAGCAGTTGAATGCTTAAGGTGATGACGATAGTTGGCACTCGACCTGAGTTGATCAAGATGTCGCGCGTCATTGCCGAATTTGACCAGCATACGCAGCACATACTGGTTCATACTGGGCAGAATTTCGATTACGAGCTCAATCAGGTCTTTTTTGATGATCTTGGCATTCGCAAGCCTGATCATTTTCTTGGCGCTGTTGGCAACAATGCTGCGCAAACGATCGCCCGCGTGATCGAGAAGTCTGATGAGGTGTTGGAGAAGGAGCAGCCCGACGCGCTTTTGCTTTACGGTGATACGAACTCCTGCCTGTCAGTCATTTCGGCCAAGCGGCGCAAGATACCGGTCTTCCACATGGAGGCAGGCAATCGTTGCTTCGATCAACGGGTTCCGGAAGAGTTGAATCGCAAGGTGCTCGACCACCTGAGCGACATAAACATCGTGCTGACCGAACACGCCCGACGTTATTTGCTTGCTGAAGGAATTCCTGCAGACCGCATCATCAAGTCAGGCTCACATATGCAGGAAGTGTTGAACCACTTCATGCCGAAGATTCTCGAGTCCAGCGTTCTCGACCAACTGGCGCTCGTACCCGAGCGCTACTTTCTGGTGAGTGCCCATCGCGAAGAGAACGTCGATACACCAGCCAATCTGCAGGACTTGCTGGACAGCCTGCGCGCGCTGGCCGAGCTTTACGACATGCCAGTGATTGTTTCAACCCATCCGCGCACCCGCCAGCGCCTGGAAAAGCTCGGCATTGAGGGGCTCGACTCGAGGATTCGCTTCCTCAAACCGTTTGGCTTTTTTGACTATGTGAAGCTGCAAATGAAGGCATTTTGTGTCCTATCGGACAGCGGGACGATTACCGAAGAGGCTTCGCTACTGAATCTATCGGCGATTACGATTCGCAATGCGCACGAACGGCCCGAGGGAATGGATGAAGGGACTTTGATCATGTGCGGCTTGAAAGCCGGACGAGTGCTTGATGCTGTACGTGTGACGACTGGCCAAAATCGCAAATCGAAGCGAATACAAAAAGTAGTCGCTGACTACGACGCTGGCTACGTCTCGGAAAAGATTCTTCGTATTGTATTGAGTTATACCGATTTTGTAAATCGAACAGTCTGGGCTAAGGCGTAAGTCTGATTGATATTGCGCGAAAAGGAATTAAAATTGGGATATCTTGCTGAGAAATATAATTCGGCTTACTTTTTGCGTAAAGATGGCGAAGGTAATAATTTGAATTATGGTGTAGAAGGTGTTGAGGAATTCCTTAACGGCGACCTGCGTGAGCATGATAAGGAAATTCTAAGTCATGTCAACTTATCCGGTGCCAATATTCTCGAATTCGGATTCGGTCGTGGTGAAACAATCAAGCACGTGTGGGAGGCTGGTGCCAGTACCTACATTGGGGTTGATTTTTCTGTGGCGGCATGCGAAATTGCTACTGAGTTTTTGGAGAAATTCGCTATTAAGGGGCCGCAAATAATTTGTGCTGATGCAATCGAATTCATTCGCGCCTATGTTGAGCAAAATAAATATTCGGCACGCCCCTTGATTGATGTAGTGATCATGCTGGACTTTGTTGAGCATGTGCCTCGAATCGAGCTGCGCGAAATTCTTCAGGCTTTGAAGGCTATTCTTTCGCCAGAGGCGGTGATTGTTATAAATACACCGGATTTTGCTGTTGATAATGATGTAATTGCAGACGGTCTTGACGAGCGAGGATTGGATTCGTCCGATGTCCTGGAAGAAACTAGGGGTATGCACTGCAACCGTTATACCCTGGGAAGTCTTCGTCGGTTTTTACATGACCTCGGGTTTCAGGCAATTTCTCGTGGCCACTATTTCGTTCGGATCTCAACTTCATTTCAGGATGACCCGAAGCAGGGCGAGGAAAGCTATCGCGCTCTTTGGAATAAGGCCCGTATTCGTGGGTCGCGCTTGCAAGGAGACTGGCCGCGCGAAACCTTCGAAATTGCTTATGCTGTGAGTGAACAGCCAGTGCTTCATCGCTTCGAACGGGGCAGTTTGGTCGGGTTAGCAGTTTATGTAGTTCCAAGCTACTTGGAATACTACGAGCAAGGAAATTACGACAGTTTCCTTATCAATTACCTTGAGCAACACGAACTTATCGGAAAGACAATATTCGATCTTGGTGGATTCGTCGGTGTAAACAGCATGCAGTTTGCTCAACTGGTTGGTCCGAGTGGCCGTGTTTATGTCTTCGAACCCAATCCGTTCAATATTGATCGTCTAAAGTTAAATCTCTCCGAAAATCCGGACGTGCACGATAGAATTCGGATTTTTCCGTTGGCCGTTGCGGATGAGCTAGGTAAGTGTAAATTTAATGTGCATCACAATGTTGATGATGGGATAAGTAGCGCCTCCTATCTCGACGGTGCGCACACAACCTTGTCTGATGAGCGTCTTGCCGAGCAGGGCTTTACTGAGGTTGATGTGGAACTCACCACGCTCGACCAGTTCGTTAAGGATACTGGGGTGTCCCCCGCGTGCATAAAGATCGATATTGAAGGGTCTGAGCATTTGGCGCTTGCCGGTGCAGTAGACGTTCTTCGTCAACACCGCCCAGTGCTACTCATCGAACTTCACTCCATCTTTTGCGCACTAGCTACTCTTGAGATCATCGTGCCGATTGGCTATAGGACAGAGCTGCTTCATGTCGAACCAGACGGAAGGTGCTTCATTGGAGCCAGTTACGCCGATACAGCGATGTGGAGTCAACCACTGAGTATTGGATCGAGCCGTTTGCATGCAGAACGTCGCGATCTGACCGCAGCCCTGGTTCAATGTCAGGGGCAATATTCTGCGATGTGTTTGCAATTGAATGAACAGCGTGCCGCCCTAGTTCAATGTCAGGAGCAATATTCTACGATATGCTTGCAATTGAACGAACAACGTGCAATCACTCAAGTTCTCCATTCTCATCTAAATCGGTATCAGATGTTTTTTCCAATTCGTGTTGGCCGTTGGATCATGCGACTATTTCGCTAACAATCTGGTTATATTTAGAGTGAATAATCGGAGGGGGTGTTTTTGAATATTTTGCGATATTTTGCCATTTTTAAAAATCTTGTCAGTTCAGATTTTAAGCGGCGATATTTGGGGACTTTTTTTGGGGCTTTTTGGGCGTTTGCTGCACCCTTTTCAACGATTGCAGTACTACTCTTCGTTTTCAATATCGGATTTCGCTCGGCACCGATCAATGGTGTTAGCTTTGATCTCTGGTTAATCACTGGATTGATTGTCTGGTTTTATATCAGCGATGCCGTTGTATCTGGAGGAAATTCAATCGTTGAGTACAGTTTTCTTGTGAAGAAGATGAGCTTTGCTACTGAATTACTACCAATCGTGAAGGCTGCATCATCGCTTTATGTCCACGCTGTTAATCTGCTGCTTTTACTTCTACTCTTCATTTTTTATGGAAAATTTCCAAATATTTTCTGGTTGCAGCTCGGTTACTACTTGATCGCAATGGTGGTGCTGGTTTTAGCAATTTCTATATTGTGCTCAGTGATTCAGGTATTTTTTCGTGATTTTCAGGGCGTGATGGCAATTTTGATTCAGATTGGATTGTGGGGGACGCCAATCTTATGGGACGCAAAAATGTTACCGGAGAGGTTTTCGTGGTTGCTAGCTCTCAATCCGGTAAATTATATCGTTCAGGGTTATCGCGACTCTCTGCTTTTTAATGTCTGGTTCTTTGAAAAACCGATCCAAACGCTATATTTTTGGTTAATTTCTAGTAGTCTTCTTGTTTTGGGTTGTTTCGTTTTTAAAAAGGCGAAATATGATTTCGCCGATGTTCTCTGATTGATTGACATTCATGGGTAATGTTATTTCTGTTCGCGGCTTGACCAAGACATATAAGTTATTTAATTCGAAAACGGATCATGCGCTCGAGATCTTTCTGCCATTCGGTAAATGCCGGCACAAGAATCATAATGCTCTCAAGGATGTCAGTTTTAGCGTTTCTGAAGGTGAAAGTCTTGGTATTATTGGTCGCAACGGTTCGGGTAAGTCGACCCTACTAAAGATCATCGCTGGTGTGCTTAAGCCGACTTCTGGCGAAGTCTCGATCGATGGTACGATTGCATCGTTATTGGAGCTTGGTGCTGGTTTTAATCCGGAGCTGACCGGTAGGGAAAATATCTATTTTCATGGCGCTTTAATGGGTTGTTCAAAGGCTGAAATGCGTGATCAGGCTGAAGCGATCATTGCCTTTGCTGACATTGGTGAATTCATCGATCAGCCGGTCAAGGTTTATTCAAGCGGAATGTTCGTTCGCTTGGCATTTTCCGTTTCGATCCATGTCGATCCGGATATTCTGATCATCGACGAAGCATTGGCTGTCGGCGACGTTCGTTTTCAGAAGAAGTGTGTGGATTTCATGCGTGCATTCAAGGCACGCGGTAAGACGATTCTTTTCGTTAGTCACGATATCTTCACCGTCAAGTCGTTTTGCGACCGGCTCATCCTGATCGATAAAGGTGGGTTAGAAGCGATTGGGGATCCTGACGAGGTTACCAATCGTTACTACCAGCTGATGTTCCCGAAGGCCGAGCAGATGCCGGTTGAGGATGTACCCGGCGGAGAGCCTTTAAAACTTAAGGCTGCTGGTCAGGACGGCCATTACTTGCTCGACGTCGGTATGAGTGGTCTCGAAAAACATTGGGGACATGGGGGTGCCTGGATAAGCCAGTTGCGAATTAGCGGCCTGCGCCCGCCGAATATCTTCACCTGGAATGACAGGATAAAAATCGAAATGGTCTGCGAGTGGAATCCGCGTGTCATCGCAGAAGTATGCGCAGAGCATGGGGTTCAGGCCAAACTACTGGTCGGATTTCGCCTCGAGAACAGCCAAGGCTGGGTGATTACGAATTTTGCAAGTAATGATTTTGACGGCAACAATCCGGACATTGATCTGAGATCGACGACGCGGTGCATTGTTCGTTGTTCGATTGATCCCATGAAGCTTGCTCCGGGAACCTATTTTGTCAGCCCGGGGCTGGCGATCGGTGAATTGAATCGAATGTTTCCGTTGAAGGAATATACGAATGTGATCGATCTGTATTGCGATACTTCCGTCGTGTTGCATGGCCAGATGGTCATGGGATATTCGCTCGAAGTGCTCGCCGAAGGATGAAAGTCGAGGGTCTGCTTCCGGACGCCTAGTCAATTATTGGAGTAGAAAATTGGAATCTGAAAAAAACCAAAGAGTGGTAGGAAATCGGGAGTATTGGGAAAGATTACAGGACGAAGAAAATTATTTCGATCGTCATCCAATTTACCAGGGCCTGCGAGAATTCAGCTTGAACGAATATGGTGGCTATGACGCTGCCGAAGCGATATCGCAGTTCTCGACTCTGACTCCAGAAACTAGGGTCGTTGTTATTGGCTGCGGCTATGGGCGGGAAACTTTGCTAATCGCGCCGCACGTAAAACATGTCTGGGGTATCGATGTGAGCCAGAAGCTCCTGGCCCGAGCTACCGAGTTCCTCTCTGCCCATGGTATCGGCAACTTTACGCCAGTGCTTGCATCGCGCTATCACGAGGATATTCCGTCGGGCATTGATCTGGTGTTCTCGGTTGTAGTCATGCAGCACCTTTCCCGCGCGCTGGTCCAGGACTATTTCAATGTCCTGAAAGATCACCTGGCACCAAACGGGATCTTCGTCGTTCAATTCCTCGAAGAGTTGTACGACGGTGTAGACAAGCGGGATGCAGAGATGAAGGTCTATGAGCCTTCGATCAGCTGGTCGGTTTCACAGCTTGCCGAACTCGCGCGTGACAATGGTCTTAAGTTTTGTGAGATCAGAACGCAGCAGGTGAGCCTGCGAACACTTTGGCACTGGGTGCATTTTTGTAAGCAATAAGTCCGACCGGTTGGGCGGCCCGAATCGACCGCAACACTCTCAGTATCCTGACTCAATCGGTCTTGGCTTCAGGACTCCCTAGCAAGGCATCTAAACTCTTAGAGCGATCTAAAGCGCAACATGAAGATATTGCAGGTAAACGGCTATCAGTCTCCGGGCCGCCGCTTCAATGGCCTTTCGCTCAGGCCTTATCTGGCAAATCTCGGTGTTTCGTCAAAGCACTTCGTTTGGGAGCAGGACCGCCTCGAGGAGGGCGTTATCAGCCTGGAAGGGCAGGCATTACGCAAAATCAATCGCTTGACGAGGGGGGTCGAAAAAGTGCTGTCGCTGCAGTCGCAGCTTTACAGTAACGGCATACATCTCCGGCGCTTTCCTGAGTTCGTGGAGGCCGACCTCGTCCACTACCACATCATTCATTCTGGTTTTCTGAGCCTGCAATCACTGCCCGCGTTGACGGCGCTCAAGCCCACAGTATGGACGCTGCACGACCCATGGGCGATGACTGGGCACTGTATTCACCCGTTTGCCTGCTCTCGCTGGAAGACCGGCTGCGGCAGTTGTCCCGACCTCACCACCGACTTCCAGATCTCATCGGACACTACGGCAATCAATTTCCGTCTGAAGAGGTTCGCATATCGTCGGTCTAATTTCGAAGTGATCGTGGCCTCGAAGTGGATGGAGAACATGGTCATGCAGTCGCCACTGTTTGAAGGTGTGCCAGTACATCGTATTCCGTTTGGTTTGGATCTCGAGTTTTTCAAGGGTGGCAATCAGGCTGCCGCGAAAGCGCGACTGGGTATCGAGCCGGGAAGGTTGGTCCTCTGTTTCCGTTCGGTACATAACGACTTCAAGGGGTTGCAGTACATCATCGAAGCCCTCGACAGGCTCGCGGTCGATCAACCGGTCTGCCTATTGACCCTGAACGACAAAGGGCGGATCGAGAAATTCAAGCAGCGTTTCCAAGTGGTCGAGCTCGGCTGGATCAATGACGACGAGGTGATGCGCGATGTCTACGATGCAACAGACCTGTTCGTGATGCCATCGCTGGCTGACTCGTTTGGTTTGATGGCGGTTGAAGCGATGGCCAGCGGCAAGCCCACCGTCTGCTTTGAGGGCACGGCGCTGCCGGAGGTTACCTTTACGCCTGACTGCGCGGTTGCCGTGCCGGCGCGCGATTCAGCGGCGCTCGCAGTGGCCATTGAGCGGCTGATCCGTAACCCAGAGGAGCGCTTGCGGCGTGGGCGGCGGTCCCGGCAACTGGCGGAAGAACACTATGACGTTCGTAAGCAGGCGGAACGTGTTGCCGCGCTCTATCGGAAAGTCATTGCCAAACGCAGAGGCGGACCATGACCGCTATCGCCAGTTGGACGACTGTTGAATCGTTTTTACTCGGTCTTCCCGTTTTTTTCGTTGTTCTTGCCAATTCGCTCGTGACATTCGCTCGTAGCCTTGTGATCGACACGCCGATCAGACTTAGTCCGGGAGCTGTCCGTGTGGTCAGATAGAGCACCTACTGACGCAATCGATGCGATGCTCCCAGGGGTGACCAGAGAGAAGACGTCGACCGGTAAAGGGCGTATTCTGCTTTTTGCCTATGCATTTCCACCGATGCAAGTGCAGATGACCGCTGCCATCTACAAGCCGATGGCAGCGCTCGCTCGCGCTGGGTTTGCGGTTGACGTCGTTTGTGCCGACTCGTTCTGCAAGGAGTTGCCGCTGGATCACAGCTTGGTGCCGTTTGCCGAGGCGACTTTCGGAACAATCACTCGCCTCAACCCGACGTCGAAACTGATCAGTCGGTCACTCCTGTGGTCGCGTGTGCCCGACTTAATGACGGTCTTGCAGAAATCCGCCTACGCGACGCTGATGGATATGGACCTTGGGGAGTACGACGCAGTAATGACCTGGTCGCCTTTTCATTCGATAAATGCGGTGATGGTGAGGGTCAAGCAGGCGCGCCCTAACGTTCGCTGGATCGCGCAGTTCAGCGATCCCTGGGCCGGTAATCCACTTGAAGTCAGTCCTTTGACGAAGTTCTGGAACTGGCGCCACGAGCCCCGTACGGTCGAATTGGCAGACTTCATCGTGCACAGCTCTCGCTACTCACTCGACTTGATGCTCAGGAACCAACCGAAAGCAATCAGGCGCAAGACGGACGTCATCCCGCATGCCTATGACGAGGCGCTCTTTCCGCAGCGTCCGAAACTCCGCAACGAAAAAGTCGTGATGCGCTATGCAGGCGTGCTCTACGGGCGTCGTTCGCCTGAGCCGCTTTTTCAAGCCTTGGTGAACTTGTTCGGTCGGCGTCCTGACCTGCGAGGCAATATTGCGGTGGAACTCCTTGGCCACATGCCACCGGAGATGTTGCAGACGCCCGCAGCTTTGAGCTTGCCAGAAGGTACGGTCAGGACGATCGGAAGCGTATCTTTTGTTGAATCACTCGAGAAGATGTATGACGCAGACATTTTGCTGCTGATTGAGGCCAATATTCGACAAAATCTCTTCCTGCCTAGCAAGTTGTCGGATTACATGGGTGCGTGCACACCTATGGTTGGTCTGGTGCCGCCAGGCAGCTCCGAAGACGCCTTCAGGCAGCTCGACTGCTGGCATGCAAGACCTAACGATATCGAAGCGATTTCACACGC
This sequence comes from Rhodoferax sp. SPJ4, assembly GCF_058216275.1. Classification (NCBI taxonomy): domain Bacteria; kingdom Pseudomonadati; phylum Pseudomonadota; class Betaproteobacteria; order Burkholderiales; family Comamonadaceae; genus Rhodoferax; species Rhodoferax sp. SPJ4. Next base: position 528,771 of record NZ_JBYZMN010000002.1, read on the forward strand.
CGTCGAAGAGGCGGTGGCCCATGTGCAAAATCGTAAAGACTGTCCGTGGTGCAACGAAACCTATCGGGGAACATTCAGCGGCGCACAGGTGGCACACCGCTTTGCCAACATCATCGCCAACCTATGATCGCAATGACCGGTTGCGAGCATTGCTTCCGGCTTCACTATGCCGGCTAACTTCGTCCTCTACGCGCCCAATGTGCATACAGGTGGTGGCTTTGCCTTGCTGAAGGCGCTTCTTGCCGCATGGCCTGACGGGAAATCGCTGCGAGCTTTCCTGGATTTGCGAAGTCGTGGGCGACTGACGCTATCGCCAAGCGTAGATGTGAGTTGGGTCGCGCCGCGCTTGGGAGAGCGATTGCGTGCCGAATTGTGGCTGCGACAAGCTGCTGACAAAGACGCCATCATTTTCTGCTTTCATGGCCTGCCGCCGTTGTTGCCTCTCCGTGGGCGCGTCATTGTCATGGTTCAGAATCGCTTGATGATCGAACGAGGAGGTCTCGCAGGATATCCTCTCAGGGCCTGGATGAGAATTCAGATTGAGCGGTTGTGGAGCCGAGCGCTACAGACGAGGTGCTCACGCTACATCGTGCAGACGCCCTCAATGGCAGTCTCTTTGAAGGCTTGGTTGCGTCGCGAGGTGCAGGTGTCGGTGGTGCCGTTCATGCCCTCGGAAGAGGCTGCGACAACGGTAGCCGTCGATTGCGGCGGGAAGCGGTTCGATTTCATCTACGTTGCTAGCGGCGAGGCGCACAAGAATCATCAGAATTTGCTGAAAGCCTGGCGGCTGCTAGGAGATGCCGGACTGAAGCCTTCGCTGGCGCTGACAGTGGATCCGGCGACATGTCCTGCGCTGGTTTACGAGATTCTGCGAGCCGTCGAAGATTTTTCGCTCAACGTCGTCAATTTGGGTCAACTGCTCGATGCTGATCTGGCGCGGGTCTATCAATCCTCATCGGCATTGATTTATCCCTCCCAAACAGAGTCACTGGGAATGCCATTGCTCGAGGCAAAAAGTTATGGCCTGCCCATCATCGCCTCAGAACTCGATTACGTGCGCGATGTCGTCGCGCCGGCGGAAACCTTCGACCCGAGATCTCCGATTTCGATTGCTCGCGCCGTCCAGAGATTTCTCGATGCATCAGAACCCTTGACCCAGCCTCGTTCACCGGAGGAGTTTCTGCGCGAGGTTTGGCTGTGAAATTGTTGATCTGGTCCCAGCACTTTTGGCCTGAAAACTTCTTGATTAACAAGCTGGCTATCGATCTCCAAAAGCGGGGTATCGACGTTACTGTGCTCACCGGCAAGCCGAATTACCCGGAAGGCCGAATCTATCCAGGTTATACGATAGCCGGCGTGCAACGTCAGAAACTGGCCGATATAGATGTGGTCAGGATTCCGCTGATCCCGCGTGGGAGCGGCTCGACCCGTAGGCTGGTTCTCAACTATCTGTCGTTCATCATGTCCGGCTACTTGCTTGCGCCGCTGGCACTGCGCCGCAAGCGTTTCGACGCCGTCTTCGTTTACGCGTCCTCGCCGCTTCTCCAGGCCCTGCCTGCGCTGTTCATGGCTTGGCTCAAGGGAGCGCCTCTGGTCGTCTGGGTTCAGGACATCTGGCCTGAGGCGCTTCAGGCGACCGGTCATGTCCAGAATCGCTTGCTTCTTCGGTTTGTCGAAACTGCCGTGCGCTTTATTTATAGGCATACGGACTCGATACTTATCCAGTCGGAGGCATTCAGGGGGGCGGTCGAACGCCTCGTGGATGACAAGAGCAAAATCCGCTACTACCCGAATTCGACTGGTGACCTCACGATAGCCTTGCCACAATCAGAACAGGAAGAGCAGCTCGTCGCCGAGATCAATCGGTACTTTTCAGTGCTGTTCACCGGCAATATCGGTTCGGTACAGGCATGCGAGACCATCGTTGCTGCCGCAGAGCGCCTGCGCGTACATTCTCAAATTAGATTTTTTCTCATCGGCAGCGGTAGCCGGGCCGAATCTATCGCCTGTGACATCGAAGAGCGGCGGCTCGACAACATCGTGATGACCGCCCGTTTGCCATCGGAGGTGATGCCTTCGCTTTTCTCAGCCGCTTCGATCTTGCTGGTGTCGTTGAAAGACGACCATGTCCTGTCGACGACAGTTCCGAGTAAGTTGCAGTCCTACATGGCGGCGGGCAAGCCCATTATTGCGGCGCTGAGTGGAGAGGCTGCGCGGCTCGTCATCGAAGCCGATGCCGGCGCATGCTGTCCGGCGGAGGACCCTGAAGCATTGGCGGCCACAGTGCTGCGCTTGTACGAGATGACGGCAATTGAGCGTAGCCGCCTGGGGACTAACGCGCGCAGATACTTTGAACAAAACTTTCACTCAAACCAACGTGTGGGTGAACTTGTTGATTGGTTGACAGCGCTCACTTGAAGTCAGTTGGCAATCTTAATGAAATAGATTGGAGATGATGGAAGCCTACAGATCGGGTAATTTGCCGAGATCTTCTCGGAAAAGTTTGCGTTAAATTTCATCACAGTCAGATTGTGGGATTCATGGAGTGGGCTGCTACCAGTTCCATTGATACCGATCCAAGCTTTTTGGGCTTGCTCGCACTACCACTACATAGGATAGAGCTACGCCAATATCGAACGCCGACGCGTCGGGTTGTAGAAGCACTCGATGCGGTCTAACGTGTCTGAACGGGCCTGGCCGTGTGTTCCGATATACCTTCCCGGCCGTGCGCTCGGACATGAGCGAGCTGAAGAGGCTCTCCATGGCCGAGTTGTCCCAGAGCTGGCCGGCTTGGCTCTTGCTGCAAGTGATCCCTGGTTCCTCCAGCAGCTTCTAGAGGTACTCGCGGGTGTGCTGGCTGCCTTGATCCGAGTGGTACAGCAGGGCGAAAGATTTGCTTCGACGCCACACGGCCATCATCAGTGCATCCCCAGGTTCTGAATTGACCAACCCACGATACGCCGCGAGTATAGGTCTAGCACGTTATGGGTCGCTGCACTGCGCGCTAAGGTCTTTGGGCATTGCGCATCTTAGGGGCCGGGCACTCAGTACCTGCTCGCGCATGAGCCGCTTGATGCAATGTAGGCTACAAGCCGGGTCTTGTTCCAGCACGTCGCGCCACACGCAGCGTGCGCTGTGAGCGCGGTCGCTGGCACCTGCGTACCCAGCGTCATCGCTGAGCTGCGCTGGCTCCTGGGCCGCGTGAGCGATGCGTGAAAGCCATCGTACGAGAAGCCGGAGCGCCTCGCACATCAGATTGACCAGCTAGGTCCATCGGTTTTTCGCCACGATGTCGAACTCCACATCGACTCCTTCGCGAAGGAGGACGTGATTTTTCAGGATTTCGCGCTCCACTTGAGCTTGGCAACTTCCTTGCCTAGCCGCGCTATCGCAGCGTCCTGGGCCTTTTGCTTGCCATTGCCAGGGAACGCTTCCTGGGGCTCATCACGCAGCTCAAGAACCCATTTGCTCAATACGTTCTCATGAACGTCGAGGTCCTCGGCCGGCCGGGCCACAGCTACGCCACGCTCAGAGATCAGTTTGACCGCCTCGAGCTTGAATCCGCGATCAAATGTCCTTCTTCTCTCCATGAAACACTTCCGGTTTCATCTTCCACCTTAAAAAGATGTCTGTGAAGCTGGTATCCGTCCAGTCAGACTTATGCGGAAATAGCATGGGCTTGATTTCGGCAGCCAGCCGCCGAAATCAAGTACACCGGGTCCGGCCGCGCCGCTGGCTTCAACCCAAGCCCGGCACCCCCAGGCGGCGAAAAGCGGCATTGACACCGCCTTAATCGGATTTTTGTCACGGCATTCGCGGCCGATAACTCAAGGGCAGGCCCAGAACTGCCCTTTTTTTACACACCCGATGCGCCCCACCCACCCTGGTCTTGCGACCGAGACACCGATGCCCGGCCCGGCCGATGCGCTGGACGCCGCCGCTGCCGAGCTGGCCCGCCTCGACCACCTGCTGGCCGAGGCCTCGCGGCGCCTGTTCACCTGCTTTGCCGGGGCGTCCCGGCTGGTGAACGCGTTGGAAGCCGATGGCAGCGACGCCGACCAGTGGCTGGCCTTGCGCCAGCAGCTGTCGGACGCCGCGGTGGCGCTGCAGTTCGAAGACATGGCCCACCAGATGCTGGCCCATGTGCAAACCCGTCTGGCGCTGGCAGCCGTGGCCCCCGAACGCGTTTTTCTGGACGGCACCGCCGCCTCCAACGACACCCCCATGGCCCCTTGCCGCCCCTGCCCGGTGGGGCCGACCAGCGTGCAGGCCGGCAGCATTGACTTTTTCTAACCATGCCCTCCCTGGAGTCTTCCCCCATGCCATCCATCCTTGCCGTTGACGATTCGGCATCCATGCGCCAGATGGTGACCTTCACCCTGGAAAGTGCGGGCTACCAGGTGATCGAGGCGGTGGACGGCCTGGACGCGCTGGACAAGCTGCGCCATCGCACCGTCGACCTGGTGTTGACCGACCAGAACATGCCCCGCATGGACGGCCTGTCGCTGACGCGCTCTCTGCGCTCGCAGGGCCAGCACCGCCAGGTGCCCATCCTGATCCTGACCACCGAGTCCAGCGACGACATGAAGCAGGCCGGCCGCGCCGCGGGCGCCACCGGCTGGCTGGTCAAGCCCTTCGATCCAGCACGGCTGATCGAGGTGGTGCGCAAGGTTGTGGTCTGAGAGGCGACACAGCATGAGCGACCTCAGCGCCTCCCGGCAGGCCGACGCCGGACAGAACTTCGACCTGACCCAGTTCTACCAGGTCTTCTTTGAAGAGGCTGGGGAAAGCCTGGCCGGCATGGAGCAGCTGCTGCTCGAGATGAGTGTGGACGCGCCCGACGACGAGGCGCTGAACGCGGTATTCCGCTGCGCCCACTCCATCAAGGGCGGCGCCGCCACCTTCGGCTTCGAAGACGTCACCAGCCTGACCCATGTGATGGAGACGCTGCTGGACAAGCTGCGCCGCCATGAGCTGGGCCTGAACCCCCGCATGGTGGACGTGCTGCTGGCCTCGGGCGACGCGTTGCGCGCCATGCTGGGCGCCCACCAGAGCGGCAATGCACGCGAAACCACGGCCGAGGTGCTGGCCCTGATCGACACAATCCAGAGCTTTGACAGCGATGGCCCGGTGCTGGCCCATGGCCCGGCCGGCAGCGCCGCTGCCGCCGCCCCGGCCCAGAGCGAGCGGGTGCTGGAGATGCGTGCCGGCCCGCTGGCCTCGCCCGACCTGGCCGACGACCTGGTGACGCTGTTCAAGGAAATCGGTGGCCTGGGCCAGCTCGACCGCTGCCCGCCGGCGCCAGAGCAGGACGAGCGCACCGTGCGCTTCAAGCTCACCACCACCAGCAACGACGACGACCTGCTGGACCTGTGCTGTTTCCATGTGCCGCGCGAGCAATTGCAGATCAGCCCCTGGCCACAAGACAAGACCGAGCCGGTGGACCCCGGCTATGGCTTCTTTGAGACACCCGTGGCCAAGGCCAAGGCCCCGGTGGCGCCCCCACCGGCCGACAAGCCGGCCGCCCGCGCCGCCGCACCGGCCGCGGCCGCTGGCACCCCGGCCGAGACCACGCTGCGCGTGTCGGTGGAAAAGGTCGACCAGCTGATCAACCTGATGGGTGAGCTGGTCATCACCCGGGCGGTGCTGGCCCAGCGCGCCGAAACCCTGGAACTCAAGGCCTACCAGCAGCTGGTGTCCGGCCTGGCCGACCTGGAACGCACCACCCGGCACCTGCAGGACGCGGTGATGTCCATTCGCATGATCCCGATGGCGGTGGTGTTCAACCGCTTTCCGCGCATGCTGCGCGACCTGGCCGCCCGTCTGGGCAAGCAGGTGGAGCTGAAAACCATTGGCGAAGCCACCGAGCTGGACAAGGGCCTGATCGAGAAGATCACCGACCCGCTGACCCATCTGATCCGCAACTCGCTGGACCACGGCATCGAGCAGCCCGAAGACCGGGTGGCGGCGGGCAAGTCGCCGCAGGGCCGCATCACGCTGTCGGCCCAGCATTCCGGCGGCTCCATCCTGATCGAGGTGCGCGACGACGGCAAGGGCCTGGACCGCGAACGCATCCTGGCCAAGGCCCGCGCCAACGGCATGGCCCTGCCCGACAACATCAGCGACCAGGAAGTCTGGCAGCTGATTTTTGCGCCCGGCTTCAGCACCGCCGAGGTGGTGACCGACGTGTCCGGCCGCGGCGTCGGCATGGACGTGGTCAAACGCAACATCCTGGCCCTGGGCGGCAGCGTCACGCTGGATTCCGCCACCGGCGCCGGCACCCGGGTCCAGGTGCGGCTGCCCCTCACACTGGCCATCATGGACGGCATGACGGTGGGCGTGGGCGACGAAATCTACGTGCTGCCGCTGGCCTGTGTGGTCGAGTCCTTCCAGGCCAGCACCGCCACCGTCAACACCCTGGCTGGCACCAGCCGGGTGGTCAAGGTGCGTGAAGACTGGCTGCCGGTGGTCGCGCTGGAGCAGGTCTGTGACGTGCCGCCCCGCCGCGTGGCAGCCGCCGGCCCGCCCATCATGGTGGTGGTGGCCTCTGAAGGCCACCGTGTGGCCCTGCTGGTCGACGAGCTGCTGGGCCAGCAGCAGGTGGTGGTGAAAAACCTCGAAGCCAACTACCGCAAGGTCAAGAACATGTCGGGCGCCACCATCATGGGCGATGGCCGGGTGGCCCTGATCCTCGACGTGGGTGCCCTGGTCCAGACCGACGGGGCCTGAGCCATGAACCCGACCCATTTCTCCGCCACGCTCAGCTTCCCCCCTTCCGTGCCGAAAAAGCAGGAAACACTGAAAGGTCATTTGGTATGACGAGTCTTTTGCGCAACCTCAAGATCGGGCAACGCCTGGCACTGGGCTTTGGCCTGATGCTGGCCATGATGCTCGGCATGGCGGGCTTGTCGCTCGAACGCCTGGCCGAACTGAAGAACAGCCTGGACGACATCGTCAATGTGCGCCATGGCCACACCAGTGCCGCCCACGACATGTACAGCGCCATCAACCGCAGCAGTGCGCTGGTGCGCGACCTGATTCTCTTTCCCCAGTCCGCCCAGCGCGAGCAGGTGACCCGCGAGCTGACCGAGGTCCGCAAGACCTACGACGACGCCGAGAAGAGGCTCTCTGCACTGATGCCCAGCCCCACGCCGCGCGAGCAGGAGCTGCTGTCGGTGATCAACAACCGCCGTGCCGTGGCCCGACCGATTGCCGACAACGTCAGCAAGCTGGTCAGCCAGGAGCAAACCACCGAAGCCACCCGGATGCTGGCCGAGGAATCGCTGCCGGCACAGAAGAGCTGGATCGAGGCGGTGCGCCAACTGGCCGACTACGAAGAGCAGCAGGCCGCCGCCATCGCCGTGTCGGTTCGCCAGAGCTACGAAAGCATGCGCCTGATGGTGGCCGCCGCCGCCTTGCTGGCCGCGCTGGTGGGCATTGCCGCCGCCTGGCTGCTCACGCTCAGCATCACCCGCCCCATCGAGCAGGCCGTCAACGTGGCCGAGACCCTGGCCAGCGGCGACCTGAGCGCGGCCATGCCGGAAGGCGGCCGCGACGAACCCGGCCAACTGCTCACCGCGCTGGGCAAGATGACCACCGCGCTGGCCGGCCTGGTGTCGCAGGTGCGCAGCAACAGCGACGCCATTGCCAGCGGCTCGGGCCAGATCGCCAACGGCAACGAAGACCTGTCGCAGCGCACCGAGCAGCAGGCCTCCAGCCTGCAACAGACGGCCGCTTCGATGGAGCAGCTCAACGGCACGGTGCGCAACACCGCCGACACCGCCCGCCAGGCCTCGCAACTGGCCACCGCCGCCAGCCAGGCCGCGGTCGACGGGGGCCGGGTGGTGGACGAGGTGGTCAGCACCATGGAGGGCATCTCCTCGTCCAGCCGCCGCATCAGCGACATCATCGGTGTGATCGACGGCATCGCCTTCCAGACCAACATCCTGGCGCTGAACGCCGCGGTGGAAGCGGCCCGGGCCGGCGAGCAAGGCCGCGGCTTTGCGGTGGTGGCCGGCGAGGTGCGCAGCCTGGCCCAGCGCAGCGCCGAGGCGGCCCGCGAGATCAAGGGCCTGATCGGCGAGAGCGTCAGCAAGGTCGAGGGCGGCAGCAAGCTGGTGGCCGACGCCGGCAAGACCATGGGCGAGATCGTCTCCCAGGTCAAACGGGTCAGCGACATGATTGGCGAGATCAGCTCGGCCGCCCAGGAACAGACCCAGGGCATCGCCCAGGTCGGCCAGGCGGTCACCCAGCTCGACCAGGTGACGCAGCAGAACGCGGCGCTGGTGGAGCAGCTGGCCGCCGCCGCCGGCAGCCTGAAGTCGCGCGCCGGTGAGCTGGTGGGCTCGGTCCAGCAGTTCAAGCTGGGCGGTCATGCACCGCTGGTGTCGGCCCCGGCCGCTGCCCATGTGCACCTGCCGCCGCCCCGCAGCGTGCGGCCGGCCCCGGTGGCCAAACCCAAGCCTCACCATGCCGCCGCCCCGGCACCGGCTGCGGCGCCCAGCAAGCCGCAGGCCGCGCTGGCCGGCGACGACGACTGGACCCAATTCTGATTTCTGGCCCCCCGCCACAGCGCACCGCGAAGGACACACCATGGACATGATCAACGAAGGCAGCCACCTGGCGCGCCAGGCCGCCGACCGCAACGACAGCTGCTCCCGCCCCGGCGAATACCTCACCTTCCGGGTGGGCGCCGAAGAGTACGGTGTGGACATCCAGAAGGTGCAGGAAATCCGTTCCTACGAGCCGCCCACCCGCATCGCCAATGCCCCGCATTTCGTCAAGGGCGTGGTCAACCTGCGCGGCGTCATCGTGCCCATCATCGACCTGCGCATCAAGCTGGGCTGCGAGACCACCGACTACACCGAGATCACGGTGGTGGTGGTGCTCAACGTCTGCGGCCGGGTGGTCGGCGCGGTGGTCGATTCGGTGTCCGACGTGGTCGACCTGGAAAGCAGCGCCATCAAGCCGCCGCCCGATTTGTCCACCAGCGACACCGCCTTCATCACCGGCCTGGCCAGCCTGGCCGAGCGCATGCTGATCCTGGTCGACATCGAGTCCCTGCTCGGTGGGGCCGAGATCGGCCTGCAGCAGGAGATGGTGCAATGACCGCCTGGCGTCTGGGTTTGCGCGGCCGGCTGGGCCTGGCCTTTGGTGCCTTGCTGGCCTTGCAGGCGGTGACGGTGGGTGTGGCCCTGTGGCAGCTGCAGGTGCTGGCCAGCACCCACGCGCAGAGCGCCGCCCTGGTGGCGGTGCGCGAACTGGCCATGGACTGGAGCGCCCAGACCCGGCTCAATGTGCAGCGGGCCATCCTGCTGGCCAAGGCCGGCAGCCCGCCGGCGCTGGCGGCTTATGTCGATGGCGCGATGAAGAAAACCTCCAGCGACATCTCGGCCGTGCAGCAGCAGCTGGAAAAGCGCCTGAGCACCCCGGAAGACCGCGCGCTGACGGCCCAGGTGGCCGAGTCACGCAAGGCCTACCTGGCCATCCGTGCGTCCATCCTGGCGCAGCTGGGCCAGGAGGCCACCGCGGCCCAGGCCCAGGCCGACATCGAGGCCCTGATGATGCCGGCCGCCAACCGCTACCTGGCCGGCCTGGACGCGGTGGTCGGTGGTGCCGCCGTCAAGGTCAAACAACAAGACGAAATGGCCACACGCCAGCTCGAACAGGTGACCACCACGCTGGCCGTGCTGTCGGCGGTGGCGCTGGTGCTGGCCGTGGCCATGGCCTGGCTGATGTCGCGCAGCCTGGTGCTGCCGGTGCGGCAGGCCATCGACACCGCCCGCCGCATTGCCAACGGTGACCTGTCGGGCGCCATCACCTCCACCCGGGGCGACGAACTGGGCGAACTGCAACAGGCGTTGGCCCAGATGCAGCAGCAACTGCGTGGCATCGTGGCCGGCATCCGCTCGGGCTCGGAAAGCCTCAGCGTGGCCACCGAGCAGATCGCCACCGGCAACCAGGACCTCAGCTCGCGCACCGAGCGCACCGCCGGCAGCCTGCAGGAGGCCGCGGCCAACGTGGGCCGGCTCACCGACACCATGCGCCAATCGGCCGGCTCGGCCGATACCGCCAACCGGCTGGCCGGCTCGGCGGTGGATCTGGCCCGCCGCGGCGGCCAGGTGGTGGCCGAGGTCAAGGCCACCATGGGTGACATCAACGCCAGTTCCAGCCGGATTGCCGAAATCACCGCGGTGATCGACGGCATTGCCTTCCAGACCAACATCCTGGCGCTGAACGCCGCGGTGGAAGCGGCCCGGGCCGGTGAACAAGGGCGCGGCTTTGCGGTGGTGGCCGGCGAGGTGCGCAGCCTGGCCCAGCGCAGCGCCGAAGCGGCCCGCGAGATCAAGGGCTTGATCGGCGCCAGCACCGAGAAGGTCGAGGCCGGCACCCGGCTGGCCAACGACGCCGGTGAGGCCATGGACGACATCGTGCGCAGCGTGCAGCGGGTCACCGCGGCGATTGCCGAGATCAGTGCCGCGGCCAGCGCGCAGACCGGCAGCATCGGCGAGGTCAACGACGCCATCGGTGAGCTCGACCGCATGACCCAGCAGAACGCCGCGCTGGTGGAAGAAGCCGCCGCCGCCGCCCACAGCCTGAAAGACCAGGCCGCCAACCTGGTGCGCTCGGCCGCCTCGTTCCGGGTGGTGGCCATGGCCTGAAACCCTCCAACCCGCCCTGTCCTCAGGGCGGGCGCTGACCGCCGCGACGTCCTCTCTCAAGCCAACGACACCCATGCTGAACGCCTCCTCCCGCCCGGCACCGCAACGAACCATGGCCCCGCCAGCCGATCCGCTGGCCCGCGACATCGAGTTCAACCAGGGCGACTTTGAGCGGGTGCGCAAGCTGATCCACCAGCAGGTGGGCATCGACCTGCACCCCAGCAAACAGAACATGGTCTACAGCCGGTTGTCGCGCCGCATCAAGGAGCGCGGCCATTCCAGCTTTCGCAGCTACCTCGACGGTGTGCAGTCGGGCAACGACCGCGAGTGGCAGGACTTCATCAACAGCCTGACCACCAACCTGACCTCGTTCTACCGCGAGGCCCACCATTTCGAGCTGCTGGCAGACTGGCTGCGTCAGCAGCGCAGCCCCACGCCGCCACGCATCTGGTGCTGCGCCGCCTCTACCGGCGAGGAGCCCTATTCCATCGCCATGACGCTGCTGGAAACCCTGCCTGCCAGCACCAAGGTGACGGTCTTGGCCAGCGACGTCGACACCGAGGTGCTGGCCACCGCCGAGCGCGGCGTCTACAGCGCCGAATCGGTGGCGAGCTTTCCGGCCGCCCGGTTGCAGCGCTTCTTCCTCAAGGGCAGCGGCCCCAACGCCGGCAAGGTGCGGGTCAAACCCGAGCTGCGCCAGAGCGTGGCCTTCCAGCGGCTGAACCTGCTGGCCAACGACTGGCGCTTCGAGCCCTTCGACGTGGTGTTCTGCCGCAACGTGATGATTTATTTCGACCGGCCCACCCAGCGCCGGGTGCTGGAGTCCATCCACCGCAACATGAAGCCCGGCGGCATGCTGATGGTGGGCCATTCGGAGAACTTCAGCGACCACCGCGACCTGTTCACCCTGGTGGGCAAAACCGTCTACCTGCGCAGCGGCTCATGACCCTCACCCCCACGGCGGACGACGCGGCCCAGCTGGCCCGCTTGCGGGCCTTGCCCCGGCGCGACCACCAGGCCTCGTTCTTCTACCGCGAACCGGCCTTCCAGCGGGTGGCGGTGAAGGTGCTGCCGGGCGAGTTCTTTGTGTCGTCCGACGACATCGTGGTGCTGACCACTCTGGGGTCCTGTGTCAGCGCCTGCATCCAGGACCGCCAGGCCGGCGTGGGTGGCATGAACCATTTCATGCTGCCCGACGGCGATGGCAGCGACAACGCCAGCGGCCGCTTCGGCGTCTACGCGATGGAGTTGCTGATCAACGAGCTGCTCAAGCGCGGCGCCCGGCGCGAGGCGCTGGAGGCCAAGGTCTTCGGTGGCGGCCAGGTGATGAAAAGCCTGGCCTCGACCCAGATCGGTGAGAAGAACGTGGCCTTTGTCGAGGCCTTTCTGGCCCGCGAACGCATTCCCATCCTGGCCCGCGACGTGCTCGACGTCTACCCGCGCAAGGTCTGTTTGTTCCCCAGCACCGGCAAGGTGTTGTGCAAGCGGCTCGCCCCGGCCAGCGTGAATGACCTGCAGCTGCAGGAAACCACCTACCGCAAACAACTGATGTCCAAGCCCCAGAGTGGCGACATCGAACTGTTCTAGGACTGCCCATGCCCATCCGAGTGATCGTGGTCGACGACTCCGCCCTGGTCCGCAGCGTGCTGACCGAAATCATCAACGCCGAAAAAGACATGCAGGTGGTGGGCACGGCGGCCGACCCCTTCATTGCCCGCGAAGTCATCCGCGAGCTGGACCCCGACGTCATCACGCTGGACATCGAGATGCCCCGCATGGACGGCCTGGATTTCCTGGAAAAGCTGATGCGGCTGCGGCCCATGCCGGTGGTGATGATCTCCACGCTGACCGAGCGCGGCAGCGAGGTCACGATGCGGGCGCTGGAGCTGGGTGCGGTGGACTTCGTGCCCAAGCCCCGGCTGGGCATCAAGCTGGGCCTGGACGACGCGGCCCGCGAAATCACCTTCAAGATCCGCGCGGCCGCCCAGGCCCGGGTGGTGCGCCGGCTGGCCCCGCCGGTGATGGCGGTGCGCACGCCGTCCAGCCTGGCCTCACCACGCAACGGCACCGAAAAGCTGATCGCCATCGGCGCCTCCACCGGCGGCACCGAGGCCATCCGCGAGGTGCTGATGGCCTTGCCGCCCGACAGCCCTGGCATCGTCATCACCCAGCACATGCCGCCCGGCTTCACCGCCAGCTTTGCCGCGCGCCTCGATTCGCTGTGCCAGGTGCGGGTGAAAGAGGCGGTGCATGGCGAGCGCATCCTGCAGGGCCACGCCTATGTGGCGCCCGGCGGCCGCCATTTGAGCGTGACCCGCAGCGGCGCCAACTACCTGACCGAGGTCTCGGACACCGAGCCGGTGAACCGCCATCGGCCCTCGGTGGACGTGTTGTTCCGTTCGGTGGCCCGCCATGTGGGGCCCAACGCCACCGGCGTGATGCTGACCGGCATGGGCGCCGACGGTGCGGCCGGCATGCGCGAAATGCGCGACGCCGGCGCCTACAACTACGTGCAGAACGAAGAAAGCTGTGTGGTGTTTGGCATGCCGCGCGAGGCGATTGCCGCCGGCGCCGCCCACGAGGTGCTGCCGCTGTCGCGCATTGCGCCGCAGCTGCTGCAGCGTCTGGGCAGCCTGGCCCAGGTGCACCGGGTCTGACCGGCGCTGCCGGGCGGCGCGGCTAGCGCAGCGGTGCCAGCACCATGCGCATGGCCTCGTCCAGCGGCGCGGCCAGGTGCTCGGTGCCAAAGGTCACCCAGGCCAGGCCGGCCAGCAGGGTGGCCGGAAAACCCACCGACATGATGTTGAGCTGCGGCGCCACCCGCGAGGTGTAGCCCAGCACCAGGTTGATGAACAGCAGCAGCACGCTGGGCGGCAGCGCCAGCGCCAGCGCCAGGCGGAAAATCTCCGAGCCCAGCTTGTCCAGTTGCAGCAGCTGCAGGCCCATGGCCGGGTCGGCGGCGATGGGAAAAACCTTGAAGCTGGTGACCAGCGCGTCCATCAGCATCAAATGGCCGTTGAGCGCCAGAAACACCATCATGGCCAGCGTGTTGAGCCAGCTGCTGACGATGGACTGCTGGCCGCCGGCCGGGTTGAAGAAGCCGGCAAACGACAAACCCATCTGCAGGCCCACCGCCTCGCCGGCGATCTCGAACATCGCAAACACCAGCCGGGCGGCAAAGCCCAGCGTCAGGCCCACCGCGGCCTGCTGGGCCACCAGCGCAAACATGTCGGGGCCGGTCAGGCTGAGGCCGGGCGGCACCTGGGCAAAGGGCGCCACCAGAAAAGCCACGGCGGCGGCCAGCGCCACCCGGATGCGGGGCGGAAAGGCCCGGTTGGACAAAATGGGGGCGGCGGTGAACAGCGCCAGGATGCGCAGAAAGGGCAGCAGGGCGCCAATGACCCAGGCGTCGATCTGCGCCGAGGTGAAGGTCACCATGGTCGTCAGCCGATGGCGCTGGGCAGCGAGGTGATGACCTGGCGTATCCAGTCGACCAGCGTGGACAGCATCCAGGGCCCGGCCAGGGTGATGGCGCCCATCACCGCCAGCAGCTTGGGCAGGAAGGACAGCGTGGCCTCGTTGATCTGCGTCACCGCCTGCAGCAGGCTGATGACCAGGCCGGTCAGCAGCGCCACGATCAGGATGGGCGCACAGACCGACAGCATGATGGTCATGGCCTGGTTGCCATAGCTGAGCACCGCTTCCGGCGTCATGCGCTGCCTCCGAAGCCCGCCACCAGCGAGCCCATCATCAGGTTCCAGCCGTCGGCCAGCACAAACAGCATCAGCTTGATGGGCAGGGCCACCAGCACCGGCGACAGCATCATCATGCCCATCGCCGTGAGCACGCTGGCCACGATCAGGTCGATCACCAGGAAGGGGATGAAGATCATGAAGCCGGTCTGGAAGGCGGTTTTCAGCTCGCTGGTGACGAAGGCCGGCACCAGGATCTTCATCGGCACCTTGGCGGCCTCGGCCACCGGCTCGTTGGCGATGCGGGTGAACAGCGCCAGGTCGGCCTGGCGGGTCTGTTTGAGCATGAACACCCGCAGCGGCTCGGCGCCCTTGGTGATGGCCTCTTCGAAGCCGATTTTCTGTTCGTTGTAGGGCTTGTAGGCCTCCACGTACATGCGGTCCAGCGTCGGGCTCATGATGAAGAAGGTCAGGAACAGCGACATGCCCACCAGCACCTGGTTGGGCGGCGTGCTCTGCAGGCCCAGGGCCTGGCGCAGCAGGCCGAAGACGATGATCAGCCGGGTGAAGCTGGTCATCAGCAGCAGCACCGCGGGCAGGAAAGACAGCGCGCCAAAGGTCAGCAGGGTCTGCACCGGCACCGAGTAGGTGGTGCTGCCGCCGCTGGTCTGGGCCACCACCGACAGCGGGGCGGCCTGGGCCCACACCAGGGGACTGGCCAGGGCCAAGCCGGCCAGCAGGGGCCACACAAGGGTTGCGCGCTTCATGGTTTGCGTCCGGTGTAGCTGTTCAGCGTGTCGCGCAGCAGGTGGGCGAAGCCGGTGGCCGGGGGCGGGGTCTGGGTCAGCAGCTCGGCGGGCAGGCCGTCGAGCTGGTTGAGCAGGCTGATCTGCTGGCCGGTGACGCCCAGCAGCAGCACGCGGTCGGCGGCCCGCACCAGCATGACCCGCTCACGGGTGCCCACGCTGAGCTGGTTCAACACCTCCAGCCGCCAGGGACCGGCCTGGCGCAACGGCGCCCGGCGCAGGCTGTTCATCACCAGGGGGATGGCAATGGCCACCAGGACCAGCACCCCCAGACTCCAGGACGTGATTGACATGGGCGGCAGTTCAGCGGTTGAGACGGCGCATGCGCTCGGACGGGGTGACGATGTCGGTCAGCCGGATGCCGAACTTCTCGTTGACCACCACCACCTCGCCCTGGGCGATCAGAAAGCCATTCACCAGCACGTCCATGGGCTCGCCGGCCAGGGCTTCGAGTTCGATCACCGAGCCCTGGGCCAGTTGCAGGATGTGTTTGATCGGGATGCGGGTGCGGCCCAGCTCCACGGTCAGCTGCACCGGGATGTCGAGCACCATGTCGATGTCGTCGCGCTGGGTCAGCGGGCCGCTGGCGGCCAGCGGCGGAAAGAGCTCGGAGCGCGGCGCGGTGGCGCCGCTGACCTGCGAGGCCTCGGCTTCGGCGAGGGCGCTGGCCCAGTCGTCGGCCATCGCGTCTTGGGTGGGGCTGGAGTCGAATGCGCTCATGGGGAGGCTCCTGTGGAACTTAGCGGAGGGCCGGCGCTTGCGGGTGCTCGGGCGAGGTGTGGGTCAACACCTCGTGCACACGCAGGCCGTAATGCGGGCCGATGGTGCCGTAGCTGCACTCGAGCAGCGGCACACCGTCGACCTTGGCGGTCAGGGTGGGGGAACGGGTCAGTTCGAGAAAGTCACCGGCTTTCAGTGCCATCAGCGCACGCACCGTGGTTTCGCGGTGCGCCAGCTCGGCGGTCAGGTCCACCGTGGCCGACTTGATCTGCTGCGTCAGCAGCGTGACCCAGCGACGGTCGGGTTCGGCCTGATCGCCCTGCAGCGGCGAGTACAGGGTTTCGCGGATGGGCTCGAAGGTGGAGTAGGGGATGCAGATGTGGATGTCGCCACCGGCCTCGCCAATGTCGACCCGGAAGGTGGCGGTGACCACGATCTCCGACGGCGTGGCCACGTTGGCGAACTGGGTGTGCATCTCCGAGCGCGCGTACTCCAGCGACAGCGGGTAGATGGTGGCCCAGGCCTTGGTGTACTCGGCCGAAATCACTTCCACCAGGCGCAGGATGATGCGCTGCTCGGTGGGCGAGAACTCGCGGCCCTCGACCCGCACATGGTGCTGGCCGCTGCCGCCGAACAGGTTGTCGATGATGCTGAACACCAGCGTCGGGTCACAGATCAGCAGGCCGGAGCCACGCAGCGGCCGCACATGCATGATGTTGATGCTGGTGGGCACCACGATGTTGCGCAGGAAGGCGCTGTACTTCTGCACCTTGACCGGGCCGACCGAGATGTCGGGGCTGCGGCGCATGAAGTTGAACAGGCCGATGCGGAAATTGCGCGCAAACCGCTCGTGCACGATCTCCAGCGTGGGCATGCGCCCGCGGACGATGCGTTCCTGGCTGGACAGGTCGTACTGGCGCACGCCGGAGGCGTCCACCGTGGCGGCCGCACCGGCCTCCGGCTCGCCGGTCACGCCGGCCAGCAGCGCATCGACTTCGTCCTGGGTCAGGGCTTGCTGGGTCATGGTCGCGGCTTCATTGCACCAAAAACTGGGAAAACAACACGTTCTTGACCGGGTTGTCGACCTTGGGCTTGGCCGCGTGGGCGGCCGACGCCGGGGCCGCGGCCGGGGCGGGCGCAGGCGCAGCGCCTTCGTGTGCCGGTGCTGCCGCGGCTGAAGTGGCCGAGGCGGCGGGTGTGGGCAGGGCCGGCAGGTCGGCGTCGCTGACGTCGATGCCGATGGCCTGGGCGGCGCGCACGCCGATCTGGCTGGCCAGGCGTTGCTTGCCTTCCAGCGTCAGCAGGTCGTCGACCTTCTTGGCGGCGATCAGCAGCAGGATGTTGTTGCGCAGCGCGGGCAGGCGGGCCTTGAGGTCGGTCTCGACGCCGGCGTCCTCGACCTCCAGCGTCACACCGATCTGGGCGTAATGGTCACCGCCCTCGTCCTGCAGGTTGACGGTGAAGTTGTCGAGCGGGATGAAAACGCTCTTGGGCAAGGCCTTGCGTTTGGGGGCTTCGGCTTCGGCGTGCTCGCCCGCCTTCTTCTGGGTCATGTACCAGGCCGCACCGCCGGCGCTGCCGGCCAGCAGCAGGCCGATGGCACCGAAGATGATCAGCTTCTTTGGCGACTTTTTCGCAGGGGGGGTGTCTTTTTCCGAGGACATGAGTACTTCCGTGTTGTTAGGAATTGTGCTCAGTCCCACCCCATTCAATGCCCCGATAAGGATTCCGAAAGCCCCGCAGTTTTGCGGAGTCGGCCCTCAAAAACCTGACGCAGCGGCTCAGGCGTACATGTCCAGCACGCCGCGCGGCTTGGCCACCCGAGGCGGCTCGGCGCCGGCCGGCGCGGTGCGCAGGCCGACCGCACCCAGGCGGGCGCTGGCGGCGGCGTTGGCAGACTGGGCCTGCTGGCCAGCGTCGCGCTGGGCCGCCTGCTGCTGGGAGGTGTCGGCGCCGACCTGGGTCTGGCCCAGGCCAATGCCCTGGCTGCCCAGCATTTCCCGCAGCTGCGACAGCGACTGGGCAATGCCTTCGCGGGTGGCCGCATGGGCGGCCGAGAAGGCGATGTCGGCGGTCTGGCCGGTCAGCGTCAGGTCGATGCGGATCGGGCCCAGCTCGGCCGGGTTCATCCGCAGTTCAGCCTGCTGCAGGCCGTTTTTCATCAGCAGCTTGACCTCGCTGGCCAGCTCGGCCGGGAAAGCCGCCGACGCCGGGTGCGACTGCAGGGTGCTGCGGTAGACCGTGCCGGCCTCGCCGTCGGCCAGCGCCACGGTGGGGGTGTGGCCGCCGATGCCGTGGAGCAGGCCGGGCGGGTTGTCTTTGTCGGCCTGGGCGCCGGCGTTTTCCTTGTCGAGCACCGCGGCAAAGGCCGCGCCCGCCAGCGCGGCGGGGGCGGGCGTGGTGGGGCCCGGGGCGGTGGCCAGCGGGGTGTCCAGCGCCAGCGCGGCGGCGCGGGCACCGACGCCGCTCAGGCGGGGGGTTTTGTCGTTGTCCACCGGGCTGGCGGCTGTGGCCGCGTCGGCCTTGGCGTTCTGGGCCAGCGCCGCCATCACGCCGGGCGGCAGCGCGGCTTTCATCGCCGGGTCCAGGCCCAGGGCCTCGCCCATGGGCGAAGGGTCGGTCCGGCCAGTGGCGCCGGGCTGGCCAGTGGCCAGTGGGTCGGTGGCCTCGCCGGTGGCAGGGGATGGGGTGGCGGTGTCCATCACGGTGTGGATGCCACCGCGCTGGCCGCTGGTCAACACCGGGTTGCCGCTGGCGGCCACTGCGGCCGACTGTTGGCCCGCACCATGGGCCATGGCGACCAGCCAGCCCGGCGGGTTGGCGGGCTCGGCAGCCTTGTCCGGCGGCGGGGTGCTGGCCTCGGTGGCTGGCGGGGTGTCGCTGGCCGCGGGGGTGCTGGGCGTGGCGGGGGCGTCGCTGGCCGAAGCCGCGGGCGGGCTGTCTTCGGTGGGCTTGTCGTGTTCGGTGCGGGTGCGCGTGGCCACCCCGTTCATGACCTTGTCAAAGGACGGGGCGTCGTCGCCACTGTCCACCGGGTCGGCGGCACGGCCGTGGGGGTTGGGCGACTTGGCGGCCACCACCGGGGGCAGAACAGCGGCGGACAGCAGGCTGGGGTTCATGTGTTTTTTCCTTTGGCTGTGGCGGCGAACGAGCGGGCGGCCCAGGCGTCGGAGTCGCGCTGCTCCTGGCGGATGCGCACCGCCAGGGCCTGGTTGGCCTGGCGGTTGTTCAGTGACTGCAGGGCCAGCAGGCGTTTCTGCCGGGCCGCCAGCTGGGCCTGGGCCAGCTGGTGGGCCTGTTCGCGCTGGACACAGGCCTGCTGCTGCGCGTCGATGGCCTGGTCGATGGCGGCGTGGAACTGCTGGCGTTGCTCCAGCGTGGTCACCGCGATGGCCTGCGAGGCCACGCCGGGCGCGCGGCGCAAAAAATCGTCCTGGAAGTTTTCCAGCCGGCCCAGCGTCTGCTGCGATTCCAGCGCCAGCCGCTGGGCGGCGGTGGCGGTGCTGCGCTCGTTGTCGCGGGCGGCTTCGGCGCGTTCGATCAGCAGGGACAAGGTCTGTGGGTTCATGGGATGGCGGACTCCAGCAGTTGTTCGAGGTCGGCCAGGCTGTGCCCCAGGGGCGCCTGGTCGTGCATGCCTTGTTGCAGGAAACGGGCGATGGCCGGGTACAGGCGGATGGCCTGGTCGGTGGCCGGGTCGCTGCCCGGCGTGTAGGCGCCCACCGCGATCAGGTCGCGCTGGCGCTGGTAGCGGGCGTAGATGGACTTGAGCGTCAGCGCCAGGCGCTGGTGCTTCTCGGTGGTGACGTTGTGCATCACCCGGGAGATCGATTTCTCGATGTCCAGCGCCGGGTAATGGCCCTCGTCGGCCAGCGCCCGCGACAGCACGAAGTGGCCGTCCAGGATGGCGCGGGCGTTGTCGGCCACCGGGTCCTGCTGGTCGTCGCCTTCGGCCAGCACGGTGTAGAAGGCGGTGATGGAGCCACAGCCGTTGAGGCCATTGCCGGTCTGTTCCACCAGCTGGGGCAGGCGGGCGAACACCGACGGCGGGTAGCCCCGGGTGGCGGGTGGCTCGCCCAGCGCCAGCGCGATCTCGCGGTGGGCCATGGCGTAGCGGGTCAGCGAATCCATCAGCAGCAGCACATGCTTGCCCTGGTCGCGGAAATGGGCGGCCAGGGCGGTGGCGTAGGTCGCGCCCTGCATGCGCATCAGCGGCGGCAGGTCGGCCGGGGCGGCCACCACGATGGCGCGTTGCCGGCCCTCGATGCCCAGGATGTCTTCGACGAATTCCTTGACCTCGCGGCCGCGCTCGCCGATCAGGCCGACGATGATCACGTCGGCCTGGGTGTGGCGGGCCATCATGCCCAGCAACACACTCTTGCCGACGCCGGAGCCGGCGAACAGGCCCAGGCGCTGGCCACGGCCCACCGTCATGATGGCGTTGATGGCGCGCACGCCAACGTCCAGCGGCTGGCGCACCGGGTCGCGGTCCATCGCATTCAGCGGTTCGCGCACGATGGGCTGCATGCGGGTCTGGAACAGCAGGCCACCGCCGTCCAGCGGCCGGCCAGCGGGGTCGATCACCCGGCCCAGCAGGCCCTCGCCCATGGGCAGACGGCGGGTGAAGGCGTTGTGGCGCGAGCGGTCGGGCAGGGCGCCGCCGTAGTGCAGGCGCTCCAAGGGGTAGCGCACCGGCTCGACGCTGGCGCCGGGCGACAGGCCGCTGAGGTCGCCGGTGGGCATCAGAAACAGGTGTTCGCGCGAGAAACCCACCACCTCGGCCTCCGAGGTGCGGTCGCCGTCGCGCACGATGCAGACGCTGCCCAGCGGCAGGCGGATGCCGCTGGCCTCCATCACCAGGCCAGACACGCGGACCAGCTTGCCGGCCACATTGAGCGGTGTGGTGCCGCCGATCAGGGCGCGGTGGGCGTTCAGGTGAATGCCCAGCGAGTCGGCGGTGCTCTGCTGTGCCAGGGCGTATTCGTTCAAGGCAGGGGCTCCTCGTCGCGACCCAGGTTAAGCATCACGGCCTGCCAGCGGGCTTCGAAGCTGGCATCGACCACGCCGGAGTCGGCGTCCAGGCGCAGGCCACCGGGGCGCATCGCATGGTCTTCGACGATCTGGCAGCGGGGGCCGCCGGGCAGGGTGTTGAGGTGTTCGCGCAGCAGGGCGGCGTCGTCGGGGTGGATGCGCAGCTCGATCTGCGAGGCGCCTTCGCCCAGCGCCCGCAGCGCCTCGTTGGCCACCGGGATCAGGCTGTCGTGGGAGTAGGACAGCTCCTGGCGCAGCACCTGGCGGGCGATGTCGATGGCCAGCGACACCAGGTCGCTGGCGAGCTGCGACTCGAGGGCCGCCATCTGCGACTGGAACTCGGTCAGGGTTTCGTGCAGCCGGGTGGCCACGCCGCGGGCTTCGCTGGAGGCCTGCTCGGCCTTGACCCGGGCGCCTTCGTCAAAGCCCTGCAGCTGGCCGGCTTTCAGACCGGCCTCATAGCCGCGCTGCCGGCCCAGCATGTAGGCGGCGTGGGCGGTTTCGTTGTCCATGTCGCGCCGACCCAGCACGCGGATGCGGCCGGCGCTGGGGGGTGCCAGCTCGTCCAGCCAGGACAGGGTGGTGGCGGCCTTGCGCGAGGCTTCCGACGGCTCAGACAAAGCTCTCATCTCCACCGCCTCCCAACACGATCTGGCCTTCTTCGCTCAGCCGGCGCACCAGCTTGAGGATTTCCTTTTGCTGGGTTTCGACTTCTGACAGGCGGACCGGACCGCGGCTCTCCAGGTCTTCCTTGACGGTTTCGGCGGCGCGGGTGCTCATGTTGCTGAAAATCTTCTGCCGCATCTCGGGCTCGGCGCCCTTCAGCGCAATCACCAGCGACTCGTTGGCCACCTCGCGCAGCATCAGCTGGATGGCCTTGTTGTCGAGCTTGAGCAGGTCGTCGAAGGTGAACATCTGGTCTTCGATCTTCTGTGCCAGTTCGCCGTCGATGTCGCGGATCGATTCCAGCACCGCGCCCTCGACGCTGGCACCGAGGAAGTTCAGCATCTCGGCGGCTTTCTTGGGGCCGCCCAGCGCGGCCTTGCGGACCCGCTCGCCACCGGCCAGCACCTTGGACAACACGTCGTTGAGTTCCTTCATCGCGTTGGGCTGCATGCCGTCCAGCGTGGCGATGCGCAGCACCACGTCGTTGCGCAGCCGGTCGGTGAACTGCATCAGCACGCTCGACGCCTGGTCGGCGTCCAGGTGGACCAGGATGGAGGCGATGATTTGCGGGTGTTCGTTGCGGATCAGCTCGGCGATCGCGGTCGGGTCCATCCACTTCAGGCTTTCGATGCCGCTGACGTCGCGGCCCTGCACGATGCGGTCGATCAGCAGGCCGGCCTTGTCGTCGCCCAGCGCCAGCTTCAGCACGTTGCTGACGTAGGCGCTGCTGTCGTTGACCAGCGAGCGCTGCGACTGCACCGTGCCCAGAAAACGGGTGATGACCTCGTCGAAATGCTGGTCGGCGACGGTGGTGAGTTTGGCCATGCGCTCGCCCAGGCGTTGCACTTCCTTGGGCGAGAGGTGCTTGAACACCTCGGCGGCGCAGTCCTCCCCCAGGGCCATCAGCAGGATGGCGCTGGAGTGCAGGCCTTCTTCTTCGGTGGGAACGGCGGCAGTGGTCATCGGTTGGGTCTCGATCAGCCCGGCTGGTTAACCCAGTTGCGGACAACGTTGGCCACGGTGGCCGGGTTTTGCTTGGCCAGTTGACGGATGTCTTCCAGCTGGGCTTGCGGGCCGCTGGCGGGCTGTGACGACAGCAAGGCCGTGCCGGGGTTGGCTTGGGGCACGGGCAGGCTCAGCGGGTCTTGCACGGTGGCGGTGAGCTGGCGGGCCGGGCCGGTGCCGGTGCCAGCGCCTGCGCTGCGGCCCATCTTCAGGGCCGGGCGGACCAGGCCGAAGATGATGATCAAGGCCACCAGCGGCAAGGCCACCCAGCCGCCCAGGCTGCGCGCCAGGCTGACCATTTCCGGTTGCTTCCACAGCGGCAACTCGGCCACGTCCGGCGTGGCCGGGGCCAGGCTGAACGGGGCGTTGGCCACGCTCAGGCTGTCGCCACGCTCCTTGTTGTAGCCAATCGCCTCCCGCACCAGACCGGAGATCTGTTCCATCTGCTCGGGGCTCAAGGCCTTGGTGACCGGCTTGCCATCGGCGCCGGTGCTGGTGGCGTGGTTGACGATGACGGCCGCGCTCAGGCGCTTGACGGTGCCGGTGGCGCTTTTCACCACCCGCACGGTTTTGTCGACCTCGTAATTGGTGACGGCGTCGCGCTTGATGCCAGCGGCTGCGGCGGCGGCGGCCCCTGCCGCTGAGCCCAGCGCCTGGGCGGGCCCGTTGACCGGCGAAGCCACGGTGGCGGGCGCCTGGTTGGACAACACGCCCGGCACACCGGCGGCGGGGGTCGCACCAGCGCCCCCGCCGCCGGGGGCTTCGGACAGCTGCTGGCTGCGGATGGCGGCCGGGGCATTGCCCTGGTTGGGGGTGTAGATCTCGGCGGTGGATTCGGACTGGGTGAAGTCGACGTCGGCGGCGATCTGGGTCCGCACGTTGCCGGGGCCGACGATGGGCTCGACGATGGCCAGCACCCGGGCCGCCAGGCCTTGCTCGAGCTGCTTGACATGCTGCAGCTGGGCGCTGTCCAGGCCGTTGGGCGCGGCATTGCCGCTTTGCGACAGCAGGTTGCCGTTCTGGTCGATGACGCTCACCGCGTCGGGGCTGAGTTCCGGCACGCTGGAACCCACCAGGTGGACGATGCCGGCGATCTGGCTGCGCTCCAGCGTGCGGCCGCCGTGCAGGCTCAGCAGCACCGAGGCCGAGGGTTTTTGCTGCTCGCGCAAAAAGGCGGTCTGGTGTGGCAGGGCCAGGTGGACCCGGGCCGACTGCACCGCCGCCAGCGCCATGATGGAGCGGGCCAGCTCGCCTTCGAGGCCGCGCTGGAAATTCAGCCGCTCCTGGAACTGGGTGACGCCGAACTTCTGGTTTTCCATCAGCTCGAAGCCCACCGCGCCGCCCTTGGGCAGGCCTTGAGATGCCAGCTTCAGGCGGGCTTCATGGACCTGGGTGGCCGGCACCATGACGGCGCCACCGCCGTCGGTGAAGCGGTGCGGCACATTCAGCTGGTCGAGCGCGGCGATCACGGCGCCGCCATCGCGGTCGCTGAGGTTGGCGTACAGCACCCGCCATTCGGGCTGCTGGCTCTGGGTCACCCCCAGGGCCACCACCGCGGCCAGCATGACCACCGCCGCAGCGGCCATCAGCTTGCCCTTGGTGGGGATGTTGGCCCAGGCACCAAGCACCCCGGCGCTGGAGGCGTAGCCATTGGCAGACGGCAAAACGGTGGGGGAGGTGGTGTCCATGGGCTTTGGCAGAGGGTGTGTGCTGCGAGCCATTGTCTGCCGGCCTGCCGTTCGGCGAAGCCAGAGATACCGGGCAATATCGGTACTATTTCAAAGCAATGCCGGCGCCCCCCGGCCTATACTGCTTTTCATGGCGGCCCCTGGTTGCCCCTTCTTACCGAGACACGACGATGGACATCAAAACCTCCATGCCTTCGATGGCCACCCGGCTGCTGGAACAGGCCAGCCACCGGGGTGCGAGCGCCCGTCCGGCCGCCGGTGCCGCCACCCCCGGTGCCAGTTTCTCCGGGGCCCTGGACCAGGCCTTGAAGTCGGTCAGCGCCCAGCAGAACGAGGCCACCCGTTTGTCGACCAGCTTCATTGCCGACCCGTCCAGCGCCAGCCTGGAGCAGACCATGGTGTCCATGCAAAAGGCCCAGATCGGCTTCCAGTCGGCCCTGCATGTGCGCAACCGGCTGGTGTCGGCCTACACCGACATCATGAACATGCAGGTCTGAGCGACCTGCGCTGCGGCCTCAGTGCAGCAGCATGTTGGCCGGCGCTGCCGGGAACGACATCGCATCGAAGCTCATCGGCGTGTCGTTGCAGATTTCACAGATCTTCAAGTCGTTTTCCATGATGGTGCGCAGGATGCGTGTGCGCTCCATGTGCTGCGCTTCCGTCAGGTCCACCCCTTCCCCCAGGCCGCGCAGGCGGATGATGACGATGGAGCAGGCCGCCTCCAGGCGGGCCACGCTGTCCCATTGGCCGTTCTGGGCGGCCGCCAGCATTTCCTCGCTGGCAAATTCCAGCGCCGCATAGTGGTTGAGCAACAGTGCAGCAGAGGTGATCTTGGTGTCCATGGGGTCTGTCCAGTCAGGCATTGAGCCGGGTGGGTGGGGTTCCGCTGGGTGCGATGGCCAGCCAGGCCTCGCGCAGTTCGCTGAGCAGCTGGGCCGCTTCTTCCAAGGGGGGCTCGGTGTTGCGCACATTGGCCTCCAGCAAACGCCGCAGGATGTGTTCGTACAAGGCCTGCAGGTTGTCACTCAGCGAAGGGTCGCCATGCGACTCCAGGCAGGACTTCAGGCCTTCGTCGACGATGCGCATGGCTTTGCCGATGCAGGTCAGCTTGGTGGGGTTGTCGGCCGTGGCCACCGCGTGTTTGGCCTGCAGGATGGCGGCAATGGCGCCATCGAACAGCAGCACCACCAGACCGTGCGGGTCGGCCTGCGACACGGCCGTCAGCGTGTCCACGCGGCGGTAATGGTCAACAGGGGAGGTGGTGGGTGAAAACATGGCGGGTGCGGCGGGCGGGTTGTCTTTTGGATGCTTCTTTGTTCGGCGCGGCAGAGAAAAAATGAAGGGTCAAAAGCGCTCGGACCCCAGGTCCGGCCGCCCCCGTCAGCCGGTGGTGTTGGTGTTGGTCAGCTGGCTCAGCGAATTCAGCTGGGCCTTCAGGTTGGACATGTTGGTGTCCAGTGCCTGGTACTGGGCGCGCAGGCGGGCTTCGGTGCGGTCCAGCCGGTCCTGCACCGCCGACTGTTGCTTGTCGTTCTGGGTCTGGCGCTTCTGCAGGCCTTCGGTGCGGCTGGCCAGGATGCCGGTGTCGCCATCGATGGCGTTGGCCCAGTCGCGGATGCGCAGGCCAAAGCCGGCGGCCTGGGGGTCGGTCTTGCTGCTGGCCTGGGCGAACAGCGCGGCCAGCTTTTCCGGCGTGGCCAGCAAGGGCGCCAAGCGGGTTTCATTGAGGCTGATCGAGCCGTCGCGCTGCACATCGAGCCCGGCCGCGCTGAGCGACGAGACGCCGGCCAGGCCGCTGACCGAGCCACGCAGCAGTTCGCGCATGTTGTTCAGCACGCTGGTGGCGGTGGAGTCGGCCTGCAGTGGCCCGCGGGTCTTGCCCGCCGGGTCGGTCTGGGTCTGGCTGCGCACCAGCTTGTTCAGGTTGTTGTAGGCGGTGACAAAGTCGTTGATGTTCTTGCGAACCTGAACCGGGTCGGTGGCCACGGTCACGGTCACGGGGGCGGTGGTGACCGCCTTGAAATTGAAACTCAGGCCGTCGAGCACGTCGGCCGGGTTGTTGGTGGCGCTGGTCAGGTCGATCCCGTCCAGCTTGTACACCGCGTCCTGCGCGGTCTGGGTGCGGGTCATGTTCTTGCCGGCGCCGACAGTGGCGGCCGGGTCATAGGCCAGGGCCGACAGGCCGGCGGCATCGGTGTTCTGGCCGTCGCCGTCGGTGGTGGTGATGCGGAACGCGCTTTCGGCGCCGTCGGCGCCACGCAGCACGATCTTCGAGACGCCGCCGCTGGTGACGATGCTGGCGGTCACGCCGGAATTGCTGGCGTTCACCGCGTCACGGATGCCCGAGAGGGTCTGGTTGCCGCTGCCTATCGTCACGGTGGTGGGGGTGCTGCCCGACTTGGGGGTGAACACATTGCCCACGGTGGTGCCGAGCTCGATGGTCAGCGTGCCGGTGCCCACCACGCTGGTGGGGCTGGAATAGGGACCGCTGGCCAGGGTTTGCGCCTGGGCCAGCTGCGAGACTTCAAGTGCGTGGCGACCGGAGGTGGCGGTGGCCGACCCGGTCGCGGAGACGCTGCTGGCATTGCTGCTGTCCACACGGACAGGGTTCCAGTTCGATGCACTGGCCAAACGGGTGGCCACATCGCCCAAGGCCGCGACAGCGCCCTTGAGCGATCCGAACGCAGACAGCTGGGTTTGTACCGTGGCTGCCTGCTGTTGCAACAGGGTGAGGGGCCGCTGCTCCAGCGCCATCAACTGCGTCACGATGCTGCTGACGTCCAGGCCGCTGCCGACCCCGGTGCTGGTGATGGTGGGCATGGATGCGGCTCCTCAGTGCCTGGGTTTAACGCAGCAGCGACAGCACTTGCTGCGGCAGCTGGTTGGCTTGCGACAGCATCGCGGTGCCGGCCTGCTGCAGGATCTGCGCGCGGGTCAGGTTGGCCGTTTCGGCCGCGAAGTCGGTGTCGGTGATGCGCGAACGGGCGGCCGTGGTGTTCTCCGACGAGATCTGGATGTTGCCAATCGCGCTTTCGAAGCGGCTTTGCACAGCACCCAGGTTGGCGCGAGCGGTGTTGATCTGCTTCTGTGCGGCGTCGCATTGCTGGATGGCCAGCTGGGCGCCACCGTAGGAGCTGATGTCCAGCGAGGCCATGTTGGCGCTGGCGGCGGCGTTGGCGGAGTCGGCGGCCACAAAGCCCACCTTGGCGCCGGCGGCACCGGTCAGCGTGATGTTGCCGGCCGAGGTCAACACGATCTTGTTGTTGGTCGTGTCGAGGAAGGCGCCGACGCTGGTGGTGGTGGAGACGCGGTTGATGGCGTCAACGATCTGGGCCTGACGCTCTTGCGTCGTGCCGGCCGCGGCCAGCACGCCGATGTCGGTGCCGTTGACCGTCAGGTCGCCCAGTGCGGTGGCGGTCAGGTCGGTGATGGCGGTCGAGCTCTGGGTGGAGGCGCGGTTGACCACACCCATGCCAGCCAGCTGGGCGTTGGTGATGCTGTTGACGTCGATGGACTCACCGGCGTTGGCGCCGACCTGGAACTTGGCCGAGGTGAAGCTGCCGTCCAACAGCTTGGTGCCGTTGAAGTTGGTGCTGCCGGCGACGCGGTCGATTTCCTGCTTCAGCTGGGCCACTTCGGACTGCAGCGAGTCGCGGTCGGTCTGGCTGTTGGTGGCGTTGGACGACTGCACGGCCAGTTCACGCATGCGCTGCACCATGTCACCGATCTTGCCCAGCGAGCCGTCGGCGGTTTGGGCCAGCGACACGCCGTCGTTGGCGTTGCGGGCAGCGACCGTCAGGCCGCGGACCTGGGCATTCATCCGCTCGGAGATCGCCAGACCGGCGGCGTCGTCCTTGGCACTGTTGATGCGCAGGCCGGTGGACAGACGCTGGATGGACGTCGCCAGAGAAGATTGAGAAGTCGCAACGTTGCGCTGGGTGTTCAGCGAGGCAAGGTTGGTGTTGATGGTCATCGGCATGGCAGTGGTTCCCTAAAATCTGGCCTCAACCGAGGCCTTGGTGGTAAGCCCGCAAGACGGCTTGCGGTTCGGCGGGGGATGCCCGTGCCATTCCTTATCGGGCGGGGTTTGCGGCAGCTTTAGGCCCCCCCCAGTGTTGATCCCCGGAACTGGGGGTGGATTGCCGTCTGTCTTGCCGTTTGCCCGCCGATCCGTCCGCGGGCCAGGGGCTTGAACTGGCGCTTTCGGTGTAGTCCCCAGACGGCGAATGGCGGCGTCTGTGGTGGAAAGTACTCAGCACAAAAAAAGATGATTTTTTACAAATCACCGCGCGGTCTGTCGCGTGGGGCCAGGTCGCCGACGGCCGGCCGCATGGCGCGACCTTTGTGCCCTTTGTTCTTGCCGCGGCGTGGGATGTGGGTCTTGTCGCAAGGGCTGGCCTGGTCTGTCTGTGGCTGGCGTAGCGGCTTCTTGTCTGCTTGCTAGCGGGTCCGCGTGCGGGCCTTCCTTTCTATTGGCGGGGGATTGCCCGGTAATTGGGGGCTTCTCCCGCGAGCCAGGCGCCGTTCACCCATCAAGTGCGCCGGCGGCCTGCCGTAATAGAGGGCACAGCCTTGTTGCTGCAACCTCCAAGGAAAGACCGCGCTTCATGACCGTCATCATTGGCTACATCCTGGTTCTCGCCTGTGTGCTGGGCGGCTACGCCATGGCCGGCGGCTCCTTCGGTGTGCTGATCCACGCGGCTCCCCACGAGCTGTTTGTGATCATCGGAGCCGCCCTGGGCGCTTTCCTGGTCAGCAACAACGGCAAGACCATCAAGGCCACGCTGCGGTCGCTGCCCAAGCTGCTGAAAGGCTCCAAATACACCAAGGTGCGTTCGATGGAGCTGATGTCCATGCTCTACGACGTGCTGACCAAGGCCCGCAAGGAGGGCTTGATGGCCATCGAGTCCGACATCGACGAGCCGGACAAGAGCCCGCTGTTCGCCAAATACCCCAATGTCCAGGCCGACCACCACCTGATGGAGTTCATCACCGACTACCTGCGGATGATGGTGTCGGGCAACCTCAATGCGCATGAGATCGAGGCCTTGATCGACCACGAGATCGACACCCACCACCACGAGGCCATGGTGCCGGCCGCGGCCATCCAGTCGGTGGGCGACGGCCTGCCCGCTTTCGGCATCGTCGCCGCGGTGCTGGGCGTGGTGAAGACCATGGCCTCGGTGGGCGCCGCTCCCGCGGTGCTGGGCGGCATGATCGCTGGCGCCCTGGTGGGCACCTTCCTGGGCATTTTGATGGCCTATGGCTTTGTGTCACCGCTGGCCAACCTGGCGGCCCAAAAGGCCGATGAGGCCACCAAAGAATTGCAGTGCGTCAAGGCCACGCTGCTGGCCAGCGTGCAGGGTTACGCCCCGGCGGTGGCCCTGGAGTTCGGCCGCAAGGTCTTGTATTCCACTGAGCGTCCCAGCTTTGCCGAGCTGGAAAACCATGTCAAGGGCCGCAAGACCCCTGCCGCCGCCTGAGAAAGCCCGTCATGACCACCAGCCGCAAAGTCCAGCCCATCATCATCAAGCGCGTCAAGAAGGCGGGCCATGGCGCCCACCATGGGGGCGCATGGAAGATCGCCTATGCCGATTTCGTCACCGCCATGATGGCCTTTTTCCTGCTGATGTGGCTGCTGGGCTCGACCGCCCAGGGCGACCTGCAAGGCATTGCCGCTTATTTCCAGAGCCCGCTGAAAGTGGCGCTGGGTGGTGGCTCGGGCTCGGGGGACAGCTCCAGCGTGGTCAAGGGCGGTGGCACCGAGCTGACCCGCACCAACGGCAACATGCGGCGCGGTGAGGTGGATGCGGCCAAGAAGTCGGTCAACCTGCAGGCCTTGAAGGCCGAGGTGGCCGAGCGCGACGCCGCCCGGATGCGCCAGATGTCGCGCATGGTGGAAGCCGCGCTGCAGGGCAACCCCAAGTTTGCCGCCATCAAGAACCAGCTGCGCATGGACATCCAGAACGACGGCCTGCGCATCCAGATCGTCGACGACCAGGGTCGTCCGATGTTTGACGCCGGCAGCGCCCACATCAAGGACTACATGCGCGAGTTTTTGCGCAGCCTGGGCGTGTTGCTGGAGCAGAACGACGCCAAGATCGTCTTGTCTGGCCACACCGATGCCTCGCCCTACAGCGGTGGCGAGCGTGGTTACTCCAACTGGGAGTTGTCGGCCGACCGCGCCAATGCCTCCCGACGCGAGCTGCTGGCCGGCGGCCTGCGCGAAGACCGGGTGGTGCGGGTGCTGGGCATGAGTTCGTCGTCGCTGTACGACAAGGAAGACCCCGCCAACCCGATGAACCGCCGCATT
This sequence comes from Rhodoferax sp. SPJ4, assembly GCF_058216275.1. Classification (NCBI taxonomy): domain Bacteria; kingdom Pseudomonadati; phylum Pseudomonadota; class Betaproteobacteria; order Burkholderiales; family Comamonadaceae; genus Rhodoferax; species Rhodoferax sp. SPJ4. Next base: position 559,353 of record NZ_JBYZMN010000002.1, read on the forward strand.
TCCATCCTGGTGCTGAACAAGCTGGGCGAGGAGCGCTGGCTGCGCAGCAGCGAAACCCCGATCTCGGAAGCCCAGGCCCTGGAGCAGCTGCTGGAAAAGCAGTCGGCCGCCAACCCCATTCCTGCCACACCGCCGGTGGCCCCTGCCGGCCCCACCCCGCGCTGACCCGCCCGATTCACTGACCGCCACGGAGATCACCATGTCCCAAACCGACCTCAAGTTCCTGATCGTTGACGACTTTTCCACCATGCGCCGCATCGTGCGCAACCTGTTGAAGGAAATGGGCTATGCCAACGCCGACGAGGCGGAAGACGGCGTGGCGGCGCTGCAGAAGCTGCGCAACGGCCATTTCGACTTTGTCGTCACCGACATCAACATGCCCAACATGAACGGCTTCGAGCTGCTGGCCCAGATCCGCGCCGAAGACGCCCTGAAGGGCCTGCCGGTGCTGATGGTGACCGCCGAGGCGCGCAAGGAAGACATCGTGCTGGCGGCCAAGAGCGGCGCCTCCGGCTACATCGTCAAGCCCTTCACCAAGGCCACGCTGGACGAGAAGGTCAGCAAGATCATGCAAAAGCACGCCCTGGCGGCCTGAACCACCCGGGGACCTCACCATGTCTGACCCGCTTCCCACCCCCCCCACGGACACTGCTGGCGAGCCCTTCGATGTGTTCCAGCGCATCGGCACGCTGACCCGCTCGCTGCACGACGCCCTGAAAGAACTGGGCTACGACAAGCAGCTGGAGCAGTCCATCGGCAGCCTGCCCGACGCCCGCTCCCGCCTCAGCTTCATCGCCCGCCTGACCGGCGAGGCGGCCGAGAAGGTGCTCAACACCGTCGATTCGGCCCAGCTGCAGCAGGGCACGCTGCTGGGCGAGGCCAAACGCATGGAGGCCTTGCTGGCCAGCGCCACCGGCGACGAGGCCACGCTGGCCGAAATGCGCGCCTTTGTGCAGTGCGCCAAGGGCACGGCCGAGCAGGCCGGCGCCCATTTGTCCGACATCATGCTGGCCCAGGACTTCCACGACCTGACCGGCCAGACCATCCGCAAAGTGGTCGATGTGGCCTCCCGGCTGGAGGAGTCGCTGGTGCAGTTGCTGATGGACGCCACCCCGCCGTCGCAGCGTCCGGCCAACGATCCCAACGTGCTGCAAGGGCCTGTCGCCGACGCGACGGGGCGCACCGATGTGGTGGCCAACCAGGCCCAGGTGGACGACATGCTGGAGAGTCTGGGCTTTTGAATAGCGGGCGGTTTGCCCGCCTGATCTCGGTTTCCTCGGAAGGGCAGCCGCGAATAATGAGGCTCAACACCTCGTTCGCGCATGTCCGACTCCGAAACCAGCAAAGAAGACCGCCAGTTACCCGCCACCGAGCGCCGTTTGGCGCAGGCACGGGAAGACGGGCAGGTCGTCCGTTCCAAGGACCTCGGTCACCTGGTGGCTATCGGTGTGCTGATCACGCTGCTGATGGCGCTGGGCCCCTGGCTGGGCAGCCAGGCGCTGGACCTGGTGGCGGTGGGCCTGCGGCTCGACCACGCCGACATGTTCGAACCGGCCCACATGCTGCAGCGCATCGCCCACACCGGCTGGTCCGGTGGCCAGATCGCGCTGCCGGTGGTGGCTGCGCTGGCCCTGCTGACCGCCGGCACCACCATCGCGGTGGGCGGCTGGAACCTCAGCACCAAGGTGCTGGAACCCAATTTCTCCAAGCTCGACCCGATGGCCGGCCTGGGCCGCATCTTCTCGCTGCGCCAGCTGGCCGACCATGGCCGGGTGATCCTGGTCACCTCGGCGCTGCTGGTCACCGCCTTCTGGTACATCCAGGGCCATGTGGGCGACCTGCAAACCCTGGCCCGGATGCCGCTGGAACGTGGCCTGTCCACCGGCTTTGACTGGTTCACCTCCGGCCTGACCGGCCTGCTGGTGGTGGCGGTGGTGTCCACGCTGGCCGACGTGCCGCTGCAGATCTACAAGCACCATGCCGAGCTGCGCATGACGCTGGAAGAGGTCAAGAAGGAACACAAGGAATCCGAGGGCGACCCGCATGTCAAGGGCGAGCGCCGCCGCCGGGCCCGCGCCATGTCGCGCTCGCGCATGATGGCCGCCGTGCCCACCGCCAACGTGATCGTGGTCAACCCCACCCACTATGCGGTGGCGCTGCGCTACGACGACCAGACCATGCAGGCCCCGCGCATCGTGGCCATGGGCGTGGACAACATCGCGCTGAAGATCCGTGAACTCGCCAAGGCCGCCAACGTGCCGGTGCTGGACGCCCCGCCGCTGGCCCGGGCGCTTTACAAACACGGCCAGATCGACGGCGAAATCCCGATCGCCCTGTACACCGCCGTGGCCCAGGTGCTGGCCTATGTGGCGCGGCTGCGCACCGCGCTGCGCATGCCGGCCCTGCCGGCCATCGACGTGCCCGCCGGCATGGACCCGCTGGAGGCCAAGGCATGAACCAGACCCGGTTGCTGGCTGGCGCCAGGGGGCTCATGGGCCAGGCCGCCAACGCCAAGGCGCTGGGCGCGCCGGCACTGATCGTGGTCATCCTGGCCATGATGCTGGTGCCGCTGCCGCCGGTGCTGCTGGACCTGATGTTCAGCCTGAACATCGCCGTGGCCCTTGTGGTGCTGATCGTCTCCAGCTACACCAAGCGCACCCTGGATTTCGCCAGCTTCCCCAGCGTGTTGCTGGTCACCACGCTGCTGCGCCTGTCGCTCAACGTGGCCTCGACCCGGGCGGTGCTGCTGCACGGCCACACCGGTACGGCCGCCGCCGGCCATGTGATCGAATCGTTTGCCCAGTTCCTGATCGGCGGCAGCTTGGCGGTGGGTGTGGTGGTGTTCGCCATCCTGACCGTGATCAACTTCGTCGTCATCACCAAGGGCGCCGGCCGCATCGCCGAGGTTTCGGCCCGTTTTGCGCTGGACGCCATGCCCGGCAAGCAGATGGCCATCGACGCCGACCTGGCCGCCGGCAGCCTGGACGAAAAAGAAGCCCGTCGCCGCCGCCTGGAAGTGACCCAGGAGGCCGAGTTCTACGGCTCCATGGACGGCGCCTCCAAGTTTGTCCGCGGCGACGCCATTGCCGGCATCCTGATCCTGTTCATCAACCTGCTGGGCGGGCTGGCCATCGGCATGCTGCAGCATGGCATGAGCTTTTCGGCCGCCATCAACAACTACGCGCTGCTGGCCATCGGTGACGGCCTGGTGGCCCAGGTGCCGGCGCTGGTGATCTCGGTCGCCGCCGGCCTGATCGTCTCGCGCGTCGGCGAGGACGACATCGGCCTGCAGATCGCCGGCCAGCTGTTCTCCATGCCGCGCGCGCTGGGCATGACCGCCGGCATGCTGGCCCTGCTGGGCGTGGTGCCCGGCATGCCGCATTTCGCCTTCCTGACGCTGGCCACGCTGTTTGGCTCCGGCGCCTGGATGCTGCACCAGCGGGCGCTGAAAAAAGCCGCGGCCGAGGCCCAGGCCCCGGCCGCCGCCCCCACCCAGGGCAACGAAGCCAGCTGGGACGATGTGCTGCCGGTCGACATGCTGTGCCTGGAGGTGGGCTACCGCTTGATCGCGCTGGTCGACAAAAACCAGGGCGGCGACCTGCTGCAACGCATCAAGGGCGTGCGCAAGAAGTTCGCCGCCGAGGTGGGCTTCCTGCCACCGGCCGTCCACATCCGAGACAACCTGGAACTGCACCCCTCGTCCTACCGTTTGCTGCTCAAGGGCGTGGTGGTGGGTGAAGGCCAGGCCCAGACCGGCATGTACATGGCCATCAACCCCGGCCACATCAACGTGCCGCTGATCGGCACCCCCACCACCGACCCGGCCTTCGGCCTGCAGGCGGTGTGGGTGGAGCAGCGGGTGCGCGAACAGGCCCAGGCCGCCGGCTACACCGTGGTCGACGCCGCCACCGTCATCGCCACCCACTTGAACCATGTGATGCAGACCAATGCCGCCGCCCTCCTGGGCCGCGCCGAGGTGCAGAACCTGATGGACCACGCCCGCAAGTTCGCCCCGACGCTGGTCGACGAGGTGGTGCCCAAGATCGTGCCCACCGGCACGGTGCAAAAGGTGTTGCGCAACCTGCTCGACGAGTCCATCCACATCCGCGACCTGCGCGGCATCCTGGAGTTGCTGGCCGAGTTCGGCAGCGTGACGCAGGACGCCGCCGAGCTGACCCGCGAACTGCGGGTCGGTCTGTCGGCCGCCTTTGTGCAAAACCTCTATGGCCCGGTTCGCGAGCTGGGCGTGATCGCCGTCGAGCCCGGCCTGGAGCAGCTGCTGGTGCAGTCGCTGACCCCGGGCGCCCAGGTGCCGCTGGACCCGTCGATCGCCGAAATGCTGGGCCAACAGGCCGCCGACGCCGCCAAGCTGCAGGAAGAGGCCGGCATGCCGGCTTGCCTGCTGGTGCCCGACCGCATCCGCTTGCCGCTGGCCCGGCTGCTCAAGCGCGCCGCCTCCCGGCTGCATGTGCTGGCCCATTCTGAAATTCCGCGCACCCATTCCATCCGTATTCACCGCGTCATTGGAGCCCACTCATGAACGTTCAACGATTCACCGGCAAGAACGCCCGCGAAGCCATCGCCAAGGTGCGTGCCAGCCTGGGCTCGCAGGCGGTGGTCTTGTCCAACCGGCCGATCGCCGGCGGGGTGGAGATCCTGGCGATTGCCGGTACCGACCTGCCCGACGGCCCGACCGAGGCGCCGGTGCAGGCCGTCGCGCCGGCCCCCGCACCGGCCGCCAGGGCAACGGCCCAGGCCCGGGTCGAGCCGATGAGCACGGTGTCCTTCGAGAACTTCGTGCGCGAACGCCAGAAGATGGCCGAGTCGCCCGAACCCGCGCCGCCCATCCCGGTGGTGGTGCGCCGCGAAGCCGCCCCGGTGGCGCGCCGCGAAGCGCCGCTGGCCAAGCCCCAGGCACCGGTGCAGCCAGGCCGCTTCGCCGCCGAAACCCTGGCCGCCACCGCCGGCCACGAAGCCTACGCCCAGCTCGCCAGCCCGGCCCGCAGCCCGGACGCCGCGGTGATGGACGAGCTGAAGTCCATGCGCAGCATGATTTCCACCCAGCTGTCGGCACTGACCTGGTTCGACTCGGCCCGCCGCAGCCCCGACCAGACCCAGCTGCTGCGCCTGATGCTGGGCAACGGTTTTTCGCCCGCGCTGGCCCGCCACATGGTCAACCGCCTGCCGGCCGACCGCACCGGCGAAGATGCCGGCCAGTGGCTCAAGGACGTGCTGGCCCGCAACCTGAGCTGCGTGGCCGAGTCCGAGTCGGTGCTGAACGCCGGCGGCGTTTACGCGCTGGTCGGCCCCACCGGCGTCGGCAAAACCACCACCACCGCCAAGATCGCTGCCGCCTTCGCCCTCAAGCATGGCGCCGCGTCGGTCGGCCTGATCACCATGGACACCTACCGCATGGCGGCGTCCGACCAGCTGCGGGCCTTTGGCCGGCTGCTCAACATCCCGGTCCACACCGCCCGCGACGGCGCCTCGCTGGCCGACCTGCTGAACCTGTTCGACCGCAAGAAGCTGGTGCTGATCGACACCGTCGGCGCCAGTCAGCGCGACCAGCGCCTGGCCGAACTGTTTGCCGCCTTGCCCGCCGCCAAGGTCACCCGGCTGCTGGTGCTGAACGCCGCCGCCCAGGCCGAAACCCTGGACGAGGTGGTGCAGGCATATGGCACCGGCCCCGGCACCCGCTGCGTGCTGACCAAGCTCGACGAGGCCGTCAAGATGGGCGGCGTGGTCGACGTGGCGGTGCGCCGCCGCCTGGCGGTCGAAGGCATGGCCAATGGCCAGCGTGTGCCCGAAGACTGGCACACCGCCAGCCCCCATTTGCTGGCCCACAAGGCGCTGGCCAGCCGCCCCTCGTCGGTGTTCTCCACCGACGACTCGGAGCTGGGCCTGATGATGACTGCCCCCGAAGTGGCCTGGATGGCCAGCGCCCCCGGCGCGGACGCCCGCCATGCTTGACCAAGGCCGTGACCAGGCCGCCGGGCTGCGCCGCCTGATGGCGACGCCGGCCCTGCACCTGATGGCTTTCCCCATGGTGCCGGCCGACCGCCAGGCCGGCGCCTGGGTGGGCCAGGTGGCCCGCACCCTGCAGGCCCTGGGCTCACGCGCGCTGGTGCTCGACGCCAGCGGTGGCGAGGTGGCCCGCGCGCTGGGGGTGTCGCGCACCCCGCGTGAACTGCTCGATTTGCTGGAAGGCCGGCACGATTTCAACGAGGTGGCCCAGGTCAGCCGCGACGGTGTGCACTTGGTGCGCGCCGACGCCGGGCTGGACGCCTTTGTCGCCTCCGGCGCCGAACCCCATGATTTGCTGCGCGGCTTTGCCAAGCTGTCGCACGGCTTCGACGTGCTGCTGCTGGCCATGCCGGCCGGCGAGCTGGCCAGCCTGGCCGCGCCCGACCAGACGGTGCCGGTGATGGTGGCCGACGCCGGGCCGGAGGGCATCCAGCGCGCCTACGCCACCATCAAGCAGCTGTCGGCCGATTTTGGCTACACCCAGTTTGCGCTGGCCCTGCGCGGCGCCGGTGGCCAGCCCGAGGCGGTGGCGGTGCACGCCCGCCTGGCCGACGCCGCCCGCCATTTTCTGAACGCCGGCGTCACGCTGGCCGGCTGGGTGCCGGCCGCGGCGCTGGGCGCCGCCACCCAGGTGGCCGCGCTGGAGCAGCTGGCCCAGTCGCTGCTCGAACACGCGGCCACCCCTGTGGCGAGGCATTGAATCCATGGAGAACGCTATGTACACCGCAAAAGGCACTTTGCAGCGGCCAATGGCCAACATCGAGCAGTACCTGCCGATGGTGCGCCGCCAGGCCTCGAAAATGATCGGCCGCTTGCCCGCCAACGTGGAAATGGACGACCTGATCCAGGCCGGCACCATGGGCCTGATGGACGCGATGCAGCGTTACGAGCAAGGCCATGGCGCCGAGTTCGAAACCTTTGCCATGCTGCGCGTGCGCGGCGCCATGCTCGACGAGCTGCGCGGCGCCGACTGGGTGCCCCGCTCGGTGCGCAAGAGCCAGCGCGAGATCGCCGAGGCGGTGCACAAGCTGGAGCAAAAACTGCGCCGCGCGCCCAAGGACACCGAGATCGCCGCCCAGCTCAAGGTCTCTCTGGAGGACTACCACGAGATGCTGACCGACGTGCGCGGCGCGCAGCTGGTCTACATCGGTGACTACGAGTCGGAAGACGGCGAGGGCAGCTACCTCGACCGCCACATGGCCGACGACAAGGGCAACCCGGCCGACCAGCTGTCCGACCACCGGTTCCGCCAGGCCCTGGTGACGGCCATCACCAACCTGCCCGAGCGCGAGCAGTACATCATGAGCATGTACTACGAGCACGACATGAACCTGAAGGAAATCGCCGCCGTGCTGGGCGTCACCGAGTCGCGTGTCTGCCAGCTGCACAGCCAGGCCGTGGCCCGGCTGCGTTCACGGCTCAAGGAATGGTGAGCGTTTGCCTGCGGCGCTGAGCGCCGCTTTGCCAACAAAAAAGGGCCTGATCATCAGGCCCTTTGGTTTTGTGGTGGCACCGCTGGCGGCGCCGATGCGCTCAGGCGCTGCCGACCGAGCGGGAGTTCAGTGAGGAGACCATCAGGCCGGCCGGGGCGTAGACACGCCGGGCCTGCAGTTCGGAAAAACGGGCCTGCTGTCCACCCAGGGCTTCCAGCGAGCGCTGCACCGACGACTGGCGGCGGCTCAGCACCGTGCCCACACCGCGGGCCTGGGCCTGGATGCGCGCGATGCGGGCCTTATGGCCCAGGATTTCGCGGCTGCCGGCATAAGACAGCAGCAGGCCCAGCGTGGCCGTCAGTTCGGTGGCCAGGCGGGGCAGGGCGTCGGCGTCACCGTCCAGGGCCAGCGTGTGCTGCTCATCGAGCAGTTGCTCGATGCTGTCAAGGATCTGGATCAGCGGACGGGCGGCCATGGGGGTGCTTTCTGTCAGGACGACCGGGGGCGCATCAGCGCACTGGCTTCGGCGATCAGCCGGTCGGAAATGACTTCGGGGTTGACGGTGAATTTGCCCTGGCGGATCGCTTCTTTGATGGCGTCCACCTTGGCGCTGTCAAAGTCCACCTGGCCGGTGCTGCCGGAGGCGCCCAGCTTGGCGCCGGCCGACGACAGGTTGACCTTGTCGATCGACGCGGGGGCGCTGGCCGCCGCTTTGGTGGGGGCTTTGCCACGGCTGGCGGTGTCTACCGCCGCCGCAGCGGTGTCTGTGGGAAGACCGATTTTCATGGGGGACTCCAGTCAACTGTTCTCATCTTAGGAACTTTTTTCGGCAGGACTTTCGGGAACTGAAGGCCTGTTTGTCAAAGTTCTGAGAATCCGTGTGACGGAGATGGGGTTTCAGGGCTGAATGTCCACCACCCGGCCGCTGCGGGCCACCCCGGTCAGCGTGCGCCCGAAGTCGGTGCGCACCCGGACCGGCTGGCCTTCGGCCGCGCTGCCCAGCGACTGGCCGGACGCGGTGATGGCAAAACCACCGCCCAGCACCCGCAGCCGCACCACGTCGCCGGCCGTCACCACGGTGGCGGCCCGCACCGCGTCGCCATGCACCGGCTGGCCGGCTGGCACCGAGCGGGTCAGCACCCGGCCCAGTAGCGCTTCGGGGTTGCTGGGCAGTCCAGGGCGTTGCTGGGTCAGCTCCACCTCGGCCTGGCGGATGTCGCCCGGGCCCACGGTGCCACCGGCCGGCAGGTAGGCCGCGGCCACCCAGGCCGGGCCCCAGGCCCGCACCATCACCGGGAACAACACACTCCACTGGGCGCCATCGACACAGCGCACCCCCACAAAAGAGCGGCCCCAGAGCCGGCCGCCGGCCGGCACATAGGGTTCGGAGCGGCGGCAGGGGGCCACCGCGGCCTGGGCCTCGGGCTGGCCCAGCTGCGCTTCGATGCGGATGGCCGGGTCGCCCGCGGCCAGCTGGGCCTGTTGCACCACATAGGCGCGCAGGTCGTCGGCCGTCATGGTCGGCTGGGTCTGGGCAAACAGCGGGGAGGTCAGGCCGGCCGCCAAAAGCAGCAGACTGGGGCGAAGAATGGGCATGGGCGTGGGCGGTTGTTGGCCCAGTGACTGTAGGCCTACAGGAAGTCCAAGGGCGGCCGATAAAGGGTCCAAACCCCCGTCTATTCCCCCTATTGCTTTGTCGACCGGCGCCGATACTCATTCCGAATCTCCCCCTCCCAGAGGCCATCCTTCCATGACACAACCGTTGACATCTGTTCTCGACCGACAAGGCAGGGCACTTGAGCTTCTTTCGCAAAGACAGCGGGTGTTGTCCGGAAATATTGCCAATGCCGACACCCCGGGCTACAAGGCCCAGGACATCGATTTCGCCAGCGCCCTGGCCCAGGCCACCAGCGCCCAGGCCGCGCCGGTGGTGACCCGCACCGGCCACCTGGGCTTGAGCGCCGGTGGCGCCGCACCCGGCGAAGCGCCGGTGGTTTACCGCACCGCCGAGCAGCCCAGCGTGGACGGCAACACGGTGGACCTGGACCGCGAGCGGGCCAACTTCGCTGACAACGCGATGCGCTACGAGGCCACGCTGCGCTTCATCAACGGGCATGTGAAAACCATGCTGTCCGCCATCACCGGCCAGTAAGCCGATCCACCCAGGAAATCCCCATGTCCTTGTTTGATGTGTTCCAGATTTCAGGCAGCGCCGTTTCGGCCCAGAGCAAGCGGCTCAATGTGGTGGCCAGCAACCTGGCCAACGCCGATTCGGTGGCCGGCCCCGACGGCCAGGCCTACAAGGCCCGCCAGCTGACCTTTGAATCGCAGGCCGTGCCCGGCACCAACACCCCCGGTGTGCGGGTCACCGGCGTGGCCGAGAACCAGACCCCGGGCCGCCGCTCTTTGGAGCCCGGCAACCCGCTGGCCGACGCCGATGGCTATGTGACGCATTCCAACGTCAGCGTGGTCGACGAGATGGTCAACATGATTTCGGCCTCGCGTTCCTACCAGAACAACGTCGAGGTGATGAACACCGCCCGCCAGCTGCTGGCCAAGACCCTGCAGATGGGCCAATAAGGAAGTTCCCATGGCCATCACCTCTGTTGCCAACCCCACCAGCCCCACCCCCACGGCGGCCACCAGCAATGGCACGCTGGGTATCGCCAGCGCCGCCGAGCAGCAGGACCGCTTCATGAAGCTGCTGGTCGCGCAGATGAAGAACCAGGACCCGCTGAACCCGATGGACAACGCGCAGATGACCAGCCAGATTGCGCAGATCAACACGGTCAGCGGCATCGAAAAGCTCAACACCACCGTGACCTCGCTGCTGGCCAGCTTCAACAGCATGCAGGCCCAGACCGCCACCCAGCTGCCGGGCCGCGGCGTGATGGTGGACGGCAACCGCCTGACGCTGTCGTCCGGCGGCGCCATCGGCGGCGTCAACCTGGCCTCGGCCGCCGACACGGTGGGGGTCGACATCGTCGACGCCACCGGCGCCGTGGTGCGCCAGTTGGCGCTGGGCCAGTCGCCGGCCGGCGTGCGCAGCTTCACCTGGGACGGGCTGGGGGCCGACGGCACCGCGCTGCCCGAGGGCAACTACCGCATCCGCGTCAACGCCACCGCCGGCGGCAAGGCCGTGTTGGTGTCCCCCTTGTCGGCCAGCCTGGTGCAGGCGGTGTCCAACAGTGCCAACGGGGTGCAGGTCGACCTGGGTGTTGGCGGTGTGCATGCCTACAGCGACATCAAGTCGTTTTTGTGAACCGAATCTTTCCCTCCTTCCACTTTGAATTGAACTGGAGTTCTCCATGGGTTTTCAGCAAGGCATCAGCGGCCTGAACGCCGCCTCCCGCAACCTGGAGGTGATCGGCAACAACATCGCCAACGCCAACACCGTCGGCGCCAAGACATCGCGGGCCGAGTTTTCGGCCGTTTACGCCAGCGCCGCCTACACCCAGACCAGCACCGCCCCCGGCATGGGTGTGAAGGTCGACGCGGTGACGCAGCAGTTTTCCCAGGGCAGCATCCGCACCACCGAAAACCCGCTGGACGTGGCCATCAACGGCCGCGGCTTCTTCGAGGTGGCCACGCCAGGCAACACCAACGACGTGTCCTACACCCGCACCGGCCAGTTCCAGCTCGACAACAGCGGCTATGTGGTCACCAGCGGGGGTCTGCGCCTGCAGGGCTATTCGATCGACCCCACCACCGGCAAGGCCGGTGGGGTGGTGGGCGACGTGCAGCTGCCGTCGCAAGGCATCAGCCCCAAGGTCACCACCCAGGCCGCGCTGCAGCTGAACCTGGATTCCCGCACCGCCGCGCCCACCGCCACCACGCCGGCCTTTGACCTGACCAAGCCCTCGTCCTACACCTCGTCGACCTCGGTCGCCACCTACGACCAGCAGGGCAACCAGCAGGTGCTGTCGGTGTATTTCCGCAAGACCGCGGTGGCCAACGAGTGGGAGGTCTATGCCGCCCACGACGGTGTGCCCGTGCCCGCGCTGTCCGCCCCCGGCGCCCCGCAAGACCCGGTGGGCCGCATCACCTTCAAGCCCGATGGCACCATGGACCCGGCCAACACCGGCAGCCTGGCCGGTGGCGTGCTGACCCCTGGCGACCTCTCGCTGGCCATTCCCTTCGCCGCCTCCACGCTGCCGGTGGCGCCGTCGGCCTCGGTGAGCTCGGCGCCGGTGACACTGTCGCTGACCGGCTCGACCCAGTTTGGCAGCGCCTTTGGCGTGACCTCGGCCACCCAGGACGGCTATGCCCCCGGCCAGCTGTCCGGCTTCAGCATCGCCGCCAGCGGCATGGTGGAAGCCCGCTATTCCAACGGCAAGACCTTGAACGCCGGCCAGATCGCGCTGGCCGATTTCCGCAACGAGCAGGGCCTGGCACCCACCGGTGGCAACCTGTGGCGCGCCACCCCAGCCTCCGGCCAGGCCGCTGTGAGCGCGCCGGGCAGCGCCAACCTGGGTGTGCTGCAGGGCGGCGCGCTGGAAGAGTCCAACGTCGACCTGACCCAGGAGCTGGTGGACATGATCACCGCCCAGCGGGCCTACCAGGCCAATGCCCAGACCATCAAGACCATGGACCAGATGCTGTCCACGCTGGTCAACCTGCGCTGATTTCGCCGGCTGAACCATGGACCGCCTGATCTACACCGCCGCCTCCGCCGCCCGGGCGCTCACGCTCCGGCAGGATGGCATCACCCAGAACCTGGCCAACGCCAACACCACCGGCTACCGCGCCGACACGGTGGCGTTCCGGGCCGTGCCCATCCGCGGCGACGGCCTGGGCACCCGGGTGCAGGCGCTGGAGGTCACCACCGGTTACGAGGCCCAGTCGGGTGCCATCCAGTCCACCGGCCGCAGCCTGGACATGGCCATCAAGGGCCCGGGCTACATCGCCATCCAGGCCGCCAACGGCGGCGAGGCCTACACCCGCAACGGCGCCTTCGAGGTCAATGCCGACGGCGTGCTGACCGCCTTCAACGGCCAGCCCGTGGTGGGCGAGGGCGGTCCGCTGAACATCCCGGCCGGCACCCAGGTCAGCATCGGTGACGACGGCTCGGTCAGCGCCAAGCCCAGCACCGGCCCGGCCCAGGTGGTGGGCCGCGTCAAGCTGGTCAACCCGCCGGCGGCCGAACTGCGCAAGGGCAGCGACGGCCTGCTGCGCACCGTCTCCGGCGACGAGGCCGCCGCCGACCCGGCCGTACGCGTGGCCCCCGGCGCGCTGGAAGGCAGCAACGTCAACATCATCGACGCCATGGTGGGCATGATCGCCGCCTCGCGCCAGTTCGAAACCCAGATGAAGCTGCTGCAGAACGCAGAGCAAAACGACCAGCGCGCAGCCCAGCTGCTGGCCCAACCGCGCTGACACAAGGAGTTCCCACCATGATGCGTTCACTCTCGATTGCCAAGACCGGCCTGGAAGCCCAGCAAACCCAGCTCGACGCCATCACCCACAACCTGGCCAACACCGCCACCAATGGCTACAAACGCAGCCGCGTGGTGTTCGAAGACCTGATGTACCAGAACCTGCGCCAGGCCGGCGGCCCGACCAGCCAGCAGACCGAGCTGCCCACCGGCCTGCAACTGGGCACCGGCGTGCGCCCGGTGGCCACGGTGCGCAACTTCAGCCAGGGCGGCCTGAACCAGACCGGCAACAACCTCGACCTGGCGGTCAATGGCCAGGGCTTCTTCCAGGTGCAGATGCCCGACGGCACCACCGCCTACACCCGCGACGGCTCGCTGCAGCTCGACGCCCAGGGCCAGCTGGTGACCTCCAGCGGCTTTGCGGTCAGCCCGGCCATCACCATGCCGGCCAACACCCAGAGCATCACCATCGCCCGCGACGGCATCGTCTCGGTCACGGTGGCCGGCAGCAGCACACCGCAGCAAATCGGTCAGCTGCAACTGGCCAACTTCATGAACCCGGCCGGCCTGGACCCGCGCGGCGGCAACCTGTTTGCCGAGACCTCGGCCTCCGGCAACCCGCAGACCGGCAACCCCGGCACCAACGGCCTGGGTGTCATCAACCAGGGTGCGGTGGAGTCGTCCAACGTCAATGTGGTGGAAGAGCTGGTGGCCATGATCCAGACCCAGCGCGCCTACGAAATCAATTCCAAGGCCATCACCACCTCGGACCAGATGCTGGCCCGTTTGACCCAACTGTGAAAGGCCTGGCCATGGCGTTTTTCCGAATCCTTGTGGCGACCGCGGTGCTGGGTGCGGCGCTCGGTGGCTGTTCCACCATGGCCACGCCGCAGGTGGACATGCTGACCGCCGTGCCGCAGACCGCCGTGCCGGCGCCCCTGCCACCGCCCAGCCAGGGCGCGATCTTCCAGGTGGCCAGCCACCGGCCGCTGTTCGAAGACCGCCGGGCCCGCCTGGTGGGCGACACGCTGACCATCCAGATCGAAGAGCAGATCACCGCCAGCCAGCAGTCCACCAGCAAGATCGACCGCGCCAGCTCGCTGTCGGGCAGCATTGCCGCGTTGCCGTTCGCCTCGGTGGGTTCGCTGGCCCGGCTGTCGGCCGACGCCAAGTCCGACGTCGCCACCAACGCCGACGGCAAGACCAACAGCACCAACACCTTTGCCGGCACCATCACCGTGCTGGTGCAGCAGGTGCTGCCCAACGGCAACCTGCTGGTGGCCGGCGAGAAGCAGCTGGGCGTGAACCAGAACGTCGACGTGATGCGCTTCTCCGGCATCGTCAACCCGGTGTCCATCCGTGCCGGCAACGTGGTCAGCTCGACCCAGATCGCCGAAGCGCGGCTGGAGCAGCGTGGCCGCGGCGACATCGGCAAGGTTCAGGGCCTGGGCTGGCTGAGCCGCTTCTTCCTCAGCATCGCACCGGTCTGACCCATGACACACACACTTTCCCGTTGGCTGGCCTGTGCCGCTCTGGCGATGGCCTCGACCGCGATGGCCGCCGGTGGTGGCAGCGAACGCATCCGTGACCTGGCCAGCGTGTCGGGTGTGCGGGTCAACCAGTTGATCGGCTACGGGGTGGTGGTGGGCCTGGACGGCAGCGGCGACGCCACCAACCAGGTGCAGTTCACCGGCCAGAGCGTGCAGTCGCTGCTGAGCCAGTTCGGTGTGACCCTGCCGCCGGGTGTCACGCCGCAAATGAAAAACGTCGCCGCGGTGATGGTCACCGCGGCCTTGCCGTCGTTCGCCCAGACCGGCCAGCAGATCGACATCACCGTGTCCTCGCTGGGCAATGCCCGCAGCCTGCGCGGCGGCACGCTGCTGCTGACGCCGCTGCGCGGCGCCGACGGCCAGATCTACGCCATGGCCCAGGGCAATCTGGTGATTGGCGGCGCCGGCGCCTCGGCCGGCGGCAGCAAGGTGTCCATCAACCACCTGCTGGCCGGCCGCGTGCCCGGCGGCGCCACGGTGGAGCGGGTGGTGGCCAATGCCGCACTGGCCGCCGATGTCATCCACCTGGAACTGAACCAGACCGATTTCTCCACCGCCCGCCTGGTGGCCGACGCCATCAACCGCAAGCTGGGCGTGGAAGACGCCGCCGCCGCGCTGGACGCCCGGGTGGTGCAGGTGCGTTTCCCCGGCACCGGCAGCCGGGTGGCCTTCATCTCGTCGCTGGAAAACATCGAGGTGGCACTCGAAGCGCCGGCAGCCCGCGTGGTCGTCAACGCCCGCAGCGGTTCGGTGGTGATGAACCAGTCGGTGCGGCTGGGCGCTTGCGCGGTGGCCCATGGCAGCCTGTCGGTCACCGTGTCCAGCACCCCGGTGGTGAGCCAGCCCAACGCCTTTTCCGGTGGCCAGACCGTGGTCACCGAAAAGACCGACATCCGGGTCCAGCAAGACCCGGGCGTGTTGTTCAATGTGCCCGCCAGCGCCGACCTGGCCGACATCGTGAAATCGCTCAATGCCCTGGGCGCCACCGCCCAAGACCTGATTGGCATCCT
Organism: Rhodoferax sp. SPJ4; assembly: GCF_058216275.1. Classification (NCBI taxonomy): domain Bacteria; kingdom Pseudomonadati; phylum Pseudomonadota; class Betaproteobacteria; order Burkholderiales; family Comamonadaceae; genus Rhodoferax; species Rhodoferax sp. SPJ4. Next base: position 574,745 of record NZ_JBYZMN010000002.1, read on the forward strand.
GCAGGCCATCAAGGCCGCCGGCGCCCTGAAGGCAGAACTGGAAATCATATGATCAACACCGACGCTTCCGGGTCTTCGCTGGGCATTGACGGCCGCTCGCTGGACAGCCTGCGCAACGAAGCGTCGCGCAACCCGAATGGCGCGGCGCGCCAGGCGGCGGTGCAGTTCGAATCGCTGTTCATGCAGCAGGTGCTGAAAAGCATGCGCGACGCCACTGTCAAGGCCGAGGGCTCGAACAACGCCAACGACACCTTCACCGGCATGCTGGACAGCCAGATGGCCAAGCAGTTTTCCGGCCGGCCCGGGGGCCTGTCCGACATGATTGAGCGCCAGCTGTCGCGCCACATGCAGGGCTTGCCGGCCCCCACCCAGCCGGCGGTCAACGCCTCGGCCACCGCCATGCCTGCCTCGCCCTTGGCCGCGCCCAAGCCGGGCACGCCACAGGCCAACTTCCTCGAAAAACTCAGCGTCCACGCCCAGGCCGCCGAGCGCGAAACCGGTGTGCCGGCCTCCTTCATCCTGGGCCAGGCGGCGCTGGAGTCGGGCTGGGGCAAGGGCGAGATCCGCAAGGCCGATGGCAGCCCCTCGTTCAACCTGTTCGGCGTCAAGGCCACGGCCGGCTGGAAGGGCGCCACCACCGACGTCAAGACCACCGAGTACGTGAACGGCCAGCCGGTCAAGCAGGTGGCCCGCTTTCGCAGCTACAGCTCCTACAGCGAGGCCTTTGCCGATTACGCCCGCATGCTCAGCACCAGCCCGCGCTACAGCCAGGTGGTGCGGGGCGCCAACAGCGCCGAGAGTTTCGCCAATGGCATGCAGCAGGCCGGTTACGCGACCGACCCCGCCTATGCCTCCAAGCTGACCCGCACCATCAACCTGGCGCTGGCGGTGCAGCGCTCCATGGGCTGAGGAGATTGCCATGACATCGTTGCTCAACATCGGAACCCGCAGTCTGGCGGCCGCACAGGGTGCGCTGACCACCGTCTCCAACAACATCTCCAACGTCAACACGCCGGGCTACACCCGGCAAGAGGCGGTGCTGTCGACCTCGCCGGGCCAGTTTTCCGGCGCCGGCTTTTTTGGCCAGGGCGTGGACCTGACCACGGTGCGCCGCCAGTACGACCAGTTCCTGTCGGCCGCCGTGCAGTCCAACACCGCCCAGGCCTCGGCCGATGCCGCCCGCTCCAACGCCTTGTCCGAACTCGACAGCCTGTTCGCCGACCCCGAGGTGGGCATTGGCGCGGCGGTGGACGGCCTGTTCTCCGCCGCCGGTGACCTGGCCAACCGGCCGGCCGACACCTCGGCGCGCCAGGCCTTTGTGTCGCGCGCCGACCAGCTGGCCCAGCGCATCACCGCGGTGGGCAGCCAGCTCGACGACATGGGCGAGCGAGCCGACATGAACATCGCCCAGTCGGTGTCGCAGGTCAACCAGCGGCTGACCGAAATCAAGAAACTCAACGAGCAGATCGCCATCGGCCAGTCCACCGGCCATGCGCCCAACGACTTGCTGGACCAGCGCGACGTGGCGCTGAAGGCGCTCAACGATCTGATCGCGGTCAAGGCGGTGGCGGGCGACAACGGCACCATCAATTTGTTCGCCACCGGTGGTGCGCCGCTGCTGGTGGGCAACCAGCAGTCGGAACTGCAGGCCATTCCCGACCCGGCCGACGCCGCCAAGGTGGGGCTGCAGCTGAAAATCGGCAACATCACCCAGCCGGTCGACGGCCAGGCCCTGGGCGGCAGCATTTCTGGCCTGGTGCGCTTCCGCAACGACGACCTGGCGCACGCGATGAACGAGGTGGGCCGGCTGGCGGTGGTGATCGCCGACAGCTTCAATGCCCAGCAGGCGCTGGGGGTGGACGCCACCGGCACACCGGGCCGGGCGCTGTTTGCGGTGCCTTCTCCGGTGACCGTGGCCAACGCCGCCAACACCGGCAGCAACAGCATCCAGGCGGTGGTGAGCGACGCCTCCGCCTTGCAGCCCAGCGACTACCAGGTCGACTGGAACGGCGCGGCCTTCACCATCACCCGCTTGACCGACGGCCAGACCACCACCACCGCCATCGTGCCGGCCACCATGGACGGGCTGACTTTTTCGTCCAACGGCCCGATCGCCGCCGGCAACTCCTACCGCATCCAGCCCTACGCGGTGGCCGCCACCGGCCTCACCGCCAAGGCCTTGCTGCCCCGGGAAGTGGCCACCGGCTACGCCGCCACGGTGGAGGCCAGCGCCACCAACACCGGCGCGGCCTCGGTGCGCGAGTTCCAGGTCAACCGCCAGACCACCGACACCACCTTGCCGGTGGCCATCACCTTCAACAACCCGCCGACCAGCTTCAACGTCACTGGGCTGGCCGGGGGTGACCTGACCAACGTGCCCTACACCCCCGGCCAGCGGGTGCCGGCCGCGCCTGCCGACTACAACGGCTGGTCCATCACATTGGACGGCCCGGCCGCTGCCGGCGACAACTTCTTGGTCAAGAAAACCCTGAACCCCGCCATCAACAACGGCAATGCCCGCGCACTGGGCAGCCTGGCCGACCAGGGCCTGGTGGACGGCGCCACCATCAACGAGGCCTATGCCTCGCTGGTGGGCGACACCGGCATCCGTGTGCAAAGCGCCCGCGACAGTGCCAGCGTCTCCTCCAAGCTGCTCGACGAGGCCACCGCCCGCGAGCAAAACCTGGCCGGCGTCAACCTCGACGAGGAAGCGGCCAATTTGCTGCGTTACCAACAGGCCTACCAGGCCTCCGCCAAAATCATCCAGGCCAGCCAGCAGCTGTTCGATTCGCTGCTGTCGGCCGTGGGTCGCTGATCAAGGATTCTCATGCGCGTCGCCACACTCCAATCGGCCCAGGCCGCGATGGCCGGCATCCATGCCCGCCAGACCGAGCAGAGCCGCCTCCAGACCCAGATGTCCACCGGCCTGCGGGTCAATTCCCCTGGCGACGACCCGGTGGCCGCCGCGCAGGCCGAGCTGGCCCGTTCGCGGCTGACCCGGGTCGCCCAGGACCAGCGCACCGCCCAGCTCAGCAGCACCATGCTGACCTCGGCCGACGACGCGCTGGCTTCGGGGGTGGACGTGTTGCAAACCATTCGAGACACCCTGGTGGCGGCCGGCAACGGCAGCTACAGCCCGTCCGAGCGTGCCATCCTGGCCGAGCAGCTGCAGGCCTCGCGCGACCGCCTGCTGGCGGTGGCCAACTCGCGTGACAGCTCGGGCGGCTATGTGTTTTCCGGCCAGGGCACGACCGGCACCCCGGTGTCCGGCAACATGGCACCGCAGTACGACCCCGCGGCCGGCGAGCAGCGCATCGGCGCCGACGGCCACTACGCCACCAACCTCGATGGCCGCAGCGCCTTCATCGCCTTGCCCCAGGGCAACGGGGTGTTTCTGCCCAGCTCCATGGCGGGCAACGCCGGTACCGGTGTCATCGACGCCGGCCAGGTGAAAGACGCCACCCAGCTCACCGGCCACAGCTACCAGATCGCCATCACCGGCGCCCCCGGCAGCCTGCAGTACACCGTGACCGACACCACCGCCGGCACCACGCTGAGCAGCGGCGTGCCGTTTGCCGACGGCGGCGTGATCGACATCGACGGCCAGCGCGTCAAGATCAGCGGCACGCCGCAGACCGGCGACAGCTTCCAGCTGCAGCCAGCCGGCCAGCAGTCCATCTTCAAGACCATCGACGACGCCATCGCGCTGCTGAAAACCCCCGGCATTTCCGGCTCGACCTACGCCGAACGCCTGCAGGGGGTGCAAACCAGTGTCGACGGCGCCCTCGACCGCATGTCGTTTCTGCGCAGCAAGGTGGGCGAGGAAATGGCCACCACCGACAAGGCCATGCAGACCAACAGCAGCCAGCAGCTGCAGTTGGAAACCCGGCGCAGCAACCTGCAAGACCTGGACTTCGCCAAGGCGGTGTCCGAGATGCAGGTCAACCAGACCGCGCTGCAGGCCGGCCTGAAGTCCTACGCCAGCTTTGCCCGGCTGTCGCTGTTTGACAGCCTGAACTGAGGCCTGAACGCTGGGTTCGCAGGCCGCCTTCGGGCGGCCTTTTCATTGGCGGGCGGATTCAGGCAGCTTGCTGGCGCGTTCCCGAGTGGCCAAGGCTTTGATTAAGCCGTCCTATTCGGCCTTTCTCTGTCTCAAGTTGAGACGGGGTTTGCCGTAATTTCAAGCACAGGCGAAATTTTTCTCGCCCATGCAAAAAGCACGAACGGCAATGACCCATTTTTCGTCCTCCCTGGTGCCCCTGGCATCGAACGGCACCGGGCGGCCTTGTTTGCCCCTCGCTGCCTAACCGAACCCCGTCATGCAGGCCCACACCCCCTCACTCCACGCCGATTCGCTGGGCAATCCCGCCCATCCCACGCCGTCCTGGGGCACGCTGACCCAGCACAAGGTGCAAAGCTGGTGGGGCCGGATGCGGCGCCCCGTGGCCGCCACCCCCGCCGCCCGCGATGCGGTGGCCCCGGTGCTGGCCTCCAGGCTGGCCACCGCCTCGCAGATCTGGAACGCCCACCTGGGCACGGCGCAGTCGCAGATGCGGGACGCCACCGAGAACCTGCTGACCGGCTTCACCTCCATCCTGTCGGAACTCGACGCCATCATCCAGCCGGGCCGCCAGCAGGGCGCCCATGCGGCGGCCGATCTGGACGCCCGCGCCGGCATGCTGGAGCGCTGCGAGCAGCAGCTGCACGGCCTGCTGCGCAACTTCCAGGGTTTCATCCAGTCGCGCGACGAGGTGCTGGGCTCGGTCAAGACCCTGTCCTCGGCCTCGGGCAGCCTGCGTGAGATGGCCGACGACGTGGCCAAGCTGGCCCGCCAGACCAATTTGCTGTCGATCAACGCCGCCATCGAGGCCGCCCGCGCTGGCAACAGCGGCCGTGGCTTTGCGGTGGTGGCCGGCGAGGTACGCCGTTTGTCCAACGAATCGGGTGACACCGGCCGGCGCATCGGCAGCCAGGTCAATGACTTCACCGGCTGCATGCAGCAGGCGCTGGCCCAGGCCTCGGAAAGCGCCGGCCGTGACGCCGAAACCATCAAGGCCTCCGAGGCCACGATCAACGAGGTGGTGTCGCAGGTCGGCAGCACCGTGTCGGCGCTCAACGAGCGGGCGATCGAACTGAGCGCCCGCGGCGAGATCGTGCGGGCCCAGGTGGAGCAACTGATGATCGCCTTCCAGTTCCAGGACCGGGTGCACCAGATCATGGACCAGGTGGCCGCGTCCATCGCCAGCGCGGTGACGCGCCTGGAGAGCGCGGTGCACACCGGCCAGGTCCCCAGCGAAGAGGAATGGCTGGCGTTGTTGAGCGCGGGCTACACCACGGCCGAGCAGCGTGCCGTGGGCGGGGGAGGGCAGGAGGCCGCCCCGTCGTCCAGCGGCGACACGACCTTTTTCTGAACTCTGTCGAAAGCACCATGTCCAAAAGCATTCTCATCGTGGACGACTCCAGCTCGTTGCGCACCGTCGTCAAGCTCGCCCTGGTGCGCGCTGGCTACGAGGTCCACGAGGCCGGTGATGGCCAGGAGGCGCTCGAAAAACTCGAGACCATCAGCAAGGTCAACCTGATCGTCAGCGACGTCAACATGCCGCGCATGGACGGCATCACCTTCGTCACCCAGGTCAAGCAGCACCCGCGCCACAAGTTCACGCCGGTGATCATGCTGACCACCGAAGGCCAGGACACCAAGAAGGAGCAGGGCCGCGCCGCTGGCGCCAAGGCCTGGATCGTCAAGCCCTTCAACCCGCCCCAGTTGCTGGACGCGGTCTCCAAACTCATTCTTCCCTGAGGTGCCATGCCCCACACCCTTGTCCTGCCGCGGGAGCTGACCATTTACACCGCGAGCGAAACCCGCACCGACTGGCTGACCTGGCTGGCGGCCCTGCCTGAGGACGCCCAGGTCGATGGCGCCCAGGTCGACCAGGTCGACGGCGCTGGTCTGCAGCTGCTGGTGTCCTTGCACCACGCGGTGGCTCAGCGTGGCCGTGCCTGGTCTCTGTCGGCGGCCAGTGCCTCGCTGACCAAGGCCTGTGAGGCCCTGGGCGCCGCCGCGCTGCTGTCCAGCCGTTCTGCCCAAGGGGAAGTCGCATGAGCCAAAGCAACGAAGAGATGGACAGCAGCTTCATCGCCGAGGCCTTGCCGGCCTTCATCAGTGAAGCGCAGGAACAGATCGAGGCCATCGAGCAGCTGATGCTGCAGCTGGAAGACCAGCCCGACGACCGCGAGGTGCTGGACGCGCTGTTCCGCTGCGCCCATACCGTCAAAGGCTCGGCCGGCATCTTTGGTCTGGACGGTGTGGTGGCCTTCACCCACCATGTGGAGACGCTGCTGGACAAGATGCGCGAAGGCGAGGTCAAGCTGACCCCCGAGCTCAGCACCTTGCTGCTGCAATGCAACGACCAGATCCGCCTGCTGGTGGAAGCCGGCGTCGAGCGCTCCACGGCCGACACCCAGCCGGTGCGTGACGCGCTGATCGCTCAGCTGTCGGCCGCCAGCGGCGCGTCGGCCCACGTGGTGGCTGCACCCGTCGCAGCCGCTGTGAGCGCCGGTGTGGCCGGCGCCTGGCTGGTGTCGGCCCAGTTCGGCCCCGACACCTTCCGCAACGGCATGGACCCGTCGACCATCGTCGCCTACCTGGGCGGCCTGGGCAAGGTGCAGGCGATCGCCTGCGACATGGGTGCCATTCCGGCGCTGGACACGCTGGACGCCGAGGCCTGCCACTGGCATTTGCTGCTGGCCCTGGAGACCGAGGCCCCGCGCGAAAAAATCGAAGGCGCGTTCAGCTTCGTCAGCGAAGACTGCGTGCTGGACCTGCTGGCCCCCGACGCCGGCCCCGAGCGGCTGACCGCCCTGGTGGCCAAGTACAAGGGCAGTGCCGCGTTTGCCGCGATGCTGGCCAGCGTGGGGGTGGTGCCGCCCGAGGCAGCCCCCGTCGCTGCGGTGGGCACGGAGGCCGTTGCCGCCGCCGCGCCCAAGGCCGCCGGCAGCCCGACCGCCCGTGGCCAGCGCCAGAGCGAGTTCAGCGCTTCGGACGACCAGCGCTTCATCCGCGTGCAGGCCGACCGGCTGGACGCGGTGATCAACCTGCTCGGTGAGCTGGTGATTGCCGGTGCCGGCGCCTCGCTGCTGGCCCGCCAGACCCGCCAGGGCACGCTGATCGAGGCCAACCAGCAGATCACCCGGTTGATCGAGGAAATCCGCAACGGCACGCTGCAGCTGCGCATGGTGCCGATCGGCGAAACCTTCTCCCGCTTCCGCCGTGTGGTGCGCGACACCGCCGCCGAGCTGGGCAAGGACGTGGCGCTGGAAATCGTCGGCGGCGAAACCGAACTCGACAAGTCGGTGGTGGAGCGCATCGCCGACCCGCTGATGCATTTGGTGCGCAACGGCCTGGACCATGGCCTGGAAACCCCTGAGGTGCGCGAAGCCGCCGGCAAGCCGGCCCAGGGCAAGCTGACGCTGTCGGCCTGCCACGAGGGCGGCAGCATCGTCATCCGCATCCTGGACGACGGCCGGGGCATCTCGCGCGAGCGGGTGCTGGCCCGGGCCTGGGACCGGGGCCTGGTGGACCGCTCGGTGACGCCGTCGGACAACGACATCCTGAAGCTGATTTTCGAGCCCGGCTTCTCCACCGCCGAACAGGTCACCAACCTGTCGGGCCGGGGCGTGGGCATGGATGTGGTGCGTCGCAACATCGAGGCCCTGCGCGGCACGGTCAACGTGTCCAGCGAAGAAGGCTACGGCAGCACCATCGAGATCCGCCTGCCGCTGACGCTGGCCATCATCGACGGCTTCCTGGTGAGTGTGGGCAACAGCAAATTCATCTTCCCGCTGGACGCGGTGGTCGAGGTCATCGAGACCCGGCCCAGCACCTCGGCCACCGACGCCAAGGGCCGTTCGGTGGTGGAGCTGCGCGGCCAGGCCCTGCCGGTGGTCAGCCTGCGCAACCTCTATGCGCTGGAATCCGACGAACCCGAGCGGGCCAGCGTGGTGGTGATCCAGACCGGCGGCAACCGCTACGGCGTGGTGGTCGACCAGCTGCTGGGCCAGCACCAGACCGTCATCAAGCCGCTGGGCCGCATGTTCCGCAGCCTGCGCGGCATGTCGGGCTCCTCCATCCTGGGCAACGGCGAAGTGGCCCTGATTTTCGATGTGCATTCACTGAGCCAGCTCGCCGCTGAGCCCACCCTCACCTCTCTCCAACCCCTGCGAGACGCCAGCACGCTGGACCGCGCCCACTGATTTTTGAAAGAAGGACACACAACATGACCGCCAATAACACCTCGTGGGTGGCCCGCCTTTTCGCCGGCCAGCAGATTCAACAGGCGCTGGACGCCGCCAAGAAGTGCGAGCAATCGCGCCTGGGCACCGAAGCCCAGATGGCCGAGATGAAGGCCCGCATGGCCGAACTGGAAGCCGAACTGAAGGTGCGCACCGACATCATGAACGTCACCAGCATCGTCTCGGAAGCCGATAAAAAAGGTGACATCCTGTCGGTGAACCAGAAGTTCCTGGAAGTCTCCAAATACCCCAAGAACGAGCTGATCGGTTTTGGCCACAACACCACCCGCCACCCGGACATGCCCAAGTCGGTGTTCAAGGAAATGTGGGCCACCATCGGCCGTGGTGACATCTTCCGCGGCGTGGTGAAAAACCGCGCCAAGGACGGCACGCCTTACTACGTGGACGCGGTGATCGCCCCCATCATGGGCGAGAACGGCAAGCCCATCAAATACCTGGGTGTGCGCTACGACATCACCGCGCAGGAACTGGAGCGCCAGAACGCCCGCGGCATTCTGGACGCGATCAACGCGTCCTATGCCTACATCGAGTTCGACCTTGCCGGCAACGTCCTGCACGCCAACGCCAACTTCCTCGGTGTTCTGGGCTACCAGCTGGACGAAATCAAGGGCAAACACCACCGCACTTTTGTGGAGCCGGCGCATGCCGCTTCCATGGCCTACCGCCAGTTCTGGCAAGACCTGAACGATGGCAAGGCGCAGAGCGACGTGTTCAAGCGCATTACCAAGAGTGGTCAGGAAGTCTGGATCCAGGCGGTGTACGCACCGGTCAAGGACGAGATGGGCCGGGTTGCCAAGATCGTCAAGATCGCCACCGACGTCACCCAGGCCCGCCTGCAGACGGCCGATTTCTCGGGCCAGCTGGCCGCCATCGACAAGGCGCAGGCGGTGATCGAGTTCTCGCTGGACGGCAAGATCCTGAATGCCAACGAGAATTTCCTGAAAACGCTGGGCTACCAGCTGCAGGACATCAAGGGCCAGCACCACAGCATGTTCGTCGACCCGGACCACCGCAACAGCGTGGAATACCGTTTGTTCTGGGAAAAGCTGGGTCGCGGCGAATTCGACGCCGGCCAGTACAAGCGGGTCGCCAAAGGCGGGCGCGAAGTGTGGATCCAAGCCTCCTACAACCCCATCATGGACCTGAATGGCAAGCCCTTCAAGGTGGTCAAGTACGCCTCCGACGTGACGGCCCAGGTGCTGGCCGCCAACATGTTGAGCCAGGCGGTGGAGCAGGCCCAGCGCGTGACCTCGGCCGCCCGTGACGGCGATCTGAGCCAGCGCATTCCGCTGGAAGGCAAGAGCGGGCCGATTGAGGTCTTGTGCTCGGGCGTCAACAGCCTGATGGAAACCACCGGCGTGATCTTCTCCGACGTGGGCCGCGTCTTCGGCGCGCTGTCGGCCGGCGACCTGACGCAGCGCATCACCCGCGACTACGAAGGCACGTTTGGCCAGGTCAAGGACGACGCCAACGCCACCAGCGAGAAGCTGGCCGCCATCATCGAAGACGTGGGCCGGGTGTTCAGCGCCATGGCCACCGGTGACCTGGGCCAGCGCATCACCCGCGACGCCGAAGGCACCTTCGAACAAGTCAAGAACGATGCCAACAGCACCTGTGAAAAACTGGCTGGCATCATCGAAGAGGTGCGGGCTGCGGCCGACGCCCTGACCGGTGCGGCCAACCAGGTCAGCGCCACCGCGCAAAGCTTGTCGCAGTCGGCCAGTGAGCAGGCCTCGTCGGTGGAAGAAACCACCGCCTCGATCGACCTGATGAGCGCCTCGATCTCGCAGAACAGCGACAACGCCAAGGTCACCGACAGCATGGCCACCAAGGCCAGCAAGGAAGCCGGCGAGGGCGGTGCGGCCGTGACGCAGACGGTCACTGCGATGAAGCAGATCGCCGCCAAGATCAGCATCGTTGACGACATCGCCTACCAGACCAATTTGCTGGCCCTGAACGCCGCCATCGAAGCCGCCCGTGCCGGCGAGCATGGCAAGGGCTTCGCGGTGGTGGCCGCCGAGGTGCGCAAGCTGGCTGAGCGCAGCCAGGAAGCGGCCAAGGAAATCGGCGACCTGGCCGGTAACTCGGTGTCCACCGCCGAGCGTGCGGGCAAGCTGCTGGACGAAATCGTGCCCTCCATCCAGAAGACCTCCGAGCTGGTGCAGGAGATTGCCGCGGCCTCGTCCGAGCAAAGCCAGTCGGTCACGCAAATTGGCGGCGCGATGTCGCAGCTGAGCCAGGCCACCCAGCAGAACGCCTCGGCCTCTGAAGAGCTGGCCGCCACGTCCGAAGAGCTGTCGGGCCAGGCTGAGCAACTGCAGCAGGCGGTGGCCTTCTTCAGCCTGGGCGGTGACGCCACGCCGGTGGCCGTCAAGCGCGGGGGTCGCCCGGAGGCCGACAGCGCCGCCAAGCGCCGTCCGGTCACCCCCAACCTGCGTGTGGCCTCGGGGGCCAGTGGCGCCGGCCGTGCCGCCGCCGGCAACTTCCGCCCTTATTGAAAGGCCTGGCCATGAAACGCGACCAAGCTTCGGCAGGCCAGCCTGCCAGCGCGCTGGAAGCCCCGGCGCAGTACCTGACCTTCAGTCTGGGGCGTGAGGTGTTCGCGATGGACATCCGCACCGTGCGGGAAATCATCCAGTACGGCCCCATGACCACCGTGCCGCTGATGCCCGGCTTTGTGCGGGGTGTGATCAACCTGCGCGGCGCCGTGGTGCCCGTCATCGACCTGCAGGCCCGGTTCGGCCGCCCGTCGGCGGTGGTCAGCAAGAAGACCTGCATCGTCATCTTCGACGCCGTCCGCGAGGGCGAGCGGGTGGAGCTGGGCCTGCTGGTCGACGCGGTCAGCGAGGTGATCGAGATCGCGGATTCGCAGATCGAGCCGCCGCCCAATTTCGGCACCGCCGTGCGCCGCGATTTCATCCGCGGCATGGGCAAGGTGGCCGACCGCTTCGTGATCCTGATCGAGCCGGACAAGGCCTTCGATGTGGAAGACATGGCCCAGCTGTGCGAGAGCGCACAGGAAGCCGTGGCCGGCTGACCCCTGCCCAACCCCATCCCCGGTGCCGGAGCTCCGGTCACCGGGGCCCAGATTTGATTGTTGAGGACCCCCATGGACGCCATGCGCGACGACACCTTTCGCAAAATCACCGGCCTGATGTACGACACCATCGGCCTGTCGTTCGCCGACAGCAAGAAGCCGCTGGTGTCGTCCCGGCTGGCCTCGCGGGTGCAACGCCTGGGCATGCGCGGTTTCGAGGACTACCTGGCGCTGATTGCCAGCGACGACGACGGGGGTGAGTTCCAAATGGCGGTGGATTTGCTGACCACCAACGAAACCTATTTTTTCCGTGAGCCGGCGCATTTCGACATCCTGACCACCGAGCTGACCCGGCTGAAAGGCCAGCGGCTGTCGGTGTGGAGCGCAGCCAGTTCCTTTGGTGACGAGGCCTACAGCGTGGCCATGCTGATGAACGACCTGCAACAGCAGGGCCGCATTGGCTCGGAGTGGTCCATTTTGGGCACCGACATCAGCGACCGGGTGCTGCGCTGCGCCAGCGAGGCCATTTACCCCGAAGACCGGCTGCGCGAGGTGTCGCCCGAGCGGCTGCGGCGCTACTGCCTGCGCGGCGAGGGCGATTCGGCCGGGATGGTTCAGATCAGCCCCAAGCTGACCTCGCGGGTGCGCTTTGGCCAGCTCAACCTGTGCCAGCCCATCGAGGACCTGGGCCCGTTTGACGTGATTTTTCTGCGCAACGTGCTGATTTATTTCGACGCGCCGACCAAGCGCGAGGTGGTCGACCGGGTGCTGACCCAGCTGCGCCCCGGCGGCATTCTGTTTCTGGGCACGGCCGAGGGCCGCGTGCCCTGCGACACCCCGTTGCAGACCATTGCCCCCGGCGCCTACCGCAAGGTCGCGTCATGAGCCAGAGCGCCATGCACACCCTGCATCCCGGCGACGTGGCGCTGGGTGAGCGGGGCGACCGGCTGGAAACCCTGCTGGGCTCGTGTGTGGCCATCGTCCTGACCGACCCCCGGCGCACGCTGGGGGTGATGTGCCACATCGTGCACGCCTCGCCGGCTGGCGGCAGCCAGTCCCACAGCACCGCCTACGCGGCCAACGCCCTGCACGCCATGTACGAACAGCTGTTCAACCATGGCATCAACCCTCACTTTTGTGAGGCCTATGTTTACGGCGGCGGCAACATGTTCCCGTCCATGGTGACCTCGCGCCACCACGTGGGCCAGGCCAACGTCCAGTGGGCGCTGGACGCGCTGGCCGACGATGGCATTCCCGTGGTCGGCCATGACCTGGGTGGCAACAGCTACCGCCGTGTGAGATGGACTGTGGGCGACGGTTGCCCCGAGGTGACCGCCGTCAACATTGAGGAAACCCCATGACGATTCAGGTGTACGTGGTCGATGATTCCGCGGTGGTGCGCCAGACGGTGATGCATTTGCTGCAGGGCGACCCGGAGATTGCCTTGATGGGCAGCGCGCCCAACCCCTTGATTGCCGGGCCGGCGATCCGCAAGCAGCGGCCCGATGTGCTGCTGCTGGACATCGAGATGCCTGGCATGGACGGGCTGACCTTTCTGCGCCAGATCATGGCCGAAAGCCCCATCCCCACGGTGATCTGTTCCACCCTGACCGAACGCGGCAGCTCGGTGGCGCTGGAGGCCTTGTCGGCTGGCGCGGTGGCGGTGGTGGCCAAGCCCCGGCTGGGCCTGAAACAGTTTCTGGAAGAGTCCCGGCGCGACCTGGTGCAGACACTGAAAAGCGCGGCCCGGTCCAACCCGCGCGGTGCGGTCAGCGTGCGCAAGGCCGCCCCGGTCAGCCGGCTGGCGCCGGTCCAGGGTCTGCATGCGCTGGCGGTCAACAAGCCGGTGGTCATCGGCAGTTCCACCGGTGGCACCCAGGCGCTGGAGGCCATCATCACCGCCTTGCCGGCCGACAGCCCGGGCATTGCCATCGTGCAGCACATGCCGGAGAAGTTCACCGCCATGTACGCCCAGCGCCTGAACGGCATCAGTGCGGTGAATGTGCGCGAGGCCAAGGACGGTGACCGGCTGGAGCGCGGCGTGGTGCTGATCGCCCCCGGCGGCCGCCACCTGCAGCTGCGCAAGGCCGGTGGCCAGTATTTCGCCAAAGTGGTGGACGGCCCACCGGTCAACCGCCACACGCCCTCGGTGGACGTGCTGTTCAAATCGGCCGCCGATTGCGCCGGCAAGGACCTGCTGGCCATCATCCTGACCGGCATGGGCGACGACGGTGCCCGCGGCATGAAGCTGCTGCACGACGGCGGCGCCCGCACCATTGCCCAGGACGAGGCCTCCTGCGTGGTGTTTGGCATGCCCAAGGAAGCCATCAAGCTGGGCGCGGTGGACGACATCCTGCCGCTGGACCGGATGGCCTCCACCATCCTGCAGTTCGACGCCCGCGGCTGAGGCGGTTCGCCAGGGCACCGGTGGCCCCAGGTCGGCCCTGGCCGCGCCGGTCGTCGCTGGCCCGCCCAGCGCGGCAGGCCATCCCCTACAATTGAAGGTTAGGTTCAAGCTGTGGCGGTCTGCCGCCGCGGCTTGGGCACGCAACCGCGTCCGGTGCGTTTTGGCCTTTGTGGCACCGCCGTCTGCAGGATTTCAATGGCTGTTGTCGCACTCGGGCGGCAGCGGACAACCCCCTTTCTTCTTTGGAGCCGAACATGACCGTCACCGTGGAAACCCTCGAAAAGCTCGAGCGCAAGATTGTGCTCACCCTGCCTGTGTCCGACATCCAGTCCGAGGTGACCAACCGCCTGAAAAAGCTGGCCAAGACCGTCAAGATGGACGGCTTCCGTCCCGGCAAGGTGCCGCTCAACGTGGTCAGCCAGCGCTACGGCTACTCGGTGCACTACGAAGTCATGAACGACAAGGTCGGTCAGGCCTTTGCCAGTGCCGCCAACGAAGCCAAGCTGCGGGTGGCCGGCCAGCCGCGCATCACCGAAAGCGAAACCCCGGTCGAGGGCAACATGGCCTTCGACGCGGTGTTCGAGGTCTACCCCGAAGTCAAGATCGGTGACCTGGCCACGGCCGAGATCGAGAAGGTCAGCGCCGAAGTGAGCGACGCCGCCATCGACAAGACCATCGACATCCTGCGCAAGCAGCGCCGCACCTTTGCCCAGCGCCCGCAAGACGCCGCCGCCCAGGACGGCGACCGCGTGACCGTGGACTTTGAAGGTAAGGTCGACGGCGAACCCTTCCAGGGCGGTAAGGCCGAAGGCTTCCAGTTCCTGGTTGGTGAAGGCCAGATGCTGAAGGAATTCGAAGACGCAGTGCGCGGCATGAAGGCCGGCGAAAGCAAGACCTTCCCGCTGGCCTTCCCAGCCGACTACCATGGCCAGGACGTGGCCGGCAAAACTGCCGACTTCCTGGTCACGCTGGGCAAGATCGAGGGCGCCAACCTGCCCGCGGTGGACGAAGCCCTGGCCAAGTCGCTGGGCATCGCCGACGGCACCGTGGAAGCGCTGCGCGCCGACATCAAGAAAAACCTGGAGCGCGAAGTCAAGTTCCGTTTGCTGTCGCGCAACAAGCAGGCCGTGATGAAGGCCTTGATCGAGCACGCCGAACTGGACCTGCCCAAGGCCAGCGTGCAGGCCGAAGTCGGTGAGCTGGTGGCAGCCGCCCGCGCCGACCTGAAGCAGCGTGGCATCAAGGACGCCGACACCGCGCCCATTCCCGAAGAGATGTTCCAGTCCCAGGCCGAGCAGCGCGTGCGCCTGGGCCTGGTGGTGGCCGAACTGGTCAAGGCCAACAACCTGGCCGCCACGCCCGAGCAGATCCGCGCCCATGTGGAAGAACTCGCCGCCAGCTACGAAAAGCCGGCCGAGGTGGTGCGCTGGTACTACGGCGACACCAACCGCATGCAGGAAGTGCAGGCCGTGGTGTTGGAAAACAACGTCACCGCCCATGTGCTGGCCAAAGCCAAGGTCACCGACAAGGCCATCTCCTTCGACGAGCTGATGGGCCAAAACGGCTGATTCCCTGACCCGGATGCCAGTTGGGGCTTGTGCGCCGGCGCACAGGCCCCATTTATTTTTGGGTACAGTCAAACAACATTCTTTGGAGAGACCATGAACGTCGGATATGGAGCAATGGACACGCAAGGCCTTGGCATGGTGCCCATGGTCATCGAGCAATCGGGCCGAGGCGAGCGGTCTTACGACATTTACTCCCGTCTGCTCAAAGAGCGGGTGATCTTTCTGGTGGGCCCGGTGAACGACCAGACCGCCAACCTGGTGGTGGCGCAGCTGTTGTTCCTGGAAAGCGAAAACCCGGACAAGGACATCTCCTTCTACATCAACTCGCCCGGTGGTTCGGTCACCGCCGGCATGGCGATTTACGACACCATGCAGTTCATCAAGCCCGACGTGTCCACGCTGTGCTGCGGCATGGCCGCCAGCATGGGCGCGTTTCTGCTGTCTGCCGGTGCCAAGGGCAAGCGCTTCTCGCTGCCCAACTCGCGGGTCATGATCCACCAGCCGTCCGGCGGCGCCCAGGGCCAGGCCACCGACATCGAGATCCACGCCCGTGACATCCTGAAAACACGTGACCAGCTCAACCGCATCCTGGCCGCCAACACCGGCCAGCCGGTCGAAAAAATCGAGCGGGACACCGAGCGCGATTACTTCATGTTTGCCGACGAGGCCAAGGCCTACGGTCTGGTGGACGAGGTGATCGCCAAGCGCCCGTAAGCGGCGCACCGGCTGCCCAGCGACGAAAACGGCGTTTTCTTGGCAGAAAACGCCGTTTTTATTTGGTTATCATTCGGAAACACGCGTAACAAGGCACCGCCACATGGCCGAAAAAAAAGGCTCTTCCACTGAAAAAACCCTGTACTGCTCTTTCTGCGGCAAGAGTCAGCACGAGGTCAAGAAGCTGATCGCGGGGCCGTCGGTGTTCATTTGTGACGAATGCATCGACCTGTGCAACGACATCATCCGCGACGAACTGCCGGCCGCCGAGGTGGTGGGCGATTCGCGCAGCGAGCTGCCCACGCCCTCGGCCATCAAGGCCAACTTGGACCAGTACGTCATTGGCCAGGACCACGCCAAGCGCCTGCTGTCGGTGGCTGTGTACAACCACTACAAGCGGCTGAACCACAAAGACAAGGCCAAGAAGGACGAGGTCGAACTCAGCAAGAGCAACATCCTGCTGATCGGCCCCACCGGTTCCGGCAAGACCCTGCTGGCCCAAACCCTGGCCCGCATGCTCAACGTGCCCTTTGTGATGGCCGACGCCACCACCCTCACCGAAGCCGGCTACGTGGGTGAAGATGTCGAAAACATCATCCAGAAGCTGCTGCAGAGCTGCAACTACGAGGTCGAGCGGGCCCAGCGCGGCATTGTCTACATCGACGAGATCGACAAGATCTCGCGCAAGTCGGACAACCCGTCCATCACCCGCGACGTCTCGGGCGAGGGCGTGCAGCAGGCCCTGCTGAAGCTGATCGAAGGCACCATGGCCAGCGTGCCGCCGCAGGGCGGGCGCAAGCACCCCAACCAGGATTTCCTGCAGATCGACACCACCAACATCTTGTTCATCTGTGGCGGCGCCTTCGCCGGCATCGAGAAGGTGATCGAGGGCCGGACCGAAGCCTCGGGCATCGGCTTTGGCGCGGCGGTCAAGAGCAAGAAGCAGCGCAGCCTGACCGAGACCTTCAAGGACGTCGAGCCGGAAGACCTGATCAAGTTCGGCCTGATCCCCGAGCTGGTGGGCCGCATGCCGGTGGTCGCCAGCCTGGCCGAACTGACCGAAGAGGCGCTGATCCAGATCCTGACCGAGCCCAAGAACGCACTGGTCAAGCAGTACGCCAAGCTGCTCAACATGGAAGGCGTGGATCTGGAGATCCGCCCGGCCGCGTTGCGCGCCATTGCCAAGAAGGCGCTGGTGCGCAAAACCGGCGCCCGCGGTCTGCGTTCCATCCTCGAGCAATCGCTGATGGACACCATGTTCGATCTGCCCAACACATCGAATGTCGACAAGGTCGTGGTGGACGAGTCCACCATCGACGAAAACAAGCCACCGTTGCTGGTCTACCGTGAAGCGGCCAAAAAGGCCTAGTTTTTGCGGTTTTGGCTTTTCCAAGCCGTGTTCAGATGCGTGTGTGCGGTTGCGGTTGCAATCGCCCCGTTGAACCCCATCTCTGTCCGCAACGCCTGAGGTAATAAATGTCCGGTCACACCCCGTTGCCCCCCACCCCCCTCGACCTCCCGTTGCTGCCCCTGCGCGACGTGGTGGTGTTTCCCCACATGGTCATCCCGCTGTTCGTGGGCCGGCCCAAGAGCATCAAGGCCCTGGAATCGGCCATGGAGGCTGAGCGCAAGATCATGCTGGTGGCCCAGAAAGCCGCCGCCAAGGACGAGCCCGACGTGTCCGACATGTTCGAAATGGGCTGTTTGTCGACCATCCTGCAGATGCTCAAGCTGCCCGACGGCACCGTCAAGGTGCTGGTCGAAGGCCAGCAGCGCGCCCAGGTGAACCGCATCGACGAGGGCGAACGCCATTTCGTCGCCAACGTCACGCCGGTCGACCCGGCCACCGAGGTCTCCGGCAAAGGCAGCGAGGTCGAGGCCTTGCGCCGCGCGTTGACCCA
Organism: Rhodoferax sp. SPJ4; assembly: GCF_058216275.1. Classification (NCBI taxonomy): domain Bacteria; kingdom Pseudomonadati; phylum Pseudomonadota; class Betaproteobacteria; order Burkholderiales; family Comamonadaceae; genus Rhodoferax; species Rhodoferax sp. SPJ4. Next base: position 592,685 of record NZ_JBYZMN010000002.1, read on the forward strand.
GCAGTTTGACCAGTACGTCAAGCTGAACAAGAAAATCCCGCCGGAAATCCTGACCTCGATCTCCAGCATCGACGATCCGGGCCGTCTGGCCGACACCATCGCTGCCCATTTGCCGCTGAAGCTGGACAACAAGCAGACGGTGCTGGAACTGGCCGACGTGAAGGAGCGCCTGGAAAACCTGTTCGGCCAGTTGGAGCGCGAGGTCGACATTCTGAACGTCGACAAGAAGATCCGCGGCCGCGTCAAGCGCCAGATGGAGAAGAACCAGCGCGACTTCTACCTGAACGAGCAGGTCAAGGCCATCCAGAAGGAACTCGGTGAAGGCGAAGAGGGCGCCGACATCGAGGAGATCGAGAAGAAGATCAAGCTCGCCAAGATGCCCAAGGAGGCCTTGAAGAAGGCCGAGGCCGAGCTGAAGAAGCTCAAGCTGATGTCGCCCATGTCGGCCGAGGCCACCGTGGTGCGCAACTACATCGATGCCCTGGTCGGCCTGCCCTGGAGCAAGAAGACCAAGATCAAGCACAACCTGGCCAACGCCGAGAACGTGCTGAACGAAGACCACTACGGGCTGGAGAAGGTCAAGGACCGCATCGTCGAGTACCTCGCGGTGCAGCAACGGGTGGACAAGGTCAAGGCCCCCATTCTGTGCCTGGTTGGCCCGCCCGGCGTGGGCAAGACCTCGCTGGGCCAGTCGATCGCCAAGGCCACCGGCCGCAAGTACGTGCGCATGGCGCTGGGCGGCATGCGCGACGAGGCCGAGATCCGTGGCCACCGCCGCACCTACATCGGCGCCATGCCGGGCAAGGTGTTGCAAAGCCTGACCAAGGTCGGCACCCGCAACCCGCTGTTCCTGCTGGACGAGATCGACAAGCTGGGCACCGATTTCCGCGGTGACCCGTCGAGCGCGTTGCTGGAGGTGCTGGACCCGGAGCAGAACCACACCTTTGGCGACCACTATGTCGAGGTCGATTTCGACCTGTCCGACGTGATGTTCGTCGCCACCTCCAACTCGATGAACATCCCGCCGGCGCTGCTGGACCGGATGGAAGTGATCCGTCTGGCCGGTTACACCGAGGACGAGAAAACCAACATCGCCATCAAGTATTTGCTGCCCAAGCAGGTCAAGAACAACGGCGTGCGCGAGGGCGAGCTGGAAGTCACCGAAGCGGCCATCCGCGACATCGTGCGTTACTACACCCGCGAAGCCGGTGTGCGTTCGCTGGAGCGCGAACTGTCCAAGGTCTGCCGCAAGGTCATCAAGGGCCTGCAGCTGGGCAAGATGGCCGGCAAGGTCAAGGTGGACAGCGACAACCTCAACGATTTCCTCGGTGTGCGCAAGTACACCTTCGGCCGTGCCGAGCAACAAAACCAGGTCGGTCAGGTGGTCGGTCTGGCCTGGACCGAGGTGGGCGGCGATTTGCTGACCATTGAGGCCGCGCTGATGCCCGGCAAGGGCGTCATCACCCGCACCGGCTCGCTGGGCGACGTGATGAAGGAATCGGTGGAAGCCGCCCGCACCGTGGTGCGCAGCCGCTCGCGCCGGCTGGGCATCAAGGACGAGATGTTCGAGAAACACGACATTCACATCCACGTGCCCGACGGCGCCACCCCCAAGGACGGCCCCAGCGCGGGCGCGGCCATGACCACCGCCTTTGTGTCGGCCCTGACCGGCATCCCGGTGCGTGGCGACGTGGCCATGACCGGCGAGATCACGCTGCGTGGCGAGGTGACCGAAATCGGTGGCCTGAAGGAAAAACTGCTGGCCGCCCTGCGGGGTGGCATCAAGACGGTGCTGATCCCTCAAGAGAACGCCAAAGACCTGCAGGAGATTCCCGAGAACGTGAAGAACGACCTCGAGATCGTGCCGGTGAAGTGGATCGACCAGGTGCTGGACATCGCGCTGGAGCGTCGGCCGACGCCGCTGCCCGACGACGAGCCTGTGGTGGTGGCCCCGGTGGCCGCCGAGACCACCGAGGTCGCCGGCTCGGTGAAGCATTAATCTTCCAGCCTTCAGAAACGGCCTCAAATTACGCTATAATTTGAGGCTGAAATCGCGGGAGTAGCTCAGTTGGTAGAGCGCAACCTTGCCAAGGTTGAGGTCGAGAGTTCGAGACTCTTCTCCCGCTCCAATTCAAAGAGGGCAGCACGATCAAGTGCTGTCTTTTTTTCTTAAGGTGGCGGTTTCATTCGCGAAGTGATTTGCGAAAAATGGCGCGGTAGCAAAGCGGTTATGCACCGGATTGCAAATCCGTGAAGGGCGGTTCGACTCCGCCCCGCGCCTCCACCGAACAGAAGTTCGGACATTGCGGGAGTAGCTCAGTTGGTAGAGCGCAACCTTGCCAAGGTTGAGGTCGAGAGTTCGAGACTCTTCTCCCGCTCCAATGTTGAAAAGGGCGACGTCTGAGACGTCGCCCTTTTTCTTTGCCGGCCCGCATTCAGGGGTGGCACAGCGCCCTCGGCGAGGGTGCACAAGACTAGAATGCGCACGGTCTGCTCGGGTGGTGGAATTGGTAGACACAAGGGACTTAAGGTACTGAGCACCGGGCGGCGAAAGCGCCCGCGTGAATCCCGTCAAATTCGGCGAACTCCCTGGCCCCATGGGCCGAGACAACGCCGAGCCAAGCCCAGCAATGGGAAGGTGTAGAGACTAGACGGCGGGGACCTACCGCGGCAACGCCAGGGTCAAGGCATAGTCCAGCGCACAAACGGCCAATGCCGGCGGCGAAAGCCGCGGTGTGACGAAAATCCCTCGGCTTCACGGCCGTACCGGTTCGATTCCGGTCCCGAGCACCAGCCTCAGCCGCTGGTCAGGTCCAGCAGCACGTCGGCATACCAGACGCAGTTGAGCCCCAGCGAATCGTCCAGCGCGTGGTCCCGGTCCCACATGTCCATGCGCGAGGAATGAATGCCCAGCAGTTTCCACGGCAAGGCCGCGGTTTGCGCGCTGGGGTGCGGGTCGGCACAGACCACCGCCGCACCGCTGGTGCCCCGGTGGGTGCGCGCATCGGTCAGAAAAAACCCCTTGCCCTGAAACCGCACCCCGTAGGGGGAGGCCAGCACCGCGTGGCGCAGCACCGGCAGGTGGTACAGCATGTCGTGAAAGCCCAGCGGAAAGCCCACCACCCGCAGCGAGTCGTTGACCGGGATGTCCGCGGCATGCAGCACCAAATGGGCCGGGGTGAAAGGGCAGACCACCGTGCCCGGCGGCAGCTGCTGCCGGTCCAGCTCCAACACCGCCACGTCCACATCGCCGCCCACGTCTTGCGCGGCGCGCCAGGTGGCCAGCCCGTTGGCATACAAGGGCAGGGTGTGGCTGATGGATCGGTCCAGGTTGACCGGATCCAGGTGCAGATCGATCGTCAGCCGGTCCGGTGTGTGGCCGGTGGGCTGGTCCAGCAACACATGGCGGTTGGTGACCAGGTAGAGCCGGTCTTCGCGCTCGAAGAAAAAGCCGCTGGCATTGGTCAGGCCACGGGGGCCCTGCGCGGTGGCCACCCGGGGAGCGGAGAAGAAGATCGGGTCGATGCCGGTCGCTACCCGTGGCGGCGGGCCGGGCTCGGTGAAGACCACCGGGCCGGGTTCATGCTGGCCGTCCAGGGCGGCCGGGGTCGGGCTGTGTGGGTCGTGTGTCATGGGTTGGCCCTCAGAAGCGTTTGGCCGAGAAGGCCCAGACCATGCCGGAGGCGTCGGGGCCCCGCGCGTCGCTGAAGGGCCGCTGGGTGGCGCCGCCACTCCAAGCATGGCCCAGGCGGGTGATTTCCACCAGCGTGGCCACGGTGGTGCGCTGGCATTTGAAATCGGTCACCGTCATCGGGTAGCGCCGGCCGCGTTGCAGGGTGCGTGCTTTCTGGGCCTGGGCATCCGAGGCCAAAGCCCACTGCCTGGCGGCCGCGGCACCGTTGCTGGCGGTGACCACGGTGTCGGCATGGCCCTGGATCACCAGCAGTGGTGGCCAGGCCTGGGGCCGCGTGAAGGTGGCCGGCGAGGCCCGTTGGGGGCGGCGGTAACCGTGCATCGCGCCCAGCGCCGACAAGCCGGAATGCGCCGAGCCGGGCGGGATGCCCGAATGCATCACCACCGCCTTGAAACGGGTCGGGTAACGGGTGGCCACCAGGGCCGCCATGCTGGCGCCCGAAGACAAGCCGGCAATCGCCACCTTGTCGCGGTCGGCCGGTTGGAACAGGCAGACCTGGTCGACCGCCCGCATGATCAGGGCGGCCTCGGCGAAGGCGCGACCGGAGTCGGTGTCGAACCAGTTCCAGCAACCGTGCAGGTTGGACAGCCGGTCTTGCTCCGGGTACAGCACCAGAAACCGTTTTTTGGCCGCCAAGGCATTCATCCGTGTGCTGAGGGCAAAGCTGCTGGCATCCTGCCCGCAGCCATGCAGCATCACCAGCAGCGGCAGGCGCTCGCCCAGCGGGATGCCGGGGGGGCGGAACAGCTTGAAGCGGCGCGCCCCGGTGGCGCCCACCGCGATGCCGGTGAGCCAGTCACCGCCGGCCAGCGGCGGGCTGGCGCGGGGCTTGGTGACACGGGGCTTGGCCTTCACCGGCCGCCGCGGCTGGCGGGCCGGGCGCTTCGCCAGGCCCAGGGTCTGGCGGGTCAGGGCGCTGAGGCCACGCTGCCAGGAGCGGGCCCAGACCGAGCTCAGGCTGCGTTTCCTCATGCATGGCCGTGGGGGTCAGCCCTGCAGTTTGCTGCGCGAGGCGATGGTTTTGATCACCGTGTCGCCGGTCTCCTGGGCCTGGCGGCTCAGCTCGGCCTGGCCTTCGGTCAGTGCCGCCATGCTGGACTGGCTGAACTCGGTCAGGAACTCGGTGTAGTTTTTCCACATGCCCTGCGAGAGCTGGGCAAAGGCGTTGGACTGCACCAGCGCGGTGACGGTCTTCTGCACCTGCTGAATCAGGTCCTGGACGTTGGCGTTGGATTGCTTCATCACATCGGAAGACGTGGAGAACTGGGTCATCAGGGCCATGTTGGCCTCGGTCAGTCGGAGCAGGGGTTGCATGGTGGCGTGCATGGCTTGGGTGGTTTCGTGCATGGGGGGTCCTGGGGGAAGTGAGAAAAACCGGGTTCAACAAACCGGCTTCGGTCGAAAGCTGACCGAGGCCCATGGTGCGCCTGCCGGCCCCCACCGTCCGTGGCGCGCCGCACAGACTCCCTGGCGGTCAACAGCGGCCTCGCGGGGCGAAGGGCCGCTGTGTGGGCCGGCAGACAGAGCGCAGCGGCCTGAATGCCTAGATTCCTTCCTTTGAGCCTCCGATGCGGCTTGCCCCGCGCATCACACCGGAGCCACCCACGGAGAACGCCATGCAGACCCAGCCCATCATTTCCCTGGCGCGGCGCCAGCATGCCATGCCTCTGCCGCAGCATCGGCTGCCGGCCGCGCTGCTGGCCGCTTTGGCGGGCCTGGCACTCGGTGCCTGTGGCGGCGGAAGCGAGGGCGCGGGCGCTGCCGCCGGCAGCCTGGCCAGCCCCGAGGCGCTGGGGCCGGCCGCGCTGTCGGCCACCGCCCCGGTGGCCTTCACGCCAAGGCAGGCGACCACGCTGGCCGCCGCCGCCCCGGCCGACCCCGGCCTGCTGTTGCTGCTGGTGCCCGATGGCCAGAACCTGGCCGATCCCCGCATCAGCGCCTGGGCAGACGCCGCCTCGGAAGAGGGGGTGCGGCTGCTGCCGGTCACCGATGCGCAATTCATCCAGTGGGGCACGGCGACCAGCGGTTTTGCCGGCCTGATCCTGCCCGACAGCCTGCACACCCGGGCCGATGACACGCTGATCGACGCCATCCGTGGCTACACCCAGCGCGGCGGCCGCACCCTGCTGGTGTTTGATTTCGGCGCGCTGCTGCCCGGCGGCTTTTACCCGGCCAGCGGGCCGTCCCGGCTGAGCGATCTGGCCGGCGTTCAGTACCTGCTGTATGACGCGCTGCGCGACCGCACCAGCGGCCTGGGGCCGGTGCGGGCCGCCCGCAGCACGCTGCGCCAGCTGCTGGTGCCGCCGGGCAAGTCGGTGGACGCGGCGGCCCTCGCCGCCGAGCCTGCACCGGCCAAGGCGCTGGCCACGTCGGCGGCCGCGCCGAACACCGGCCTGCAAAAGGCGGGTGGCGGGCCCGGTGCGTCGGCGCTCTACCTGCCGGTGAGCCCGCCAGACCCCGGTGGTGCCCAGGGCTTTGACCCCCAGCAGTACCTGGACCTGCGCTACACCACCCCCCGCACGGCCATGGGCGCGGCGCCACGCGCGGCCAGTGTGAACCTGGGCCGTGCCCAGCGCTCCCCGCCGGTGGGCGGCGTGACCCAACTGCCCGCCGAGCGCTTCGGGCGGCAGAAAGCGGTGCTGGCCACCGACCCGCTGGACACCTACAGCGGCTACCTGCTGGGCCCGCTGCTCTACCCGGTCTACGTGACCCAGGGCGACTTTGCCGGCCCCGGCCAGCTGCCGCTGGCCGATTCGCCGCAGTTCGGCCTGGTGGCCGGGGTCAACCCGGTGGGCCTGGGCCAGGTGCTGTTCGTCAACCTGCCGCTGACCTACCTGAAGGGCCGCACCGACGCGCTGCCCATGCATGGCTTTCTGCATTACTTCACCCGCAACCTGCTGAACCTGCCGCATTTGTCGGCCATGCCCAACGGCGTCGCGGGCATGACACTGGACTGGCACCTGGACGCGTTGGCGGCCCAGGCGCCCACCCAGAGCCTGGTGGGCAAGGGCGTGTTCAACGCCAGCGGCCGGATTTTCTCCATCGAGATGACGGCCGGCCCCGACCTGGAAGCCGCCGGTGACCGGCTGGGCTGGAATTTGCCCGTCAACCTCACCGCCCGCAAGCTGCTGAAGACCTTTGACACCTTTGGCCATGCGGTGGGCAGCCATGGCGGCTGGATCCACAACTTCTATGGCGCCAACGCCAGCGAGACCAACCAGTTCGGCAGCACCCAGCTGGCCTGCGTCAACGCGCTCGCGGCGGCCGACAATTTCCAGCAATGCCTGGTGCTGAACCGGCAGGCGGTGGACGGCGCAACCGGCCATGCCTCACGCGGCTATTCCGCGCCCGAAGGCAACAACCCGAACTGGGCCATGACGGCGCTGGAAAACCAAGGCGTGGTGGCCGCGTATTTCGGTGGGCACACCGGTCTGGGGCTGACCCGCCAGTACCGCGACGGCGTGCTGCTCAACCCCAAGCTCTGGGTGGCGCCGGTGACGCCCCTGGGCCTGTACGCGACCTTCGAGGAATGGCAGGCCTACAACGTGCCCAAGGCCGAGGTCAGCCAGTGGTACCGCGACCTGGTGGACTTCGAGATCGCGCAGAACACCAGCCGCATGGTCTATGCCCATCCGCCCGGCGCCGACCTCTGGTTTGACGTGCTGGGGGGGCTGTTCAGCTATGCGGGGGCCCAGGTCAGCAGCGGCAAGCTGGCCTGGTATTCCATGCCCCGGCTGGCCGACTTCATGGCCACCCGGCTGCAGGTCAGCTGGACCCAGACCGTCAACCCCGCCACCGGCGTGACACGCTTTGACGCGAGCCACCCGGTGAACCTGAAGGAGATGGTCTGGCGGCTGCCCAAAAGCCGTTACGGCAGCGCACCGGTGGTGGTGGCCGGCACGGCCACCGTGGTGGGCAGCGACCCGGCCTACTGGCTGGTCAAGGCGGTCCGCGGCACCAGCCTGAGCTTCACCGCCCTGTGAGGGCGGTGAAGCTCAGGCCCCTGGCGTGGCCAGGGGCTGGGTTCAAAGGCGACCCAGGACCAGCAGAACCAGGATCACCACGACGACGAGGCCCAGCAGGCCGCTGGGTCCATAACCCCAGCCGCGGCTGTGCGGCCAGGCGGGGACGACGCCGATCAGCATCAGGATCAGGATGATTAAAAGGATGGTGCCGAGGCTCATTTTGTGTTCCTAACAGGAGGGGTGGAAGGGGAAGGGGGCTGCGCTCGCCCGTTGGCGAAAGCACCATCGTGGCCCTGGGGGGGCGTGGCACGGGGTTCACCCTGGCCCCCAGGGCGTTCGGTGGTTGGGGATGGGGCGGTGCCCGGTTGGGGCGTCAGCGCGGCCTTGCAGGCGGCCACGGCCGCGGCCACCGCGGCGAAGGTTTGCACCAGCCCCGCGGTTTGCGGCGATTGGCTCCAGGCGGCCAGATGGGCCACGGCCGCGGGCAGTTGGCGCCACCAGCGCCAGGGGCGGGTCAGGCCCAGGGCCAGCAGCAGCACGCCGGCGCCCAGGCCCCAGCCCAGCAGGCTGGCGCCGGCCGGCGGCGTGGACCGGTTGCCCGGTTGGCGGCTGCCGCGCTGCGGCCACATGTGCTGGCGCAAGCGGGCGCGGGAGCGCTCCAGGCGCAAGGTGGGGGTGGTCATGGGGCGGGGGGCTCGTGCAGCAGGTCCAGGTCGGCCTGCCATTGGCGCTTCAGGCCCTCGAAGGCCGGCGCGGGCCGTTGTTGCAAGCCGGTCAGCACACATACCAGGCCCAGGGCCAGCGGCGTGGCCGGCGTGACCCACAGCAGGGTCAGGCCGGGGGGCGGCAGGTCAACCACCACCGCCCACAGCATCACCGCCACCCCGCTCAGGCCCAGCCCCAGCGTCAGCAAGACCAGCCCCAGCACCAGCAGCAAGGCCTGGCGGGTCCAGGCCGAGGTGGCGGCGCCGGCCTGTTCAGCGACCAGTTCGGCATAGGCCTGGGCGTGCTCCACCAGCCATTCCGGCCGGGTGACCAGCAGCTTCAACAACGGGTGAATCATGGGGCGGGGCGTCGGGGCTCAGCGGCCGCCCGAGCGGCGAAACAGGCTGACCAAGGCCACGGCGCCGGCGCCGATGGCTGCGGCGATCAGCACCGCCTTGAGCGGGTCCTGCTGGATGTAGACGGCGGTCTGGTGCGAGGCGCGGCGGGCCTGGTCGGTCAGGCGCTGGGTACTGTCCCGCACCGAAGCCATGCCATCATGGGCCAGGTCGCTGATCCGCTCGGCGGCGTTTTGCAGCGCGGGGGCCGCGCCATCCAGCGCGTGGGCCACGTTGCCCAGCATGGGGCTGGTGGCACCGAAGGCGCGGGAGAGGTCGTGGTCGGGGTTCTTGGTGTCGATCATGGGGAGGTCCTTGGTGGCGGGGTTGAGAAATGCAGGCCTGGTCAGCTTGCCGCCTGCGCTGCCCGGTGTCTGTGTGGTGCCGTACCGATTGACGGCCCGGCCTGTGCGCAGCCGCACAGACGACCCCCGGGCGCTGCGGCACGCTGGGGCACCGCTCATGGTGAGCACTGTCCCCCCGGCGTTGATGCTCGCCGGGGCGTTCACCCAGGGCCATGGTGAAGGCCGTGTGCCGGGACCGAGCGGCGCTTGTGGGCCCGCTGGCAATCGCTGTTGGCTGGGCCTGCAACACCACCGAAAGACCAGAGGCTCCCCATGACCCGCACATTCCAGACCCCCTTGACCGCTTTGGCGATGGCCGCCTTGCTGACCCTCACCGGCTGCGCCGGCATGACCACCCAGGAACGCGGCACCGCCGTCGGTGCCGGTGTGGGCGCGATCGGTGGCGCCATCCTGACCGGTGGCAGCACCGCCGGCACCGTGGGCGGGGCCGCCATCGGTGGCGTGATCGGCCACGAAACCAACAAGCCACGCTGAGCTTGCCTGCCCCTTTGGGAGGGGCTGTTGCGGCCTCACCCTCCCCAGTTCCCTGAACCTGGAGTCTTCCCATGAAGCCATTTCCCCCGCTCTCCCGGCCCCGTTGGGCCTTGTGTGCGGCCGCTGTGCTGTGCACCACCCTGGTCTCCACCGTCAGTGCCCAGCCGGCTTCGGCCCAGACCCGCTTGCGCGCGGAATTGCAGGCCTGCCGGGACGGCAGTTCCAACCAGAGCCGTGCCGACTGTGAGCGCGAGGCCCGCAACGCCAACGCCGAAGCCCGGCGCGGCGGGCTGGTCTCCGCGCCGGAGCGCTACACCGCCAACGCCCTGCGCCGCTGCGAGGCCTTCAACGGCGACGACCGCCGGGATTGCGAAGCCCGCCTGGCGCCCAGCGCCCGCGTCGACGGCAGCGTGGGCGGCGGCGGCCTGCTGCGCGAAGGCATCTCTCCAGGCCCGTCGCGCTGAACGCGGGCGGTTCGCCACCGCACCGACCGGTGGCACCGCCCAACCCACACTGCAGACCCGACCCTCGCCCGAGGGTTTGTCCAATGGAGCAAACACCATGATCTCTTCCCCGAAATTCCTTTTGATCGCCGGCGCCAGCGCGCTGGCCTTGCTCGCCACCGGCTGCGGCAAGACGGAGCAGGCCGGCCTGTCGGCCAGCCCGCCGCCCACCACCGTGGGCATGGAGGTGGACGACAGCGTGGTCACCGTGGCGGTGAAGTCGGCACTGCTGGCAGAGCCGGCGCTGAAAAGCCTGGACGTGCAGGTGGAGACCCGCAAGGGCGAGGTGATGCTGAGTGGCTTTGTCAACGACCCCAACCAGGTGGCCCTGGCCCTGGCGGCCACCCGCAAGGTGGACGGCGTGAAGGCGGTGGACAACAAGCTGATTCTGAAAGTGGGCGACGCCACCGTGGGCAACAAGATCGACGATACGGTGGTGACGACCCGGGTCAAGTCGGCCTTTTTGCAGGACGGCGATGTCAAGGGCATGGACATCGCGGTGGTGACCCGCAAGGGCGAGGTGATGCTGAGCGGCTTTGTCGACAACCCCGATCAGGTGGCCCGCGCCGTCAAGGTGGCACAGGCGGTGGACGGTGTGCAGAGTGTGCGCAACGACCTGGCCATCAAAAAATAAACCCCGGCAACGGCCGGGGTCTGGTTCAGCGCTGCAGGTCCTGGGGGCATGCCCCCAGGACCTGCAGCCGGTGCGGGCTCAGGGGCGAACCACGAGTTCGTTGCGCACCGCCACCACGCCGCGCGCATTGCGGGCCAGGCCTTCGGCGGTTTGACGCTCGGCGCTGCTCTTGGCAAAGCCCGACAGCATCACCGTGCCGCGCAGCGTTTCCACCGTGATGGAGGTGCCATCGGTGACCCGGTTTTCCAGCAACAGGGTTTTGACGTTGGTCGTGATGGCGGTGTCGTCGATGTAGGTGCCGACGGTTTCCTGTCCGCGGGTGACCGCGCAGCCGGCGGCGGTCAGCATCAACAGGGCGGCAAGGCCGAGGGTCAGGGTGTGGCGGGGGGTGTTCATGAGGGGTGTCCGATCTTCGTGAGGGTTAAGGCGGTTGCCTCTGGCCACTGTAGGGAGGGCGGCGCGGCCTGTCGGTACGCTGGCATACAGACAGCGCCCGGACGCCTTGGCGGGAATCTCGCCAGGCGAAAAAAAGGGCGCCGACCGGGCGCCCTGGCGGTCAGCTCAGCATCTCGGTCCGGGGTGGCACGCCGTAGTAGTCATGGATGCCCTTGGCCCAGGTCTTGTCGGCCATGTCGGGCCATTGGCCCTTGTCGAAACCGGGCGCCTGCTTCAGCCGGTCCTTGTCGACGTTGAGCACAAAGCGCTTGTTCGCCGGGTCCAGCTTCAGCGCGCTCCAGGGCACGGCAAACAGCTTGTCGCCCATGCCCATGAAGCCACCGAAGGACAGCACGGCATAAGCCACCTGCCCGCTGGCCACGTTGAGCATGATTTCCTTGATGTCGCCCAGGTCCTCGTTCTCGGTGTTGTAAACGTCGTTGCCGTTGAGCGTGTTGGCGCCCATCAGCATCGGGCCCGGGCCGGGGTGGGGGCCGGTTTTGTAAATCCCGTGGGTGTCTTGTTCGGTGTAGTTCATGGATGTCCTCGGTGGGTGCAATCACCGCGATGACGCCGGACGGGCTGCCACAACGCCTGCGGTGGGTCAGCTTGGGCGCTGACCGGCCAGGGGTCTGTGCAGCACCGCACACCGGGCGGTCACAACCAGGGCGCCCAGCTGTTGGCGAACTGCTCCAGCAGCCGCCGGTGCAAGGGCCTGCGCGACCACTGGTCCAGCGTGATGGGGTCGGACGCGGCCAGGTCCTGCGCAAACATGGCCTGCAGCTGGCTGCCGAAGGCCGTGCCCAGCACCACCGCGTTCAGCTCGTGGTTGTACAGAAAGCTGCGCCAGTCGAGGTTGGTCGAGCCCACCGTGGCCCAGACGCCGTCGATCACCGCGGTCTTGGCATGCAGCACCACGCCGCGGCGCTCGTGCACTTTCACGCCGGCCCGCAGCAGCCGGTCGTAGTGGCTGCGGCCGGCGTTCAGCGCCAGCCAGGAGTCGGTCTGGCTGGGCAGGATCAGCGTCACCGCCACCCCGCGCGCGGCAGCCTGTGTCAGCGCGTCCAGCAGCTGCGGGTCGGGCACAAAGTAGGCGTTGGTCAGCTGCACGCTGGTCTCGGCGCTGGCAATCGCCGACAGCAGCGTGACGTACATCAGGCTGTAGGGGTCTTCGGGCGAGCTGCCAATGGCCCGCACCACCACCTCGCCGGCCCGTTCTGCCGGCGGGTAGGGCGTCCGCGAGCCCAGCGCCGCGCCGCCCTGGTCGGCCCAATGCGCGATGAACAGCCGCTGCAGGTCGGCCACCGCCGGGCCGCTCAGCTGCAAATGGGTGTCACGCCACGGCAGGGCGCCTTCGGGCCGGCGCTCCGAACCCTTTTTGAACGAGCCACCGGAGTAGACGCTGCTGATGTTGATGCCGCCCAGAAAGGCGACGCGGCCGTCCACCACCAGCAGCTTGCGGTGGTTGCGCTGGTTCAGCTCCCATTGCTTGCGCGCCACCGACGGCGTCAGCGGGTTGAAGGCCAGCACCTGGATGCCAGCCTCGGTCAGCTTTTGGAAAAAGGCCGCCGGTGTGCCCAGCGTGCCAAAGCTGTCGTGCAGGATGCTCACCTGCACGCCCTGGGCCTGCTTGGCGATCAGCGCGTCGGCAAAACGCTGGCCGACCTCGTCGTCGTCGAGGATGTAGGTCTCCAGGTGAATGTGGTCGCGCGCCGCCTCGATGGCGGCCAGCATGGCCCGGTAGGTGGCCGGGCCGTCCTGCAGCAGCACGACCGCGTTGCCGGTGCTCAGCGGGCTGCCCACAATGGCCTCCTCGATGGCCAGGTGGCGCGAGAAGATGTCGGTCTGCGGGCTGTTGCGCTCCAGCTGGGCCAGCACCGCGCGGCTCCGTGCATGGCTCAGCGGCCCCCGCAGACCGTCCATGCGCACCTCGGCGCTGGCCGGCGGTGGCGGCCGGTCGGGCTGAATCACCGGCAGCTGGGCGCAGCCCAGCATCGGCAGTACGCACAGCAGGGCCCATCCCGCCCACGCCCTGGGCCGCCAGCCTGTCCAGACGGTGCACTGCATCTTTCCCCACCTTCCCATTGGTTTGCCGGGCGCATTGCCGGTCGAGGCTACACCCTGGCCCCATGGCGCCCGGTTGTCTGTGCCCCAGCACACACAGGGCCCATGTGCGCTGGGAAACCGACAGCCCGGGCCCGGGCCCCGAGACTGGCGCCTTCGGTGACAGGCCCATGCCCGCGCCAGCCCCCTTGTCCACAGGAGAGAGCCCATGACCACGATGTACACCCACACCCAGGCCCCCGCCGCCCCGCTCGACAGCCCCAGCTTGCGTCAGAGTGCCCGCCAGAACCTGGAGGGGGGTGCGGTCACACCGGGCTACAGCGCCGACCGCCTGCAGGTGCTGGCGATGCTGAACGACGCCCTGGCCACCGAACTGGTTTGTGCGCTGCGCTACCGGCGCCACCACTTCATGGCGCGTGGCATCCATGCGCCGGCGCTGGCGGCCGAGTTTCTGGTCCATTCCAACGAGGAGCTGGGTCATGCCGACCAGTTGGCCGTGCGCATCGTGCAACTGGGCGGTGAACCCGACTTCTCGCCCGACTCGCTGACCCGACGCAGCCATGCCGAGTACGTGGTGGCGCCGGAGCTGGCCGACATGGTGCAGGAGAACCTGGTGGCCGAACGCATTGCCATCGACTGCTACCGCCAATTCATCGAGGTGGTGCGCAACGACGACCCCACCACCCGGCGCATGCTGGAGGGCATTTTGTCGGTGGAGGAAGAGCACGCCGACGAACTGGCCGGCCTGCTGCAAGGCCTGGTGGTGCACCGCCCGCTGTAGCCCGCCGCCGCGCGCGCCGGCCAAGGCAGCGGGCCTGGATGGTTCGGCGTCGCACAGACCACCGCGGCCGCCCGTCGCATGCTGACCCTCCCCGTCACCACCCGGCGCAGCCCGCGCCAGGGTGAACCCGCGGGGGACGAGAAAGCGAGACCCCCATGCGCCACCTTTTGCTTCTTGCGCCGCTGCTGCTGGCACCGCTGCAAGCCACCCATGCGCAGGCCACCGTGAGCCTGGGCGTGGCCTTGCCAGGCGTCAGCATTGGCATCCAGATGTCGGATTACCCGGAGCTGCAACGGGTGCCTGGCTACCCGGTCTACTACGCCCCCGGCGCGCAAAACAATTACTTTTTCTACGACGGCCTGTACTGGGTCTACCAGGGCGATGACTGGTACTCCAGCGGCTGGTACAACGGTCCCTGGCAAGGCGTCAGCCGCGACCTGGTGCCGGTGTATTTGCTGCGCGTGCCGGTGCGCTACTACCGCCAGCCGCCGGCCCATTTCCAGGCCTGGTCGGGGGACGCCCCACCGCGCTGGGGCGAACGCTGGGGCGGCGGCTGGCAGCAGCGGCGCCAGGGCTGGGACCGCTGGAACCCGCGCACCGCCCCGGCACCGGCGCCGCTGCCCAGCTACCAGGGCCGCTACCCGCAAGGCCGCTACCCGCAAGACCCGCGGCAGCAGGACATGATTCGCAGCGAGCAGTACCGCTACCAGCCACGCGACCCGGCGGCCCGCCAGCAGGCCCAGCCCCTGCAGCCCCGCATGGCCCCGCGCCCGCAGGAGCCGTTGCGCGCAGCGCCGCCACCCCCGCCCGCACCGGCCCGCAACACACCGCCCGACGAGCCCTCGCGCGGCCGCCCGCCGCAACCCGGCATGCCGGCCGACATCGACCACAGCGCGCGCCCCCCCGCCGCCGTGCCGCCGATGCAGGACAGGCGCAGCGACCGCGCCGAGTCGCCCGGCCGTGGCCCGGACCGGCGTGACGCACCCGGCCCCGGCCGGTCTCCGGACGACCGCCGGGATGACCGCCGTGACGAGCGCGACCCCGAGCGGCGCAACGGCCGATGAGCACGCCCGCTGCCGCCCTGGGGGCTGACAACGGCGCCCCCCTGCAGTGGGCCGCCGGCCCGGAGCAGACCGGCGGTCGGCCGGCGCCTGCCGGTGCCGCCGACACGCTGGGCCAGTGGGCCTCGCGGATGCTGGCCATGGAAGCCCAGATCGCCGACCTCAGTGCCACGGTGCACAGCCTGACGCTGGACAAGGAACAGTCGGAGCAGAGCCGCTCGCTGGTCTACCAGCAGCAGATGGTGATGCACAAACGCTGAGAAAAAAGCGCTGCGCCGCGCGTGCTGTTGTTCGGTATCAAACAGACGACGCACCGCGGCCCATGGTGTCATTCACCACCCCGCCAACAAAGCGCACAGCCCGTGCACTGGGCCGGGATGAAAGACCCGCCCATGTGTGGAATTGTCGGTGCCGTGACCCAGCGAAACATCGTCCCCGTGCTGATGGAGGGACTGCGCCGGCTGGAGTACCGGGGCTATGACTCCTGCGGCGTGGCGGTGCATGACCACGGGCTGTTTCGGGCCCGCAGCATCGCCCGTGTGGCCGACCTGCAAACCCAGGTCAAGGCGCGTCAGATTCAGGGCCGCACCGGCATCGCCCACACCCGCTGGGCCACCCACGGCCTGCCGGTGACCCGCAACGCCCACCCGCATTTCTCCTCCGACGCCCATGGCATTCGCCGCGTCGCTGTGGTGCACAACGGCATCGTCGAAAACCACGAGGTGCTGGCCGAAGAGCTGCGCGCGCTGGGCTACCAGTTCGAGTCGCAAACCGACACCGAGGTGATTGCCCATTTGCTCAACCACCTCTACACCGGCGACCTGATGCTGGCCGTGCAGCGCACCATCAAGCGGTTGCGCGGCGCGTTTGCCATTGCCGTCTTCTGCCGCGACGAGCCGCAGCGGGTGGTGGGGGCCAGCTCGGGCTGCCCGCTGGTGGTGGGCCTGGGCCAGGGCGAGAATTTCCTGGCCTCGGACGCGCTGGCGCTGGCCGGCACCACCGACCAGATCATCTACCTGCAAGAGGGCGACGTGGTCGACCTGCGGGAGTCCCAGGTCACCATCGTTGACCAGGACAACCGCCGGGTGGAGCGGGCGGTGCACACGGTCAAGGTCGGCACCGACGAGGTGACGCTGGCCCCTTACGCCCACTACATGCAGAAGGAAATCTTCGAGCAGCCTCGGGCGCTGGAAGACACCCTGGCCGGCAGCCAGGACCTCGACCCGGCGCGCTTTGGCGAAGGGGCGGAGGCGGTGTTTCAGGACATCAACGCCATCCACATCCTGGCCTGTGGCACCAGCCACTACGCCGGTCTGACAGCCAAGTACTGGCTGGAGGCCATCGCCGGCCTGCCGGTCACGGTGGAGGTGGCCAGCGAGTACCGCTACCGCACGCCGGCCGTCAACCCCAGCGCGCTGGTGCTGGTGATCTCCCAGTCCGGCGAGACGGCCGACACGCTGGCCGCGCTGCGTTACGCGCGAGAGCTGGGCCACCGCTATTCACTGGCCATTTGCAATGTGGCCACTTCGGCCATGGTGCGCGAGACCACGCTGGCCTTTCTGACCCGCGCCGGCGTCGAGATCGGCGTGGCCTCCACCAAGGCCTTCACCACCCAGCTGGCGGCGCTGTTCCTGCTGACCCTGACGCTGGCCAAGCTGCGCAATCAGCTGACCCCCGAGCAGGAAAGCGAGCACCTGCAGGCACTGCAGGCGGTACCGGCGGCGGTGCAATGTGCGCTGGCGCTGGAGCCGCAAATCATGGCCTGGGCGCGCCAGTTCAGCACCAAGGAGAACGCCTTGTTCCTGGGCCGTGGCATGCATTACCCGATTGCGCTGGAAGGCGCGCTCAAGCTCAAGGAAATCTCCTACATTCACGCCGAGGCCTACCCGGCCGGCGAGCTCAAACACGGGCCCCTGGCCCTGGTCACGGCGCAGATGCCGGTGGTGGTGGTGGCGCCCAACGACGCGCTGCTGGACAAGCTCAAATCCAACATGCAGGAGGTGCGTGCCCGTGGCGGCATCCTCTATGTGCTGGCCGATGCCGAGGCCCGCATGACCCCCGAGCCCGGCATGCAGGTGATCCGCCTGCCAGCCCAGCACGGGGCCTTGTCACCCATCGTCCACACCGTGCCGCTGCAGCTGCTGGCCTACCACACGGCGGTGATGCGGGGCACCGACATCGACAAGCCCCGCAACCTGGCCAAGTCGGTCACGGTGGAGTGAGCGCCCCGCCGGTCTGCAGCGCGGGGCGCTCGGCCCGGCGCGGCTGGCCCAGCGCCTTCACAAAGTCCTGCGCCAGGGTCTCGGCCTTGGCCACGCCGCCGCGCAGCAGGCCGCTGTCTGGCGCTGCGCCCACCTTCGCCGGCGCAATGCCCGCCCGTGACAGCAGGCCCTGGGACGTACCCAGCGCCAGGATGGCCTTGCCGTGGCGGTACTGGTTGGCGATGAAATCCATCACCTCGGCCTGCGCGCCGAGCCAGGCCACGCCCTGCGCACCGTCGGGAAGCACCAGCCCGTCGAACAGCACCGGCGCGGCGTTTTCCAGGCTGGCGGTGGCTTCCAGCGGCCCGCCGCTGACGGTCTTCACCGGCCCCAGCCGGGGCCCGATCAGCTGGGTGGTGGCGCCGGCCGATTGCAGCGCCGCCTGCACGGCCGTGATGGCATGGCCGTCCACGCCGTCGGCCACCAGAATGGCCACGCGGCGCGAGCGCACGCCGCCGTCGCCCGGCAGGGCCGTCAATGACAGCGCGGCGGAGCGGCTGACCTCGGGCTTGGCCGGATGGGTCAAGACCCGCGGCATGGCCTCGGGCACGGCCAGGCCCAGGCCGGCGGCCACCGCGGTGGCCAGCTCGGGCGCCACATTCCGCAGCGACGACAGCATGCGTGTCCGCAGCGCCGGCACGGTGAGCTTGCTGAGCTCGAAGCGGAAGCCGCCGACGATGTGGTCTTGCTCGCTGGCCGTCTGGCTGTTCCAGAACAGCGTGGCCTGGGTGTAATGGTCGGCAAACTTCTCAGGCTTGCCGCGCAGCTTCTCGCCCTCTACCGCCTGCGGGAACGAGACAAAGCCCGCTGCACCGGCCTGGAACGGGCAGCCCCCGCCCAGTGAATTGGGCTCGTAGGCCACCCGGCCGCGCGGGATGGCCTGGCGGTGCATGCCGTCGCGCTGGTGGTTGTGCACCGGCGCCAGCGGCGCGTTGATCGGGATCTCGTGGAAGTTGGCACCGCCCAGTCGCGAGATCTGGGTGTCGAGGTAGGAATGGATGCGGCCGGCCAGCAGCGGGTCGTTGCTGAAGTCGATGCCCGGCACCACGTGGGCGGTGCAAAACGCCACCTGCTCGGTCTCGGCAAAGAAGTTGTCGGGGTTGCGGTTCAGCACCATGCGGCCCACCGGTGTGACCGGCACCAATTCTTCGGGAATCAGTTTGGTGGCGTCCAGCACGTCGAAGCTGAAGGCCTCGGCCTGGGCCTCGGTGAAGATCTGCAGGCCCAGTTCCCACTCGGGGTGCTCGCCGGACTCGATGGCCTCCCACAGGTCGCGGCGGTGAAAGTCGGGGTCGGCGCCGGAGATCTTCATCGCTTCGTCCCACACCAGCGAATGCGTGCCGAGCAAGGGCTTCCAGTGGAACTTGACGAAGTGCGAGTGGCCCTGCGCATTGACCAGCCGGTAGGTGTGCACGCCAAAGCCCTGCATCATGCGCAGGCTGCGCGGAATGCCCCGGTCGGACATCACCCACATCAGCGTGTGGGTGGTCTCCGGGCTGAGCGAGGCGAAGTCCCAGAAGGTGTCGTGGGCCGAGGCGGCTTGCGGCATGCCGTTGTGTGGCTCGGGCTTGACGGCATGAACCAGGTCGGGGAACTTCATCGCGTCCTGGATGAAGAACACCGGGATGTTGTTGCCCACCAAATCCCAGTTGCCCTCGTCGGTGTAGAACTTGACGGCGAAGCCCCGGATGTCGCGCGCGGTGTCGCTGGAGCCGCGTTCGCCGGCCACGGTGGAGAAGCGGGTGAACACCGGGGTGACCTTGCCGGCCGCCTGGAAGGGCGCGGCGCGGGTGAATTCGGTCATGGCCTGGTAGGCCTCGAAGTAGCCGTGTGCGGCCGAGCCCCGCGCGTGCACGATGCGTTCGGGAATGCGCTCGTGGTCGAAGTGGGTGATCTTCTCGCGCAGGATGAAGTCTTCCAGCAGCGTCGGGCCGCGCAGCCCGGCCTTCAGCGAGTTCTGGTTGTCGCCAATCGCCACGCCCTGGTTGGTGGTCAGCACCTGATCGGCGGCGTCCGAGCGCGCCGCGTCCAGCCCACCGGCCGAGGCACTGCGCCCGGGGGCGGGCGGGCCAGAGCCAGTTTTGGGCGAGCCGTTGGCCTCGCTCAGGGTGCTGGCCGAGGCCAGCGGCGCGGCCATGGCCGTGTGGGCGCCTGGCGCCGGGGCGAGGGCGTTGGTGCGCCCGATCTCCAGGGCTTTGCCGGGGTTGTGTGGCATGGCGGCGGCCAGGGCCTCGGCCTCGGCGCGCTGCGCTGCGGCGAGCGGGGCAGCGCCCGGTGGGGTGGCGGGGGCGCGCTTGCCGCGGGGCCGGGATTGTGGGGTCATGCAAACACCTTGTGGGATGGAAAAGCCGGGGCAGGGACGGCACCGCTGGAATGCGGTGGCGGCAGCGCAGCGCTGGTCAGCGCCTGCGCGAGGTTTTCTTCTTTTTCTTCGCGGCGGGTGGGGCCACGGCACCGGTGAGCCCCTGGGCGTTCTTGTGGGCCACCTCGGTCACCACCGCGTTGGCCTGGCGTTGGGCCAGCGCGGTGGCCTGGCCGCGAGCCACCCCGGCCACGCGGTTGGCCGCACTCAACCACAGGCTCATGAAGGGGTTCTTCTTCAGCCAGGGATTGCTCATGGTTTGTTGGCCGACAGCAGTTCATGCTTGCGGGCGGCCATGCGGGCGCCCAGCTCGGCCATGTCCAGCGCGCTGGCCTTGGCTTTGGGGAACATCTCGTTCTGTTCCTCCTTGACATGGTGGGTCACGTACTCGGCCAGCACCTTGACCTTGGCGTCATACATCTCCGCATCGGGCGTCATGCCGTCGAGCTGGGCCATCAGCGCCTTCATGCCCGCATGCTCGACCGTGGCTTCTGGAACCAGCTGCTTGTCTTTCAGTGCGGCCTTGACCGCCGGGTAAAAGATTTCCTCTTCGATCTGCGCATGCGCACTCAGCAGGCCGCAGATCTCCGTCACCAGCGCCTTCTTTTTGGTGTCTGAACGGGCCTTTTCGAATTCGGCAAAAAGCCGGCTGACGGTTTCGTGGTCGGCCTTGAGCATGGCAATGGCTTCCTTGGGGGCGGCGGTGGTTTTGGTCTGGGCGGTGGTGGTGGCGGTGGTCATGATGTTTCCTTAAGTTGGGGAGGGGGGTCAATGGACGAACAGCGCGATCAAAATGATGATGGGGATGGGGATGCCGAGAAAGAGCAGCAGCAGTGAGCGCATGGGGGTCTCCGGTGGGCGGGTGAGTGCGGGGTCAGGCGTCGCGGTGGCGGCCGCCGAAGGTGGCCGCCAGGCTGGCCACGAAAGCGCCGATGAGCAACGACACAAACAGCCACAGCGCGCTGTAGGCCGAGGCCTTGCGGGCCTTGTCGGCCGCGGCGCGGGCCGCGGTTTCGGCGTCGCGCGCCTTGGCCTGCAGCCTGGCGTGGGTGTCGGTCACCCGCTTCTCGGCCTGCGCCTGCGACAGCCCGGTGCGCTGGGCCACCAGGCTCGCCACATGGCTTGTGTCGGTGGCCGGCAGGGGCTCGGTGCGGCTGCCGTTCATGAAGATGCGGCCCACCTCGGCGGCGTCCCGGCCGGCATTGCGTTCGGTGGCCTCGGTGCTGGGCAGTGGCTCGGCGCTGGCCTCGCGGCGGAACAGGGAATCTACGAAGTAGCCCATCGATCCCGCATCGGCACTGGGCGCCAAACGGGCCGCGGTGGCGGTGGCCGCGCCGGCCATCGTGGCGCCGGCCTGGGCCCCGGTGCCCAGAATCGAGCCGATCACCGAGGTCAGCAGCGCGGCCGTGGCCAGCGAGGCGATGGCCCAGGCCAGGAAGCCATGGGCGGTGTCGCGAAAGTACAC
Organism: Rhodoferax sp. SPJ4; assembly: GCF_058216275.1. Lineage (NCBI taxonomy): Bacteria > Pseudomonadati > Pseudomonadota > Betaproteobacteria > Burkholderiales > Comamonadaceae > Rhodoferax > Rhodoferax sp. SPJ4. The sequence continues at coordinate 613,849 of NZ_JBYZMN010000002.1, forward strand.
CTCGTCCCCGTGCACCTCGGTCCATTTGAGGCGCAGCCGGCCGGCCAGGTAGCCGCCCATGGCCGATGCCAGCAACTGGGTCAGCGTCAGCCACAGGATGGTGGACACGCCCAGGCCCGCGGCGCTGGCGCCGCTGCGGGCCCAGGGCGACACCGACGACAAGCCCAGGCCCACGCCGAGGATCAGCAGGATCAGGGACAAGGAGGCGGCGGCCGCCGCACCGGCGGTGATGGCCCCCCATGACACCGCGTCGGCCGTCGGGTCATGGGCATCGGACCGGGTGTCGCTGAGCTGGCGTGTGAAGCCGTGGTGATCGGCGGTGCCCGTGAGGGGGGTGTCCATGGAAGTCCTGTTCGCGAAAAGCCAGCCTCGCCGCCGGAGAAACCGGTGCCTTGTGCCTTTGAGGCCCCGACCTTAAAGAGCGCAGCCGGCAGGCTCTGTTCGCTTTCCAACGCAGTGACGAACCAGGCCAGGCTTTACCCGAGCGCTTGGTCTGCTCTGGCGTCACCCGGCGAGTACCTTCCGCTTACCTGGCCGCCCGTTCAGCTGGCGCCATGCGGCGGGTGGTTTGTCTCTGCGGCGACAGCGGCGAGCCCGCTGAGCCGAATTGACCCAAAGTGACAAAAACTTCACGGAAAAAGTGCGCGTTGCCCCGCCAATTGTTCGTTCGGGATCATTTCGCTTTGCGTGGAAGGTTGAAACTTAAGCAGTACCGATCGATGGGAGACAAACATGGCGACAAGATGGGGATGGGCAGCGCTGGTGAGCGCAAGCCTGGTGGTGGGGTGTGGTGGTGGCAACGAGGCGCCAGCGACAGCCACCTCGGCCAAGCCCACCGCGTCCGCCGCGTTCCAGGGCAGCCATTCGCAAAGCATGAGCGTCGACGACGCGACGGCTCAACCCACTTCGGCGGCCAGCGTGCAACCCGATTCACCGCTGAAGATCCAGGTGCTGTCCAACCGCGCCGATCTGGTCTCGGGCGGCGATGCGCTGGTGGAAATCGTCGGTGCCACGCCGTTTGACGTGAAACGCATCGACGTGGATGGCCAGGACGTGACCAGCGCCTTTGCCAACCGCCCGAACGGCCGCTACCAGGCCAAGCTGTCTGGCCTCAAGCCAGGAGCCAACGTGGTCACCGTGCGACTCAAAAGCGGTGTGGGTTCACAGATCACCATCACCAACCACGCCATCGGTGGCCCGGTGTTTTCGGGCGCGCAGACCCAACCCTGGATTTGCCAGACCGAGGCCGCAGGCCTGGGCAAGCCGCTGGACGCGCAATGCAACGTCCCAGCGCAGGTGAGCTACCTCTACAAGTCCACCGATGCCACCAAGCTGGCCTTGCAGCCTTACGACCCGGCCAAACCACCGAGTGATGTGGCCACCGCGCAGACCGACCATGCCGGTGCGCTGCCCTTCATCGTGCGGCGCGAGCGGGGCGTGATTGACCGTGGCATCTACGAGTTCTTCGTGTTGGCCAATCCCCAGCAGAAGTGGGAGCCGTGGGCGCCGCAGAAGGCCTGGAACGGCAAGCTGTACTGGACCTTTGGGGGTGACTGCAAGCCCAACCATGTTCAGCCCGGCCCCTCTGCCGGCACCCTGCCTGTGTTGGGCTCACAGGGTGAAATCACCAGCGTGATTGCCCGCGGGTTTGCCACCGCCGCGTCTGGGCTGACCAACCTGGGCAGCAATTGCAACGGCGTGGTCTCGGCCGAGGCCGTGATGATGGTCAAGGAGCACATCACAGAGACACTGGGGCCGATTCGCTACACCATGAGCGAGGGCGAGTCGGGCGGCTCCATGCAGCAGCACTGGCATGTGTCCAACTACCCGGGGCTGCTCAACGGCATCCAGCCTGCGGCCAGTTTTCCCGACGTGTGGGAAACACTGCAAGAAGCCGAAGACTGCCGTTTGCTGAACCGCTACTTCACCCAGCTGTCGCCGCTGTTGTGGCTGGTTCCGGGCCAACAGGAAGCGGTGTCCGGGTATGCGGCGCCCACCACCTGCCAAGTGTGGAACGCGCCAGACGTGGCCGGGCTGGGCTATGCCAAGATCTGGCTGGACCCTTCCCATGCCGCGGGTTGTTCGCTGTCCGTCGAGCTGGTTTACAACGCCATCACCAACCCCGGTGGCGTTCGCTGCACCTTGCAGGACTTCATGGCTTCCATTTTCGGCAAGCGTGCGTCGGATGGCTTCGCCAACTACCCCTATGACAACACCGGCGTGCAATACGGGCTGGTGGCGCTCAATTCACAGCTCATCCTGCCCGAACAGTTTGTTGATCTGAACGAAAAAATCGGTGGTCTGGACATCGACTTCAATTTCCGGCCCCAGCGCGCCGAGGCCGACCGTGAGGCCTTGAACACCATGTACCGCGCGGGCCTGGTTGTCTCTGGGGCCGCGGCCAAGCGGGTGCCCATCATTGACCTGCGCGCCACCAGCAACGCAGAGATTCACACCGATGTGCACAGCCAGGTGACACGGGCCCGACTGCAAAAGACCAACGGCCATTCGGACAACCAGATCATCTGGACTTCTGTCGGCGCGGCTTTTCTGCCCAACGTCAGTGTGACCGACGGCACCATGAAGGCCACGCCCGAATCGATCAGCCTGCTGGACAACTGGCTGAGTCGCATCGAGGCCGACACCACCAACCAGACGCTGGCCGAGAAAGTGCTGCGCAACAAGCCGGCCGCAGCGGTGGACGCCTGCTTCATTGCCGGCCAGAAAGTCACCGACATGCAGAAGTGCCGACTGGCCTACCCGTACTTCTCGGTCCCACGTCTGTCGGCCGGCGGGCCCATGACCGACGACGTCATCAAATGCCAGCTCCGGCCGCCGGCGCGCAGCGACTACGGCGTGCAGTTCTCCGACGCGCAATGGGCCCGGCTGCTGCACGCCTTCCCCGATGGCGTGTGCGACTACTCAAAGCCAGCCGTTGGTCAGCAGGCCTCGGTTCCCTGGTTGTCTTTTTCCAAGGGGCCGGGGGGGCAGCCGCTGGGCAATCCGCCGCAGTCTGTCTTGCTGAGCAAAAAGTAAACCGTCTGGGCGGCGGTCCATCCCGCCCTTCTGCGCGGCACATTGCGCACCAGAGGCCATCGCACAGCCTGGCCGACCATTGACGCTCGTTTTTTTGACATGCTGGTTCTGGTCGCTTCCCACAGCCGCCAGAACTTTGCTTTTCAGGATTCTCGCTGCCTGCGCTAAAGCAGTCCTCCGGTGTTCTGAAAGCGTTCAAAGTGAAGAAAAATTCACGAACCAGAGCCAAGGTTTTCCCTCGGATTGTTCGTTCGGGATCAGTCGTTTCTCTTGCAAAAACAGAAACTTAATCAGTACTTGCTGATTAAGGAAACGATGATGAAAAGAATGGGTTGGGCGGCGCTGGTGAGCGCCAGCTTGGCGGTGATGCTGGTGGGGTGTGGTGGTGGAGGCGGCGCGGCAGCGACGGCCATTGCAGCCGCCAAGCCCAGCTCGCGCGCTGCGTTCCAGGGCAGCGATTCGCAAAGCATGGGCGTCGATGACGACGCGGTGCCATCGACTCCTGCGGCCGGCACACCGCAGGACGCCCTGAAGATCCAGGTGCTGTCCAACCGCGCCGATTTGGTCTCGGGCGGCGATGCGCTGGTGGAGGTGGTGGGTGCCTCTGCGTCCGACGTGAAACGCATCGACGTGGATGGCCAGGACGTCACCAGCGCCTTTGCCAACCGCCCGAACGGCCGCTACCAGGCCAAGCTGTCTGGCCTCAAGCCAGGAGCCAACGTGGTCACCGTGCGACTCAAAAGCGGTGTGGGTTCACAGATCACCATCAAAAACCACCCGATTGGTGGCCCGGTCTTTGCTGGTGCACAAACCCAACCCTGGGTCTGCCAGACCGAGGCTGCAGGCCTGGGCAAGCCGCTGGACGCACAATGCAACGTGCCAGCGCAGGTGAGCTACCTCTACAGGTCCACCGATGCCAGCAAGCTGGCCTTGCAGCCTTATGACCCGGCCAAACCACCGAGTGATGTGGCCACCGCGCAGACTGACCATGCCGGTGCGCTGCCCTTCATCGTGCGGCGCGAGCGGGGCGTGATTGATCGCGGTATTTACGAGTACCTGGTGCTCGCTGATCCCAAAAAGCAGTGGGAGCCGTGGGCGCCGCAGAAGGCATGGAACGGTAAGCTGTACTGGACCTTTGGGGGTGACTGCAAACCCAACCATGTTCAGCCGGGGCCGGTGACCACCGCCGCGACTGCGGGGCCACAGGTGGCGGCAGCCACAGCCTCACAGGCGGAGATTGTGGGTGTTCTCAGCCGGGGCTTCGCCACCGCGGTATCGGGTTTGACCAATCTGGGCAGCAACTGCAACAGCGTCATCTCGGCCGAGGCCGTGATGATGATCAAGGAACACATCACCGAGACGCTGGGGCCGATCCGTTACACCATGAGTGAGGGGGGATCGGGTGGCTCCATGCAACAGCACTGGCATGTGTCCAACTACCCCGGTTTGCTCAATGGCATTCAGCCCAGCGCCAGCTACGCCGATGTCTGGGAGACGCTGAAAGAAGCGCAAGACTGTCACTTGCTTCTCCGCTATTTCACCCAGGTTTCCCCGCAGCTTTGGTTGTTGACACCCCAGCAAGATGCCGTGACAGGCTACGGCGCGTCGACCACCTGCCTGGCCTGGGATTCGGTGCTTGGCATTCAGCAGTCGATTCTTGGTTACTCCAAGGTGTGGCTGGACCCCACCAATGCCGCGGGCTGCGCACTGTCTGTGGAACTCATTTACAACGCCATCACCAATCCCGGAGGCATTCGTTGCACTTTGCAGGATTACATGGCATCCATTTTCGGCAAGCGCTCGTCCGATGGTTTTGCCAACTACCCCTATGACAACGTGGGTGTGCAGTACGGGCTGGTGGCGCTCACTTCGGGCTTGATCACGGCCGAGCAGTTCGTGGACATGAATGAAAAAGTGGGCGGGCTGGACGTCGACTGGAAGTTTCGTCCCCAGCGGGCGGAGGCTGACCTCGCTGCCGTCCGGACCATGCACCGGGCCGGTCTGGTGATGTCCGGTGCCGCCGCCAAGCGGGTTCCCATCATTGACCTGCGTGGTTCGTCCAACGTGGAGATTCACACCGATGTCCACAGCCATGTGACGCGGGCCCGGTTGAGAAAAGCGAATGGTCATTCAGACAACCAGATCATCTGGACGTCCACAGTGCCACTCTTTCCCAACGCCGATCCTTCGTTCGGCTCTCTGCTGGCGACACCCACGTCTGTGGACCTGCTGGACAACTGGCTCAGCCGCATGGAGTCCGACCGGAGCCCGGGCACGCTGGAAGAGAAGGTGTTGCGCAACAAGCCAGGCGCGGCTGTGGATGCCTGCTTCGTCGGTGCGCAAAAAGTCACCGACATGCAGAAATGCCGGCTGCTCTACCCGTATTACGCCGTGCCACGCATTGCGGCCGGCGAACCCCTGGCCAACGACATCGTCAAGTGCCAACTCAAGTCACCAAGCCGCTTGGACTACAGCGTGTCATTCTCCGACGCCCAATGGTCGCGACTGGTGCGTGCCTTTCCCGACGGGGTGTGCGACTACACCAGACCTGGCGTCGGTCAGCAGGCGTCCATCCCCTGGTTGACCTTCGAGAACGGGCCGGGTGGCCAGCCGCTGGGCAACCCACCGCAATCCGTTTTGCTTGGAAAGAAATGAGGTGGCGTCGTCCATGCCTTCCCGGTGGCAGAAAAGCGCCGGTTTCCATAGACTGGGCAAGGTGTTCAACCCCGGGCGCCATGAAAGGCTGGTGAGCTGATGGCTTTGTCAACGGAATCTTTGGGTTTCCTGGAGCGCTGCACCTGGCCCAGCGTGCTGACCCATTCGGAAAGGGAACAGGTGTATGGCGCGTTCACCGAACGCAGCCATCAATCTGGGCAGAACGTGTGCCACCAGTCGGAGATTGCCGACAGCTGGATCGGCGTGGTTGATGGTTTCCTACGCGTGCAGACCGCCGTGGCCAACGGGGACCTGGTGATGTTCACCAGCGTGGCATCGGGCGGGTGGATAGGGGAGGGATCGCTGCTCAAAGTCGAGCAAAGAAAATACGAAATCATCGCCACCCGGCCCACCAAGACCTTGCACCTGCCGCGCGCCACCTTCTTGTGGCTGCTGGACACCAGCGTGCCCTTCAATCGCTATGTCATCAACCACCTGAATGAGCGATTGAGTCAGTTCATCGGCGCCATGATGTTTGACCGTTTGCTGCAACCCACCGCCCGCGTGGCGCGCTGCATTGCCAACCTCTTCAATCCCATTCTTTACCCCAACACCGTGGCGGTGCTGCGAATCAACCAGGAGGAGATTTCCCGAATGGCCGGGATTTCACGACCCCGGGTGAACCAGGCCTTGAAAATCCTCCAGGAGCGCAGGCTGCTGGAGATTGGTTATGCCTCCATCACCGTGCTGGACCTGCCTGGCTTGATGGGCTTCGAGTAGCGCGCTGTCGGGCCGGCCACTGCAGCCGGTTTTTGTGGAAGCGCCGCTTCAGGCGGCTTCCTTTTGCGCACCCCAACCCCGCTCAAATCCGGTGGGCACTCCGGTCTGGCGTGCAAAGTGCCGGCCGATGTCCGATGCCCCATTCACCAGCGAGAGGGATTTCTTCAGTTGCTGATTTTCCTGGTGGCAAGCGTGAATTTCGAGCGCCAAGGCGCCCAGCGCATGCTGCAGCTCGGCAATCTTCTCGCGTGCCAGCAACAGCTCGGTCACCGTGCTGGGTCCGCTGAGGGGGCTGCACTCGCCCAGCAGACCGTTGCGTTCCATTTTTCGCCAGCGAAACAGCATGCTGGTGGCAATGCCATGTTTTCTGGCCACCATGGACACGCTCACATGGGCATCGTGGGTTTCGTGCACGATGGCGGACTTTTCTGCATGGGTCCAGTTGCGGCGCCGCAGCGGCAGGCCGTGAGCGGCTGGGTTGGTTTCCATTGGGGTCGATCTTTCAGGTCAAGGGTGGAGTCGGCACAAACACCCGACCATCCAATCCGCGATGGTGAGGGGCCGATTTGGGGGGCAGTCGAGGGTCGTTTTTGCCCTCGTTGGGGCGAATTTTCCAGCGCTTCAAATTTTCAAATCGTCCCCCTGACAACAATCACGGCTGGTAGTTACCCTTGGTCTCAGGACGAGTCAAAAACGGGCCTGAACCGCCTGTGTTTTCCAGGTTTTTTGTTCCGATGTTCGATGTTTTGGGCAGGTTTTTTCGGACCATGTTGCCTCGTCTGTACGTTATCGAACATACCAACCTGTACCGATTTGGTACACGTAACCAGGTGTTCGCGGGTGGCACTCGCGTCCATTCGGGCGGCGGTGACCGCGGCGCTCTCGAAAGTGACATCCTCATGGGAACCCGCAGAACATCTTCCCCGTTCGTGGCCAAGCTGCTGCCGACCGATTTCGCCACCGTGGTGGTGCTGCGCCTCTACGTGGCTGGCGGCGCGCCCAACTCCATGCTGGCCATTGCCAATCTGGAGACGCTCTGTGCCGAGCACCTGAAAGGCGGCCACCGGCTGGAGGTGGTGGACGTGCTGGAGAACCCGCGCCGGGCCATGGCCGAGGGCGTGCTGGTCACGCCCAGCCTGAGCAAACTCTCGCCGCTGCCGGCGGCCCAGGTCATCGGCACCCTCAGTGACAGGACGGGGGTCTTGCTCGCGCTCGGCCTGCAACCCCATGCTGACTGACCGCAAGCCGGCCAGTGTCCAGACCGGTCGGGCGTCGCTGGCCTTGCAACGGGCCCTGCACCAACTGCCGAAGGGCGGCCTGGAGCGCCAGGCCATCGCGGCCGGCGAGATCGACGCCGTCATCGACCACGCCGAGGCCAACATCCTCGTTTTTCCGCTGGCGCAGCGTGCGCTGCGCAAGGCCGCCCACCGCGCGTCTGCGGCAGACCGCAAGGAGGCCCTTGAAATGCCCGAACGCAACGGCGTGCTGGCCGCCCTGGGCCGCACCGAGTACCGGCGCCTGCTGCCCGCCCTGGAGCGCGTCGCGCTGGGTTTTGGCGAGGTGCTGCACGAGGCCAGCGCGCCGATCCGCCATGTCTACTTCCCGGTCGACTGTGTGGTGTGTTTGTTGACGGTGATCGACAACCAGCGTACGGTGGAAACCGGCCTGGTGGGCCACGAGGGCATGGTGGGCATTCCGCTGGCGCTGGGGGTGGACCTGTCGCCGGTACGGGCGGTGGTGGAGGTGGCCGGCACGGCCATGCGCATGTCGGCGGCACGCTTCAACGACGAACTGCGGCGTGGCCTGCAGTTGCAGCGCCAGTTGCACCGCTGTGCCCAGGTGGAGGTCAACCGGGCCCGGCAAATCGCCGCCTGCATTGCCTCCCACCGGCTGGAAAAGCGGCTGGCCTGCTGGCTGCTGATGGTGGGTGACCGGGCCCGTTCGCCCGACATGACGCTGACGCAACACCACCTGGCCGCGGTGATGAACGTGCGCCGGGTGTCGGTGACGCTGGCCTTTGGTGCACTGCGCACCAAAGGCCTGATCAGCTACAGCCGCGGCAAGCTCTGTGTGCTCGACCGCAAGGGGCTGGTGGCGGCGTCCTGCGCCTGCTACCGGCCGATCGCGGTGAGCGACGTCGCCTGAGCGGTGGCGACTTACTTTTTGGGGAACTGCAGCTTGGCCGCTTCCACACATTTGGCCTTGGGGTCACCGGCCAGGGCGTCGCATTTTTCCAGTGCCAGCTTCTGGTCGGCGGCGCGCACATCGGTGGCGGCTTCGACCTTGGCCTTGCGGATGTCGGCCGACATGTTGGCTTCGGCAAGGGCCTTGACTTCCACCGCCTTGGCTTCCTTGACACAGACGTCCTTGGGGTTGCCGGCCAGGTCGTCGCATTTCTCTTTCTGAATCGCGTAGGTGGCCTTGGCCTGGGTGGTGCGGGCCTTGGTGGCGTCGCTGGCCTTCTGGGTGTAGGCGTATTCCAGTTCGGCCAGGTCCACCGCTTCCTTGCCCTTGGCCTCTTCCACACACACATCCTTGGCGTTGCCGGACAGCGAGCCGCAGGCGGACTTGGCGGTCTTGTAGCTGGCCTTGATGTTGGTTTTGGCGGTGTTGTAGTCCATCTTCTCCATGGCGAAGGCGGATGGGCCCAGCAGCATCAGGGCCACCAAAGTGGCGCTGGCGAGGGGGCTGGAAATCGGAGATTTTTGAAACATGTGTGACCTTTGAAAAGTGGAAATGACGGACGCCACCAGCGTGGCGCTGGGTTCAGCCGCTGGGCAAAGCCAGCTTAGGGCGGGCCGCCCGGGGTGTCGGTACGCGGGCGAACACAGGGCGGTATCACAACGTGGCGTCGGCCGGTGCCAGGCTGGCGATCCAGGCGTACAAGGCCACAAACACCATCATGTTGAACAAGGCACCGAACACGATGTACAGCAGCGGCATCAGCAGCAGCGAGAAGTGGTGCAGCAAATACGCGTGCAGCACCAGTTGGTGGGGCACAAAAACCGCAAAGTAGGCCAGGATCAGCGCGGTGCACAGCAGCTTGTGGGCCAGCGGCACGCGCAGCATGTAGTAGCCCATGGCCAGCATCGCCGGTGTGGCCAGCAGCATCAGGTAGCCGATGTTGGCCAGGTCCAGCAGATGGCGCTGCACGGTGTAGGGAAACGGCGCCGGCAGCCACCAGAAATACACCAGCGCCACGGCCTGCACCCCACAGACGATGCGCAGCAGGTATTGCAGCGGCAAGGCCTTGCCGTCCAGGCGGTAAGACAGCACCCAGCCCAGCAGCGTCAGCGCCGCCACGCTGAACAGCATGCCGTCGCTGGGCAGGTTGACCCATTCATTGGCCACCACCCATTGCACGCCCAGCGCATCGCTGCGCTCGGCCAGCGGGGTGATCTGCAGCGGCAGGTTCAGCAGGCCAGCCCACAGCCCCAGGCATTGGCGCCAGAAGGCAAACAGCCAGGGCTTGCCGGCATGCACCGCGGCGGTAAGCAGCAGCGGCAGCGCCACCACCTGCAGCAGCAGGCCGGGCCGCAGCGCCATGCGTTTCAGGGCCCGGTGCTGGGGGATGCTGCCGGCCTGTTGCCTGGCCTGCTGCAGCGCGGCCAGCGCGGCCTGGTAGGCCTGGTCCCGGTTCGGCCCCTCGTCGGGCTGGTCGGCGGCGTTCATCGCTCAGAACTGGTGAAACAGACCCACATTCACGCCGCGGCGGGAATAGTTCGGGTTTTTGTAGCGTTCTCCACTCACCAGAAAGCCCGACCGGCCATCCAGCCAGTAACGCCACGACAGGCTGGCTTCCTTGCTCTGGAAGTTCACCAGCTGGGTGTTCTGGGCCACGGTTTGGTAGCCCTCACCGCCTTCGCCGTAGCGGGCGGTGATCAGGTACTCGCGCACCCGGCCATAGGTCACCGAGGCAAACTGCTGGTGGGTGCGGATGGCCCCGGGACTGCTGCGGTTGAAGCGGATGCCGCCTTCCACAATCCACGGCGTGTCGAAGTAGTAGGTGCCGCCGAGGTTGACGTTGCGGTCCACATTGCCGGCCGGGGCCTTGTAGTAGCCGGCCCCCACCGAGGCCACCAGGTTGCGCTGCGGCAGCAGCTTGCGGTAGAGCGCCACGTCGGTGCGGAACTTGGGCAGGTAGAAGGCACCGTCGCCGGCACCCACCGACAGGCTGCCATACCAGTCGGGGCTGAAGGTGTACGTGTCGGCCAGGCCCAGGAAGTTGCCGGAGGCGCCGAACTCGCGCTTGGCCGCCAGTTCCAGCTGCAGCACATGGGGGCCGGTTTCGTAGGCGCCGCGCAAGGTGGCGTCGTGCCAGTTGCCGAAGCCATTGGTCAGGCGTTGCGCGCCCAGCGTCAGTTCCATGCTGCGCAGCGGCAGCCGGGATGCGACACCCTGGGCGTTCATGACCGGCTCCATGGCCACACCTGCGGCGCTGGAGTTCTGGTACTGGCCCCAGGCGGGCAGGCAGACGGCGGGGCAGGCCATGGCCAACGCCATGGAGATGAATTTGATGGCCATGGTGGTTGTCCTCATAGGGGGCTGACGTTGGGAGAAATCAAGCGTGGTTGGCATGGCTGGGCGCGGCTTTGACGGTGGGAGAAAAGACCGGGGTCCACTGCCGGGACAGCGGCGCCACGGCATCGCTGTCGGACAGGATGTCGACGATGCGTTCGGCGCTGTGGCCGTCGCCAAAGGGGCTGGTGTCGAGCTGCATGCGGCGGTAGGCCACGCTGTCGGTCAGCAGCGACTCGGCGTGGATGAAGATGTTCATGCTGTCGGTGCCCACCAGCACGGCACCGCCAGCGTCCACCAGCTCCTGGCGCTCGGTGCTGTCGCGCGCCACCAGCACTGGCTTGCTGAAGGCCGAGGCCTCTTCCAGAATGCCGCCCGAGTCGGTGACGGTGAACTCGCAGCGCATCAGCAGCGAGACCAGGGCCTGGTAGCCCAGCGGCTCGGTGACGCAGATGCGGGCCCGGGTGCGCGGTGGCAGCTGGCTCAGACCCAGCGCCACGTCGGCCTGCACGCTGGGGTTGGGGTGGACTGGCCAGACCACCACGGTGTTGGGGTGCTGGCTGACGATGTTGGCCACGGCCAGAGCGATGTCGCGGATCGGTTGGCCCCAGTTCTCGCGCCGGTGGGCGGTGACCAGGATCAGCTTGTGGTCGGGGTAACGGGCCTCGAATTCACACAGGTTCTGCGGCTTCATCGCCGCCAGATCGAAGTCGGGCGCGCGGATGCGGTCGCGGGTCCACAGCGCGGCGTCGATCACGGTGTTGCCCACCTGGTGGACATGGTCGCGGGCCACGCCCTCGCTGAGCAGGTTGCGACAGGCCTGGGCGGTGGGCGGGAAATGCCAGCGGGCCAGCTGGCCAATCAGCTCCCGGTTTTTTTCTTCGGGGAAGGGCGTACGTTCATGGGTGCGCAGGCCGGCCTCGACATGGGCCACCGGAATGTCCTGGTAGAAGCCGCTCAGCGCGCCCACCAAGGCCGAGGTGGTGTCGCCTTGCACCATCACCACGTCGGGGCGCAGGTGCTTCAGCGCCGGCTCCACGCCGTCCAGCAGGGCCGAGGTCAGGTGGGCCAGCGAGGCCGATTTGCGTTCCAGGCGCAGCACCACGTCGGGCGGCATGTCGAAGAAGGCGTACAGCGCGTCGGCCACCGCCTCGTGCTGGCCGGTGTGGACCACCACCACCCGGTCGCCGCGGGCCTTGAGCTCGCGGTAGATCGGCGCCATTTTGATGATTTCGGGACGGGTGCCGATGCAGGCAAGGTAGGTTTTTTCTGGCATGGTTTTTCCTTGGGGCGACGGAGGGGATGGGACTCGGCGGGCCACTACAGGCAGGCCACGCCCGGCAGGGCGGCCACCACGCCGCGGGCGCTGAGGATTTGCAGCGCCACCTCGTCGGTGACGATCCAGTGCGAGGTGCGCTGCGCGCTGGCGGTTTCACGCAGCCAGCAGCTGGCGGTGAGCTTGTCGCCCTGCTGCAGCGCGATGACGGCGATCAGGCCCCAGGAGAAGTCGGTCTTGGACTGCAGCAGCCAGTCGCGCCGGTGCTCGCGCATCCATTTCTTGTAGTGCGCGGCGCGGTTCAGCGTGACCAGCTTGAAGTCAAACAGCAGCGGGAATATCTGCGCCACCTGCTCTGGATAAAAGGTGTGGGCCACGGTTTGCTGCTCGGGCTGGGTGGACACCAGAAAGCGGCTGCGCTGGGTGTCCCAGAACACCTTGTGGATGTCTTGCGCCAGCCTGGCCTGGGTGGGCATGGGGGTGCCGCCCGGGCGTGTGGGCTGGTAGGACAGCACCTCCAGGTTGTCCATGAACAGCCCATGCTGGTAAACCGGCGACACCAGGTAGATGCCGCGTTTGGCGTCGAGCAACGCGGCCAGGGCCTTGCCGCTGCGCTGGTGGCTGCTTTGCCAGACGGGGTGGGTTTGCAGCACCGCCGGCATGGTGTCGAGGAACTTCATCCAGATCGCCAGCAAGGCGTCGTCGGCGTCGGCGGTCTTGCAGGCCGCCCACACCGGGCCGTTGCGACAAAAGCGGTCGAAGGTGGCGTCGGGCTTTTGCCGCGTCACCAGCCAGTCGGCCCAGGGGCGGTCGTAGGCCGAGGTGTCGAGGCCGTTCTCGCGCGCCATCAGCAAGGCCTGCAGCGTGAAATAGGGGTCGACGGTGTCGCCCTTGTGCTGGATGGAGATGGCGCCCTGGGCGTCGGCATAGCCGTCCAGCCGCAGCGCGGCGGCCTGGCCGCTGCTGGCCAGGCTGGCCAGCCACAGCAGCAGGCCCCAGGCGATGGCACCGGTGGGGGCCCGCGTCATGCCGACCACACCACACCCAGCCGGTGCGCCCACACGCTGCCGTGCGCCACTGAGCCGGCCTCGGCCACCACGTGGGCGGCGCTCACCGTGGTCGGCTGGCCCGGCCGGCCGACACGCGATTGCGCGCCCAGCAGCACCGTGGCTTCCGACACCACCGGGCCGGACACCAGCGCGCCCTCCCGGATCTGAATCTGCTGGTCGCTGCACAGCGCGCCCACCACCTCGGCATGGCGGCCCACCACCACGTCGCCACGCACCTTCACGTCGCCAATGACTTTGGTGTGGCGGCCGATGTAGAGCCGGCCGGTCACCACCAGCGAGCCCCGGTAGAGCCGGCCGTGGGGCAGCCGGCAGTCGCCCTGAACCATGAACAGCGAGGCGCTGCGGCGCGTCACCCCTTCCAGGTTGAGGAAGGAGGATTCGATGCGTTCGGCGTCGTCCTGCGGCGCCGGCCAGTCGATCGGGTTGCCGAAGCGGATGGCCGGGGCATGCAGGCGCTCGAAGCAGCACAGGTTAGCCATGTCGATCGCGGTGCGCGACGACAGCCGGTGCAAGGCCACACAGCCCGGGCCCAGGCGCAGTTGCCGGTCGGCATGGGCCCAGTCCAGCACCCGGCTGTGGCCGGCCAGGTGCAGCGCGCCCTCGCTCAGCAAGGCGGTGAAGCTGGCGGGTTCGGTGGCGGTGAGGTCGCCGCGCACAAACAGCGGTGCGTGGCAGGCGATGGGGGCGGCCGTGGTCAGCGAGCCGCTGGCCACCCAGGCCGTGCCGGGGGCTGCCCAGTCGGTGGCCGTGGGGTTGAGCGGCAGGCTGCGGGCGCTGCCTGCAGCGACGGCGCTGGGCCCTTCCAGCAAGGCGGTGGCTTGGCGGCGCAGCCCGTGGGCGAAATGCTCGGCGTCGCTGCTTTGTGCGCCGTCGATGGGCAGTGGCGCCCAGTCGGTGGGCTGGCGCCATTCCTGCCAGGCCGGGCGAAAAGCCACCACCATCAAGCCCGTGCATGTGGCGCCCAGCAGCACCAGAGACAACCATTCCTGCATCATTTGAAGTTGACCTTTCGGTAGCGCGCGGTTTTTTCCCAGACCATGTCGCGGCGCAGCACGCGGTCGGTCACCAGGCTGGCCACCGACGAGGAAATGGCAAACAGGCTGACAAAAAAGCCCAGTGCATTGAAGGGCAGCAGGCGCAGGCGGCGCCGGCTGCCGTCCAGCAGCACCGCGGCGACGATCTCGAAGAAGGCGGCGAAGTTGCCCACGGTGGTGTAGGCCATCAGCGCGAACACCGGCAGCAGCACCGTCAGCAAGGCGCTGGCATTGAGGAAGTACAGCGCCACGGCGAGCACCCAGCCCAGCAGCAGCAGCGGCGGGACGATGAAGACCAGCAACAGCAGCATGCCGTCCAGCCGCTCGCGCCCGCTGAGAAAGGGGCTGGTGAGAAAGGCATGCCAATGGCGGGCCAGCACCTGGTTGTGGCCCTTGGCCCAGCGCTTGACCTGCTTGATGCGCACCGCCCAGTCTTCGGGCACCTCCTCGTAGCATTCGGAGCGGTTGCTGTAGGCGGTTTTCCAGCCGTTGAGCAGCAGCCGGAAGGTGATGTCGGTGTCTTCGGCCAGCACGTCGTCGTGCCAGCCGCCCACCGCCGCCACCGCTGACAGCCGTACCCCACCCACCGTGCCGCCGTACTGCGGCACCAGGCGCAGGTTCATGCGGGCCTGCTGGTCCACCTGGTAGCCGCCGGAGCGCTCCAGGTCCAGCATCCGGGTCAGCAGGTTGGTGCCGGCGTTCATCGGCACCACCCGGCCCATCACCGCGCCGATTTCGGGGTCAAAAAAGGGCGCCACCAGCTGTTTCAGCAGGCCACGGCCGGGCACATAGTCGGCGTCGAAAATCAGCGCGATGTCGCCCTCGGCATGGGGCATGGCGTCCTGCAGCGCCGCCGCCTTGCCCGACTTGCCCTCGGTGCGGTGAAACGGCGCAATGCGGCCGGGGTGGCGTTGCACGTAGGCCTCGATGATGGCGCGGGTGCCATCGGTGGAGCGGTCATTGACCGGCACGATCTTCAGCCGCTCGGGCGGGTAGTTGCTGTCCAGCAGCGCGTCCAGGCAGCCGGCAATCACCGCCTCTTCGTTGTGGGCGGCGATGAACACCGTGACCTGTGGCCAGTCGGCGGTGTCGATGTCCAGGTAGGGCTGGCGCTGGGTGCCGAACAGGCGGTTGAAGGTGAACAGCACATGGCGAACCCCGTACACCATCAGCAGCAGCACGATGCAAAACAGCGCGGTGGTCATCAGCACGATGGGCAGTTGCGGCATGGCGTTCTCCGGGTTGGGCAGGGCAAGCGGGGGCAGGGTGGGGCGTTGTCAGCCATGGACCGGCACACGGTGGTCCAGCGGCAAGGCGCGGGGCGAGCGCGATGGGCGGGTGTTGTCCCCCAGGTAGGCCCGCGGGTTGCCCAGCACATGGTCGCGGTGCCACTGCACCTGCTGCTCGGGCACCCACAGCCGGACCACCACCACCAGCCGACCGTCGTAGCGGCGGGCCCCGAGTGCGGCCATCAGCCGGGTTTCGGCCTGTTCGGAGTCCAGTTGCAGAAAGCACAAGGCCTGCTTTTCGCCACGGTGGCGGGCGGTCAGGATGTGCAGCTGGTTCACCTGGCCGAATTCGGCGCAGATGGCCATCAGCTGGCTTTGCACAGCGGCCACATCGGTGCAGGCCCTGAGGCGCGAAACGGCATGGTTCATGGGCGCCCCTGTTCGGTCAGCGTGGCGGTAGGCAGCCGCTTCGCGACACCCTCGATGGGCGCGGCAATCGGTGTCTGGGTGCCGGCCAGGCGCCGGCACCAGCCGTACATGCTGTGGGCATGGTGGTGTTTGTCGACCACGATGTGGCTCAGCAGCCGGTGGGTCTGGGGGTCGCTCCCGCCGATCAGCTCCATGATTTGGGTGTAGGTTTCGATGGCCCGGTGCTCGGACTGCAGGTGGGCCCGGGCCAGTGCCTTCAGGTCTTGGGCATGGTCGCAGCCATGGCGTTCTTCCTGGTTCAAGGCCTCCGGGGAAAAATCGGCCTCGCCGCCCAGCTCGACGATGCGGAAGGCCAGCCGTTCGGCATGGGTCATCTTGTCGTCGGACTGCATCAGAAACTGCCGGGCGATCTCTGGCATGTCCAGGGCCACCGCCATGAAATGGTGGCCTTTGCAGTCCAGCATGTAGACCAGTTCGGCAGCCAGGCAGTCGTTGAGCAGTTTGATGACCTGGGCCCGGCTGGGCACAGCGCGTTGCGAGGGGTCGTCGGCGTCTTTTTTCAGCAAGGCAGAGACATTCAAAAGCCCCCTTTGGTGGAGGCGCGGTGCGGGCACGTGGCCATGGGTGTCGTCGCTGGGTTGAAACATGTCGGAACCTCGGGCAAGGGGGAGGGCAAGGGGGTTCACAGGCACAAGGCCATGGTGGACGGGTGCGGTGGCCTCGTCAGTACGGCAGCGAACCGATGGGACAAGGCGGGTCATGCTGGAGGGCTGGCGTCAGGGGCGCTGATGGACCCGACCCTCGAGCACTGGCGACGGCCCGTCGGCCGCCAGCAGCGACAGCGTCCAGCGCCCGGCCAGCAAGGCCTCGGATTGGGCCGGGCTCAGCTGGGTGCGGCCGGTCAGCGGGTTGGCCAGGGGGCCGTCGGCGCCGGGGCCGGCGCGGGCCATCACCACGCCTTGCGGACCGCCCAGCGCCACCTGGCTCACCGCCTGCGCCAGGCCCTGGTGGCTGAGGCACCAGGCCAGCACCTGGGTGTGCGGGTTCAGGGTGGCGTCCAACATGCCCACCGCGGGCGAGGCCGCGGCGCTGGACGCCAGCCGTGCGGTCAGCGCCAGCCGTTCGTTGGGCTCGGCGGCCGGGCCTGCGCCGGCACCGGCCAGGGGCATCAGGCTGAAAAGTGACAGGGTCAACCGCCGGGTGGCGTTGCAAAAAATGGGCATGGGGGTTTCCTTCAGCGCACACCAGGAGGGGTGGCGGGCTGAACCCACTGTGTCGCACGGGGGTGGGGGCGACTGTGCGGTGCCGCACCCCATCGCTGACCTGGTGACTGGCCAGTCACCCGGGCGTTGGCGGGGGCGGTTTGGTTACCGTTGGTGCCAGTGGTGGACTTGGGGCTCCGGATGCACTTGTTTTGCTGCTATGTTCGGTATCGAACACAGGATGCGAGGTCGGTCACCTAGACTGACCCGTCAGTGTCCATTTCTTTTTCAAAGGAACGCTGTCTGCCGACCCCCACAGAAAGCCCACGGATGCCACTCGCCGCCATTGCCAAAACCAACCAGTTGCTGGCGGCACTGCCGCCGGCCGAGTGGACCCGCTGGCTCGCCAACCTGGAAACGATCGACCTGCCGCTGGGCAAGGTGCTCTACGAGTCGGGCCGGCAGCAAAGCCATGTGTATTTCCCCACCACCGCCATCGTCTCGCTGCTGTACGTGATGGAGAACGGTTCGTCGGCGGAAATCGCGGTGGTGGGCTACGAGGGCATCGTGGGTGTGTCGCTGTTCATGGGCGGTGGCTCCACCCCCAGCCGCGCGGTGGTGCAGAGCGCCGGCGCCGGCCTGCGCATGCGGGCCGATTTCCTGAAAGCCGAGTTTGAAGAGAGCACCCCGGTGATGCATTTGCTGCTGCGCTACACCCAGGCCTTGATCACCCAGATGGCTCAGACGGCGGTGTGCAACCGCCACCATTCGCTGGACCAGCAGCTGTGCCGCTGGCTGCTGCTGAGCCTGGACCGCTTGTCGGGCAGCGAACTGGTGATGACCCAGGAACTGATTGCCAACATGCTGGGCGTGCGGCGCGAAGGCGTCACCGAGGCGGCCTTGCAACTGCAGGCCACCGGGTTGATCAAGTACGCCCGTGGCCGGATCTCGGTGCTGGACCGTGCCGGCCTGGAAAAACGCACCTGCGAGTGTTATGCGGTGGTGAAAAAGGAATACGACCGCCTGTTGCCAGCCCAGACTGCCGTCTGACGGTCCCATGCCCCCATCAGGCTTTGGGCTGACCAATCGCCGCCAGCGGGCCGGCCAGCGCGGCCAGGCCGGGCAGGTCCAGCACATGCAGGGCGCCGCGGCGGTAGTCCACCAGGCCCTGGGCCTTGAGTTCGCCGGCGGCCAGCGTGACGCTGGCCCGCCGCACGCCCAGCATCTCGGCCAGGTGGGCATGGGTCAGGTGCAAAGACGCCGGGTTGCCGCGGCGGTGGCTCAGCAGCACCCAGCCCGCCACCCTTTGCTTGATGGGGCAAATCTGCGAGGCCCCAGCCATCGTGGCCACCTCTTGCGCCACGCCCCAGAGGTAACGCGAGAAAGCCATCAGCATCGCGTGCCGGCGGGCCACCAGCCGGGCCAGCACCGCGCCGTCGATGCACCAGGCCGGTCCCTCCGACTGCACCGCCCAGGTGAAGCTGCCGGCGCCGAGACCCAGCGCCAGCGGCAGCCCCACCGCGCCCTCCGCACCGACCAGCGCCACCGCCAGTTTCAGTGGCGAGCCGTGACCCACCACCAGGGCCACGCTGGCGCCCGCCATGAAGTAGACCCGCGGGCTGGGCTGGTCGGGGGTGGACAGCACCTGGCCCTCGGTCAGCATCACCGGCGTGCAACGCCGT
Source organism: Rhodoferax sp. SPJ4 (assembly GCF_058216275.1). NCBI lineage: Bacteria > Pseudomonadati > Pseudomonadota > Betaproteobacteria > Burkholderiales > Comamonadaceae > Rhodoferax > Rhodoferax sp. SPJ4. Next base: position 632,760 of record NZ_JBYZMN010000002.1, read on the forward strand.
GACAGCAGGGTTTGGTCGGCCGCCGACAGCGGACCGACCAGCAGGTTGGAGGACAAATTCAAGGCGCTTTCCCTTCGGGGGTGGCTGACCACCCCGCGGCGGGAGTGGTGGTGGGCCCGTGAAGGGGCAGGGTGCCGCCGTGGCCGCGAACGCGTGAAAAAAGCGCTGCCCGCAAGGGGCTGTGGAACGGAGATTTGGGCCAGTGTACGCCCATCGCCACGGGGCATGGGCTTGAATTTCGGCGGTTCATCAACCAGCATAAAGGCAGGACTGCCCTGTATTTGTACGGTGTCGAACACAGCGGGGCGATTTGGTCCTACACTGCATCCACACTGGGAATCGCCGGCCAGTGCATGACATCACATGCCACGGCGCAGGATATTTTCGCTTGCAGCCCAGCCCTTCTACCCCCCTCTCTCCCCAGCCGTCTTCCAACCGCTTGCTGGCCGCGCTGCCAGCGGCCGACCTGGCCCGCTGGTCTGACCAGCTGAGCCCCATCAACTGGCAGGCCGGCGAGCTGGTGTGCGACTCGCGCCAGGCCTCGCCCTTTGCCTATTTCCCGGCCGACGCGCTGGTGCTGCTGGTCTATGGCGACGAGGCCTCGGGCACGCTGGGCATGGCGGTGGTGGGCCATGACGGTGTGGTGGACTTGCCGCGTTTGCTGGGCGCCAACGCGCCGTTCAAGGCGGTGGCCTTGACGGCGGGCGCTGGCCACCGGCTCGGCCAGGCCCTGTGGTCCAGCGAACTGGACCAGGGCGGTGCCGCGTTGAAAGCCATGCTGCGCTACAGCCAGTCGCTGGTGGCGCAGATGACCCAGACCGCGCTGTGCCATGCCCAGCATTCGCCGGCACAGCAGCTCAGCCGCTGGCTGCTGGTGTGTTCCGCGCTGCTCGACAGCCCGGCGCCCCGCCTGCCCACCCAGTCGCTGCAGACCGCTTTGGGCCTGCCGCCCCAGCAGGCCAGCGCGGCCTTGCAGGCCCTGGCGGCCGAGGGGGGCATTGCCTGCGAGGCCGATGCGGTAGCGGTGCGCGACCCCCAGCGGCTGCGCTCGCTGGCCTGTGGCTGCGCCTCGGCCATCCTGCAGCAGCGCTGAGCGCCCCCCGTCTCAGATGTCGGCCTGCCCGTTCAGCAGGTTGCGGCTGCGCTGGTAAAAGCCCAGTTCATTGATGGTGACCAGGGCGCGCTGGGCGATGAACTTTTGCTCGGTGGTGCGCATCTGCGCCTGGGCGGTGGCCGTGTCGCCGCGCTTGGCGGCGGCAAAGCCCAGCACCTGCCAGGGGTAGGGGTCGTAACGGCCGTCGGCCCAGCCCGGCGAGGTGGTCTGCAGGTAGTTCCAGGCCCGGTCGAAATAAGGCGCCAGCTCGCTCAGCCCAAAGGCCTGGACAAAGACCTGGCAGGTGGTGCCGGGGTAGAAGGTGGTGGCGGCCTGGCCGGTGAAATCGCCGGCGGTGAAGCCACCCCGGGTGGCGTCGAACAGGCCGTTGCCAATGCCGCGGGCGATGCCGGTGGCGAAGGCGTCGTAGTAGTTGGCGTCGGCCGTTTCGCCGCGCTCGCGCAGCAGGCCGGCGAAGTCGCGCAGGCCGCGGTAGACCTCGCAGTTGTCCATCAGGTAGCCAATCGAATTGCCGGCGTTGCGCGGTGGCTGGAACACGCTGGTCAGGCCATTGGGTTTGACCATCATCGCCAGGTTGCGGTAGGCCATGGTTTTCAGCTTGGCCTTGTTCAGGTCCCACCAGGCCCAGTTCTGGCTGCAGCGCACATAGCGCACGGCCAGCGAGATCAGTGTGGCGGCGTAGGAGTCGTCGGAGTCGGACAGCACCCGCACAAACATCTCGGTGTTGGCCCGACCGAGCGGGAAATTGACGTCCATGATGGTGGCGTCGGGGTTGAGGTTGCGCAGGTAGAGGTCGAGGTAGGTGCGCACGTACGTGTCGCGGTCGCTGACCGAGAAGGACTGCACCAGCGGCAGCAGACCCAGGTTGGTGAAGTACCAGTTCAGGCGGCCGTTCGGCGCCATCTCGTAGCCACCGGCATAGGGCCCGGTGGGGATGCGCAGGGATTTGACCTGCGCCATCACGTCGATGAGGGTGTTGCTGGGAGCGGGTGTGGGGGCTGGTGGGGTGGTGGGGCAGGTGACGGTTTGGGCAAAGCCGGTGGCGGAGGAAGCAAGAAACAGCGTGGCGCCGGAGACGAAGTGTCGACGAAGCATGGGGGTCCGATCAGCAGGGGTGCAATGCCTGGATTGCACGGGGGCAGTAAAAAGTGCCGGGGGCCAGTCACCCGGTTCACCTGGTGCACATCCGGAGCGTCGTCCACCCATTCGACGTTGACCGGATGCTGGCCCTGAGTGGACACCCTGCGCCCGGCGGGCCATCGGGTGAGGAGGCCATGCTTTGCGAGGCATTTGTGGGGCTCGGCTTTACATGGGGGGCGTAGGGCCTTGTGCGTGGCAGCGCACGGACAAAAAAACAGGGGCCCACCGCCGGGGCGGTGGGCCCCTCAATTCAGGGGGATGGGCGGGTGGCCGTTGGGCCGGGGAGGCGCCCAGGCGCCCCTGAAGGTCGGAGCCGTCTTGGGTTGCGCCACCCGACCTTACGAAACCCCAAGATTCCTCTCTGTGCGTTGCCCAACATTCGCCGGCTGAGCTGCTGGCCATGGGCCCGAGGCCGCGAGGCTCAGAGAAAACGCTCCAGCAATTTCTTGGAGGCCCGGTCCAGCGTGCGCATGTCGGGCACGCTGAACTGCAGGCCATGCTCGGCCAGGATCAGCAAACGGCCATCGCCCAGGCGGCGGATGTCTTCCTCCGTTTTCAGCACCAGCTGGGTGGGCCCGCGGTCGGTGTCCACATCCCAGGTGCTGGGGGTGGAGAAGGTCGACACATGGGTCAGCCGCTGGATCTGCGGCGCGAACTCGCGCTGCGCCAGTTCGTCGGCCAGCAGCGCGCGCAAGGCCTCGGGCAGTTGCGAGGGCGCCTCTATCCACAGCAGCTCGTGGCCGTCGCTGCTGACCAGCGACAGGCCTTCGTCGGGCGCCGAGATCGGGAAGGCCCGCACCGGCGTCACGCCGGTGTGGCTGTGGCCGGCGGCGTCGGTGTAGACCAGCTGCCCGGAAGCCTGGCGTGTCAGCTGGAACGCGGGGGTGGGGTGGGACAGCGGGTTCATCGCACGGTCTCCTGCAAGGGGCTGGGGCTCAGCGTGGCGCCCAGCGTCACAGCGTCCTCGCCGTCGGCGCGCCGCAACTGGGCCTGGTAGAGCCGCCAGTAGGCGCCCTGGCGGGCCATCAGTTCGTCGTGGGGACCGACCTCCATCACCTGGCCGCGGTCCATCACCACCAGGCGGTTGGCCTTGCGCAGCGTGGACAGCCGGTGGGCGATGGCGATGGTGGTGCGGCCTTGCACCAGGTTGTCCAGCGCCTTCTGGATTTCCTTTTCGGTTTCGGTGTCGACCGAGGAGGTGGCCTCGTCGAGGATCAGGATGCGTGGGTCGATCAGCAGGGCGCGGGCGATCGAGATGCGCTGGCGCTCGCCGCCCGACAGGCCCTGGCCGCGTTCACCGACCAGCGAGTCGTAGCCCTGTGGCAGCCGCAGGATGAACTCGTGCGCATGGGCGGCACGCGCCGCGGCAATGATTTCCTGGCGGCTGGCGCCGGGCTTGCCGTAGGCGATGTTCTCGGCGATGGTGCCGAAGAACAAAAACGGCTCCTGCAGCACCAGGCCGATGTGGCGCCGGTAGTCGGCCACGCCCAGGCGGCGCACGTCCACGCCGTCGATGCGGATGGAGCCGTCGGTGACGTCGTAAAAGCGGCACAGCAGGTTGACCAGCGTGCTCTTGCCCGAGCCGCTGTGGCCCACCAGGCCGATCATTTCGCCGGGCTCGATCTGCAGGCTGAGGTTGCGGATCACCGAGCGGCTGCCGTAGCGGAAGCCGATGCCTTGCATCTCGATGCGGCCCTGCACCTTGTCCAGCGTCACCGGCTGGGTGGGTTCGGGCACGTTGGACTGGTGGTCCAGGATGTCGAAGATGCGTTTGGCGCCGGCCGCGGCTTTTTGCGTCACAGAGACGATGCGGCTCATCGAATCGAGCCGGGTGTAGAAGCGGCCGATGTAGGCGATGAAGGCGGTCAGCACACCGACGGTGATCTGGCTCTTGGAGACCTGCCAGATGCCAAAGCCCCAGACCACCAGCAGGCCGATCTCGGTCAGCAGCGAGACGGTGGGCGAGAACAGCGCCCAGGTCTTGTTGAGTTTGTCGTTGACCGCCAGGTTGTGTTTGTTGGCGTCGCGGAAACGCTGGGCCTCGCGGCGTTCCTGGGCAAAGGCTTTCACCACCCGGATGCCAGGAATGGTGTCGGCCAGCACGTTGCTGACCTCGGACCAGACGCGGTCGATCTTCTCAAAGCCGGTGCGCAGCCGGTCGCGCACCACATGGATCATCCAGGCGATGAAGGGCAGCGGCAGCAGCGTCACCAGCGCCAGCCAGGGGTTGATGGAGAACAAAATGACGGCGGTCATGCCGATCATCAGCACGTCGGTGGCGAAGTCCAGCGCGTGCAGCGACAGAAAGACGCAGATGCGGTCGGTTTCCGAGCCGATGCGGGTCATCAGGTCGCCGGTGCGTTTGCCGCCGAAATAGTCCAGCGACAAGGCCAGCAGGTGCTCGAAGGTGGTGGTGCGCAGGTCGGCGCCAATGCGCTCCGACACCAGGGCCAGCAGGTAGGTGCGGGCCCAGCTCAGGCCCCAGGCGGCGACAGCCGCCCCGAGCAGGCCCAGCAGGTAGCCGATCACCAGCGCGGGGTCGATCTGCTGGCCGTTCTGGAACGGGATCAGCACGTCGTCCATCAGCGGGATCGACAAATAAGGCGGGATCAAGGTGGCGGCGGTCGAGGCCAGTGTGAGCACAAAGCCGGCCAGCAGCTGCTTGCGGTAGGGCCGGGCAAAGCGCCACAGCCGCAGCAGCACCCAGGTGGAGGGCGGCGCCTGCACCTCGTGGGCGCAGGCTGGGCATTCGTCGCTGTCGGGTGGCAGCGGGGCCTGGCAGCTGGGGCACAGCGGCAGGTCGTCCATGTCGGCCGTGTCGCCCGAGGCCAGCGTGGCCAGGCAGCGCTCGAACAGCTTGGTGAAACGCAGCACCTGGGGGTTCAGGCCCAGCGTGAAGCGCCACACCGCCAGCCGGGTGGCGCCGTCGTGCAATTCCAGCGTGCCGACGCCGGCGTGGTCGCTGTGCTTCAGCGCCAGGGTGGGCGACAAGGGCCAGCTTTGCCAGTGGGACGCGCTGGCGTCGCGGGCCAGAATCTGGCGTGGCGTCAGGGCCACAAAGCCGATGCCAAAGTGCAGTTGGGGGTCAAGGTCAACCGCCAGCAGCCCCAAAACGTTCTCACCGCTGGGGAGTGCTGCCTGCAGGTCGATTTGGGCTGACTCGGTTTTTTTTCGGGGAGCGTCGGCTGAATGTGGGTGTTGCATGGGTTGCTAACGGTCTGGCCGCGTGGTTGGTGGACGTGGCTTCAGTCCCGGCGCGTTCCAATACACTGATTTTCGCCCAAACCTTCTCCCATCCCGGCGCCACTGCCCCTGCCATGACATTTTTCTGTATCCCTCCGCTGTTTTTCGAGCCCGCAAACGGCAAGATGGCGTGATGAAAGTCTGCGGTTCATGAAATCCATTGAAGACATCCAACTGCTTCGCATCAACTACCTGCGAGGCCCCAACATCTGGACTTACCGCCCCGTGCTGGAGGTCTGGCTGGACCTGGGGGAGCTGGAAGAACTGCCGTCGGACAAGATGCCCGGCTTCACCGACCGCCTGGTGGCCTTGCTGCCCGGCCTGGGCGAGCACCATTGCGGCGTGGGCGAGGTGGGTGGCTTTTTGCAGCGCCTGCATGGCGGCACCTGGGCCGGCCACATCCTGGAGCATGTGGTCATCGAGCTGCTCAACCTGGCCGGCATGTCGACCGGCTTTGGCCAGACCCGCAGCACCTCCAAGCACCGCGTTTACCGCATGGTGTTCCGGGCCCGCGACGAGCAGGTGGCCCGCACCGCGCTGGCGCTGGGCCACCGGCTGCTGATGTCGGTCATCAACCAACTGCCCTTCGAGGTGGCCCCCGCGGTGGCCACCATCCGCGAGCGCATCGACGACTGCTACCTCGGCCCCAGCACCGCCTGCATCGTCACCGCCGCCACCGACCGCGGCATCCCCCACATCCGGCTCAACGACGGCAACCTGGTGCAGCTGGGCTATGGTGCGCGCCAGCGCCGCATCTGGACCGCCGAGAGCGAATTCACCAGCGCCATCGCCGAGGGCATTGCCAGTGACAAGGACCTGACCAAAACCCTGCTCAGTTCCTGCGGCGTGCCGGTGCCCGAGGGCGAGGTGGCCGACAGCGCCGAGCAGGCCTGGGAGCTGGCCGAGGACATCGGTCTGCCGGTGGTGGTCAAGCCGTCCAACGCCAACCATGGCCGCGGCGTCACGCTGGACCTGAGCCGGCGCGAAGACGTCGAGGCCGCCTGGCGGCTGGCCGAGCCCGAGGGCCGCGAAGTGCTGGTGGAGCGCTTCATCCGCGGCGAAGAGCACCGGCTGCTGGTGGTGGGCAACAAGGTGGTGGCCGCGGCCCGGGGCGAGGTGGTCAGCATCACCGGCAACGGCCAGGCCACCGTGGCCGAGCTGATCGACGCCCAGGTCAACACCGACCCGCGGCGCGGCATCGAGGAAGAATTTCCGCTCGAAACCATCCAGGTCCACAAGGACGCCGGCGTGCAGCTGGAGCTGCAGCGCCAGGGCTTGGCACCCGATGCTGTGCCCGAAGCCGGCCGGGTGGTGGTGATCCAGCGCAACGGCAACGTGGCCATTGACTGCACCGATGACGTGCACGCCGACGTTGCTGCCACCGCGGTGCTGGCCGCCAAGGTGGTGGGCCTGGACATCGCCGGCATCGACCTGGTGACCCGCGACATCGCCCGTCCGCTGCACGAAATGGGTGGCGCCATCGTCGAGGTCAACGCCGGCCCCGGCCTGCTGATGCATTTGAAGCCGGCCGAGGGTGTGCCGCGGCCGGTGGGCCAGGCGATTGCCGACCACCTGTTTCCGCAAACCGACAACGGCCGCATCCCCATCGTCGGCGTGGCCGGCGCCGACGGCACCCACACCATCGCCCGGCTGATTGCCTGGCTGGTGCACCTGGGCGGCACCTCGGTGGGCCTGGCCTGCCGCGACGGCCTGTTCCTCGACAGCCGCTGTGTCGACCATGGCAACAACGCCCGCTGGGCCAGCGGCCACCGCCTGATGGTCAACCGCAGCATCCACGCCGCGGTGATCGAGAACTGCGCCGACCACATCCTGCGCGACGGCCTGGCCTACGACCGATGCCGCGTCGGTGTGGTCACCGATTTGTCGGGCGCCGAGGCCCTGGGCGAGTTCGACATCACCGAGTCCGACCAGCTGGTGAAAGTGCTGCGCACCCAGGTCGATGTGGTGCTGGCCGACGGCATGGCGGTGCTGAACGCCGCCGACCCCCGCATCGCCGACATGGCCCGTTTGTGCGACGGCGAAGTGATTCTGTATGCCCACGACGGCAGCCTGGCGGCCCTGGCCAGCCACCGCGCGGCGGGTGGCCGCACGGTCTGTTGGCGGCAGGACCAGCTGCTTCTGTCGCAGGGCGGCATCGACACCGCGCTGGCCCTCAGCGACAAGCTGCGTGCCTGGCGCAACGCCCCCGACTGGGCCAGCCGCCAGGCGGTGGTGATGCCGGCCGTGGCGGCCGCCTGGGCCATGGACATCTCGCTGGACCTGATTGCCGTGGGCATAGAAACCTTTGCCTGGTCGCTGCCCGAGCCTGCCCGTTCGGCATGAGCGCCCGCACCCAAGCCCAGGCCACACACACTAAAACAAGGCTGATCTGATGGAAGTCACCCGCATCCGGGCTCTGCGCGGGCCCAACCTCTGGAGCCGACACACGGCGGTGGAAGCCATCGTGTCCTGCCCCCCCACCGAACGGTCCATGGCCAGCCTGCCGGGCTTCGAGTCGCGGCTGCGGGCCCTGTGCCCGGCCATCGGCGAACTGCGCCCGGCCTCGCCCACCAGCCCGCTGACGCTGGCCCATGTGCTGGAGGCCGCCACGCTGGCCTTGCAGGCCCAGGCCGGCTGCCCGGTCACCTTCAGCCGCACCTCGGAGACCTCCGACGACGGCATCTACCAGGTGGTGGTGGAGTACAGCGAAGAGGCCGTGGGCCGGATGGCGCTGAAGGCCGCCTGCGCGCTGATCGCCGCCGCCTTGGCCGACACCCCGTTCGATTCGGTGGCCGCCATCGCCGAGATGCGCGAGCTGGACGAAGACGAGCGCCTGGGGCCCAGCACCGGCGCCATCGTCAACGCCGCGGTGGCCCGCGGCATTCCCTACCGGCGCCTGACCCAGGGCAGCCTGGTGCAGTTCGGCTGGGGCTCGCGCCAGCGCCGCATCCAGGCCGCCGAGATCGACACCACCAGTGCGGTGTCGGAAGCGATTGCGCAAGACAAGGACCTGACCAAAAAGCTGCTGCTGGCCGCCGGGGTGCCGGTGCCCCAGGGCCGCCCGGTGACCAGCGTCGACGACGCCTGGGCCGTCGCCAGCGAGGTCGGCCTGCCGGTGGTGCTGAAACCCCAGGACGGCAACCAGGGCAAGGGCGTGACGGTCAACGTCAGCACCCGTGAGCAGCTGGAACGGGCCTACAAGGCCGCCGAAGAGATCGGCCAGGTGATGGTGGAGAGCTATTTGCCCGGCAACGACTACCGCATGCTGGTGGTGGGCAACCACCTGGTGGCGGCCGCCCGGCGCGACCCGCCCAACGTGATTGGCGACGGTGTGCACACCGTCAAGCAGCTGGTGGACATGGTCAACAGCGACCCGCGGCGCGGCGATGGCCACGCGACCTCGCTGACCAAGATCCGCTTTGACGACATCGCGGTGGCGCGGCTGCACGCCCAGGGCCTGGAGCCCGCTTCGGTGCCCGACAAAGGCCGCCGCGTGGTGCTGCGCAACAACGCCAACCTGAGCACCGGCGGCACGGCCACCGACGTCACCGAGGACGTGCACCCTGAGGTGGCGGCCCGCGCGGTGGCGGCGGCGCGCATGATCGGCCTGGACGTCTGCGGCGTCGACATCGTTTGCGAGAGCGTGCTGCGGCCGCTGGAAGAACAGCATGGCGGGGTGGTCGAGGTCAACGCCGCGCCCGGCCTGCGCATGCATTTGTCGCCATCCTTCGGCAAGGGCCGGCTGGTGGGCGAGGCCATCGTCAACAGCATCTTCCCGCCCGGCAACGACGGCCGCATCCCGGTGGTGGCGGTCACCGGCACCAACGGCAAAACCACCACCGCCCGGCTGATCACCCATTTGCTGGCCAGCACCGGCCTGCGGGTCGGCATGACCAACACCGACGGGGTGTATGTCAATGGCCGGCAGACCGACAGCGGCGACTGCAGCGGCCCGCGCAGCGCCCGCAACGTGCTGATGCACCCCGAGGTGGATGCAGCGGTGTTCGAAACCGCCCGCGGCGGCATTCTGCGCGAAGGCCTGGGCTTCGACCGCTGCCAGGTGGCGGTGGTCACCAACATCGGTGTGGGCGACCACCTGGGGCTGAACTACATCACCACGGTGGACGACCTGGCGGTGCTCAAACGCGTGATCGTGCAGAACGTCGCCCCCACCGGTTACGCGGTGCTGAACGCCGCCGACCCCATCACCGCCGCGATGGCGTCAAGCTGCCCCGGCAGCGTGATTTACTTCGCCGCTGACCGCAACCACCCGGTCATGGCCACCCACCGCGCCCAGGGCCACCGCACGGTGTACGTCGACGGTGACGCGGTGATTGCCGCCGACGGCGCACGCCGCGAACGCATTCCCTTGCGCGGCATCCCCATCACCCGCAACGGCAGCATCGGCTTCCAGGTCGAGAACGCGATGGCGGCGATTGCCGCCGCATGGGGCGTGGGCCTGGGCTGGGACGCGGTGCGCAGCGGCCTGGCCAGCTTTCTGAACGACAGCAGCAACGCCCCCGGCCGCTTCAACATGATGGACTTCCGCGGCGCCACCGTGATCGCCGACTACGGCCACAACCCGGACGCGATGCGGGCCCTGGTGCATGCGGTCGAGGCCTTGCCGGCCAAGCGCCGCACCGTGGTGATCAGCGGTGCCGGCGACCGCCGCGACCAGGACATCCGCGAGCAGACCGAGATCCTCGGTGCCGCCTTCGACCAGGTGATCCTGTTCGAAGACGCCTGCCAGCGTGGCCGCGCCGACGGCGAGGTGATCCGGCTGCTGCGCGAAGGCCTGGCCGGCGCCCAGCGGGCCCAGCAGGTCAGCGAGGTGTACGGCGAGATGCTGGCCATCGACCAGGCGCTGGACCAGCTGGCGCCGGGCGACCTGTGCCTGGTGCTGATCGACCAGGTGGAGGCGGCGCTGGCCCATTTGCAGCAGCGCGTGGCCAACGGCTGAGCCGGCAGCCGCGGGCCAGCGTTTCGGTGCTGGCCCGCGGCCAAACCAACGGGGTAAGATTGCCGCAATGGCACGCTACAACACCCCATTTGAAATCCACGTGCACGGCGAAGTGCCGCTGCGCGACGAGGTGGGTTTCCCTGAAATTCAAGAGGCGCTGCGCCCCCTGTGGGCCTATGCCGGCGCCAAGTCGCTGGCCGACGGCGCCGCCAGTGCCTACGAGGAAGAACCCGGCATCCGTTTCGACGCCCCCGAGCATGTGCTGCAGATCTGCTGGACCGTGCCCGGTGACGAAGACTTCCGCCAGGCGGTCGACGAGATGTGCATGGCCTTGAACGACCTGGCCCGCGAAGGCGCGGCGCTGGAAGTCACCTTCTACGACAGCGACTTCGACGAGGACGACGAAGAGAGCGACGCCGAAGCCAGGGACGACTTCGCGATGTACTTTGTCGGCCCCACGCCGGCGGCCATCATGCAGGTCCAGCGCGACCTGCTGGTGCAGGACGTGGTGGGCATGATGGAGCGGCATTTCGACGGCTCTGAGCTGGGCGAGGTGGTGGGCGCGATCGACCGCTTGTTCGACAAACGCTTTGACGACCTGACCCATTCCATGCAGCTGGGCAAGCCACCGCGCGGCCCCGGTGGCTCGTCTGGTGGCGGCAGCCACGGCGGCGGCCGCAAGCCCCGCCACCTGCACTGAAGGCCAAGCCTGCGGCCGAGGCGTTTCAGGCCGGCGGCCTGAAACCCAGGCCGGCCAGGTAGGCGGCCAGGGTCTGTTCGCCCACCGCGGCCAAGCCAAACAGCGACGGCTCCAGCAGCCAGTTCTGAATCAAACCGTCAATCAGCGCGTGCAGGCCCTGGGCCGCCGCAGCGACCGGCATCGCCAGCACCAGCCCGCGTTGCTGGGCCGCCAGCGCCATGGCCTTGGCGGTCTGGTCGATGCACAGCTGGCGAATCGCCAAATGGCGTTGCCGCACCGCCTGTAGTTCGGCCACGTACTCCACCTTGTGGGTTGCCACCTCGAACACCCGGCGGGTGCGCTCGTCGCCCTCGGTCTGGCGCAGCGCGTCCAGCATGGCCCGGCTCAGGCCGTCCAGCGGGTCCAGCGCCGGGTCTTCGCCCAGGCGCCGGAAGGTGGCCTCCAGCGGCAGCGTGACCCGCTCCATCATCGCGTTGAACAAATCTGCCTTGTCCTTGAAATGCCAGTAGATCGCGCCCCGGCTGGTGCCGGCCTGGGCGGCGATGTCGCTCAGCGAGCTGCGTGACACGCCCTGGTTGTGGAACACCAGCTCGGCAGCGTCCAGCAGGCTGTGGCGGGTGGCCAGGGCTTCTTCACGGGTGCGGCGTGCCACGGCGGTGTCCGGTTGATGACAATGAAAAGGGCGCTGGCATGGCGGGGGAATTTACCAGAGCTTCAAATATACATTCACCAATGTATGTAAACTAAGGCCGATAAAAAATGAGGCCAAACCCTCGAAAACTTGGCCGTTTCGTTCCACGCCCACCCTGGAAACCCCCATGCGAGCCTGCCGTCCCCTGAATCCGCCATCCCCTCTGCATCGCCCGGCGCTGGCCATGGCGGTTTTGTTGACGGCCCTGCTGGCCGCTTGTGGCCAGGGCGCCGCGTCGGGCGCCCCGGGTGCCGGCGGGCCACCGCCGCCCGAAGTGGGGGTGGTCACGGTGGCGCCGGGCGACGTGGGCCTGGTGACCGAACTGCCGGGCCGGCTGGAGGCCTCGCGGGTGGCCCAGGTGCGGGCGCGGGCCACTGGCATTTTGCAAAAGCGGCTGTTCACCGAGGGCAGCAACGTGCGGGCCGGCCAGGTGCTGTTCAGCATCGACGCCGCGCCCTACCGGGCGGCCTACGACAGCGCCCAGGCCGGGCTGGCCAAGGCCCAGGCCAACCTGGCCCAGGCCAGCGCGCTGGCCGAGCGTTACGCGCCGCTGGTGGAGGCCAACGCCATCAGCAAGCAGGAGTACGCCAGCGCGGTGGCGGCGCAAAAGCAGGCCCAGGCCGATGTGGCCAGCGGCAACGCCGCGGTGCAGACCGCCAAGATCAACCTCGACTACGCCACCGTGACCTCGCCGATCGCCGGCCGCATCGGCCGCGCGCTGGTGACCGAAGGTGCCTTGGTGGGGCAGGGCGAGGCCACCCAGCTGGCGGTGGTGCAGCAGATCGACCCGATGTACGTCAACTTCACCCAGTCGGCCGCCGAGGTGATGCGGCTGCGCAAGGCGCTGGAAACCGGCAACCTGAAACGCGCACCCGGCAATGCCGCGGCCAGCGTGGCGGTGGTGCTGGAAGACGGCACGCTGCACAGCAAGCCGGGCCGGCTGCTGTTCAGCGACCTGTCGGTGGACCCCGGCACCGGGCAGATCACGCTGCGGGCCGAGGTGCCCAACCCGGGCGGCGTGCTGCTGCCCGGCCTCTATGTGCGGGTGCGGCTGGAACAGGCCCAGGCGGCCAATGCCATCACGCTGCCGCAGCAGGCGGTGGCCCGCTCGCCGGTGGGTGATTCGGTCAAGGTGGTGTTGGCCGACGGCAAGCTGGAGCAGCGCAACGTCAAGGTCGGCAATGCGCAGGATGGCCGCTGGGTCATTCTGGACGGCCTGAAGGCTGGTGAAAAGGTGATGGTGGACGGCTTCCAGAAGCTGCGTGGCCCCGGCCCGGTGACGCCGGTGGCCTGGAACCCGGCCGGTACAGCGTCGGCACCCGCGTCCGCGGCCAAGCCCGCCAGCGCCCCGGCGTCGGCACCCGCGGCGCCCGCATCGGCCCCGGCTTCGGCCGCCCGCTGAGAGGCCTCGCACCATGGCCTCGTTCTTCATCAACCGCCCCATCTTCGCGTGGGTGATCGCGATGTTCATCGCCGTCATCGGCGCGGTGGCCATCACCCAGCTGCCGGTGGCGCAATACCCGTCGGTGGCGCCGCCGTCCATCATCGTCTCCATGGCCTACCCCGGGGCCTCGGCGCAGACGCTGGAAGACAGCGTCATCAGCGTCATCGAGCGCGAAATGAACGGCTCGCCCGGGCTGATCTACATGGAGTCGGTGGCCCAGGCCGACGGCACCGGCACCATCACGCTGAGCTTCGAGCCCGGCACCAGCCCCGACCTGGCCCAGGTGGACGTGCAGAACCGGCTCGGCCGGGCCAGCCCGCGGCTGCCGCAGGCCGTGACCCAGCAGGGCGTGCGGGTGGACAAGGCGCGCTCCAACTTCCTGCTGTTCATCATGCTGTCCAGCGACAACCCGGCCTACGACCCGGTGGCGCTGGGCGACTTTGGCTCGCGCAACGTGCTGCCCGAAATCCAGCGCGTGCCCGGCGTCGGCCAGGCCCAGTTGTTCGGCACCGAGCGCGCCATGCGGATCTGGATCGACCCGGCCAAGCTGGTCGGCTACAAGCTGTCCTCGGCCGACGTGACCGCCGCCATCGCCAGCCAGAACGCCCAGGTGGCGTCCGGCACGGTGGGTGACCTGCCCACGGTGCAGGGCCAGTCCATCTTCGCCACCGTGGTGGTGCGTGGCCAGCTGAGCTCGGTGGACGAGTTCCGCAACATCGTGCTGCGCGCCAATGCCGACGGCTCCAGCGTGCGGCTGAAAGACGTGGCCCGGGTCGAGCTGGGCGCACAGACCTACAGCCCGCAGGCCCGGCTGAACGGCCAGCCTGCCACCGGCATCGGTGTGCAGCTGTCGCCCACCGGCAACGCGCTGGCCACCGCCACCGCGATCAAGAAGCGGCTGGACGAACTGGGGGCGTACTTCCCGCCCGGCGTCAAGGCCACCATTCCCTACGACAGCTCCAAGTTCATCAAGATTTCCATCAGCCAGGTGGTGGAAACGCTGCTGGAGGCGGTGGTGCTGGTGTTCCTGGTGATGTTTTTGTTCCTGCAGAACATCCGCTACACGCTGATCCCGACGCTGGTGGTGCCCATCACCCTGCTGGGCACCTTTGCGGTGCTGCTGGCGCTGGGTTTTTCGATCAACGTGCTGACCATGTTCGGCATGGTGCTGGTGATCGGCATCGTGGTGGACGACGCCATCGTGGTGGTGGAAAACGTCGAGCGCATCATGAGCGAAGAGGGGCTGTCGCCGCTGGCCGCCACCCGCAAGGCCATGGGCCAGATCTCGGGCGCCATCGTCGGCGTGACGGTGGTGCTGGTGTCGGTGTTTGTGCCGCTGGCCTTTTTCAGCGGCGCGGTGGGCAACATCTATCGCCAGTTCTCGGCGGTGATGGTCACCTCCATTTTGTTCTCGGCCTTCATGGCGCTGTCGCTGACCCCGGCGCTGTGCGCCACGCTGCTCAAACCGGTGGAGGCCGGCCACCACCACGCCAAGACCGGCTTTTTTGGCTGGTTCAACCGCGGCTTTTCCCGCACCGCCAAAAGCTACGAAAGCCTGGTCGCCCGCATCTTGAAGCGCGCCGCCCGCTACCTGGTGATTTACGTCGCCATCATCGCCGCGGTGGTGGTGCTGTTCGGCCGCCTGCCCAACTCCTTCTTGCCCAACGAAGACCAGGGCAACATCCTGGTCAACGTGCAGCTGCCACCGGGCGCCACCGTCAACCGCACCCGCGACGTGATGCAGCAGGTGGAGAGCTACATGCTGCAGCAGCCCGAGGTGCAAAGCATGGTCAGCGTGCTGGGCTTCAGCTTTGCCGGCACCGGCCAGAACGCCGCGCTGGGCTTCATCACGCTGAAGGACTGGGACGAGCGCAAGGGCGCCGAGCATTCGGCGCAAAGCCTGGCCGGCCGGGCCTTCGGTGGCCTGGCGGGCATCCGCGACGCCTTCATCTTCCCGGTCAGCCCGCCGCCCATCCCCGAGCTGGGCCGGGCCAACGGCTTTGCCTTCCGGCTGCAGGACCGTGCCGGCGCCGGCCACGACGCCTTGCTGGCGGCCCGCAACCAGCTGCTGGGCATGGCCGCCCAAAGCCCGCTGCTGACCGCGGTGCGGCCCGACGGCCTGGAAGACGCGTCGCAGCTGCGGCTCAACATCGACCGCGACAAGGCCAGCGCGCTGGGCGTGCCCTTCTCGGCCATCAACAGCGCGCTGTCCACCGCCATGGGTTCTTCCTACGTGAACGACTTCCCCAACGCCGGCCGCTTGCAGCGGGTGGTGGTGCAGGCCGACGCCCAGGCCCGGATGCAGCCCGACGACCTGCTGCGCATCAACGTGCTCAACAGCGCCGGCCAGCCGGTGCCGCTGTCGGCCTTTGCCAGCACCGAGTGGATCAACGGCCCGATGCAGACGGTGCGCTACAACGGCTATCCCACGATGCGCATCGCCGGCGAGCCGGCCAAGGGCATCAGCACCGGTGCGGCGATTGCCGAGATGGAAAAGCTGGCCGCCCAGCTGCCGGCCGGTTTCGCCTACGAGTGGACCGGCCAGACCCGCGAGGAAAAAATCTCCGGCTCCACCGCGATGGTGTTGTTCGCCTTCTCGCTGCTGGCGGTGTTTCTGTGCCTGGCCGCGCTGTACGAGAGCTGGACCATCCCGCTGGCGGTGATCCTGGTGGTGCCGCTGGGGGTGCTGGGCGTGCTGCTGGGCGCGCATTTCCGCGGCCTGGAGAACGACGTGTACTTCAAGGTCGGCCTGATCACCATCATCGGCCTGTCGGCCAAGAACGCGGTGCTGATCATCGAGTTCGCCAAGGAGCTGCAGGAGCGGGGGCTGGGCGTTGTCGAATCGGTGCTGCAGGCGGCCCATTTGCGTTTCCGGCCCATCCTGATGACCTCGATGGCCTTCATCCTGGGCGTGCTGCCGCTGGTGATTGCCAGCGGTGCGGGCTCTGCCAGCCAGCGTGCCATCGGTACCGGCGTGATGGGCGGCATGGTCACCGCCACGGTGCTGGCGGTGCTGTTTGTGCCGGTGTTTTTTGTCGTGGTGCGGCGGCTGTTCAAGGCCAAGCCCCACCCCGAGGCGGCCGCCGCTGCGCTGGCCGACGAAGGAGCTTTGCATGACTGACCGCCTGTTCCCCTCGGTGACGCGGGCCCTGCCGCTGGCCGCCGTGCTGGCCCTGGCCGGCTGCGCGCTGAGCCCGACCTACCAGCGGCCCGAGGCGCCGGTGGCCGCCAGCTACCCCGGTGCCGCCGCCACGCCGGCCGCCACCCCGGTGGCCGACTTGGCCTGGCAGGCCTTTTTCACTGACGCTGGCCTGCGCCGGCTGATCGGCCTGGCGCTGGACAACAACCGCGACCTGCGGGTGGCGGCGCTGACGCTGGAGCAGGCCAGGGCGCAGTTCCAGATCCGTCGCGCCGACCAGTTCCCCACCGTGGCGCTGGGGGCCACGGGCTCGCGGCAGGCGGTGGCCAGCCGCACCGCTGGCGGTGCCACCGACTTCATCACCACCTACACCGTGGGCCTGGCGGCCTCGGCCTACGAGCTGGACTTCTTCGGCCGGGTGGCCAGCCTGAAAGACGCGGCGCTGGCCCAGTACCTGGCCACCGACGAGGCCCGCAAGACGGCCCAGATGGCGCTGGTGGCGGCGGTGGCCAACACCTACCTGAATGTGCTGGGCGACGAGGCGCTGATGGACCTGACGCGCCAGACCCTGGCCACCCGCGAGGACTCGCTGAAGCTGACCCAGCTGCGTTTTGACAACGGCGCCTCGTCCGAGCTGGACCTGCGGCAGGCCCAGTCATTGACCGAGGCCGCCCGGGCCACGCTGGCCCAGCAGCAACGCCAGCGCACGCTGGACGAAAACGCCTTGACGCTGCTGGTGGGCCAGCCCCTGCCGGCCGGCTGGCTGCCGGCCACACCGGCGGTGCAGCTGCTGGACCAGGCGGTGATGGCGGCCGAGCTGCCGGCCGGCCTGCCGTCGGACTTGCTGACGCAGCGGCCCGACATCCGCGCCGCCGAGCAGCAGCTGCTGGCGGCCAATGCCAACATCGGTGCGGCCCGGGCGGCGTTTTTCCCGCGCATCAGCCTGACCGCCGGTTTCGGCTCGTCGAGCAGCGAGCTGTCTGGCCTGTTCAAGGCCGGCACCTTTGGCTGGACTTATGCGCCGCAGATCACGCTGCCGATTTTTGACGCCGGTCGCAACCAGGCCAACCTGGAAGTGGCCCAGGCCAGCAAGGGCATTGCGGTGGCGCAGTACGAAAAAGCCATCCAGACGGCTTTCCGCGAGGTGGCCGATGCGCTGGGTGGCCGCCAGGCCCTCACCGAGCAGCTGCGGGCCCAGCAGGCCCAGGCCGATGCGGAAACCGCGCGTTACAAGCTGTCGGACCTGCGCTACCGCAACGGCGTGGCCAGCTACCTCGATGCACTGGACGCCCAGCGTTCGCTGTTCAGCGTGCGCCAGGGCGTGGTGCAGACCCGCTTGCTGCAGTTGCAGAACCAGGTGGCGCTGTACCGCGCTTTGGGCGGCGGTTGGACCGAGCCGCCCGCGGCCATCACGACGGCGCAGTAACCCGGCAGCGACAGCAGCCCTCAGCGGCCCTGGAACTGGGGCTTGCGTTTGCTCAAAAAGGCGTCCAGCGCCTCGCCGAAATCGGCGGTGGCGGTGCTGGCCCGGAAGGCGTCGCGTTCCAGGTCGAGCTGGGTGGCCAGCGGGTTGTCGAGCGAGACCCGCAACAGCCGTTTGAGCTTGCCCAGGGCCAGCGTGGGCCCGTTGGCCAGGCGCTGGGCCAGGGCCTCGGTTTCGGCCACGATCTGGTCGGCCGGCACCACCTTGTTGACCAGGCCCAGGCGCAAGGCCTCGTCGGCCAGAAAAGTCTCGCCCAGCAGCGCGATCTGCATCGCGTTGCGCAGGCCCACCAGCCGCGGCAGATGCCAGGAGCCCGACACGTCGCAGTTGGCCGCCACGTTGACATAGGCCAGGTTGAACTTGGTGCCCTCGGCGGCGATCGCCAGGTCGCAGGCCATGGCCAGGCTCATGCTGCCACCGGCCACCACGCCGTGCAGGCTGGCGATCACCGGGGCGTTCAGCGTGGTCAGGATGTTCACCGCCGCGTGCATGGGCTCGATCACCGCCAATGCCGCGGCGCCGGGATCGGTGCGGAAGCTGGCCAGGTCGCCGCCGGCACCAAAGCCGCGGCCGGCGCCGCTGAGCACCACCGCCCGCACCGTGGGGTCGGCCTGCACCGCCTGGCAGGCCGCCAGAAAGGCCTGGGCGGTGGCCACGTCCAGCGTGTTGAGCTGTTGCGGGCGGTTGAACTGCAGGTGCACCACCGCGCCTTGGCGGCTGTGCAGAACGGGGGCGTTGGCTTCGCTCATGGGAACTCCGTGAAAAAGAATGGTTCAGGGTCAGACCGCGCTGCGGCCGGGGTCGATGGCCGCATGGCCTTGGGGTGTGCACAGGCCACGCACCAGCAGGTCGATCACCTGGGTGGCCACCTGCTGGGCGGTCTGGCTGCCTTCGGGCTGGTACCAGCGGCCGATCCAGCTCAGCGCGCCGGCCAGCGTGAAGGCGGCGATCTTGGGGTCGCAGGCGACGATGCCACCTTCGTCGATGCCCTGGCGGATCAGCTCGCGGAACTCCAGGTCCAGCGCGGCCTTGAAGCGGCGCAGCTTGCGCCGGCTGTCCAGTGGCAGCGGGTCTTCGCCGACGCGGATCACACACATGCCGAAGTCTTCGGTGACGATGCGGGCGTACTGGTGCATGGCGGCCACCAGCTTGTCGATGGCGCTGCCGCCGCGGGCCGCCTCCTGCTGGATGGCGCTCTGCAGCATCTGCAGGCCGATGTTGACGCACTCGAACAGGATCTCGTCCTTGTTCTTGATGTAGTAGTACAGCGTGGGTTTGCTGATGTGCAGGCGCTCGGCCACCTCGTCCAGCGAGGTGGCGTGAAAGCCCTTCTCGTTGAACATCTGGGCCGCCACCCGCAGCACCGCCTCGCGCTTGCTGGCGCGCAGCTTGGCCCGTTCGTCGGCCGGCTCCCAGGGGGAGACCACGGCCTCAGCGGTAGAGGGCCTCGATCTCGGCGGCATAGGTTTTGTAGATGCTGGCGCGGCGCACCTTCATGGTGGCGGTGACTTCGCCGTCGTCGTGGTCCAGTTCCTTGATCAGCAGGTGGAAGCGGCGGATGCGAGCCACCTCGGCCAGCTTGGCGTTGCCCTGGTCGACTTCGGCCTGCACCAGCTCGCGCACCTCGGGCGTTTCCACCAGCGAGCGGAAATGGGTGAAGGACAGGTTGCGGGTTTCGGCCCACTGGGCCACGGCCTCGTAGTCGATCTGGATCAGCGCGCCGACAAACTTGCGGGCGTCGGCGACGATCACACATTCCTTGATGAAGTGGCTGGTCTTCATCGTGTTCTCGATCTCGGAGGGCGTCAGGTTCTTGCCGCCGGCGGTGATCATGATGTCCTTCAGCCGGTCAACGATGCGCAGCTGGCCGTCCTGTTCGGCCACCACGTCGCCGGTGTGCAGCCAGCCGTCCACAATGCTGCCGGCCGTGGCCTCGGGGTTCTTGTAATAGCCCTTGAAGACCACCCCGCCGCGGATCTGCAGCTCGCCCACCTCGGACAGCCGGTGCTCCACGCCCAGCGTGGGCACACCCACGGTGCCAAAACGCACCTGGTCCAGCCGCTGGCCCAGCACCATGCCGCTGGATTCGGTCATGCCATACACCTCCACCAGCGGCACGCCCAGCGTGCGGAAGAACTGCACGATGGCCGGCGAAATGGGGGCCGCACCGGTCAGCGCCACACCCACCCGGCGCAGGCCGATGAAGTTCTGCAGCGCGCGGAAGATCAGGCCGTAGTAAAAGCCGAAGGTGAGTTTCTCGCCCAGGCTGCGCTGGTGCGCCGCCTTGTGGGCAAAGGGCGCGCAGGCCCTCAAGCCGGCGTTGAACAGCCGCTGGCGCAGCCCGCCCGATTCGTGCATCTTGATGGCGATGGCCGAGTGCAGCTTTTCCCAGATCCGTGGCACACCCAGGAACATGGTGGGCGCGACCTCGCGCAGGTCTTCCTGCACGGTGCGGATGGACTCGCCAAAGTCCACCCGCGAGCCGAGGTAGAGCGGCACAAAGGTGGTCAGCATCTGCTCGGCCACATGGCACAGCGGCAAATACGACAAATGCGAGGTGGTGGGCGACAGGCCCAGGCGCTCGATGACACCGGGCGCCATGGCCGCCACGTTGCCGTAGGAGATCATCGCCCCCTTGGGTTTGCCGGTGGAGCCCGAGGTGTAGATGATGAGCGCGGTGTCGTCCAGCGTCTGGCGGGCCAGCACGCCGTCGATCAGCGCGTCGTCCGCCGAGGCCTGGCCCAGGGCTTCGAGTTCGGCAAACCCGATCACCAGATCGGGCGCCAGGGCCCGTGTGTCGTCCAGGCCTTTCTTCTCGATGACCACGATCTTCTTCAGCCGCGGCAGCTGGTCGCGCGCCTCCAGCACCTTGTCAGACTGCTCCTGGTCTTCGCAGACCACCACCTCCGCGTCGGCATGGGCCAGCACGTAGGCGATCTCGTTGGTCGGGCTGGTGGGGTAGACACCCACCGTCACACCACCCACCAGTCCGGCGCCCAGCTGGGTCAGCACCCATTCAACGCGGTTTTCCGACAACACGCCCACATGGCCGCCGTCGGACAGGCCCAGCGCTCGCAGGCCCAGGCCCACATGGCGGGCGCGCCGGTGGTAGGCGGCCCAGCTTAGCGGCTTCCAGATGCCATGTTCTTTTTGCCGGATGGCCACCGCCTCGGCGCGGGTCTGGGCCTGGTGGCGCAGCACCTGGGGCAGGGTCAGGGAATAAGACAGTTCGGTCATCGCCGTGCTTTCAGGACAGCCAGCGCTTGCGCCGCTTGTAGTGCTTCAGGTCCTTGAAGCTCTTGGCGCCGCCTTCGCTGCCCACGCCGAGGTAGAACTCGCGCACGTCGGGGTCGGCGGCCAGTTTCTCGGCGGTGTTGTCGATCACCACCTTGCCGGTTTCCATGATGTAGCCGTAGTGGGCCACGGCCAGTGCGATGGAGGCGTTCTGCTCCACCAGCAGCATGGACACGCCGCGCTCGGCATTGATGCGGGCAATGATCTCGAAAATGGTTTCCACCAGCACCGGCGACAGGCCCAGCGAGGGCTCGTCGAGCAGAATCAGCTGGGGCTCGGCAATCAACGCCCGGCCAATGGCCAGCATCTGCTGCTCGCCACCCGACAAATAGCCGGCCAGGCCTTTGCGCCGCTCGAACAGGCGGGGGAAGTACTCGTAGACCTGGTCGAAGTTGGCGTTGCTGGCCTTGTTGCCGGTCAGCGCGTAGGTGGCGGCCAGCAGGTTTTCTTCGATGCTCAGGTCTTCAAACACATGGCGGCCTTCCATCACATGGAAGACCCCGGCGCGCACCAGCGCGTGCGGCGCCAGGCCCCGGGTGTCGGCGCCGTTGAAGCGCACGTCGCCGCGGGTCATCTCACCGTCCTGCAGTGCCAGCAGGTTGGAAATCGCCTTCAGCGTGGTGGACTTGCCGGCCCCGTTGCTGCCCAGCAGCGCGACGATCTGGCCACGTGGCACCGACAAGGACAGCCCGCGCAGCACCTGGATCGCCTTGTTGTAGACGACCTCGATGTTGTTGACCTGCAGGATCGCGTCGGTGCTGTCCATGTCCGTGCTTTCGACTTACTGTTGCAGGCTGATCCAGTCGGACGCCGGCACCATCTTCTGGGCCTTGACGTCGGCCTTGTAGATGCGGCCGATCGGGATGGAATTGCCCTTGATGGACAGCGGCACGCCGATCAGGCCGCCGGTGTCGAAGTTGCGGATGGAACTGAGCGCGATCTTCATGTTCTTGCCGGTGAGTTCGTTGCCGGCGTCCAGCGTGCGCTTGGCGGCCTCGGTCAGCAGCATGGCGGCCAGAAAGCCCTGGGTGTAGCCGGTGGTCTGGTATTCGGGGCGCAGCTTGCGGATCTTGTCCAGCATGGGTGCCTTGCCGTCGCTGTCGTCGTAGTAGCGGTAGGGCATCACGCCCAGAAAGCCGTCGGCGTTGGGGCCCATGCCCATCACGGTTTTCTTGTCCATGCTCCAGAAGGTGCCCATGAACTGGGTTTTCATGCCCAGGCCCTTGGCCTGGTTGATGAACTCGGGGATCGGGGCCGACACATAGCCGTGGAAGATGGTGAAGTCGGGGTCGGCGCGGCGCAGCTTGACCACCTCGGCCGACACGTCCACGCTGCCGGGTGGGGTGACGATTTCGGTGGCGATGTTGAGGCCCAGCTTCTTGGTGTCGGCGCGGAAGGCCTCCACCGGGTCACGGCCGAACTCGGTGTCGGAGTAGACGATGGCGACCTTGGCGCCGGGCTTGGTCTTGGCGATGTACTGCAGCAGGATGCCGACCATTTCGCTGTAGTCGGGGCCCATCATGAACTGCATGGGGTACTTCTGGGCGTTGCTGATTTCCTTGGCGAACGAGGCGCCGGTCATCAGGATGTTGCCCGAGCGTTCCAGCTCCGGGTTGACCGTCTTCACAAAGGCGGTGGAGTCGGCGTAGTACAGGCTGATCTTGTTCTGGCTGGTGAGCTTCTTGAACGCGGCCATGGACTGGTCGACCTTGTAGGCCGTGTCTTCGGCCACGTAGCGCACCTTGCGGCCCTTCACACCCCCGGACTCGTTGAGGATGCTCAGGTAGTCCTTGATGCCCTGGTCGATGGCGATGCCGGCAAAGGCGAACACGCCGGTCAGCGGCATCGAGGCGCCGAGCACGATGTCTTCCTGTGGCGCGGCCAGCTTGGCCTTTTGCGCCAGCGCGGCGGGGGCCACGGCCAGCAAACCCAGTGCGGCCAGGGCCGCGGTACACAGTGCACGTTTTGCAATCGTCATGCTCGGTTCTCCATTGGTGAAGTGAAAGCGGTGGCTCAGGTGCGGAAAGGCCACAGGTGGAACAGCCGGCGGATGCGTCGCCACACCTCGGCCAGGCCATGGGGCTCGAAAATCAGAAACAGCACGATCATCAGACCGAAGACGATGGTGCGCACCGGCGACAGCAGCAGCGCGGCCTGGTCGCCCAGCGGCAGCCAGCCCATGACGGTCTTCAGCACCTCGGGCACCAGCGTCATGAACACCGCGCCCAGCACGCTGCCCAGAATGGTGCCCATGCCACCGACGATGACGGCGGCCAGGAAGAAGATGGACATCAGCAGCGGAAAACTCTCTGGCGTGACCACCCGGAAGAAGTAGGCGAACAGCCCGCCCGCCACACCGGCGTAGAACGATGAGATGGCAAACGACAGCAGCTTGTAGGGCAGCAGCGGAATGCCCAGCACCTCGGCCGAGATGTCGCGGTCGCGGATGGCGATGAAGGCCCGGCCGATTCGGGTGCGGATCAGGTTGGCGTTGCCCAGCAGCATCAGCGCCGTCACCGGCACGATGACCCAGTAGAGCCGGAAGGAATTGTCCAGGTCCATGCCGAAGAACTGCGCCGGCGGCACGGTCAGGCCGCTGTTGCCCCCGGTCAGGCTGGTGAAGTGGGAAAAGCCGAAATGCGCAATGACGCCGGCCGCGATCGTTGCGATCGCCAGGTACAAGCCTTTCACCCGCAGCGAGGGCAGGCCCACCACCACGCCGGCCAGCATGGCCACCAGGCCGCCGGCAAGCAGGTTGAGCAAAAACGGCGAGCCGTAGCGGGTTTGCAAAATGGCCACGGTGTAGGCGCCCAGCCCCATGAAAGCCGCCTGGCCCAGGCTCACCAGGCCGGTGTAGCCGGTCAGGATGTTCAGGCCGGTGGTGCTGGCGACGTTGATCGCCACCAGACAGGCCAGGTAAAGCCAGTACTCGCCGGCCAGGAAAGGGAAGGCCAGCAGCGCCAGCAGCAGAATGCCCACCCAGACCTGCTGGGTCCGGCTGTCGAACAGCGCGGCGTCGGCGGCGTAGCTTTGTTTGGCGGAACCGATGCGCATTACAGCCTTTCGATTTCGTGGGTGCCGAACAGGCCGTAAGGACGGACCAGCAAGATCAACACCAAGAGGCTGAAGGTGGCCAGGATCTTGTATTCACCACCGAGGTAAAAGCCGGTCAACGCCTCCACCAGGCCCACGATGATGCCGCCCACCAGCGCGCCCAGCACGCTGTCCAGCCCACCGAAAATCACCACCACCAGCACCGACAGGCCGAACACCCCCATGGCCGACGAGATGCCACCAATGGAGCCGACCACGATGCCGGCCACACCGGCGATCATGGCCGCGGCCACCCAGGACAGCGAGAACACCCGGGGCACGTTGATGCCCATGGAATAGGCGGCGGCCTGGTCGGAGGCGGTGGCGCGCAGGGCCACACCGCCGCGCCAGAAGCGGAACAGCAGCAGCACCGCGGCGATCAGTGCCACCGCGATCCAGAAGCCGTAGAAGATCTTGGGCGAGATGAAGGCCTCACCGACCACGATGGGCTGGTTGGGCAGGAACTCGGGCAGGCGTTGCTGGTCGGCGGTCCAGATGAGTTCCACCAGGCCGATCAGCATGGACGACAGGCCCACGGTGACCATGAAGGAGGAGATGGGCGACTCGCCCAGCATGGGCCGGATCAGCGTGCGCTCGATCAGCGCGCCAAAGGCTCCTGACACCAGCAGCGCCCCCGGCACCGCCAGCCAGATGGGCAGGCCCATGCCGGCCGAGAAGGCAAAGAAGATGTAGGCGCCAAACATCAGCATGTCGCCAATCGCCAGGTTGACCACCCGGGTGGCCTTGTAAATCATCACAAAGGCCAGGCCGGTCAGCGCGTACAGGCCGCCGGTGCCCAGGCCGGCCAGGCTGATCTCGAACAACAGCCACCAGTCGATGGTCATGCGGCGCTCCCGGCGTTGCGCTTGGCGGCGCCGGCCTGCGCCACCTTTTGGAAGCGCTCGCGCAGCACGTCGATGTTGCCCGCACCCAGGTAGGCCTTGACCACCTCGGGGTTGGTCTGCACCTCGGCCGGCAGGCCGCTGGCGATGACCTGGCCGAAATTCAGCACCACCACATGGTCGGACAAATCCATCACCATGCCCATGTCGTGCTCCACCATCAGCACTGTCACGCCCCACTCGCGCCGCACCTCCAGGATGAAGCGCGCCATGTCCTCGGTTTCTTCGCGGTTCATGCCGGCCACCGGCTCGTCGAGCAGCAGCAGCTTGGGTTTCATCGCCAGGGCCCGCGCGAGTTCGACCCGTTTCTGCAGGCCGTAGGACAGCGCCGACACCGGCGCTTTGCGGATGTGGTCGATTTCCAGGAAATCGATGATGCGTTCCTCGATTTCCTCGCGCAGCGCGGCTTCCTCGCGGCGTGCCGCCGGGCTGTAGAACAGCGCGGCCAGCGGGCCGGTTTTCAGGTGGCAGTGGCGACCCAGCTTGATGTTGTCCAGCACCGTCATGCCGCGGAACAGCGCGATGTTCTGGAAGCTGCGGGCCAGGCCCAGCGCCGCGCGCTTCGGGGGCGGCAGCCGGCCGATGTCCTTGCCGTCGAACACCATGGTGCCGGTGGCCGGCGTGTAGAAGCCGGAGAGGGTGTTGAACACCGAGGTCTTGCCCGCGCCGTTGGGGCCGATCACCGAGGTGATGGAGCCGGGCTGCACGGCAAAGCTCACGCCATTGAGGGCCTTGACCCCGCCAAAGGCCAGGGTCAGGTTGTCAACGGTCAGCAGGGCGTCTTGGGGCATGCGGTCTCTGGTGGCAGCGGGACAACATTGGGGTCGAGACCTGTATGGCAGGTTTTCGACTCGTCAGTAACATCGCTACTTTAGTCATGCAAGCCAAGTCTTGCAGACCGGAATTACCCTGATGTCCGACCCCATCCCGCCCAGGGGCATGGGGCCGTTGCCGCTGCTCAGTGGCCGGCGTAGTCGTAGGGCCCGCCGCGCTGCAACGCGCGCTGGTAGGCCGGCCGGGCGTGGATGCGGGCCACAAAGTCCAGCAGCGCCGGGCGCTTTTTGCCCACCACGCCGCGGGCCGCGGCAGCCTCCAGCGGGAAGCTCAGCTGGATGTCGGCGGCGCTGAACTCAGATCCGGCAAACCAGGGCCGGTTTTTCAGCTCAGACTCCATGTAGTCCAGGTGGGTGGTGATCTGCGGGCCGATGAAGGCCTGGTTGACCTTGGCCGAAATCGCCTTGGCGATGGGCCGGATGAAGAAGGGCATGGGCGCTTTTTCCACCTCGTCAAAGATCAGCTTGAGCAGCAGCGGCGGCATGGCCGAGCCTTCGGCGTAGTGCAGCCAGTAGGTGTAGCGCAGGCGTTCGGGTGTGCCGGCGGCCGGCTTCAGCCGGCCATGGCCATGGGTGTCGACCAGGTACTCGACGATGGCGCCCGACTCGGCCACGGTGTTGGCACCGTCCACAATCACCGGCGATTTGCCCAGCGGGTGGACGGCCTTCAACGCCGCGGGGGCCAGCTGGGTTTTGGGGTCGCGTTCATGGCGCTGCACCTCGTAAGGCAGGCCGAGTTCCTCAAGCAGCCACAGCACCCGCTGCGAGCGCGAGTTGTTGAGGTGGTGGACGGTGATCATGGTCGGGCTCCGGTCGGGGTGGGGGGAATGAGGGTGGTCCAGGCAATCCAGGCGATGGCCACGGCCTGCAGTGGCAGCCGTGCCCACAGGGCCAGCGGCGGGAACTGGGCAAACAGCTCGGGGTTCAGCGCCATGTGCAGGTTGGCCGGGAACACCGCCACACACAGCGCAATCAAACCCCAGCCGGCCAGGCGCCGGGCCGGCGGCCACAGCACCAGCGCACCCAGGCCCATTTCGGCCAGGCCGCTGAGCCAGACCAGCTCCAGGTGCCAGGGTAACCAGGGCGGCATGATGGCCAGGTAGAACCTGGCGTTGACAAAGTGGTTCAGGCCGGCGGCCACGAAGAACAGGCCCAGCAGCCAGCAGCTGGCACGGCGAAGTCGGGTGTGCATGGTGTCAGAACGGGTGGGCATCGGTGGGGTGGGCCAGCCAGCGCGCGGCGGCCTGTTGCAACAACAAGGTGTCGCCGGTGCTGAACAGTTGCAGGCCACCCGGCCCTGCGCTGTTCAGCCGCTGGTGCTGGGTCAGCAGCCGGCGGGTTTGCAAGGCCACCGGTTCGCCGGTGGCCACCAGCCGCACCGCCGGCCCGGCCAGGCCCTGCAGCAGCACGCTGGCAAAGGGGTAATGGGTGCAGCCCAGCACCAGGGTGTCGATCTGTCCTGGCGCCTTGCCGAAAGTGCCCATGGCCGCGGTGTAGCGGGCACACAAGGTGGCGGTCTGTTCGCTGTCGCCATGCTCGATGGCCTTGGCCAGGCCGTCGCAGGGCTGGAGCACAAAGCGGGTGGCCGGGTCCTGTGCGGCCAGCAGGTCGCGGAACTTGGCGCTGTCCAGGGTGCTGCGGGTGGCCATCACGCCCACCCGGTGGGTGGCGCTGAGGGCTGCCGCGGGCTTGAGGGCCGGCTCCACCCCCACCAGCGGCAGGCCGGGGTGGTCGGCCCGCAGGCGCTGGATGGCGGCGGCGGTGGCGGTGTTGCAGGCCACCACCATCAGCTTGATGTGGTGCTGCGCGATCAGCCGCTGGGCAATGGCCTGTGAGCGGGCCACCACATGGCCGGGGTCACGCTCGCCATAAGGCGCGTGGCCGCTGTCGGCCACGTAGACAAAATGCTCGTGCGGCAACTCGGCCTGCAGCGCGCGCAGCACACTGAGGCCACCGACGCCGCTGTCGAACACGCCGATGGGCGCCGAAGCTGCATCGGCCGTCATGGCTCAGCCGGCGGTGACAGCGATGTTTTTGAATTCGCCGGTGGCAATTTTCTTTTGCCACTCGGCCGGGCCGGTGATGTGGGCGCTGGTGCCGCCGGCATCCACCGCCACCGTGACCGGCATGTCGACCACGTCGAATTCGTAAATGGCTTCCATGCCCAGATCGGCGAAACCCACCACTTTGGCGGTCTTGATAGCCTTGGACACCAGGTAGGCGGCGCCACCCACGGCCATCAAATAGGCACTCTTGTGTTTCTTGATGGCCTCGATGGCCACCGGGCCGCGCTCGGACTTGCCAATCATCGAGATCAGGCCGGTCTCGGCCAGCATCATTTCGGTGAAGCCGTCCATGCGGGTGGCGGTGGTCGGGCCGGCCGGGCCGACGGCCTCGTCGCGCACCGGATCCACCGGGCCAACGTAGTAAATCACCCGGTTGGTGAAGTCCACCGGCAGCTTTTCGCCCTTGGCCAGCATGCCCTGGATGCGCTTGTGGGCGGCATCGCGGCCAGTCAGCATCTTGCCGTTGAGCAGCAGCGTGTCGCCGGGTTTCCAGCTCGCCACCTCGGCTTTGGTGAGCGTGTTCAGGTCGACCTTTTTGCTCTTGTTGTAGTCGGGCGTCCAGTTGACGTTGGGCCACAGGTCGAGCGATGGCGGATCGAGGTAAACCGGGCCAGAACCGTCCATCACGAAATGGGCGTGGCGGGTGGCGGCGCAGTTGGGGATCATGGCCACCGGCTTGCTGGCGGCGTGGGTCGGGTACATCTTGATCTTGATGTCCAGCACCGTGGTCAGGCCACCCAGGCCCTGGGCGCCGATGCCCAGCGCATTGACCTTCTCGAACAGTTCCAGGCGCAGTTCTTCGGTTTTGCTCAGCGCCGCACCGCTGCTGGACTTGGCCTGCAGTTCGTACATGTCCAGGTCGTCCATCAGGCTCTGCTTGGCCATCAGCACGGCTTTCTCGGCCGTGCCACCGATGCCAATGCCCAGCATGCCGGGCGGGCACCAGCCGGCACCCATGGTGGGCACGGTCTTCAGCACCCAGTCCACCACCGAGTCGCCGGGGTTGAGCATGACCATCTTGCTCTTGTTTTCCGAGCCGCCGCCCTTGGCCGCGACCGTGATGTCCACCGTGTTGCCGGGCACGATCTCGGTGACGATGACGGCGGGGGTGTTGTCCTTGGTGTTCTTGCGGTCGAACTGCGGGTCGGCCACGATGCTGGCGCGCAGCATGTTGTCGGGGTGGTTGTAGCCCTGGCGCACGCCTTCGTTGATGGCGTCGTCCAGGCTGCCGGTGAAGCCCTCCCAGCGCACGTCCATGCCCACCTTGAGGAACACATTGACGATGCCGGTGTCCTGGCAGATCGGGCGCTGACCGGTGGCGCTCATCTTGCTGTTGGTCAGGATCTGGGCGATCGCGTCCTTGGCCGCCGGGCTTTGCTCGCGCTCGTAGGCGCGCGCCAGGTGGGCGATGTAGTCGGTCGGGTGGTAGTAGCTGATGTACTGCAGGGCGGCAGCAATGGACTCGATCAGGTCGGCCTGGCGGATGCTCGTGGTCATGGTGTGTGGGGTGAGGTGAGGGTGGGCAAGTGCCGCCATGTCTGCTAGGGTGAACGGCAGCCCCGTATTTTGACAGGTCAGGAGGCCCCATGGCGACCCGCACCGAGCACGACACTTTTGGCCCCATCGCCGTTCCCGCCGAGCGGCTGTGGGGCGCCCAGACCCAGCGTTCGCTGCTGAACTTCGACATTTCGGGCGAGCGCCAGCCGCACGAACTCGTCCACGCGCTGGTGCAGGTCAAGCGCGCGGCGGCCCGCACCAACCAGGCGCTGGGCCTGCTGCCCGCCGACAAGGCCGACGCCATTGTGGCCGCGGCCGACGAGGTGCTGGCTGGCCGCCACCCGGACGAGTTCCCGCTGGTGGTGTGGCAAACCGGCTCGGGCACGCAGACCAACATGAACGTCAACGAGGTGCTGGCCAACCGTGCCAGCGAGTTGCTGGGCGGTGCGCGGGGCGAAGGGCGGCGGGTGCATCCCAACGACGACGTGAACCGCAGCCAGTCGAGCAACGACGTGTTCCCCACCGCCATGCATGTGGCGGCGGTGGACGGCCTGGTGCAGCGGCTGCTGCCGGCGCTGGCCGCGCTGCGCGCCACGCTGCATGCCAAGGCCCAGGCTTTCCAGGGCATTGTGAAAATCGGCCGCACCCATTTGCAGGACGCCACGCCGCTGACGCTGGGCCAGGAATTTTCCGGTTATGAGGCGCAGCTGGACCATGCCGAGCGCCATGTGCGCGCCGCGCTGCCCCATTTGTGCGAACTGGCGCTGGGCGGTACTGCGGTGGGCACCGGGCTCAATGCACCGGCCGGCTTTGCCGAACAGGCGGCGGCCGAACTGGCCGACCGCACCGGCCTGCCGCTGCTGACGGCGCCCAACAAGTTCGAGGCCTTGGCCAGCTGCGACGCGCTGGTGCACGCCCATGGCGCGCTCAAGGGCCTGGCGGCCAGCCTGATGAAGCTGGCCAACGACGTGCGCTGGCTGGCCAGCGGGCCGCGCAGCGGCCTGGGCGAGCTGGCCATTCCCGAGAACGAGCCGGGCTCGTCCATCATGCCGGGCAAGGTGAACCCGACGCAGAGCGAGGCGCTGACCATGCTGTGCTGCCAGGTGTTTGGCAACGACGTGGCCATCAACATCGGCGGCGCTTCGGGCAACTTCGAGCTGAATGTGTTCCGGCCGCTGGTGGCGCACAACTTTTTGCAAAGCGTGCGGCTGCTGGCCGACGGCATGGCCAGTTTCAACCGCCATTGTGCGGTGGGCATAGAGCCCAACCACGCCCGCATCGCCGAGCTGGTGGACCGCTCGCTGATGCTGGTGACGGCGCTGAACCCGCACATCGGCTACGACAAGGCGGCGCAAATTGCCAAGCTGGCCCACAAGGAGGGGCTGAGCCTGCGCGCGGCGGCGGTGGCCTCCGGCCATGTGACGGCCGAGCAATTCGACGCCTGGGTCCGACCCCAGGACATGGTCTGAGCCGGCCGCTAGCGAAACCAGATGACGCTGGTCACCACAAACAGCGGCAGCAGGATGGCGCCCGACCAGGCCATGTAGCCAAAGAAGCTGGGCATGGCCACGCCGCGGCTCTCGGCAATCGCCTTGACCATCAGGTTGGGCGCGTTGCCGATGTAGGTGTTGGCGCCCATGAACACCGCGCCGCCGGAGATGGCGGCCAGCGTGGTGGCCAGTGGGCCCATCAGCAGCTGTGGGTCGCCGCCGGCGGTGTTGAAGAACACCAGGTAGGTGGGGGCGTTGTCCAAAAAGGAGCTGAGCACGCCGGTGGCCCAGAAATACATCATGGGGTTGGGCTGGCCGTCGGGCCGGGTGACGGCCGTGACGATGGCGCCAAACGGCCCGTCGGTGCCGGCCTTGAGCATGGCAATCACCGGGATGATGGTCAGGAAAATGCCGGCGAAGAGCTTGGCCACCTCGCGCATCGGCTCCCAGGAAAACTGGTTGTCGCTGTGCACCGCCGCCGGCGTCAGCGCCAAAGAAGCCAGTGTCAGACCCACCAGACCGGCGTCGCGCACCAGGCCGGGCAGGCCCACCTCGGTGCCGAAGAGGGTGAACACCACCGGCGACTTCCAGAAGCCGCTGAGCAACACCAGGCCCACCGCGGCGGCCAGCAAGGCGAAGTTGAAGGCGCCGTCAAAACCGAAGCGCCGCGTGTCGGGTGTCGGGTCGGCCGGCAGCACGCCTTCGCGCCGGTAGAACCCGTGGTCCATGACAAAAAACAGCGCCAGCAGCGAGCCCAGCAGGAACAGGGTCTCGGGGAAAATGTGGCCCACCGTCCAGAAAAAGTCCACGCCCTTCAAAAAGCCCAGGAACAGCGGCGGGTCGCCCAGCGGCGTCAGCGAGCCGCCGATGTTGGAGACGATGAAAATGAAGAAGATCAGCACATGGGCTTTGTGCACCCGGTTGTCGTTGGCGCGGATCAACGGTCGGACCAGCAGCATCGAGGCGCCGGTGGTGCCCATCACGCTGGCCAGCAGCGCACCCAGCGACAGCAGTCCGGTGTTGAGGGCCGGGCTGCCATGCAGGTTGCCGCGGATGTGGATGCCGCCGGCGATGGTGAACAGCGCGGTGAGCAGGGCGATGAAGGGGATGTACTCGGCCAGCAGCGCGTGCACAAAACTGGCGCCGGCCAGGGCCGGGCCGTACAGGCTGGCGAAGGGCAGCACAAAGGCCAGTCCCCAGCCGGCGGCCACCTTGCCGTAGTGGTGGTGCCAGAACCGGGGTGCCAGCAGCGGCAGCAGCGCAATCGACAACAGCATGCCGGCAAACGGCAGGCCCCAGGCCGCTGACAGGCTGGCGCCGTCGATGTCGGCCGCCGACGCCAGGGTGGGCAGGGCGAGTGCCACCGTTGTCAGAACCTGGGGGTGGCGCCAGCGCATCATGGGGTGTCTGGGTGGGGCCCGTCAGTGGGGGGTGCTGTGCTGGGTTTGCGTCAGCAATTTGTCGGTGTAGGCGATGGCGATCGCGCTGAGCAAAAAGGTGATGTGGATCAGCGTTTGCCACATCAGCACTTTCTCGTCGTAGTTGGCGGCGCTGATGAAGGTCTTCAGCAAATGGATGGACGAGATGCCGATGATGGCGGTGGCCAGCTTGACCTTCAGCACCGAGGCGTTGACGTGGCTGAGCCACTCGGGCTGGTCGGGGTGGCTTTCCAGGTTCATGCGGCTGACGAAGGTCTCGTAGCCGCCAACAATGACCATGATCAGCAGGTTGGAGATCATCACCACGTCGATCAGCGCCAGCACCACCAGCATGATGATGACCTCGTTCAGGCCGGTGATGGTGGTGGTGGACTTGTAGCCGATGCTGGTCACCAGCGCCTGCAGCGCGGTCTGGCTGCCGAAGGCGGCCTCCAGCAAATGGGTCAGTTCCAGCCAGAAATGGAAGACATAGACGCCCTGGGCGGCGATCAGGCCCAGGTAAAGGGGGAGCTGCAGCCAGCGGCTGGCGAAGATGAAGTTGGGCAGGGGGCGAAGTCGGCTGGGGGGTGTGGGGTTGGACATGGTGTTCTTTTCAAGCAATGGGCTTGTTTTTGCGGATTGTAGGCAGCGCCTGTGACACCCACGGCGTGTGGGGTGTAAGCTAGCTTTCAGTCAGTAGGATGTAAGTGCAAACCCTGACATTGGCGCCAAATTTACAAACCAGGAGACAGAGACATGACCAGCAATTCGTCGGCGATCCAATCCACCCTGATTGAGAACCGTGTCTTCACGCCCAGCGAGGCGACTGTGAAGGCCGCGCGCATCTCGGGCATGGACGCCTACAACGCCTTGTGCAAGGAAGCCGAGACCGACCCGAACGGTTTCTGGAGCCGCCTGGCCAAGGACAACCTGAGCTGGAAGAAGCCTTTCACCAAGGTGCTCGACGAGTCCAACGCGCCGTTCTACACCTGGTTTGAAGACGGCGAGCTCAACGCTTCGTACAACTGCCTGGACCGCCACCTCGGCACCCCCACCGAGAACAAGAACGCCATCATCTTCGAGAGCGACGACGGCAAGGTCACCAAGGTCACCTACAAGGAATTGCACGCCAAGGTCTGCCAGCTGGCCAACACGCTGCGCGGCATGGGCATCAAAAAGGGCGACCGCGTCCTGGTCTACATGCCCATGACCGTTGAAGGCGTGGTGGCCATGCAGGCCTGCGCCCGCATCGGCGCCACCCACTCGGTGGTGTTCGGCGGCTTCTCGGCCAAGAGCGTGCAAGAGCGCATCCAGGACGCCGGCGCTGTGGCCGTCATCACCGCCAGCTACCAGATGCGCGGCGGCAAGGAGCTGCCGCTGAAGACCATCATCGACGAAGCCTTCGCCATGGGCGGCTGCGAGTCGGTGAAGAACGTCATCGTCTACCAGCGCACCGCCACCGCCTGCCCCATGGTGGCCGGTCGCGACGTCTACCTGCACGACGCCCTGCAAGGCCAGGCCACGACCTGCGAACCCGAGTTCGTCAGCGCCGAGCACCCGCTGTTCATCCTCTACACCTCCGGCTCCACCGGCAAGCCCAAGGGCGTGCAGCACAGCACCGGCGGCTTCCTGCTGTGGGCCAAGCTGACCATGGACTGGACCTTTGATCTGCGTCCAGACGATGTCTACTGGTGCACCGCCGACATCGGCTGGATCACCGGCCACAGCTACATCGCCTACGGTCCGCTGGCCGCCGGCGCCACCCAGGTGGTGTTCGAGGGCGTGCCCACCTACCCGAACGCCGGCCGCTTCTGGCAGATGATCGAGCAGCACAAGGTCAGCATCTTCTACACCGCACCGACCGCCATCCGTTCGCTGATCAAGGCCGCCGACGGTGACGAGAAGGTGCATCCGAAGAACTGGGACCTCTCCACGCTGCGCATCCTGGGTTCGGTGGGTGAGCCCATCAACCCCGAAGCCTGGATGTGGTACTACAAGCACATCGGCGGCGAGCGTTGCCCCATCGTCGACACCTTCTGGCAGACCGAAACCGGCGGCCACATGATCACTCCGCTGCCGGGCGCCACGCCACTGGTGCCGGGCTCTTGCACGCTGCCGCTGCCCGGCATCGCCATGGCCATCGTCGACGAGACCGGCAAGGACCTGCCCAACGGCTCCGGTGGCAACCTGGTCATCAAGCGCCCCTGGCCGTCGATGATCCGCACCATCTGGAACGACCCCGAGCGTTTCAAGAAGAGCTATTTCCCCGAGGAAATGGGTGGCACGATTTACCTCGCCGGCGACGGCGCGGTGCGCAACGAGCAGAATGGCTATTTCCGCATCACCGGCCGCATCGACGACGTGCTGAACGTCTCCGGCCACCGCATGGGCACGATGGAAATCGAGTCGGCGCTGGTTTCCAAGTCCGACCTGGTGGCCGAAGCCGCCGTGGTGGGCCGTCCCGACGACCTGACCGGTGAAGCCATCGTCGCCTTCGTGGTGCTGAAGCGTTCGCGTCCGGTGGGCGACGAGGCCAAGGCGATCGCCAAGGAGTTGCGCGACTGGGTGGGCAAGGAAATTGGCCCCATCGCCAAGCCCAAGGACATCCGCTTCGGTGACAACCTGCCCAAAACCCGTTCGGGCAAGATCATGCGCCGTTTGCTGCGTGGCATCGCCAAGGGCGAGGCCATCACGCAAGACATCAGCACGCTGGAAAACCCGGCCATCCTGGCCCAGCTGGCCGAGAACCTCTGACCGGACCCAGCCCTGCTCAAGCCCCGCCCGGCCTGTCCGGCGGGGCTTTTTTCATGGGCTTCAGCGGGGCCTGTGTCGATTCGGCACACTGCCGGGCGGGGCGGCCCTGTCCACCTGCGCCCTTGTTTGTTGTCTGAATGCCCTCCATGAGTTCTCCTCCCCCGGCCCCTGTGCGGCCTGAACCCCGCGGGCTGCTGGCGCTGCTGCGTGCCGACCCCTTGTTGGTGGTGCTGGTGCTGGCCCTGGCGGTGCTGGCGCCGCTGTCGACCGTGCCCTGGCAGACCTACCCCTCGCTGGTGGATGTGCCCACCGTGGCCGCACTGACTGGCTTGCTGATGCTGACCAAGGCGGTGGAGCTGAGCGGCGGCCTGCAGCGCCTGGGCCAGTGGCTGGTACGGGCCATGGCCACCGAACGGCGGGCCGCGCTGTGCCTGGTGCTGGCGGCGGCCTTGCTGAGCATGGTGCTAACCAATGACGTGGCGCTGTTTGTGGTGGTGCCACTGACCCTGGGCATCGCCCGCATGGCGCCGGTGCCGGTGGTGCGGCTGGTGGTGTTCGAGGCCCTGGCGGTCAACACCGGCTCGGCGCTGACGCCCATAGGCAACCCGCAAAACCTGTTTCTGTGGCAGCTGTCGCACCAGTCGTTTGCCG
This sequence comes from Rhodoferax sp. SPJ4, assembly GCF_058216275.1. Lineage (NCBI taxonomy): Bacteria > Pseudomonadati > Pseudomonadota > Betaproteobacteria > Burkholderiales > Comamonadaceae > Rhodoferax > Rhodoferax sp. SPJ4. The sequence continues at coordinate 668,672 of NZ_JBYZMN010000002.1, forward strand.
ACTTCACGCTGCAGATGCTGCCGCTGGTGGCCGGGCTGATGGTGCTGCTGCTGGTGTGGACCGCGCTGGCCTTTGCCGGCCGGCCGCTGGCGCTGCACGCCGATGCATCCGCCACCCCGGTGGACAAGCCGCTGCTGTGGACCGCCCTGGCCTTGTACGCCCCGTTTCTGGTGCTGACCGACCAGCACCAGGCGCTGTGGGCCATGGCGGCGGTGATGGGCGTCATTGGCGGGCTGCGGCCGCTGGTGCTGCGGCGGCTGGACTGGGGCCTGCTGGCGGTGTTTGTGCTGATGTTTGTCGACCTGCGCCTGCTGGCCGGCCTGGCCCCGGTGCGTGGCCTGATGGCCGGCCACGACCTGTTGCACGGGCCCACGCTGTTCTGGATGGGCGTGCTCAGCTCGCAGCTGATCAGCAACGTGCCGGCGGCGATTGTGCTGGCCGAGTACACGCAGAACTGGCGGGTCATGGCCTGGGCGGTCAATGTGGGCGGCTACGGCTTCATGCTGGGCTCGCTGGCCAACCTGATTGCCTTGCGCCTGCTGGGCGACCCACGGGGTTGGCGGGCGTTTCATGCCCATGCGTTACCCTTTCTGGCGGTGGCCAGCCTGTGGGCCTGGGTCTGTCTGTTCGGCCTCGGTTGACACGGCGGCACGGCTGTTCTTGAAAGCCGCCAGACCGTCCTCACTTCCTTCGCAAAGGAACGACGTTTTGAATCTGTTTTCGATGATGGCCCGCGCGCTGCTGCGGCTGGCCTTGGCCCTGGCGGCCCTGGTGCTGTTGGCCAGCCTGCTGGCCGCTGCCCTGGTGCTGGTGGCGTTTGCGATGCTGCGGGGTTGCTGGAACCGCATGACGGGCCGGCCAGCGCCCACCTGGCGGTTTGGCGTGGGTGGCCTGGGGGTGGACCCGCAGGCCCAATGGTCGCGCTTTCGGGCCGCCTCCAGCCGCTGGACAGCCGAGCCGCAGGCACCCGGCCGGTCCCCGCGGGTGCTGGACGACGTGACCGATGTCGAGGCCAAACCCCAGCCTGACCGGCCCTTGGGCTGACACCGCTTCAGTGGCTGTGGTGGGACAAGGACGGGTGGGGATGGGCGGCAAAGTGGCTGGGCGGGTGGCCCATCGCGGCCTTGAACATCGCTGAGAACGCGCTGTCGGTGGCGTAGCCGCAGGCGTCGGCCACCCGGCTCACCGGCAGGCCCTTGACCAACAGCGGCAGCGCATGGGCCAGCACCGCCTGCAGCCGCCACTGCTGGTAGCTGGTGCCCAGCTGCTCCCTGAACAAGCGCGCCATGGTGCGTTCGCTGGCCCCCACCTGGGCCGACCATTCGGCCAGCGTGGCCCGGGCATCGGGCGACCGCAGCACCGCCTCGCACAGCGCCCGCAGCCGGCGATCGCCGGTTTGGGCGCAGGGCAGGGGCACGCCCAGGGCCTGGGTGTCGGCCCGCACCAGGTCGTCGAGCAGCAGGGTGTTGAGCGCCTGTTGCCGCGCCGGTGACTGGCTGTTGTGGGGTTCGTCCAGCGCGTGGATCAGCGCGCGCAGCCAGGGCGACACCACCAGCACATGGCAGCGGTCCCAGCCGGCAGGCACCACACTGGCGTCGATGTACAGCGTGCGCAGCTCGGAGGCCTCCACCACCGTCACCGCATGGCGGGCCGAGGGCGGAATCCACAGCGCTCGCGACGGTGGCAGGGTGTAGTTGGTTTCACGGGCGCAGTCGACCCAGGTGCTGACACGCAGCAGCCCGCTGGCGCAATAGGCCAGCTGGGCCCAGGCATGCTGGTGTGGCGCGATGTGGGTGTCGGGCGCAATGGCGCGGGCCCGGGTGCGCACCGGCTGGTCGACGGAGGGGCTGAACGGGTCGACATCGCCCAGCGGCAGCGTGGTCAGTGGAGGGCGGCGCTTCGCAACCATGGCAAAGGGTTTTGGCTGAATTTCAACAATGTTTGGCAAACAGCGGTTTTCAGGCAAGTGACTTGGAAATTAGCATGACAGCATGAACACCGCAAGCCTCGCTTCCACCGGGTCCCCGGCCCTGCTGTCCACCACACCCGTGCCACTGGCCCGGGACGCCGGTGTCATCGGTCTGGTGGGTCTGGCCCACGCCAGTTCGCACTTCGCCCACCTGCTGCTGCCGTTGCTGTTTCCGGTGTTCATGCGGGAGTTCGGGCTGAGCTTTTCCCAACTGGGGTTGCTGATGACGGTGTTTTTTGTGGTGTCTGGCCTGGGCCAGGCCTCGGCCGGCTTTGTGGTGGACCGTGTCGGTGCCCAGCCGGTGCTGCTGGCTTCCATGGGCATTTTTTCGCTGGCCTGTCTGGCCGCCTCGGCAGTGACCGGTTACGCCGGCCTGCTGGCGGTGGCGGCGCTGGCCGGCCTGGGCAACGCACCACTGCACCCGGCCGACTTCACCATCCTGAACCAGCGCGTGTCGGCACCTCGGCTGGGCCATGCCTTCAGTGCCCACGGGCTGACCGGCAACCTGGGCTGGGCCGCGGCCCCGGTGTTTTTTGCCGGCATGGGGGCCTGGCTGGGCTGGCGTGCGGCCTATGGTGTGGCTGCTGCGCTGTTTGCGGCCGTGCTGCTGGTCTTGCTGGTGCAGCGGGACAAACTGCACACCGAGGCGGTGGTGCACCGGCCTGAGGCCTCGGCCGGCGACAGCGTGGCCTTCATGAAGTTGCCGGTGGTCTGGTGGTGCTTTGGTTTTTTCCTGTTGTCCACCATGACGCTGGCGGTGATCCAGAGCTTTTCCGCCTCCATCCTGCAGGCCATGCACGGCGTGAGCTTTGAAGCCGCCACGCTGACGCTGACCGGCTACATGCTGAGCGGGGCGGTGGGCATGCTGGTGGGGGGCTTCATCGCCAGCCACTCGGCCCACAGTGACCGGGTGGTGGCCTGGTGCATGGCGGCCGCGGCGGTGTTGCTGGCCTTGTGCGGTACCGGCTGGCTGGGCGGCACCGCCACCATGGTGGTGCTGGCCGCCACCGGCTTTGCGGTGGGCATCGGCGGGCCGTCGCGCGACATGATGATCAAACGCGCCACGCCGCCCGGCGCCACCGGCCGCGTCTATGGCCTGGTGTACTCGGGCCTGGACACCGGCTTTGCCATCTCGCCGCTGCTGTTTGGCGTCCTCATGGACCGTGGCTGGTATGGCGCCACGCTGGTGGGCGCGGCGGCCGTGCTGTTGCTCAGCGTGGTGGCGGCGCTCGGGGTGGGCCTGCGCACCCGGTCGCGCTGAGCGAAGGCGGCCACGACGCCATGAAAAAAGCCGGCTTGCGCCGGCTTTTTGGAGGGAAGCAAGGAGCGGTTTACTTGACGTGCTTGCCGATCAGGCCAGCCATCTCGAACATCGACACCTGGGCCTTGCCGAAGACTTCCTTCAGCTTGGCGTCGGCGTTGACCATGCGCTTGTTGAGCGCGTCCTGCAGGCCGTGCTTCTTGATGTAGACCCACAGCTTGCTGACGATCTCGGTGCGAGGGATGGGCTTGTCGCCAATCACCGCGGCCAGGGCAGCGCTGGGGGTCAGGGCCTTCATGAAGGCCGCGTTGGGGGTGCGCTTCTTGGCCGGCGCCTTTTTCACAGCGGCCTTTTTGGCAGGCGCTGCTTTCTTCGCAGGCGCAGCCTTCTTGGCCGGGGCTGCTGCCTTTTTCGCAGGAGCCGCTTTCTTGGCCGGAGCGGCCGCCTTCTTCGCGGGTGCTGCCGCTTTCTTTGCCGGAGCCGCCTTTTTGGCGGGCGCTTTTTTTGCCGGCGCTTTTTTCGCAGTTGCCATGATTGAATTTCCTTCTAGAAGTTGATTAATCACCAGCGAAAAACTGCTTCCCCACTGGCAAACCGGATGCTACTGGAGAAACAAGCCCCGTCCAAGCGAGAAAGCGCTTTTTCATTGGGGAACGTTGCGGATTTGCCTCTGGAAACGACGAAAAAACTCGAACCCCTGTCTCTCCAGCAGCCGACGTGACTGCCGAAGGCCCGGTTTCAGAGGGAAAACCCGGGGCCGCCAGGCCTGCGCAGGGCTTTCGTTATGCTTGCGCATCGGCCTCGGTCGACCCCTTTTGTGGCCGCGCTGGCGGCCGATGTTCAACCCGTCAGGACCTGTGATCCCATGAGCCCCCGTTTTGCCACCTGTGATTTCTGCGATGCCCACAAGAACGACACCAGCGGTGCTTTCCGCGTGTTGCCGCCGGTGTTCCGTGATTTCGGTGGCCTCACCCAGTTTTGTGGCCCGGTGGTCACGGTGAAATGTTTTGAAGACAACTCGCTGGTCAAGGCCGCAGTTGATTCCCCGGGCTACCTGGAGACCCCGGCCGGGCGCGTGGCCCAGGTGCTGGTGGTTGATGGTGGCGGTTCGCTGCGCCGGGCCTTGCTGGGCGGCAACCTGGGCGCGGCAGCGGCCAAGAACGGCTGGGCCGGTGTGGTGATCGACGGCTGTGTGCGTGATGTGGCTGAACTGGCCGCGCAGCCAGTGGGCATACGCGCGCTGGCGCCCATGCCCTGGCCCACCGAGAAGCGCCGGGAGGGGCAGCGCGACGTTGCCGTGCAAGTGCAGGGCGTGTGGGTGCGGCCGGGGGACTGGCTGTACGCCGATGCCGACGGCATCGTGGTGGCGGCCGCGCCGCTGGTGTGACGGCGGCTGGCCATGGACCCGCGGGCATCGGCCCCTGACCCGGCCGACAACGCCCACTGGGGCCATGTGTTTGTCTATGGCACGCTGCGGCGGGGTGAGGCCAACGACATCAACCACCGCCATCCAGCGCCGCGCTGGGTGGGCAAGGCCTGCATTCAAGGCGTGATGCACCACCTGGGCGCCTATCCCGGCGTGGTGCTCGGGCCAGGCGGCCCGGTGCACGGCGAGGTGTACGCGATTGCGCCGGCACTGGAAGCAGACCTGGACCGCCTGGAGGACGTACAAGCCGATGGTCAGGGGGAGTACCTCAAACGCCATCTGGAAGTGACGGTGGCGGGGCGGCCGTTGCGCTGCCTGGTGTACGAAATCCACCCCAGTCGCATTCGGGGCGCGCCAGATATTGCCGGCGGCGATTGGTTGCGACGCGACGCCGTTGCACCCCATCGCAGCGATTGAATTTCAAAACGCAGCCCATTGTTCCGCAATGCGAAATATGCAATGTTGCGGTGCGGAATTGGATTTCTTCAATGCGGTTTTGATTTTCATTTTATGAAAATGCGCTGCTAAGTGGTTGATTTGTAACGATCTAATTTATGTCTTGTATAAGACATAAGAGCTTTACACGGTCTTGTATAAGACTTAAAGTAGAGACATCGATGTGGCGTGTCTCTTGCTGCATTGACCTCTTTCAACCAACGCATGGAGTGACTGATGACCCAACAAACCCGCGAACAGCAAATCGCCGCCCTGGAAAAAGACTGGGCAACCAACCCCCGCTGGAAGGGCGTGAAGCGCGGCTATTCCGCTGCTGACGTCGTGCGCCTGCGCGGCAGCCTGCAGCCCGAGTACACGCTGGCCAAGCGCGGCGCTGAGACGCTGTGGAACAAGGTCAACGGCGGCGCCAAGAAGGGCTACGTCAACGCCTTCGGCGCGATCACCGCCGGTCAAGCCATGCAGCAAGCGAAGGCCGGTCTGGAAGCCGTGTACCTGTCGGGCTGGCAAGTCGCCGCCGATGGCAACACCAGCGAAACCATGTACCCCGACCAGTCGCTGTACGCCTACGATTCGGTGCCCACCATGGTGCGCCGCATCAACAACACCTTCAAGCGCGCTGACGAAATCCAGTGGAGCCGTGGCATTGGCCCCGGCGACAAGGACTTCATCGACTACTTCCTGCCCATCGTGGCCGACGCCGAAGCCGGTTTTGGTGGCGTGCTGAACGCCTTCGAACTGATGAAGAACATGATCGCTGCGGGTGCCGCCGGCGTTCACTTCGAAGACCAACTGGCTGCCGTCAAGAAGTGCGGCCACATGGGTGGCAAGGTGCTGGTGCCGACGCAGGAAGCCTGCGAGAAACTGATCTCGGCCCGTTTCGCCGCCGACGTGATGGGTGTCTCCACCATCGTGCTGGCCCGCACCGATGCCGAAGCCGCCAACCTGATCACTTCCGACCACGACGCCAACGACAAGCCTTTCCTGACCGGCGAGCGCACCCAAGAAGGTTTCTACCGCGTCAAGAACGGCCTGGAGCAGTCCATCAGCCGTGGCGTGGCCTACGCTCCCTACGCCGACCTGGTGTGGTGCGAAACCGGCGTGCCCGACATCGGCTTCGCCCGTGAGTTCGCACAAGCTGTGCACGCTGCCTGCCCTGGCAAGCTGCTGTCGTACAACTGCTCGCCCTCGTTCAACTGGAAGAAGAACCTCAACGACAGCCAGATCGCTTCCTTCCAGGAAGACCTGTCGGCGCTGGGCTACAAGTACCAGTTCATCACGCTGGCCGGTATCCACATCAACTGGTACAACACGTTCCAGTTTGCCCACGCTTACGCCCGCGGCGAAGGCATGAAGCACTATGTGGACCAGGTGCAGGAAGCCGAGTTCGCTGCACGCGACAAGGGCTACACCTTCGTGTCGCACCAGCAGGAAGTGGGCGCAGGCTACTTCGACGACGTGACCACCGTGATCCAGGGCGGTTCTTCCAGCGTCAAGGCGCTGACCGGTTCCACCGAAGAAGAGCAGTTCCACTGAAAACCGTCTCAGCCTGTGGTACACTCATAGGCTGAACACGGGCGGTTAGCTCAGTGGTAGAGCACTGCCTTCACACGGCAGGGGTCGCAGGTTCGAACCCTGCACCGCCCACCAAGTAGATCAGGGACTTAGCAGACATGCTGAGTCCCTTTTTTGCGTTCTGGCCCCCCGCTGGGTCGAATTTGGGTCGAGCTCTCCCGGGCGGGGCACGACCAGCAAGTGGCACTGAAGTCGAGGCTTTGCTGTCCTCCCTTCGCTCCAGACCTCGTCGACAGTCTCTCTGTCACGAACCAAGGAGTAGCCAACATGGCACAAATCGAGAAAAGGAAATCCGGCCGCTGGCGCGCCCGCATCCGTCGGCAAGGTCATCCGGACCTGTCGAGATCATTCCGCACGAAGGTCCTCGCCGAGCGCTGGGCCATGCAGGTCGAGGCGGACATCGAAAGAGGGGTATTCGTCGACCGCACGGAGTCTGACAAGACGACGCTCGGCCAGATCCTGCAGCGATACGCCTCAGAGGTCAGTCCCACGAAGAAGGGTGCGGCCTCGGAAGTGTTTCGCATCAAGGCCCTCGCACGCCATCCAATCGCACACGCGACGATGTCAGCCCTCTCGGGCACCAAGATCGCCGGTTGGCGAGATGAGCGGTTGAAGAGTGTCAGTCCTTCGACTGTCCTTCGTGACTTGAACCTGATGGGTCATGTCATCGAAACCGCGCGTCGTGAGTGGGGAATCGCAATGAATGAGAACCCAGTGCGACTGGTGCGCAAGCCCAGGGCTGCACCTGGGCGAGAGCGGCGACTCTGCTGCGATGAAGAAGAACGACTGTTGGGCTACTTCGCCTCCTCCGATGCCAGAAGCGCGGAAGGGCGGTTCGTTGCCGGAGTTCCTCGCAACTCCTACATGGCCCCGATCACTAAATTGGGAATCGAGACTGCCATGCGCCAGAGCGAGCTTGCTGGGCTTCGGTGGGAGTACATCAATTTCGTCACGCAGGTGGCTACGTTGCCAACCACGAAGAACGGGTCGCAGAGATCGGTGCCGCTGTCGAACAAGGCTGTTGAAGTGCTGCGTTCACTTGGACCGCGAAGCAGTGGTCCGGTGTTTGATGGTGTGTCTGCCGAGGCTATCAAGCGGTCATTTATCCGTGGCGTGAAGGCACTGAACATCCAGAACCTGAGATTCCATGACCTGCGCCACGAAGCCACGAGTCGGCTTTTCGAGAAAGGGCTGAACCCGCTTGAAGTCGCCTCGTGTACAGGCCACAAGACTCTGCAAATGTTGAAGCGTTACACGCACTTCAGTGCAGCACACCTCGTTAGCAAGATCGGATGATCGAAAGGGATTCGAAATGAAACATCACGTTGATGACGGAATGAGCATGGTAACGCTTGATACTGAGCTGAAGCTTCAGGTAATCAGTATCGCCATCAGTTCTCTCACAGATGAGTTCAGGCACGTCTACGGGCGCTTTCACGAGCTTGGAGAACTAGAAGAGTTTGCAAGTGACTTGGGCGCGAAACATGGTGCCGTTGAAGCTGTCCTGAATGCGCGGAACCAGGCGCCGGCTGGTCCGTTCTGCCGAATCTTGGAGAAGTACCCAAACTTCTGGGTCGACTTGGCACGCAATCTTGGCTACGAGAGCATTACCCGCCGAGACCGGCCCGCTCGCGACGTGACTTGATCAAACCGAACGTTTGCGCAACCCTCTACCCGTTTGATGGAGAAGTGATGATGAATGATCAACTCGACTACCTGGACGAAGTCGCCCACCGTGTGGCTTGCAACAAGCTGGACGCCTGCCGTGGAATGAGTACGGGGGAGCGACTCTACGTTGCCCTCGCAGCCAGCCGATCCGACCTGCTAAAAGATGATGGATACACCATCGCGGAGGCCATGGCTCGTATCGGGCAAGAATGGCGTCAAGAGCTTCTTCGACGTTGGCAGTACGTGAGCCATGCGCAGCTGAGAACTGAGCCCGAAGACATGTAGTCCAATGCCAATTTGGGCGGGCGTTGACCTGCGAAGCTCCGTCCACTATGCGACTACAGCTGTCTGATGATTGCGTCAGCCTGCACACTCACGTCAAGCGGTGAAGTGGGGGCGCCAACGGCGAGGCCGGGGTTCTTCTCGTAGGTCACTCGGAACCGCCCAGCGAAGTGCTTTTCGTACCAAGCGAGCTTCGCCGTCCATTTCTTGGCGTACTCGGGGTCGCTCAGGCGGCCGACATGTTCCCAGTAGATTTCCTCGCCCTGCCAGATGAGCGTGAAGTCGGGGAGGTACATCGTTCCATCCGGTGCGAACAGGGGCTTCTCGTAGAAGAAGGTGATGTCGCGCTCATGGAGCATGTTCGCAATGATTACCTCGGACTTGCTGCGTACCATGTCGCGAGACAGGGCCTCGTGGATCTTGCCTGCCTCATACCAGCCCTCCAGCTTCAAGAGCTGCATTGGCGCAAGATGCCATCCAAGTAGCGAAGAATTGATCCGCGCAAGCCAGCATCGCTCACGGCGCCGCATGTCGATGAGCGCGCCAGCGTCGCCCTGAATGAACAGGGTGCAGTGGCGCTTGCCTCTTGTGAGAGCGGTGTACAGCAGCTCCTGGCTAAGGAGCTGGCGTTTCGAGGCAGGGATGACCACGTAGATCCGGTCGAACTCGCTGCCTTGTGCTTTGTGGACTGAAATCGCGTAGCCCAGTTCGAGGTTCTCTTCCACGCGCTGCGCGTGCAGGAATCGCCCGCTCGAGTCCTTTCCAAGATCGGTGCCGTAGTTGATGCGGATGTCACCTCTCCGGGCGAAGGCCACCGCAAGGCGCTGCAGGCGAAAACCCCGTTGCTTCCAGGCATCCCTGTCGTACCCGTGCGGACCCACGAATCCGAGCTCGCCATTGAACACGTCGCACTGATCGATCCGCTTGGTCTTGAAGTCATAGCCGTAAATCGGATCCGAGGACGTGCGATTTCGGATCTGGATAACCTTGTCGAACAGCGTGATGCCGTCAAGCGCACCGTTGCGCTGCATGAGGCTCCCGCTCTTGTGTTGCTGAATGGCGAGGTTCAGGGCCTCAATCCCATACAGCTCACCCCGATAGGGGCTCAGCACCTGCGCATATTCCGGACGCCAGTTGAATGCTTTGTCCCAAAGCTTGTGGAAGGGTAGTGAGTCAGGATCGACTCCAGCATCCTCGGCCATGTCGATGGTCATCTGCTGGAGGATCAATGCGGACAGGTCTTCGGGTTCCTGCCAGTACAGCACGCGAAGGTCCTTATCGACGTCACCAGAGGCCTGGACACGCCGGAGCAGGTCTTCGACCGCAGCCTCTCTGTCCTCGTCCTTCTCTTCAGCCAGATCAGATTGCCTGTACAAGCTCGCCAGGTCAATGATCCCGGTGCCTTTGCCCTCCGCGCGATTCTCCAGCTGTCGCAGGTTCGCCGTGAGTTCGCAGATGGACTCTGGGGCCTTTGCCTTGCAGTAGCCGACGATGTCCGCGAAGACTCTACCCGTACCAATTGGCGGCAGCTGGTTAGGATCGCCTACAAGGATCAGACGCTTCACGGTCGACCACTTGATTGCGAGGAACAGCGTCGCAAAAAGCTGCAGATCCATCATTGAGCACTCGTCGATGATGATCGTCTGGCGTTGAGTCTCCTGCTCGCCGCCGATGCGCTTGAACGTCAAGTTGTCGTTGAGCCAACCCCGCTTGGCCAGGAACGAATGAATCGTGGCCGTCTCCACGGCACCTAGGGTCGCGTCCCGCTCAAACACCTCACGCGCACGGTCGGCAGCCTTGCCGGTGGGAGCGAGCGCGATAACCGACGCACCTACGCCGTCCACCTTGCGGATGGCCTTGACGATGGCGGCAAGCACCGTCGTCTTACCCGTTCCCGCGGCACCACACAGGACCGAAAATCCACGGCCAAACACCTTCGCGCAGGCGACGCTCTGGGTCTTGATGGCCTCCTCGTACTGCCTCTTGGCCTTCACTGCAAGCGGGCTGTCGTCCTTGAACAAGAAGTCGCGCCAGTTGTCCTCGGTCATCGGGACGCGCAGCGCGATGTCGGGCCGCTGAATCAGCTGCTTGATCTCCCGCTCGACGCGTAGCTCTGCCTGCTGATTTGTCCGCAGGTAGACAAAGTCGCCGCCATCTTCGTTGCGGAAGTACAGAGCGCCCAGGTACTCTGACTCGTCAACCTCGAAATACTTGGCGCGGAACTGGATCTGCTTCCAGTCGGGCACGCTTTGTAGGCGTCGATTGATCAGCTCCACCAGCTCGCCCTGCTCCAAGAAAGTGTGCCCGCTCACACGAGAGAGGCACTCCACCGCCAGAGCACGCAATCGCTGCGGCGAGTCATGGTCCACGAGCTGCGGTACGCCAAGCTCTGGTGACGGAATCGCGGCGCGATCGAGCTTGCCCCAGGTGATTCGGTCATCAGTGTTGCTGCCGACATACTGTTCCGCCAGCAGGTACGGGTTGCGTGAAATGTCCGCCGTCCTGGCCTCCAGGCCGTACTGGTAGTGCGGCCCTTCGATGACTCGGCGGATGGTCTCGGCGTCGATGTCCAGACGCGCCAGAACGTCCTTCAGCAGCGCCTGACTTTCCGGTTCGAGCAACCTCCAGGTTCGCCGCACGGCATCCACCGATTGCCTATTCACCGTCTTCGCGCCCAACGTCTGCGCCTTGCCCTCCACGAGCGCCCACGCAGCTTCGACGGCCTTCACTTCTTGGCCCAACGCGACCTGGTCCTTCAGGTACGGGATCGCTTCGTGCAGATTGAGATAGACACAGACCTCGGTCATCCCCGGGTAGGCGCCGCGGCGCTGCCAAAGCTCACTGATGATGGCTTCGAGCCACTTGCGCCGGGCCTCCCAGTTCTCGCTGGTATCACCCAGGTCGATGAGCGCCAGCACCGCCTGATGGAACTGCTCGACCAGCCCCAGCGCCTCGTCATCACTCAGCAGTTTGGACCCGTACTTGCAGAGGAGTGGGTTGTCAGGGAAGACCGTGAACCGCTCGACGCGGGGGTCATCCTTGTAGAGGTGATAGGGCAATCGCAGCCCCTGCTCTGGATAGGCCGACGTGACGTTTCGGTCCCAGACGTAGCCGCCGTACCGCTCCATGGTGCGATCGTCACAGCCGTCGTAGTAAAGCTCGCCTCCCACCTCGACGACTCTGGACAAACCAATCAGCGCATAGCGGGGCTGCTCGGCCGTGCTGAACGGATTCGAGTAGTTCGAGTAGTAGAAGACCAGGCTCGCGTTCTTCTCGACCTTCGCGAAGAACTCGTCAGCGTATTTCTTGCGGGCAAGCGCGTCGTAGTGGTTTCCGTTGCGTACCTCGTCACGGTACATCTCTTCGTAGGGCCAAACGCAGACCGTTGCGGGGGGTAATGCCCAGTCGCGCCGTTTAGTCCCCTTGTTGAAGAATGCTGGCGGATCGGCAAACGATGTCAGTGCCTCGCTGCCGAAAGCATTGATGCTGTAGATGCAAGGTGGCGCCTTGTCCAGGCCAGCGCAGGACCTCCCGGCGCACCCCTGCTCCCACGCCAGGTCACGCCGTTCCGCGATCATGTCGCCGGGGTACGAGTGAGCACCGACGCAGTAGGTGTTCTTCTGCGGTGCACTGCAGACATGGCCGTTCCAGCCGTCGTCATGCCAAGCCAATCGCGCGGTCAGGTGCCAGCCCATCGCCTATGCCCCCAGATTCCGTCCAGTCTTGGGCGACAACCGCTCGTAGACCTGGCTGCCCAACCACTTCGACACCAGCTCTTGCATGTCCGGCTTTCCCATGTAGTTGGAGAAAAGCTCTTCGTTCAGATCCATCCGTTCGATGAAGAGTGACTCCAGCACTTGACGAAAGACCAGCTGAAATTTGTCGAGCGAGTTCACTTCGGCCGCTTTCTGTAGCGCTTCGCTCTGACTCGCGGCTTCGGCGATCTGGTCGAAGAAGAGCTGATCGGCCTCGTTCAGCTCACCGCCGAAGCGCTCGTTGATGATGTCGATCAGCCGCGACAGCGAGACATGCTCTTCGCGCACCAGTCCCGAACCCACCTCGCGTGGCCCGTCGAGTGGCTTCGCATAGCCCTCGTTGAGGCTGATTGACCCTTCGCTGATCTTCTGCAGCCGGTAGTAGTCAAGCTCAACTTCCTCATCGAACTGGTAGCCCGGTCCGCTCTTGCGCTTGGGCAGCTTCAGAGCGAGGTGACGCAGGTACGTGAACAGCTTCTCCAGATCGCTGTCCTGGTAAGGGATCACCTGGCTGAGGAAGCCGTACAGGTTTCGGAAGGCCTGCAGCTTCCCTCGCCACAGCTCAGCCTCCTCTTCCTCGGCATCCTGAAGCTGCTTGAAGCGGGCGACGGCCTGGTCGAGCACCGCGTTCATGATCTTGTGGTCGCTGGGGCTCTGCCTCCGCTTTGGCGCGAAGAAGACCTGAGAGAACTGGTCAACTTCGGTCTGCAGATAAATGCCGGATGCGTCGAGCTCCGCCTTGACCTCGTACAGTTTGTCGGGGTCGACTTCCTCCCCCATGACCGAGCCTTCGAAATATTGGCGGAAGGCCTCCTGAATCTCTGCGGGGTCGTTGACGAAGTCGAGCACGAAGGTGTCGTCCTTCAGGGGGTGCGTCCGGTTCAGGCGCGACAGCGTCTGCACGGCTTGGATGCCGGCCAACCGTTTGTCGACGTACATCGTGTGCAACAAAGGCTGATCAAACCCGGTCTGGTACTTCTCGGCCACCAGCAGCACGCGGAAGTCCGGCTTAGCGAAGGTGTCGGGCAGCTCCTTCTCCTTGAGGCCGTCATTCATCCCAGCCTCCGTATACGACGTCTCCGGGAGTTTGTCGTCTTCCACCGTGCCTGAGAAGGCCACCAGGCTCTTGATCGGGTAGCCCTTCTCTTGGATGTAGCGGTCGAACTCCTGCTTGTAGCGCACTGCCTCAAGCCGGGAGCCGGTCACCACCATCGCCTTGGCGTGTCCGCCGATCCTGTGCCGCGTGAATTGTTGGAAGTGCTCCACCATCACCTCGGTCTTTTGGCCGATGTTGTGTGGATGCAGGCGCATGAAGCGCGCCAGCGCCTTGGCGGCCTTTTTCCGCTCGACGTTGGGGTCGTCCTCAGCCTTCTTGATCAGCTTGTAGTAGGTCTTGTAGGTGACGTAGCTCTTGAGCACGTCCTCGATGAAGCCTTCCTCGATGGCTTGGCGCATGGTGTAGCGGTGGAAGGGCTCGCCACTACGGCCGAAGATCGCAAGGGTCTTGTGCTTGGGTGTGGCGGTGAAGGCGAAGAAGCTCATGTTCGGTTGATGGCCCCGCTTGGCCATGGAACGGAACAGCCGCTCTAGCTCGACTTCGCCTTCCTCCTCCGCCATCTCCAGGGCCTTGCGGCGAAGCTCAGCGCCGCCCAAAACGCCCTTGAGTTCAGTCGCTGTTTCGCCCGACTGCGAGCTGTGCGCTTCGTCGATGATCACCGCGTACTTTCGCGCGGGCAGATGACTCTTACCCCCTTCGCCGCGCTCTTCACTCAACTTCGCAAGCTGCCCGGATACGAAGGGGAACTTCTGCAGCGTAGTGATGATGATGGGCACACCGTCTTCAAGGGCTTGGGCGAGTTGGCGCGAGTCCTCGTCAATCTTCTGGACCACGCCCTGGCGGTGGTCGAACTGGTAAATGGTGTTCTGCAGCTGGCGGTCCAGCACCACCCGGTCGGTGATGACGACCACGCTGTCGAACAGCCGCTCGTCGCGATCGTTATGCAAGCTAGACAAGCGATGCGCCAGCCAGGCAATGGTGTTGCTCTTGCCGCTGCCGGCCGAATGCTCCACCAGATAGTTGTGCCCCGCCCCTTCGCTCGCGGCGGCTGCCACTATTTGGCGTACTGCCTGCAGCTGGTGATAACGCGGAAAGATCAGGCTCTCCTTGCGCAGCTTCTTGCCATCGTCCGTGGTCTTCTCTTCCACATCGAGATGCAGAAAGCGCGCGAGCAGGTCGAGCAGGCTGTCGCGTTGCAACACCTCTTCCCATAGGTAGGCCGTCTTGTAGTTGCGGCCCTCGGAGTCGGGCGGGTTGCCTGCGCCCCCATCCATGCCGCGGTTGAAAGGCAGAAAATAGGTGGATGATCCGGCCAGGCGCGTGGCCATGTGTGCTTCTTCGGTGTCCACAGCGAAATGCACCAGCGCGCGCTTGGTGAACACGAAGATGGGTTCGCGCGGGTCGCGGTCGTGGCGGTACTGGTGGATCGCATTTGCCGCTGTCTGGCCACTCAAGGGGTTCTTGAGTTCCAGCGTCACCACCGGGATGCCGTTGACCGACAGCACCACGTCCAACGACTTTTCCGACTTCGGGCTGAAGTGCAACTGACGGGTCAGCCCTAGGCGGGTGGCTTGGTAGCGCGCCTCCAGCTCTGGGTTTAATCCGTGGGCGGGGCGAAAGAACGCAATCCGCAGGGTGCGCCCGAAGCACTTGAAGCCGTGGCGCAGGGTGGCCAAGGTGCCATGCGTATCCATCCACTTGCACAGTGACTCCAACACCCGCTCGCCAGTCTGCTCGCCGTGCAAGGCCTCTAGCTTCTCCCACACCTTGCCTTGGGTGGCACGGATGAACTCCAGCGCCTCTTCAGGGAACACGGCCCGCTCGCGGTCGAAGCCCTTTGCGTCGACCTTCGAGTAGCCCTCAGCAAGCAGAACCGCTTCAATGGCAGTTTCAAAAGCGGCTTCGCTCGTGCGCTTCATGCGGCGGCTCTTGCTTGTCGTTTTCGTAGCCAATAGACGATGACCTGCGCGAACTCAGGTAGTTCGCCGGGCTCACGCCCGTCCCACTTCGGCAGTTCGCGTGCTGGGTCGACACGGCGTCCGTCCTGCAGGCGCTGCTGAAACGCTGCGAGCACTGCCTTGCGATTGCTTACCAGGCGCGGCAGATTGAGGTTGAGAACCGCATTGAGATCCTGGTCGATGGCAGCATCGTCCGCGCTGATCTTGCCGTCACCCAGGAAACGGATCTGCCGCTCGATGGGGTGAGCGGGGTCGCACACGCTGAAACACAGACCATTGTTGCCCTTGCGGGTATCGCAATGCTGCTCGCGCTCGGGACGGCCGTGCCCGCCCAGGCAGGCGCCATGCAGGTTGCTGAAGTCGATCTGCCTCGCCGGGTGGTCGGCCTGGCATTCCCAGTGCTCAATCTTCATGCCGCCGGGAGTGGCCTGAATGCGCGATTGGCAGTAGCAGCACAGGCCGCGCTGCTCCGCCACCAGCGCCTGCCGCAAGGTGGCCTTGTCGGCGTAGTTTTCATAGTCGGCATGCGGCTGTTGGCGATGCTTGGTCAAAGTGGCGGGCTCCGGCCCCTTCTGAATGGTCCGCATCTACTCGGCACCCTCCAGAAAGCGGATCAGTGAACTGGCCCGGGTCAACTCGGGTTCGTCCTCGCCCAGCTTGCGCTCAAGTGCGCTTATTGCGGCACGGGCCTCGTCGAAATGCTCCTTGTCAATCAGCTCGAAGAGGATTTTCAGTTCAGCGTCCACCTGCCGGTTGCGCACTGGCGCGCCCATGAACTCCTGCAGGATGCGGTTGGCGTCCATGCCATAGGCCTCGGTGGGCTCGGTCACGGCCACCTTGCCATTCACGAATTCGAGGAAGCGTACGCAGCGCGCCGGCACCTCGCCCAGCACAAGGGGCGAATGGGTCGTCACCACGAACTGGCATTCCTTGAAGATGTCGCGCAGGCGCTGTAAGACATCGCGTTGCCACTTGGGATGCAGGTGCAGCTCGATCTCGTCGATCATCACCAGTGCCACGCCCTCGGCGATGGGGTTGTCGCTGTCCGGGTTGGCGATGGCCAGGCGTCGGGTGAGGTCGAACACCAGGGCCAGCAGGCCACGTTCGCCGTCGGACAGCTGATGCAGGTAAAAGGGCTGTCCGCGCTTGTCCACCACGAAGCCCAGGCGCGGTTGCTCCTGGATACGCAGGTTGCTGAACTCGGGCACGAGATCGCTGACCACAGTCCGCAGCGCATCCAGCACCTTGAGGCGGCGCGGCTCACTGGCCGCGCCCAGCTTCTCCTGGGTGCGGAACCAATGCATGAACTCGCGCAGTTCCACCTCGCGATCGTGCAGGGCACGACCGTAGGCGATGGACGGGTCGAAGGGTTTGGCCTCCGGCAGGCTGCGCGGTTGGCCGGGCAACTGGCGTTTAGGCGAGAAATACACCGCCAGCGGCGGATGGGCCGCGCTCTTCAGGGCCGCCAGCGCGGTGCGGGTTTCCTTCAAGCCCGCTTCCAGTTCACCGGTCAGCGTGCGCGCATTCAGCGCCTGGGCGAAATCAGTGGCGCCGGTGGCAACTTCAGCCTGTCGCAGCAGCACGACGCGATCGCCTCTCTCCTCCGCCGCCCGTAGGCGCTGCACCCCGGCATTGATGGTCTGCCCATCGATCTGGATACGGGCGGACACCTCCAACGAGCCCTTGTCACCGTGGATATCGTCATCGGTGAAGTACAGCGGGGCCGAACGCGAAGGCGTGAATTCCGGCAGTGCCCGCGACAGCAGCACTGTCAGGGCATGCAACACGGTGGACTTGCCTACGCCGTTGACGCCGGCGATCAGCGTCACATCGGGCTCGAAGGCGATGTCGAGCTGCTCGAAGCCACCGCAGTGCGCGAGGGAGAGGCTTTCCAGCTTCATCCGGTCATTGCCTCCAGCGGGATCTGGCCGGTGACAGCAGCGGTGATCAGCGCAGCGCGGCGCTCCTTCAGCAGATCAACAGTCCTATGTAAGGCCGCATCCATCACCTCGGATTCAGCCAAAGAATCTGTGATGTAGCGGGAAATTGCTTTCTGCTCATCCATTGGCGGGAGCGCAATCCATGCGTTCTGTACCGTGTCCTGACCAATATTCTGCATAGAGCCGCTGGTGCCGGACGCCTCGCGTTCTAGCTGAAAACGTCCAGGGCTGGCACGCAAGAAAGCAACAAGGAACTCGCGGTCAAGCTCATCGTCATTGACGTTTAAACGATAGAGCTTGTCACATAGCAAGAGCTTTGAAGAAATCTCATGCACATGGACAACGCTTCCCAGCAGCTGCGTCGTATTCGCGCGGCTCATGAGAACGTCATGCTGTTTTATTTCGTATTCACGAAGCGGCTCAATTTCATCAGGAAGACGCTTGTTTTCTGCTGGATCGAAATTCCAAGCGTTGACTGCTCCAACCTTGAGAACTCCCCATTCATCCGGCTCTGCTGGGTAGTTATCACACTGCGGCGACCATCCTTGCTCAAGGCCAAGAAGGTGAAACTTCAGGCGCTCCAATCTCCAATGCGCCGGAATCTCACCCAGCCACGCCTGACCGGAAGGCTTGAGTGCGACGTTGTTATGAAGGCCGCGGGTAACAACGCGACTAATGAGAGCAGCACGCTTTTCTTCCAACAGCGCCAGCATGCGTTCCTTCTCGGCAATCAGCCCGTCGATGCGGGCGGTTTCACGGTCTAGATAGTTGGCGATGATCGACTGAGCTTCGATGGGCGGAAGGCGAATCTCGAGCGAACCGATGAAGTCCCAGCTGGCGCGAGGCATCTTTGCTCCGAAGGTTGACGCATCAACCGCCCCCACAAAGTCTGGTTTCAGCAGCGAATAGAGCAGGAACCTGGGATGAAGGGATTCAGCGGGCCGCATGACGAGCAGCTCCGTGGAGCAGACGCCGTCGCGCGGCGCGTGGCAAGCCTTCGCCAAGTACGGGCGAAGCTTGCCGAACAGCACGTCACCTTCCTTGAATACGTTGGAGAGACCCGCGTGCTCGTCAGTCGTGTCTTTCGGCTTCGACTCAGCTTCGATGATCCTGCCCGTCCAAGACTCGATATTCTCAAGGCCGAGGTAGTCAGCATGGTCAGAACTGGCGGACATGCGTTCATTGCGCAGGGGAGCAGCGAACTTCAAGCGCGCAGGTACCCACGCGTCAGTATGCGCGGCAGCAGTTGAAATTGTCACTGCGTCACCTCCCGCAGCAACTCCAGAATTCGTTGCTCCACGCCAGCCAGTTCGGCATCGATCTCGTGCAGCGGTCGCGGCGGCTGGTACTGAAAGAAGACGCGGTTGAAGTTGATCTCGTAGCCGACCTTGCCAATGCCGCCGTCCTGCTCGTCCAGCGTCTCGCGGTCGATCCAGGCGTCGGCCACGTAGGGGCGCACCTCGCGCAGCACGTAGCTGACGATGTCTTCTTTTAAGGGGATGTTCTCGGCATCCTTGAGCGCTGGGTCGGCTTCGTACTCGATGTGCTTGCCCTTGAAATCGGCGTGCAGGCCGAGCAGGCCGTACAGATCTTCCTTGCCGAGACCGAGGGGCAGGGTCTGACCCGGGAACAGGGCTGCGCGGTCCAGCTGCTCTACCTTGTGGTGTTTGGCGATGACGGGCGCGGCATCGAAGTCTGGCACGGTGAAGCAGTCACGGAAGATTTTCTTCTGTGCCGTGCCCTTGGCGCCTTTGGCCCAGCCTTCGACGTCATCGGGCAGGTTCTTGAACACCTGTTGCACGGCGTCCCAGGCCTTGTTCCAGTCCAGCAGTGGTTCGGACCCGAGCTCGTCCTGCACCGCCTGCAGCGCATCGAACAGCTCCGGGCAGGTGTTCAGGAAGCGCTCGCGGGCTTCATCGGTGATCTGGAAGCGCAGCCGCAGCGGGCGCAGCACGGTGATGCGGCGGTAGCCGAAGTCGGTGTTGTCGAAGACGCGGCTGGTCTTGCTGTCTTCCAGCGCGCCGTGTTCGCGGGTGACCGCATCGAGCGCCGCTTGGTCCAGGTAGCGGCGCTTGTCGCCCAGGCTGCGCTTCATTGGCGTGTATCGCTCGCGGGCGTCGATGAGCTGGATCTTGCCCTTTCGGTGCCCCTCCTTGCGGTTGGTGACCACCCAGATGAAGGTGCCGATGCCGGTGTTGTAGAACATCTGCTCGGGCAGGGCGACGATGGCTTCGAGTTGGTCGCGCTCGAGGATCCAGCGGCGGATGTCGCTCTCACCGCTGCCGGCACCGCCAGTGAACAGCGGCGAGCCGTTGAATACCACGGCGGTGCGCGAACCGGGCTTGTCGCGGTCGCCCGCTTTGTGGTCCTGGAACTTGCTCATCATGTAGAGCAGGAACAGCAAGGCACCGTCGTTGATCCGCGGCAGCTTGCCGCTGTAGCCTCGGAAATTGGGCCAGCGATCGATGGTCTTCTTCTCCGTCTTCCAGTCGACGCCGAATGGCGGGTTGGCCAGCAGGTAGTCGAAGCGATGGTCCGGAAACGGGTCGTCGGTGAGGGTGTTGCCCAGCACCACCTGGCCGTCCTTGTGACCCTTGATCAAGAGGTCAGAGGCCGCCACGGCATACGAGCGCGGGTTGTAGTCTTGCCCGAAGACCTTGACCGTGGCTTGATCGTTGTGGGCGCGGATCCAGTTCTGCGCTTCGGCCAGCATGCCGCCGGTGCCGCAGGCCGGGTCGCAGATGGTGACGATGACACCAGCCTGCGTGAGCACACTGGTGTCGGGCTCCAGCAGCAGGTTCACCATGAGTTGGATGACTTCACGCGGGGTGAAGTGATCGCCGGCCGTTTCGTTAGCAGCCTCGTTGAAGCGCCGGATCAGGTCTTCAAACACCAGCCCCATGGTGATGTTGTCGACGCGCTTGGGGTGCAGGTCGATCTCGGCGAACTGAGAAACCACCTGGTACAGGCGGTTGGATTCTTCGAGCTTTTCGATCTCTTTGTCGAAGTCAAATCGTTCGAAGATCTTGCGGATGTTCTCGGAGAAACCGGCGATGTAGTCGGCCAGGTGGCGACCGATGTTGTTCGGGTCACCCTTGAGCTTGTAGAAGTCGAGCTGACTGTGGTTGTGGAAGCCCAGCGGCGTGCCGTCTTCGTCCTTGGCCAGGTTGTTGAGGATGGCGTCAACATTCGGTTGACCCTTGGCGCTGAGCTCAGCGTGACGCTTGAGCACAGCTTCCTTGCTGGACGCCAACACGGCATCGAAACGGCGCAGCACCGTGAGCGGCAGCATCACGCGCTCATATTGCGGAGGACGGTAAGGGCCGCGCAACAGGTCGGCGACGGACCAGATGAAGTTGGCGAGCTGCTGGAAGTTGGCGCTGGTCATTTAGGAAGGTTCTTCTTATGGGTCGCCGACACGATCTCGGAAGCAATCCAGCGGTCAAGCTCTGACCGCCGAAAGCGCCAAGTGCCGCCCAGCTTGAAGGCCGGAATGTCGCCGGCCTGCGCCAAGCGATAAACGGTGCGCTTGCCCGCTTTCAGATAGGCGGCAACCTCTTCGAGGGTGAGGATTTCGTCGGCCTCGGGGGCCGTCGTCTTTGTCATGTGAGCATCATCGCAGATTGCCCGAAGCTTGCCAAGACTGGCCAAGTCTGCCTCGGCATGAGGCATGCTGCCCGCTTATGGCACCTTGGGGCGGCTTCCGCTACAGGTTGTCTTCGATCTCAGGCGCCTGAGCATTCAGATCGAGTGCGGAGGACTTCGCGTGCGACCGTGACATCGCAGGAGCAAGGTAGTCGGCGTCATCGGTGAAGATCGCCACCTCTGATCGCGCCCTGCTGAGTGCGACGTAAAACGTGCCCTGATTTGACGTCAGGCTCGAGGTGTCAGCCTCGATAAAGACGCGTTCACACGTCGCCCCCTGGCTGGCATAGACCGTGCGGCAATACGCGTGATCGATTGGCAGGGGCCTGGAGAGACACAGTTTCTTGGTCGTGCTGTCGGACAACGCTACCGTAACGCTGGCGGTCTCATGGTCAACCTGGACCACCTGCAACTGGTCGCCGTTGACCAGTCCGTCCGAGTGCATGTTTGCGGTGATTCGCACCAGGTCGCCGGGGACGATCGAACGATCGACGAGTCTATGGACCGTCAGACCCGTCGTGAGAGCGGGACTCCAGGCCACCTGACCGCCGTTCGCATTGGACAGGATGACGCTCGTATCGTTCACCTTGACCACAGCGGCGTGATCTCCACGGCGGAGCCCCAGAGAAGGGTAGTTCCGATCGGCAATGACAACATCACCGGCCTCGTATGACGTGATTGACGCAGCGAGTTGCTTGGTCAGATCCTTGCGTTCCAGTGTGCGCACTTTCGGTCCATCGTCCCGCAGCCCTAGCTTTGCGCGAATCAGCAGGTTCAGTTGTTCCCGGGAAGCACGCGTGCCCGAAACCACGATGGTTTCAGCGCGCTGCGCGGGCGACAGTTTGGCGTAGGCCGCCGCCACCGCCTCAAGCCGTTCACCGCGTGCGGGCACCTCGTTGATTCGATGCTTGATGGTGGTCAACGCACCATGAATCTCGCCCGTCGAGGCTTGCTCGACTGCCCGCTTAAGATCCGCATCCCGCTGGCGATATACCTCGCGAAGCGAGGCTGTAGGTAGTCCCGCTGCGATGAGCTGGGCAAACGGCTTGCCGGCTTCGATGGCCGTCAACTGTCCTGGGTCGCCCACAAGCACGAGCCTGAAGTCAAACTCCTGAGCACTTGCAATCAGGCTCGCCATTTGCTTGGTAGAAACCATGCCAGCCTCATCGACGATCAGCACGCCACCCTTGCCGACCTTCGCTCCCAGCCTGTTGTGAAGGAGGGCGGCAACTGTTGCGGTCGGCATGCCGGCTTCGGCAAGCTGTCTAGACGCACTGGAGCTCGGTGCTACGCCAAAGACATTGATGCCGGCAGCCTTGAGAGATTCGGCTGCTGTCGAAAGCGTCGTTGTCTTGCCGGTGCCTGCCTTGCCGACAATGCCTATGGCCCGACTTCGCGAAGCCAGCACATGATGGATCGCTGTTGCTTGCTCTTCAGAGAGTGGCATTCCACTTGGCCGAAGGGCAATGCCACTCACCAGGCTCTGAAGCGTATTGCGCTCAGTCGACTCTGCGGCCAAGAGTGCCGCCTCTTCCTGCTGGAGTAGCGGCGTCGTCATGAACGCACCAGAAGAGATCAAGGTTCCGGCGGCCATTCGCTGTTGCACATCGCTGGCAACCTCCGCATGGATTGTCCGTCCTGTACCGAATTGAAGCGCAGCTCGCACCAAGTCGTCCTGGGTGAAAACAGCTTCGCGTTCTGAAAGATGATTGATCGCTTGGTCCACGGCCAGAGTCGCGTGCCTTGAGGGGCTGGAAGAGGGCTCGTGTTGGGCCACGGGTACTGTTGGTAGTTCCGCACCCAGTTCGGCCAAACGCAGCCGCCAGGCTTCGCCGAGCGCTTCTCGGTCCACGTCGGTCTTCGCAACACGCGTCGCAATTGCGGCCTGCTTCTTCTCCAGGGCCGAGAAGCTTTGAGCGGGGGTACGCCGTGAAGTCAGGTGCTCCTCCATCGCCTGCGCCCGCTGGCTGAAGGCCTTGATGACCGCTGGTTCGAAGCCAGCCAGTTCGAATCGCCCATCGGCGTGGGTTACTTGAATTTCGTATCCCAGGGCCCGCAGCTCGTTGGCGAGCTCGGCGCGGTAGATCGCGCCGAGCAGCATCTTTGCCCTGTACAAGGGCTCGTTGTCCAGTGCACGCCATTCGCCATCAGATCGTTGCGTCACGTTGATGACAACCGAGTGAGTGTGAAGCTGTGGATCGCACGCCCGGCTGAGCTCATGCGGGAACTGCGCTACCACGAGGTTCCCGCTGCGCTGATGCGTCGTCACCCCCTCCGATGTCAACCTGAACCCGGCGCGCTGCTCTGCAGCTTGCAAGGCCATTTCAACTGCCTTGGCGTGAGCCTCCATGAGCCTTTCGTCCCCTGCGAGAAGCGCCATAATTGAGACGCTTTTCGGAGCAGAGAAGGTCAGATCAACGCCGGCGCGATGTCCACCTGCTGCACGATGGATCGACCTCCCGTCTGGGAGCTTTCCCGCCAACATTCTTGCGAAAGCCTCTTGCTCCACTGGGCCGTAAAGACCCAGCGCAGCTGCTCCGGCGCCACTCCACTTTCCTGTTGCTCCTGAGCCTGCAGTTGTGTAGTAGTCATCCTCGACTTCGTAGTATTCGGCCGCTGCCCTTGTGTTCTGAACGTTTGAGATGGACAGCATCACCGAGCCCTGAATGGTTGATGTTTCGCTGGCACGCTTGGGGGGCGGACCGTAACTCCGCCGACGGGCAGATCGCCTGGAAATTTGAGGTACCCATGATTGACAGGCAAACTCTGGATCTCTGCGGCCATCACAAGTCGGCGTGTCTTGATCTGTCGAGACTCT
This sequence comes from Rhodoferax sp. SPJ4, assembly GCF_058216275.1. NCBI lineage: Bacteria > Pseudomonadati > Pseudomonadota > Betaproteobacteria > Burkholderiales > Comamonadaceae > Rhodoferax > Rhodoferax sp. SPJ4. Next base: position 692,479 of record NZ_JBYZMN010000002.1, read on the forward strand.
GAGGTTGTTCGGCGGGTGCCGTCCCTCGAGACGGAAACCGCAAGCTCGTCGGTCTCCACGTCTCCCAGTCCTCGGCTCATGACCTCAGCGGTATCAGGGTCCGTGGGGCTGCCGCCGAGAACCAGCAAGGTCCGGAAGCAGCTCCGCAGTGTTTCGGCGCCGGCGCGCCCATACAAGGTCGTCAGCTGGGAAGTCGACTGGAGGCACGCGACGACCCGCAGCCCGTGCTTTCGCCCCTTGGTCAACGCAGCTTCCAAGCTCGAGAGCTGCTCCAGTGAACCCAGCTCGTCCAGGAAGAGCCAGAGCGCACGCCCGCCGTGCGTACTTGACAGCGAAGTGCTGATGAGCAGGTCTACCCAGCAGTTGATCAGCGGACGAAGGGCGGGAACTTGGTCGTCTCGCCAAGTCACGAACAGGCTGCCGCTTTCTTCAGCGAGCCAGTGTTTGATCGAGAACTTGCCCGAGGGATGCCTGCTGTGAGGCCGCAGGTATCCGGCCAGGATGCCCCTCACAGAGTCCAGCAGGCGTCCGGCGTCCGGTTGGAGTAGCGCCGCGCTGCTGGTGCCTGCAAGAAGGACCTGGAGCTCGTCGCGTGGAGCCTCTGCAGCCCACCACAGTAGCCGTGAGCCAGTTGCTTCGTCGCCGCGCGCCATCATTTCTTGCAGAAGATCAGCTAGGAAGGTCCGGGCTTTGGCGCGCCAGGTTTCGTCCTCACCCACTGAACCAGGAATGACAGATTTGGCGATGAGTTCGTAGTCCGACGAGTTGCGAACCTCGTTGAAGACTGACCACCCCTCGCCCCGTGCATCGAACGGGTTCAGGATTCGATCGCCGTGCCGCAGGTATCGGGCCAGCGCATCGCCGTTCGGGTCGACGATGATCATGCGGTCGCCCCGAGCCAAAGCGCCTGCGAGCAGTTCGCTTTGTGCGTTGCTCTTTCCAGTGCCTGTCGAGCCAACCATCAAGACGTGCGTGGTTTCCGCCTCAAGAGGTACAGGGATGCCAGCCAATGTGACCTGGACGCCCCGCCTACGCGGCTGTCGCGTGAGCCTGGCCATGGACTTGGATTGCAGCAGACTGCTTCCCCGCCGGTTGCGGCGCCCCTGATCCATCGCGTCGGATACCGCATTCAGAACGATCAGCGCCACCGCAACACCGAACGCTATCGGAATCCACGCCCAGACACGACCCTGGGAAGCGTGCGCGACATTCCAGAACTGTTGCAGCGCCGGCCATAGTGCGCTCGGCTGCTCGACGAACATCACGCCTCGGATGCCAAGCCATACGGCGACGCCTGAGCCGATTCCCGTGGCGAGGGGCAGGAAGAGAGCCAGGAGCCTCACTTCCGGGCCTCCGCCTCGGCGCGCAGCTTCGCAGCGACAGCGCCCGGGATCTGTGGGTTCAGGTGTGCCGCCATCGTGCGTACAAGCAGCAGGATTTCGCGTTCGCGCGATGGTGTACGCGGGTTGGCTGCTGACGATGTCGAGGTGCTCTTCCGAACCTCCTCGATCAATGTCTCGAGTGTGGCGCTGAGCTCTGTTCGGTCGATCTTGCCGCGCACATACACCGAGAGCGGAAGCCCAGCCACCGCAGCGGCGGCGGCGAGTGCGTCGTACGTTGACCGCGGAAGTCGCAGCGTGATGATCTTGCTGGCCATGTGTAACTCCCTGATGCCTTTGAAGAAATTACGTTTGGCTGCTGCCGGCCGAATAGGGTGTATTCGCTGGAGAGCGAGCACCCGTGCGGGTTTTTGGCACATCGGACGATTGCGTCCGGTGTGTCGAATCACTGGTCTTCCCGAATGTGTTCAGTGGTGGATGGGGCATCATCAGGACTCCCCTTCCACGGTCTTGAGCTCGCGGAGCCAAGCGAGGGTGTCGCCGAGACGCCAACGCATCAAGGTTAGGCCTGCGACACGAGGTGGCAGCTGATGGTGAAGGCGCCCGCGGCTGTGGCGGATGGTCGCAACTTGATGTCCGGTCAGGACCGCGAGCTCCTCCGGGCCAATCAAGGTCTCAGCGGGAAGCCCATGCAGGGCTCGAAGGATCTCCGCCCGCTGGGCTAGGCTGTACGTAGTTTGTGATTGCTTCGGCATAATTTCCATCTCTGTGTGACTGATCTGCGTAGTTGCTCGTAGCAGTCGATGGAATGATGGAAGCGGTAGCAGTGAAACAACGGACAACAAATTGGTCGTTTGTGGGCAACTTGCTGGGCAAGCTCCCATGAGGGGCGATCCCGCATTCGGCCATGAGCCAGTCCGTAGCGTCTTTCGTGCGATTGGCGGGCTGCTTTGTCGGCGCTTGGAGCTTGAATGGGAGTCAAGGCCTCGAAGCACTACATCAGTGCAAGAGCAACTCCTGCCTGGCTTGTCGAGCTTGAACGGGTCCGGAGCGGATCCCGGAAAGACATGGCGACGCTGGCGCGACGTTCAGAACGGTGACAGCGCGTTTGCGTCTAGCCGTAAGCAAGTGGCCATTGAGGTGGCTGACTGGGCCGCCTCGAAGCATCTGATCGATGCCGATACCGCCGCGTCTTTCAACGAGGCAATGCAGTTCCTACACGAGCTTGGAACCGGCAAGATCTGCTTGGATGATGATGGGTTTGAAGACAAGGTTTCCTGTTGTTACACCTTGGTCTTTGCATTGGCACTGATTGAGCCAGCGGCGCAAGACGGAGCTTTCCGGGACTTGCAATCAAGTGAAGGCTCCCTGCTTCAGCTATCTACACACCTTAAGGGAGACTCACGCCAGGACGTCCTCAGGGCAGCCTACGAGTCGCTGACGGCGCTCGCTGACCTGGAGCAGGCGCTGAGACAGGCATCTGCGCTGTTGGAAGGCGGCAAGGCTTCGATTTCCGACATTCCTCTTCCTGTTCGAAACCTGCTCATGACGGCTTTCATGGATGACGGTGCGGGATTGGTCTTCCGCGTTCAGGACCTGATGAGTCGCATTTATGGTGACGGCCCGAACGCGAAGGCGCAAACGGGCGTCTGGGTCGAGGATCTTGTCAAAGAGATGAGGTCTTTGGCCCGCGATCTCGCGTCATAGGCAGCCAAGGGAGGAAAGGCGGGGTCAAATTTGGGTCATCAGCACAGCTACGTGGAGCTACGTTTAATCGTGTCGTGATATTCTCAAAGAGCTGTTTTTCGAGGAGAGACCCTGGAGTCGGGTGTTCTCCCTGGAGGAGCGACCTGATTCACACGGCAGGGGTCGCAGGTTCGAACCCTGCACCGCCCACCAAGATTCAAGCCTCACAGATCGTTGATTTGTGAGGCTTTTTTCTTGTCCCGAGGTTCCCAACCGATCCCGAAACATCCGGTTGGAACTAAGCGCTGGCACTTCAGTGCCACTTTTGTGCCAATGGACCTTGATCCCGGTTTTTGACCGCGTTCAAGGAGACCCGATTGGCTACTTTCAAACCTCGCACCAAGGCCGAATGGCACGTCGTCTGCGCCCAGCATCACGCGAGTAACCGCAGCTTCAAGCTGGAGCCTGCGGCACGCAAGTACGCCGCCGCCCTGGAGGCCGAGGGCAGGGCAGGCGTGCGTGTCGTTGAGAAGACGACCACGGTCTGGCTTGCCCGCATCCGCTGTGTCGGTGCCCCTGACTTCTCCAAGACATTCGATCGCAAGTCCGATGCAGAGCAGTGGGCCCGCGAAAAGGAGGGCGAGATTGCCAAACGCCAGTTCGTCGACCACCGCGTGGCCGATGGCATGAGCCTCAGCCAGTTGCTCCTGCGCTACGAGGCGGAAACGCTCAAGGCAAAGGATACAAACGATCCCGAACGTTGTCGTCTGCGAGCGCTTGCCAGGCAATCATGGACCCTCGTGCGCATGAGTGGTTTGTCGGCATCGCACATCGCGGCGCACCGTGAACTGCGACTCACTCAAGTCAAAGGGACCACGGTGAAGAAGGAGCTCGAGCTGATCTCCCGGGTGATTGGTTTGGCACGGCGTGAGTGGGATGTGCACCTGGCCGCCAACGTGGCCTCTGGCCTGCTGGTGAAACGACCTGTCCCACAGCCTGGGGATGAGCGGAGTCGGCGTTTGGCTGATCACCACTGCTCGACGCCTCAACCCTTGACCGCCACGACACAGCGCCGAAGCAAGCGGAAATCGCTTTCCCAGGACAACGTTCGAGCGGCAGCGGCGAATGCCAACACTGCGTTGGAGGCCGCCACCCTGGCGCCAACAGCGCCATCAGCCGGTGGATGGGAGGTTCCTGACTGGGTCGTGGCCTGGATGCAGATGCCACAGACGGAGGAGCAGGCCCTGCTCAGGGCCTGCCGCTACCCGTGGTGGTTCCAGCCCCACAAAGCCAAGGTCAGCGAGGCTCGGCAGAAGGAGAGGGCATGGCGCGCGCAAAGCCGCCCGCGGATCAAGTTCAGGCTGCAACCGCGGGTTCGGCTGTGGGCGTTGGTCAGTCTGGCTCAGGAAACCGCGTTGCGTCGCGGCGAGCTGCTGAAGCTGCAATGGGAGCATGTGCACCTGAAGGAGCGATACCTGCAATTGCCTGGCTGGCTCACCAAAAACAAGAAGGAGCGCATAGTGCCGCTGAGGCTAAGAGCCATACGTATTTTGAAGACACAGCCGAACACCTCGGAGAGGGTGTTTCCTTACTCGGCCAACGCTGTGAAGTTGGCCTTCATCCGTGCCCGCAACCGTGCGGGATCACGCGATCTGCGCTTCCACGACCTTCGGCATGAAGCCACCAGCCGGTTGTTCGAGAAGACAGACTTGCGAGACTCCGAAATCGGTTCAGTGACGGGCCACACGGACCCACGCATGCTCCAGCGCTACTACAACAAGCGGGCGGGCAATTTCGTCAACCGGTTCGATACCTCCTTTCACGGCCGTCAATACAAGAAAGGAGATCCGACATGAGGGGGCAGGGTAGTGGTGTCACCGTTGCATAGCTTGGTGAGAAGTTAGGGTGGGAGCCTCTTGAGATCGTCTCTTTCGGATACGCAGCAGTGCGCTGGACCCCTGATCATCCTGGCTCGTCGGCTTGGGTGCATCTGATTCGAGAGGTGAAAGCACATGCAGGGACCGTTTTAAACACCCAAAGTGAAACAGCTCAAACGGTGCTCTTAAGGACCCGGAGCCGATGAATCGCAGGTAGTATTTACATACGCGCTGAATCCCGGAACGTATCTAGCTATAAATGACCAAGCGCGCACCCTTTAACTTTTAAGGTGCGTGATCATGAACGAAACCAAAGAACCCCGACCCTGGATCGGGCTCGAGGCGCTGCAGCTGACGGAGGCTCAGCAAGCCGAATTTGACGCCATCAGAGCGCGTCTCGAAAGCGAAATCCCCAAGGGCCTCTATTTGAGCCGCGAGGATTTCGCGACGCTGATCGGGAAGGAAGTGAAGACGCTTCAAAACGATGAAGCGCCCATGGGGAGCAAGCAGTACCCCATCCCGATCCGCCTGGTCAATACGGTGACCTACAGCCGGGACGATGTCTTGAACTGGCTCACTGCCAAAGAGCTCGAAAGCCGCGCACGACGCATTCACCGATGCCGGTGAATCTCGTTTTGTCTATCCAGAGGGTACCTGTCTTGAAGGACATATCCAACCCTGGTGTGCTCCGCCACCAGATCTGGTTTGTGGATTCGGTAGGGAATGGGCGAGCCCGCTCAGGCCAAGTCCCGACGCTGCACCAGTCTGTGTGTGTACCCGCTCAGCATCGTTGTGAGACAGCACCACTGGCTGCGCTTTGATTAAGACATACGAATCATCACTACCAAAAAACCTGGAATTGAATTTCATTGCGTTCACTTGCAATGAAATTCAATTCGGCAACTATAGGAATAGACATGGACGACAAACCGATCAAAGAGCGCCAGCCGAAAAAAGTCGGAAGGGAACCCGTGGCCACGAAAGACAACGTCAAGGAGGCTATTGAGTTCCTGGAGGGTGAAGGCTTGACTCTGAGTGGACGTGCGGTCATCGACATGGTGGGTGGATCTTCGACGACAGTCAACAGGCTTATCGACGAAATTCGACCAGAAAGAAAAAAAGCGATGGCGGATAGGGATCTGCCCGACTACATGTACAAGTCTTTGGCCCAATACGTCAAAGAAAAAACGTCAGAGCTTCGGCAAGCGCATTTGGTGGAGACGAACGAATGGAGCAGCAACAGCGTGTGTCTATGGCCCTCATGGATGCGATGAGTCAGACGAAAACTGATGGGGAATCTGCTAAGGAGGCTCTGCGTGTGAATTTGGATGGGTTGAAAGGGCGGCTGGAGCAGGAGACCAGTGCACACACCCTGACCCGAGGCGATTTGAAGTCTGCGCAGGACCAGATCATGACCTACAAGCTCAGCATTCAGAAATTGGAGCAGAAGTTGATGGATGCGGAGGATCGATTCATTTCTGTCAGGGCCGAGCGCGACAAGTTGTTGGACCAGTGTGCAGACCAGATTAAAGCCATCGAAGAGCAGCGTGAACGGGTGATCACATCGGAAAAGGAGCTTGTCGATCAACGTGGAATGAATGCCGAATTGACCGGCCAGCTCCGCAGCGAGAAAGAGGCGCACGAACAGACGAAGCAAAAACTCGAATCAACCCAGGCGCAATTGATGACCAAGACCGAGGCTTGTACGAGAGCCGAGACCGAGCACGAACAAAGCCTCAAAGAGGCGCAGCACCATCAAAGTAAGGCAGCAGAGCTGACTCGCCAGCTGAAGGAGAGTCAGAAAGCAGGCGGTGAGTGCAGGGAAAAGTTGGCCCGGACGGAGGGGCAACTGGAGCGGGAGATTACTCGACGCGAGAGCTGATCGTGGTTGACCGAACTGCCTAGAACGCCCAGAGCAGCATGGAAACGCATGCTTGGGTGTGTGAGCAGAGATCGAAACCGAGATTGACTTTGACCGTTATCGCGCACGGATCGATGTATCAGGGCTGGATACAGCGATCCGGCGCGATAACGGGGCACGTACCTCCACCGCAGGGGGAGGGATGCGTAGCAAAGTGCCCTGCCGAGGACGGCATGAGCAAGCGGCATGACAGAGACGTTGGACGGTAGTCCGACGTTTCTGGTAGGGCGGTTGCTGAGGTCGGCAGCGGCACACCAAAAGCAGCGCTTTTGGTTCAACGCGGTTTCGAAATGGGTGAATCGCGATCGAGTTATCAACGAAATCGAGGATAGGACGATGCAAGACAAGGACGAAATCGAGATCCAGCGAGCCATGACCGCACAGGATTTCCTGGCTCAAACCGTGCTTCAACCGATAACCATCGCAGAAACAGGTGAGGCCGACCTCGATGACAAAAACATGGATTTGTGGTTGACGCAATTGGTCAAGATCGATTCATCGAAGTTCAAGATGGTGGACTTGTCCGAGCGGTGCTTGGCTTACAAGCATGTGAGCGAGGCTCGTTCGCTTATGAGCAATTTCAAGAAGCGGCCCATATCAAAGTCAAGCGAGGACGACTACACCAAAAAAACCGATCACATGCTCGAGGCATTGTCAGAAGTCATCGAGATTTACAACATCGATTTCTGGAAGCGGGCGCTTGGAGCTCATGTCAACAACAGCAGTACATTTCGCGGCAACCGGTCGGCTGTGCGCTGGAAACTCCGTGAATGCATCGCAGTACTTCTGGCTGAACAGGACATGCACCAAAGAGTCCATGGGACGACATCGGAGTGGCAATTCCTTTGTGAACAACTTCAGCGTTGCGTCAACGCCCATCAGGTCATCGGGCAGTGGTCACAGGAGGATTTCTGTGCAGTCAGGGGTGCGCAGCGTAAACCCAAAAAAAGCAAAAAAGAGGACCTGATCAAAATCGCGAAGGTGTATGTGGACTGGCAAGCCCGAATGAGACAGGAGTTGCTGGGCACCAAGTTCAACGACCCACTTTTAGTGATGGAACGCATTGGCTGCCGACCCTCTGAGTTGGTGGGAGGTGTTGAGATTTCGCTGTCTCAGCCTGGTTGGTTTTCCCTGAAAGTGCGTCGCGGCTCGAAGGTCACCAAAGACGCTGGCCAGAAGTGGCGCGTCATTCATCTGCCCATTGCCTTGATGCCAGAATGCTGGCGCGCCGCCACAGCCAACCACGGCACCTATTTGGTTCAAATCGAAAATGTCGACCAGCTGCGGAACAAGATGCAGGACGCGAGTAAGAAGGCACTGCCGGGAGTGCCTTATGTGACGGCCAACGTTTACCGGCACGCTTTACCAACCTTGTTGCGAGTTTCTGGCTTTGAACCGGTGGATATCGCTGCTGCGATGGGCCACTCCGTGGCGCATACCCAAGCTGGGTATGGCATTCGGGGCGGCGGCAAGCGCAAGCCCAAGGTCGACCTTACAACGATCGCACGGTTCGAAGTCCCTCGAAAGGTCAAACCGCGGGATCGCAGTGGGTTGGAATTCATTCTCGCGAAGAAAAAGGCGAGCAAAAAGCTCAAAGCTCAATGAGGCAACGCCTGTCTGAGCATGTTCAAAACTGCCTGGGTTGGGGAGTTTTGGCCAAGTACACATGCTCTGTTGGGCGATCCTTGGCCGATTGCACCGGGGGGGAAGGTGATTGAGCTCGAAACGGCGTTCGAGCGGGAGGGCAAGAACTCTTTTGTAATCTAGGGATAGGGCGATATGACGCAAAATTGCTCGCCACATGCCCCCAACCCCAGCCAGTCTCACCCGTACCCACCTGCGCCGCCTGCGCGAGACCTACCGCTCAGCCGGCTGGCCAGTGCAGGACGTGATTGAGGTCGAACTGCTGGCCGCCGGCCTGCTGGAACGCCTCCCATCCACCCAGGGCCCCGAGACTCTGCGCGTGACCGATGCTGGCATCACCTGCATTGCCCAGTCCGCCCAATCCAACCGCCAGGCCTTGTCGGCCCACGAAGCCCTGGTTCACCGCATCGCAGAAACCCTGCTGCGCGATGGCCGCATCGTCTGGACCCAACTCAGCGTTCGCGCCCGATTGCCTGATTCGGTCGACCATAACGGTGAAGCGCCTCCCGCCCCCCGCTGGAAAGGCTGCAAACCCGACGTCTTCTCCATCCGCAACACAACCGTCGCCGGCTACCTGGAGCCCACGGTGCACGAGATCAAGGTCAGCCGGGCCGACCTGCTGGGTGACTTCAAATGCCAGGACAAGCGCGACAGCTACCTGGACGTTGGTGGCCAGTGCTGGTACGTGCTGGGCTGTGACCGCAAAGGGCAGCCGATTGCTGAGCCAGACGAGATCCCTGCTGTCTGCGGGGTGATGATTGCCCAGCCCGACCACCTGGTGGTGGCCCGCCCCGCCCCCATGCGTGCCGTGGCTGACCTGCCTTTCGCACTGTGGATGGCCCTGGCCAAGTCCGTACCGCTGCCATCGCTGGCCTATTTCAAGGACGAGGCCAGCCAGGCGCCCCTGGCGTCGGTGTCTCCAGTCATTGATTCAGATGGGCTGGATTGATTACGAGGGCCGTGAATCTGGAAATCAGCGAAAGTGGCTGGTTCGACGGTTAAGCCTACGTGCGGGTGATTCGATTCGAGACAGAAGTCGGTGTACTGGTACTGGTGGGGTATCGACACCAGGATGAGCGCAATCTGATCGGGCTGGCTGGCGTTTAGTGCGAGTGTCAGCTCCAGGCTGGGAGCAGACATCCGACAGCTTTGGCGTGTACGGCAGCTTCCGACTCATTAGCGACGGTTGGGCAACTCGCCTCGACGAGGAAAATCGGTCGCTCAAACTCGCAGAAGCCTTCTCATGCCGGCCGGTGATCGTCGAAGATTACCTTACCGCGTCGCGAGTTTGCGACGTTAAACTTTTGTAGAACGGCGACTATCAGTCGTGTCGGAGGTCCACTGGGCTGTAGCAAGATCGATCGCCAGCCTGATGGCGGCGTGCAGTGACCCGTACGATACAACGAGAAAGGAAGGAACGGCCTATGCAGCCGAACAAGACATCACCGCTGGCGCTCTTCGGTCAGCCTTTGCAGTACCTAGTGCCAATCTTTCAACGTGGCTATGTCTGGACGGTTGAGCGTCAAATTCAGCCACTGTGGGTCGACATCGTTGATCGGGCCCGTGAACTTGAGCGCTACGAGACAATTCGGCAGACCGCAGAGATGCAAGGAGCCCCGCACCTGGCACGACAACCGCGGCGACACTTTCTGGGAACGGTCATCGTTACCGAACACCGTGGCGGCGCAATCGGCGAACCTACCACCGCAGAGGTGATCGACGGCCAACAGCGAATGACCACCACTCAAGTGCTGGCGTTGGCGTTCCGCGACGCTGTGGCCGACCTGGACGATGAGTTCCTGCGTCAGTGCATGGACACCTTCACGGGGAACGCAGGGACCTACCGTGCGCCCCATGCACGCTACAAGGTCTGGCCCACCAATGCCGGGCGTCAGGAGATGACTGATCTCGTCGAGAACAGGTCTTTTGAGAGGGTCTGTGAGCGATACCCGGTGGTGACGGTCGGTAATGGCAAGAGCCGTAAGCGTGTGCCCAGGCCTCTGCTGGTAGAAGCTTATCTGTACTTGTACGGCGTCATCGGCCTGTTTCTGCGCGGCGTAGATTTCGACGAAGTTGTTCCCCCCGAACCAGGCAGCCTAGAAGAGCTGGTCGACGAGGTGTCGATGGACCTGGGCCACGATGTGGACCGTACTCTTGCCGCCTACTGGATCCATGAGATTCGGCACGAATCCACCCCCAGGCTACCGCGAATCGAGCGTCCGATCCTGCCCGAGCGCATCCAACTTCTTATTTCCACCCTGACTGAATACGTGCAGCTGATCGAACTCCGCCTTGGTGCGGACGACGATGCGCAGGTGATCTTCGAGTCGCTAAACGACCGAGGTGAGCGCCTGACACCGGCCGACCTAGTGCGCAACTTCGTGTTCCTAGAGGCCACACGCAAGAACGTATCTGCGGCCGCTTTGTACGACCAGCATTGGCGCGACTTCGATGAGGCCCCCGCTGAAAAGGGTGCGAACAGCAAGAGCAAGCTGTTTTGGAAAGTGGACGAGCGGCAGGGTCGTCTAACGAACACCCGGCTTGACACCATGCTTTACCACTATGTGTCGATGCGCACGGTGAACGACGTGAAGCTCGACCACGTCTTCGAGGAGTTCAAGCAATGGTGGTTGGCCGGAAAAAAGGACGTTGACCAGGAACTCGCACGCCTAAAGCAGGCCGCCATCGTGTTCCGGGCGATGGTGCATCCGGACCGCAGCAGGCGCTTGGGCCGCTTTGCCTACAACTTGCGTGTGCTGGACAGCACTACTGTAACGCCAGTGGTGCTGTTCTTGGCCGAGCGCCTGGGCAGCGACAGTGATCGGTTCCTATCGTGCCTGACTGTGGTTGAGTCCTATCTGGTGCGCCGTGCCGTTTGCGGCCGATCGACTAAGGCGTACAACCGGATCTTCCCTGGGCTGCTGAAGCGTTTGAGCGAGGCGGATACGCCTACTGCTGAACTGCTTGCAGAGCATCTTCAAAGCTTGTCAGGTGGCGAGACGCAAGATTGGCCTGACGATGCGACCTTTCAGAAGGCGTGGATGGAACTCAACACCTACAAGGCGCTCCGCACTGCCAAAACGAAGATGCTGCTGGAAGCATTGGAGCTGGGCAGTCGCAACGAGGTGCACCATGAGTCGGCCCAATTGCCATCCGCCGCGCTTCATGTCGAGCACGTTCTCCCAGTGGCTTGGGAAACCCATTGGCCTTCGCCTGTCGATGAGAATGCGGTGTTGCTGCGCAACCATCTGCTACACAACATCGGTAATCTCACGCTGCTCACGGCAAAGTTGAATCCCTCGCTGAGCAATTCTTGCTTTGGCGCAAAGCGCCCTGAAATCACAAAGAGCCTCCTTGCGCTGAACGCCCATTTTCAGGGCCCGGCTTTTACCGTTCCAGAACCTGTGTGGGATGAGCCCCGTATCCGTGAACGGGCACAAGCTCTGTTTTCCGTAGCCGTCCGAATCTGGCCGTTTAGCGCGCCAACGTAGACTCAGAATTGACTAAAAGCGACACTATGTCGCTTTAGACAGACGCTAGTGCACCCCGTGCCTGCTCGACACGGCCCGAGGTGATGTGGTCGAGCTCACAGAAGCATCGTCCCGATAGTTGTGGGCCGGGTCCAGTAGGCTTCTCTTGAGGTTCTGCTCTGCTTTTTCTGTCCTAGCGCCAGTAAGCAGACCCTCGTGACCGGCGGCTCCTCGCAGGCAGCGTCAGTACCGGGAGGAGGCAGAGAACTTACTTTTTGAGGGTTGGCTGTTGCCGTCCGAAGTCGGCTTGCGGCAACTCGCGTTTGGACCCGGTCTCGGCCATGAGCCGACACTCAAGAGTGAAAACTAGGGATGTCGTAAAGTGCTCCTTGTATTAGAGGTATCGGTCAATTTTTAGTGGGGCTGAAAGTCTGCTGCCCGTCACTCAACTCGAATTCCCAATCCAATTACCTCACCGCGAGAAAAAATGAAACTTTTGGGTGCCAAGCTGAAAGACGGGTTTCTTGTCATCGAGACCGATAGGGGCGACAGATACCGGAAGATTGACAGCGACACAGAGGCTTTGCTTAGATTGGCGGAGCGTCTTCGAGGCAAGAGCATCATCACCACGACTTGGCCTGGCTGGAATTCCGACAAATGGTTTGCAACCATTGAGGACGCTGAGCCTCCGAAGGTTCCGAGCTGGAGCCAAGCTTCAACTGTAGCTAGACCGGCGAATATGGTGACTATTCCTGATCTACCTGCAGCCACTAGTCCCTTAGCAGCGGTGATCGACAACGCCGAAGCCGGTGACCCGGAGGCTCAATTTGCATTGGGCCAGTACTATGAGAAGGGTATAGGTATACCAAGGAACCTTGTAGAGGCAGTGTATTGGTACCGACGGGCAGCGGATCAGGGACACAAGGCCGCTGCATTTGAGTTGGGGTGCACTCAACCTACTCAAGACTTGAATCGTCTAACTCCCTCGGGGCAAATCACGAAGATCTTTGGGCCTCCGGGAACGGGTAAGACGACTACGCTTATTCGACTGGTCACTCAAGCGATAGCAGAAGGCACGAAGCCAGACCAAATTGGATATTTCTCCTTTACGAATCAGGCAACCGAGGAAGCAAAGAAGCGCATACGCAGCCAATTCCCTGACTATGACACCACCCAGGATTTCCCCTACTTTCAAACGCTGCACAGCCTTGCGAATCGGTCCCTACGCACTAGAGTCAAATTATTGACCGAAGAGCAAGCCTTGGCTTTTGATAATGAGGTTTTCATTGAACGTCCCTTAATGCGTGAGGGCGATGAATCATCCCGAGTGGTGCGGGTGAAACATCCGATCTTAGATGCCGCGTCAACGGCGCGGGCGATCAAGCAGCCCCTGAAAGAGTATCTCCGCGCTCTACCAGTGTCGCAACGATGGCCTCTGAATAAGTGGCTGGGACTGGAGTACCGGAAATGGATAGACGCTTTGGGGGAGGCTGACATCCTCAAAATCCTCGGTTATCAACACCGATTTGAATCCTACAAGAAGTCGTTAAGTGCCATTGATTACGCGGACATGCTGGAGCGATCGATAGAGCAGCGTTCCAGTCTGCCGGACTTTGAGTTGTTGATCGTGGATGAGGCTCAGGACTTGACCCCCGTACAGTGGGACTTGGTAAGGATATTGATTTCACGATCAAAGCGTACCTACATCGCTGGCGACGATGATCAGGCCATATGTGAGTCGTTTGGTGCCAGAGCAAGTGAATTCGTGTCTATTCCATCCAATCAAAGTGATGTGCCGCTAGAAGAATCGAATCGCGTTCCCCCAGTCATCCACGCATCTCTAGCCCCGTTGGTTGATCGATTAAATAATCGATTTCCCTATCGTAAGGACAAGATGTGGAAACCCAAGAGTGACGGACCGGCTGGTGAAGTTCGCTACTTCGATTCGCCGACCTCTTTGTTAGATGAGTTACTTCGACTGAGCCGTACCTCATTTAACAAATCGATTCTGGTAATGGCCCCCACAAATGCCACACTCAAAAAGTTTTCTTACATGTTGTGCCAAAAATCAATCAGTCACTATCTTTCCAATGAGCTTATGGGTCAGAGCCGGACGGCGATAAGACTACTGACGATCTGGGGCGCCAAGGGCGGCGAGGCAGATGTCGCGGCGCTACTGCGAGTTACAGACATGGATGAAAGGATGCTTGAAGAAGACCCCCGCCTTGAATATGTTGCCGTGACTCGTGCGAAAGAGATCTTCTATTACGCTGGATTCTCTAGTCCGGTAGGCGAAACTCAACCTACTAATCCTGACACGACTCCCGTCAGTCAAATTCATCAAGTCTCCAATCCCCCGGGGGTCTCAGCTGGGTTAATACAAGCGCTCAATGCCCGATTTCGCCGTGCACCGAGACCTTCGGATCGGAAACTTCCGTAGCAAAAGCATCACCTAATTCAGCGGAGCTGGCGCGTTCAACACCGCGTGCTTGGCGATCGAACGTCTGCTTTTATTCGAGAGTGTCAGTTCAACCCTTCGTGCAGCGGACACTCGATCACGATCAGGCGGAGCAACCGGTGGCCTGGCACGCTGGATGACTGCAGCCCCCTCAATACCAGTAATTGATGCCGCCGCACTGCCTGGTGATCCGATGGCGGCTTGGTGTCAGTCGCCGTGCTAGCAGTCCCCTGGCGCGACCGGCGGCTGTCGCTGCAGTCCCGACGGTCGAGCAAAGGCAGGTACACGCTGATTGCAGTCATTTGGCAGGCTTCCGCCTCAACGGCTTACCCAAAATACCAGTTGTTCGAGTTACACCACCAAAAGAAGTTGAGTAAACGAATGATCGTGGCGTTGACGGCTTGCGGCATCTGACCCATTGATCTGGCTGACCTGAGATGGAAAGTAACGTTCCGCCATAAGCAAGCGAGTGACAGGAGTGGCTGGCTTTGGGATGAATACTGGCAGGGCAGCGAGATGACCACCAGGCCTGGCCAGAAATGCACGAACATCCGCCTCTCCATGGTGTCGGCCTGGGGCATGGCCGCAGTGACCAAGTGGGTGCAGAGGCTACTGGACATCGGCGCCTTGCGGCGCGCAGGTCAACGGGCGCGGCTGGGCTCCAGTTCCTTGGGCGTCTTGCCGGCGTACATCTCGAAGATCAGGCTTCTGAGCCACTGGTTCGCCGGGTCCTTGTGCAGTTTGGCGTGCCAGAATAGGTTGATGGCAATCTCCGGTAACTTCACCGGGTGCTTCACATAGCTGAGTCCGAAAGGCTTGGCAATGCGCTCTGCCAGCCGTTCCGGCACGGTGGCGATGAGATCTGTGGACTGCAGGATGTTGCCCACGGCCACGAAGTGCGGCACCTTGAGCCGGATCTTGCGCGGCGTGCTGGCGCTGTCGAGCAGCTGGTCAACCTGGCCATGACCGGTGCCGGCCGACACGATGGCGATGTGGTCGGCGTCGAAGAACTCCGAGGCCAGCACCTTTCCTTTGTCCAGCGCGTGGCCCTTGCGGAAGATGCACACGTACTGCTGCAGGAACAGGCGTTGCTGAAAGAAGCCGGCCTTCAATTGGGGCAGTAAGCCGATGGCCAGGTCGATTTGGCCCGACTCCATGGCGTCCTTCAGGTTGATGGCGGTGTTGCGCACCGTGCTGATGGCGATGTGAGGGGCGCTTTTCTGCAAGCGCTTCATCAGCCCCGGCAGAAAGTAAATCTCACCAATGTCGGTCATGCCGATCGAGAAGCTGCGTTTGCTTTCGGCATGGTCAAAGGCATTGCGGGTGTTGACCGCGCCGTGAATCATGCTCAGCGCGTAGCCAATGGTCTCCGAAATCTGTTCGGCAAACGGGGTGGGCTGCATGCCGGAGGAGGTACGCACAAACAGCTCGTCGCCGAAGAGCTTGCGCAGCCGGGCCAGGGCGTTACTGACGGCTGGTTGTCCCAGCCCCAGGTTCTCGGCCACCTTGGACACCCGCTTCTCGGCCAGCAGCTGTTTGAAGATCACCAGCAGGTTGAGGTCGATCTCGTTGAGTTCCATGTCCACTCCCCAAGCATTATTGATTTTAGTGATTTTAAAAATCTATTGTATCGCATTGACTGATTTTGGTCTGGAAAACATCATCCAGTCCCAGAGACAAAGCAGCGCCACAAGGCCTGCGTTTACCAACCATTCACCTCACCCCGGCCGACCTCACCCATGGAAATTCTTGTGCGTCCATTGCAGCGGACCCTGAAGGTGGATGCCGGCGTCAACCTGCTCGACGCCTTGCGCGCCAACGATGTCCCGATGTCCTACAGCTGCCTGGCGGGACGGTGTGGCACCTGCCGCTGCCGGATCAGCCAGCCGCCAGGGTCGGAGGCGAACGGCACAGACCACGGTGAGGACGACTACGTGCTGGCCTGTCAGACCTTTCTGACCCAATCCTGTGTGGTTGAGATTCCAGAGCCCGACGAAATTGTGGTGCACACCGCCCGGATTGTGAAGGCCACCGTGCTGTCCATCGACGCCCCGACCCACGACATCCGCCGGCTACGCCTGAAGCCGGCCAAGCCCCTGGACTTTTCGCCGGGACAGTACGCGCAGCTGCAGTTCACGCCGGAGTACATCCGGCCCTATTCGATGGCGGGTCTGGCGTCAGACGAGGCGCTGGAGTTCCATGTGCGCCTGGTGCCCGGCGGCCGCGTGACCGGCTGGATTGACAACACCTTGAAGGCGGGCGACGCGGTGCGTGTCAGCGGGCCGCTGGGCTCGGCCTACCTGCGGCGCAAACACAGCGGGCCCATGCTGTGTGTGGCAGGCGGCACCGGGCTGGCACCGATTCTGTCCATCGTCCGGGGCGCCATTGCCGAAGGCATGTTGAACACCATCCACCTCTATTTCGGGGTGCGCTCTGAGCGCGATGTTTACGGCATGGACTGGCTGGCGGCGCTGAAGCAACAGCACCCGCAGTTGCACACTCATGTGGTGCTGACTTCCGGCAGCGCCCGTGGTTGCCGCACCGGGCTGGTCACCGACGCCATCGCCAGCGACTGGAAAAACCTGGACGGCTTTCGCGCTTACCTGTGTGGCGCCCCCCCGATGGTGGAGGCCACGACGCTGCTGGTGCGCCAGATGGGTGTGTCGGCCGAGCAAATCTATGCCGATGCCTTTTATGCGAGCGGAACCTGAGGACCATCACCGATGAACGCCCGAATGCCCGACAACGAAATCCAGACTCTGCGCCAAGCCTATTACGACCGCATTGGCCAGGACCACATGACGCCGCTGTGGGAGGTGCTGGGCGCGCTGGTGCCGCCACAGCCCCGGTCTCCCGCCGTGCCCCACCATTGGCGCTACGAGCAGATCAAGCCACAAGTCATGGCATCCGGCACGCTGATCAGCGCAGCCGAGGCCGAGCGGCGGGTGCTGGTTCTGGAGAACCCTGCACTGCGTGGCCAGTCCTGCATCACGCCGTCGCTGTACGCCGGGCTGCAGCTCATCATGCCGGGCGAGGTGGCGCCCGCTCACCGGCACACCCAGTCGGCACTGCGCCTTGTGCTGGACGGGGAGGGCGCCTACACCGCGGTGGACGGTGAACGAACCACCATGCGGCGCGGTGATTTCATCATTACCCCCTCCTGGACCTGGCATGACCACGGCAATCTGAGTGACCAGCCGGTGGTCTGGCTGGACGGGCTGGACATTCCGCTGGTGCGCTTTCTCGATGCCGGGTTTGCCGAGAAGCACAGCAGCCTGTCCCAGCCAGCCTACCGGCCCGAGGGCGACGCCCTGGCGCGTTACGGCGCCAACATGGTGCCGGTCGATTTTCAGCAGGAAGCTACTGCGCCCACCAAGGTCTTTGTCTACCCCTGGGCGCGCACGCTGGCCGCGCTCAAGGCAATCTCAGCCGGCCAGCCCGATTCGCACTTCGGCTTCAAGCAGCGCTATATCAACCCGGCCACCGGCCGCTCTCCCATGCCTACCATCGGCGCCTTCTCGCAGTTGCTGCCCGCTGGCCTGGAAACCCGGCCATACCAGTGCACTGACGGCACGGTCTACGTGTGCCTGCAGGGCGAGGCCGAGGCGGTGGTGGGCGACACCGAACACCGGCTGCGTGAGAACGACGTGCTGGTGGTGCCGTCCTGGACCAGGCATCAGTTCCGCGCGTCCAACGAGGCGGTGCTGTTCAGTTTTTCAGACCGCCCGGTGCAACAGGCACTGGGCCTATGGCGCGAATACCGCGCCTGAGCCCCACCCTAACCAGAGAAAACCGATGAAATTTGCCATTCCCCCCGCTCACCTCACCACCCTCTCCGTGGCCGGCATCAGCGACCGCTTTCCGGTAAACCGCATCTTCTGTGTGGGGCGCAACTACGCGGCCCATGCCCGCGAAATGGGCAAGGACCCCGACCGCGACCCGCCGTTCTTCTTCATGAAACCTGCCAACGCCGCGGTCGATGCAGCGCTGCCGGTCACCATCCCCTACCCGACGAAAACCACCAACTTCCACCACGAAATCGAACTGGTGGTGGCCATCGCCAAGGGCGGCAGACACATCCCGCAGGGCGAGGCGCTGAGCCATGTCTACGGCTACGCCGTGGGGCTGGACATGACCCGCCGCGACCTGCAACTGGAGGCCAGGGACAAGGGCCGACCCTGGGAGTTTGGCAAGTCCTTTGCTTTGTCGGCCCCCATCGGCCGCATTACCCGGGTCGACGGCTTGGGGCATCTCGCTTCGGGCGCCATCAGCCTGACCGTCAACGACCAGCCGCGCCAGTCTTCCGATATTTCAAAGCTGATTTGGTCAGTCGCCGAGTCAATTGCCTATCTGAGTGAGTACGAGGCGCTGGAGCCTGGCGACTTGATCATGACCGGTACCCCCGAAGGCGTGAATGCCGTGGGGCGTGGTGACGTGATGAAGGGTGCCATCGACGGATTGCCCGGTATCACCGTCAGCGTGGGAAATTGAACCTGACGCATTGAAAGGATCCCGCACATGACAACGTCCACCGGCACCTTCCCCGTGAAGTTGCATTGGGAAACTGGCGACACCAGCCGCATTCCCTTTATGGCCTACACCGATCAGGCTCTCCACAAAAAAGAGCTGGAGCGCTTTTTCTACAAGAAGCACTGGAGCTATGTCGGTCTGGAAGCTGAGATCCCGTCGGTGGGCGATTACAAACGCACCGTGGTTGGCGAGCGCTCGGTGCTGATGGTGCGCGACAGCGATGGCGGTGTCAGTGTGGTCGAGAACGTCTGTGCCCACCGGGGAATGCAGTTCTGCCGCGAGCGCCATGGCAACAAAAGGGAATTCGTCTGTCCTTATCACCAGTGGAGCTACACCTTAAAAGGGGACTTGCAAGGCGTTCCCTTCCGGCGCGGCGTTAAGCAGGACGGCAAGGTCAACGGCGGCATGCCGGCCGACTTTAAGACCAGCGACCATGGCTTGACAAAGCTCCAGGTAGCGGTGCGTGGCGGCGTGGTTTTTGCCAGCTTCGATCCCGAGGTCGAGCCTTTTGAAGATTATGTGGGCCCGGAAATCCTGGCCTACTTCGACCGGCTTTTCAACGGCCGAAAGCTCAAGGTGTTGGGTTATAACCGCCAGCGCATTCCGGGCAACTGGAAGCTGATGCAGGAAAACATCAAGGACCCCTACCACCCCGGCCTGCTGCACACCTGGTTTGTCACCTTCGGCCTTTGGAGGGCCGACAACAAGAGCCAGCTGAAGATGGATGCCAGGGGGCGCCACGCCGCGATGATTTCCACCCGTGGCCAGTCCGGCAAGGCCGACCAGGTGACCCAGGTGTCCAGCTTCAAGGACAGCATGCAGTTGCACGACCCACGCTTTTTGGACATCGTGCCGGAGGCCTGGTGGGATGGGCCCACTGCGGTGATGTTGACACTGTTCCCCAGCGTTATCTTCCAGCAGCAGGTCAACAGCGTTTCAACTCGCCACATCCAGCCGGTAGGCCACGACGCCTTCGACTTTGTCTGGACCCACTTTGGCTTTGAGGACGACAGCGAGGCTATGACGCAGCGGCGCTTGCGTCAGGCCAACCTGTTTGGGCCGGCTGGCTTTGTGTCGGCCGACGACGGCGAGGTCATCGAATTCTCGCAGCAGGGATTTGAGCAGAAACCGTTTCACCGCACCTTGGCTGAGCTGGGCGGGCGGACCGTGGAGGACACGGACCACATGGTCACCGAGACGCTGATCCGTGGCATGTACAGGTACTGGCGCGAGGTGATGGAGAGCGGCGATGAGTGACCAACTACTGTCTGACAACCTCGGCGCCAATCCTTCCCCCGCTCTCCCCAGCGTGTGCTTCGAGGATTTCCTTGCCATCTCCCGGCTCTACACCAACTACGCCTTGGCGGTGGACTCGGGTAACTGGGACGCGTGGCCCGAGTTCTTCACCGACGACTGCGTCTACAAGCTCACCCCCCGCGAAAACTTCGACCGCGGCTTTCCGCTGGCCACCCTGTATTTCGAGAGCAAAGGCATGCTCAAGGACCGGGTGTACGGCATCAAGGAAACGCTGTTCCACGACCCCTACTACCAGCGGCATGTGGTGGGCACGCCGGTCATTCGCCTAGCCGAACCTGACCGCTTTGAGACCGAAGCCAACTACGCGGTGTTTCGCACCAAGCTGTCCAAGGAATCCACGGTGTTCAACGTGGGCCGCTACCTCGACGTCATCGTTCGCACGCCAGCCGGCCTGAAGCTGGCCTCCCGGCACTGCGTCTACGACAGCGAAATGATCCCCAACTCCATCATCTACCCGATCTGACACCATGGACAACACCTCCTGGATTGATGCCACCGACGAAGCCAGCGTGCCCGACGACGACGTGGTGGGCCTGACGGTGCAAGGCCGCGACATCGCTTTCTACAAAGTGGATGGCCAGGTCTATGCCACCGACAACATTTGCACCCATGGCCACGCCCGGCTGTGCGACGGATTTCTGGACGGCTTCGAGATCGAATGCCCTTTGCATCAGGGCAAGTTCGATGTGCGCACTGGGCGCGGCCTGTGCCAACCCATCGAGGCCGACCTGCGCTGCCACCCCGTGCGCATCGAAGGCGGCCGGGTCTTTCTGCAACTGATGGACTGAGCCGCCACGCCAGCCCCGACCGAACTCACACAACACCCGAGGAGACTGTCATGCCCATTCACCCTTTTCATTGGCGCCCCGCGGCGCTGGCCGGCGCCGCCTTGCTGTGCGCGGCCTCCATGGCCTCCATGGCCTCGGCGGCCACCATCGGCATCGTGGCCCCGCTGTCGGGCCCAGTGGCCATCGTCGGCCAGGACCAGGTCGACGGTTTCATGCTGGCGCTTGAGCTGCTGGGCGGAAAGCTGGGGGGGCAGCCCACCACCGTGCTGAAGGAAGACGACCAGCTGAAACCGGAGATCGGCGCGCAAATCGTGCGCAAGTTCATCGACAAGGACAAGGTCGACGCCATCGTCGGCCTGAGTTTCTCCAACGTTTTGATGGCCAGCCTGCCGCGCATCACCGAATCTGGCACCGTGGCCATCGCCACCAACGCCGGGCCGTCCACGCTGGCTGGCGCCGGCTGCAAGCCCCATGTCTTTTCCACCGCCTGGCAGAACGACGGCTCGGCCGAGGCCATGGGCAAGTACGTGCAGGACAAAGGCCTGAAGCGCGTCTACCTGATGGCCCCCAATTACCAGGCTGGCAAGGACATGCTGACCGGCTTCAAGCGCTACTTCAAGGGGCAGATTGCCGACGAGGTCTACACCCAGGTCAACCAGCCCGACTACTCGGCCGAGATTGCCCAGATCCAGGCCGCCAAGCCCGACGGCCTGTTTGTGTTCTACCCCGGTGGTATGGGGGTCAACTTCATCAAGCAGATGGCCCAGGCCGGGCTGATGGGCAAGCTGCCGGTGTATTCGGTGTTCACCGTGGACAGCACCACCTTGCCTGGCCTGCGTGACGCCGCCGTCGGCACGGTAAGCGGCGCCATGTGGGACGCGTCGCTGGACAACCCCGAGAACAGAAAGTTTGTAGCGGCCTTCGAAGCCAAATACAAGCGGGTGCCCAGCACCTACGCGGCCGCCGCCTTCGACGCCGCCAACATCCTTCACATCTCACTGGCCAAGGCCAAACCGGGTGATGCCAAATCGCTGGCGGCCGCGGTCAAGGTGGCGGGTAAGGAGGTCAAGTCGGTGCGGGGGCCGTTCGCCTTCAACCGCAACAACATGCCCATCCAGAACTACTACGCCTTCGATACGGTGAAGGTGGGCACGGTGGTGAGTGGCAAGCTGTTGGGCACGCCGCTGACCCAGCACGCCGACGCCTACCAAGCGCTGTGCAAGCAGGACTGACATGACCACCGGCATGGTGATTGCGCAGCTGCTCAACGGGCTGCAGTACGGGGTGCTGTTGTTCTTGCTGGCCGCTGGCCTGACGCTGGTCTTCGGCATCATGAGCTTCGTTAACTTGGCCCATGGCTCGCTTTACATGATGGGCGCCTATTTCGCGGCCACCGCCTTCGAGCACACCGGCTCGTTTGCGCTGGCCCTGATCGCCGCCATGGGTGGCGCGCTGCTGCTGGGCCTGTTGCTCGAATGGAGCACGGTGTCCCGCCTGTACCGCCGCGACCACCTCGACCATGTGCTTGCCACCTTTGGCCTGGTGATGTTCTTCAACGAACTGGTGCGCATGGTTTGGGGCTCACAGCCGGTTTTTCTGCAAATTCCCGAGATCCTGGCGGGCGCCATCGACTTCGGCGGTTTCAGCTATCCAGCCTATCGCTTCGCCATCCTCGGTGTGGGACTGGTTGTTGCCGTGGGGTCCTGGTGGCTGATCAACCGCACCCGCGTCGGCATGCTGATCCGCGCCGGTGCTGTCAACCCGGCCATGGTGGCGGCGCTGGGCGTCAATATCCGACTGCTTAACGCGATGCTGTTCGCCGTCGGGTCCATGCTGGCCGGCTTGGCTGGCGCGATGGCCGGACCCATCCTGTCGGTGCAGTCGGGTATGGGCGAGTCGGTGTTGATCACAACGCTGGTGGTGATTGTCATTGGCGGGATCGGCTCAGTGACCGGTGCGCTCTACGCTGCGCTGATCGTGGGGGTGGTTGACACCCTGGGGCGGGTCCTGCTGCCCACACTGCTGCGTCAGTTCGCCGAGCGCTCGTTTGCCGATGCGGCCGGGCCCGCGCTGGCTTCAATGATGGTGTATCTCTTGATGGCGGTGGTGCTGGCTTGGCGCCCCCAAGGCCTGTTCCCAGCGAAGAGAGGTTGACCATGGCAGAGATTTTCAAGCGTCCCAGCGGCTGGGTTCCACTGCTTCTGTTGCTGCTCCTGGCCGTTGTACCTTTGGTGTCCAGTGCCACCGGGCAGCCCTTCTACACAGTCTTTTTTGCACGCATCCTCATTTACGCCATCGCCGCCAGTGCCTTGAACATCGCCCTGGGCTACGGTGGGCTGGTGAGTTTTGGCCACTCGCTCTTTCTGGGCCTGGGGGCATACGCGGTAGGCCTGTCGTCCTTCCACGGGGTGGGTAACGGCTGGGTGCACCTGGGCCTGTGCCTGGGGGCCGGTGGCCTGGTGGCGCTGGTGACCGGCGCGATCAGCCTGCGCACCACTGGCATCGCCTTCATCATGATCACGCTGGCCTTTGCGCAGATGGGCTATTTCTTCTTTGTCAGCCTGAAGAACTACGGTGGCGACGACGGCCTGCCCATCACCACTACCAGCCGGTTTGGCGGTATTGACCTGGGCTCTGCCGAACATGTGTACATGGCCGCGCTGGCGGTGTTGCTGGCCACGCTGTGGTGGATGGGCCGGCTGCGCCAGGCCCCGTTCGGTATGGTGATCCGCGGCGCCAAACAGAACGCGCGACGGGTCAGTGCCTCGGGTATCCCAGTGGTGCGTTACCAGCTGGTGGCCTATGTGATGTCGGGCATGTTGTGCAGTGTCGCTGGCCTGCTGCTGGCCAACCTGAATGCCTTTGCCTCGCCCAGCACACTGGCCTGGTCGGTGTCGGGGGAGCTGATCGTTATCGTGGTGATTGGCGGCATCGGCACCGTGTTCGGTCCGCTGTTGGGTGCCGTGCTTTTCCTAGGCCTAGAGGAAGTTCTCAAAGGCCTCACCGAGCACTGGATGGTGATTTTTGGCCCGCTGATCGTAGTGTTGACGCTGCTCGGAAAAACCGGTCTGGTGGGGCTGTTGCAGCAACTCGACGCCAAAGGAGCAGTGCGCCAGGATGCGGCCACACCGGTAGCCTTGGCAGACCATCGCGGCCCGACTGGCGTCGGCAAGGGGGTCGCATGAGCAGTCTGTTGCGTACAGCGTCGCTGACCAAGCGTTACGGCGCATTGCTGGTCACCGACGGGGTGTCACTCGACATTCGGAAGGGTGAGCTGCATGCCATCATCGGGCCGAACGGGGCCGGTAAAACCACGCTGATCAACCAGTTGTCTGGTGAGCTGCAGCCCGACAGCGGCACGGTCTGGTTCAAGGACCGTGACGTGTCGTCCTTGTCTATTGGTGAGCGCGCCCGTATGGGCCTGCTTCGGTCCTACCAGATCACCTCGGTGTTCGAAGAATTCTCCGTGCTGGAGAACGCTACTTTCGCGGCGCTGGCGGTGCGTCAACACGCGTTCCGCTTCTGGTCGGCCATGGTGGACTCTCCGCGGATGAAAGCCTTTGCGGTGGAAGCCCTGGCCGCCACCGGTCTGGCCCATCGGTTGAAGAGCCGTGCCGGAGATCTGGCCTATGGCGAGCGCCGCCAACTGGAGCTGGCGATGGGCCTGGCCGCCGGGCCGGAGTTTTTGTTGCTGGACGAACCTATGGCCGGCATGAGTGTGCAGGAGTCGGTGGCGGTGGTTGATCTGCTGGCCTCACTGAAGGGCCGCTACACCATCCTGCTGGTGGAGCACGACATGGACGCGGTGTTCGCGCTGGCCGACCGCATCAGCGTGCTGGTGTACGGCAAGGTCTTGTTCACCGGCACGCCCGATGAAATCCGCCAGCACCCGGAGGTTCGCGCCGTCTACCTGGGTGAAGAGGAGGAGATGGCATGAGCGCCTTTCTGAGTGTGCGGCATTTGCAGGCCTCCTACGGCAGCGCACAGGCGCTGTTTGACGTGTCGTTCGACGTACTGGCCGGCGAGGTGGTCACGCTGCTGGGCCGCAACGGCATGGGCCGCTCGACCACGGTCAAATGCCTGTTCGGCATGCTGCCGGTGTCGGGCGCTGGCGAGGTCTGGGTGGGCGGCGAGCGAGTTGACCGATTGCCGTCCTACCGCATCGCCCGCAAGGGCCTGGCGCTGGTACCCGAGGGCCGGCAGGTGTTTCCTAACCTGACGGTGGAGGAGAACCTGGTGGCCACTGCGCGACTGGCGAAAGAGGCCGCCGGTCAGCCCTGGGACCTGGCGCGGGTGTACCGCTTCTTTCCCCGCCTGCAGGAGCGCCGCGCCAACCTGGGCTCGCAGCTTTCCGGCGGCGAGCAGCAGATGCTCGCCATTGGCCGGGCCCTGATGACCAATCCCCAGCTGCTGGTGCTGGACGAGGCCACCGAGGGGCTGGCTCCGGTGATCCGGGCCGAGATCTGGCGCGCGCTGCGAGAGCTCAAACACGAGGGGCTGGGGCAGATCATCATCGACAAGAACGTCAAGGCCCTGATGGGCATGGCCGACCGACATGTGGTGATCGAAAAAGGGCGGGTGGTCTGGCAGGGCAGTTCAGACCAACTGCGGGCTAACCACAACATCGTTGAACAGTATCTGGGAGTCTGAGCCATGGCACTGACCTTGCACACCTACTTTCGCAGCTCGGCCGCCTACCGGGTGCGCATCGCACTGAACCTCAAGGGCCTGAAGGCCGACCCGGTCTTTGTTCACCTGAACCGCAACGGCGGCGAGCAGTTCAGCGAGGTCTTTCGCGCGATCAACCCGCAGGCGCTGGTGCCGGTGTTGAGTGACGACGGCTTCCAGCTGAGCCAGTCGCTGGCCATCATGGAGTACCTGGACGACATCCAGCCTGAGCCCAGGCTGCTGCCCACCGACGCCCGGGACCGGGCTGTTGTACGCCAGCTGTCGCTGGCCATGGCCTGCGACATCCACCCGCTGAACAACTTGCGGGTACTGAAGTTCCTTACGGGCCGAATGGGGCTGTCTGAGGCCCAGAAGTCCGAATGGATAGCGCACTGGATCGGAGTGGGCCTGGCCGCTGTCGAAGCCCAACTGGCCCAGCGCCCGGTGGCGGGCCGCTTCTGCCTGGGCGACACCCCCACCATGGCCGACTGCTGCCTGGTGCCCCAGGTGTTCAGTGCCCAACGCTTCAACGTTGACCTGGCGGCCTGCCCGTTGACCCTGGCCATCCATGAGCGCTGCCAGCAGCTGCAGGCCTTCGCCGACGCCCATCCCGCCCGGCAGCCCGATGCCGAATGACCGTGCGAAAGCCATCACCTTCATTCATGAAAATGAATCACATCATTGACGCGGGTGCCTTTCTCTGCAGGGCCATCTTTGCGATGCTCTGAACCACCATCGGTAGTGCTTTGGTATTCAAAAAATACGAACGGAGACAACAATGACCCACCCTTTCTTCCGCGCGCCGCGCCAGGCCCTGGCCTTGCTGGGCGGCCTGTGGCTGGCCCTTCATGCGGCGGCCGAACCCGGGCCCGCTCTGCTGCGCGCCCCTTTGCCCCGCGCCCCGCAGCTGGAAAACACTGGCGTCTGGGCCGCCCAGCCCATCATGGTTTGCCATGCCAGTGCCTATCGGGCCGGTGAGTTCGTGCACCAGGGCTGTGTGTACGACGATCAGGGCGCCCAGCTCAAGGCGCTGAAGTGGCCGGAGCACGCGATCACCTTCGCCTACCGCTACCCCACCGCCGAGGCCTACCGGCAGAACGCCGCCGACCTGGTGGAGGTGCGGGTCAAGCCGCTGGCCGACGCCATGGCCATCCGCTTGACTTACAACACCATGATCGACCCCGCGCTGGTGGCAGCCACCATCGCCATCGGCGGCGACAGTGGTCAGCCCCGGCAGGCGCCACACGGTGCCAACACGGTTATGCCGGCCCAGCTGTTTGCCACGGTCCATGGCCGCACAGCCGACCTCGTGGATGCAGCCAGTGGCGGCAGCCTGTCGGTGACACCGGTGGTCAAGGTCGATGTGGCGCGCCGCCAGGTCGAGGTGCGCATCCCCTTTAGCGTGTTCAACCCGTTGGGCAAGCGGGTGCGCCTGGCGGTGGCGGCCGGCCTGTGGGACTCTGCCAAGGGCCGCTACCTGACGCCCAAGCTCGGCGACCCCGACGCCCAGACCCCAGGCGCCGGTTTGCTGGCTGGTCTGGGCCCCTTCTCGGCATTCTTTGACGTGGCTTTCCGCCACAAGGAACCCTTTGATTCGCCGTGGCGCAACGACCTGCAGAAGAAAGCACTGGCTGCGCGCGACATCAGTCCCTTCTTCGCCATGGTGGATTTCAATAAGCTGGCCGCCGGCGTCAACGACGAGATGTCGGGCAGCCCCGAGGGCGTGCCTACGGCCGGCTTCATGAACCGGCTCTACGCCTCCCGCTTTGAAGCCAAGCAGGGCCGCCGGCTGCCGGAAGACGCTAACGGCCCGCCCCTGGGCTCGTTCACCCAGCAAAACGGGCTGACCAAGGCCGTCGGTACGCCGAGTTTTCAGTTCGGCTGGGTGTGTCGTGACAACTGTGTGCCCGACCTGCCAGGCCAGCTTCAACGCTACACGGCCTACGTGCCCAAGCTGCCGGTGCCGCCGGCCGGTTACGCCAGCATGTTCTGGACGCCAGGCTATGCCCAGACGGCCAACGACCAGGTCAACGACGTCAATTACGAAGGCCTGTTCCCCGCAGGTGACCGCGACCTCTACCGCCAGGTGGCCAATCGCCCTGCGGCGCCCACCGTGGTGGTGACGGTGGACGGGCGGGGTAACGACCAGTGGTTTTATGGCCGCAGCGGGGCTGATGTGCTGGAGGTCATTGCCGACGCACGCCGGGTCTTCAAGCTCGACCCGAGCCGCACCGTCATGAGCGGCTTTTCCAGCGGCGGGTATGGTGCCAACAAGCTGTCGCTGCAGTTCCCCGACACCTTCAGCAAGGCCTTCATCTGTGACGGCCTGAACAAGGCGCCGTCCATCCCCGGCATCAACGGGGTAGCCGACACGGTGTTCCCGGCGATTGGGCTAGACATCATCACCCGCCACGAAGCCGGCTCCGCGCTGACTCCGCTGCTTCCGTCGCGACGCAACCAGCCGGTGATGGAATGGGCGGGCCTGCCCGACGACTTCATTCCCTACAACATCCAGCGCGAGCGGGCCCAGGCCTATATCGCCGGCGACTACGACTTCAACTTTGTCACCTGGCCGGGCGCCGCCGGCGAGCATGTGGTGATGTGTGCCAACGGTATGTGGCCGGTGTTGACCCAGTGGCTGGGCGACATGCGGGGTGTCGACAAACCTTTCCACGTCACGTTTGTGCGCAACACCGCCTGGGACGATCCTCAGTCCGGCATGGTGGGCGACAAGGCCTACTGGCTCAGCACCATCCAGACCCGCTCCGGCGTGGCTACAGATTTGGGCCAGGTTGACGCCATCTCCCGTGGCTTTGGTCTGGCGGATGCGGCCAACACCCCGGTGGCTTTGTCAGTGGGCGCGGAAAGCGGCACTACCGTGAAGACCCCCAACCCCTACACCATGGAGCGGCGGATCAAGGCCGCACCCATGGCCGCACCGGTGCAGGACCGAATCGACATCACCGCGCGTAACATTCGCAGCTTGACGATCGATCCGGTGCAGGCCAAGGTCAGCTGCCAGGTCGATCTTCGGGTCAAGACCGATGGGCCGATGACGGTACGCTTGGCGGGTTGCGGAGCCGATCGGCAATTCAACTGAGTCCAGATGTCCTCTGATATGTGGTTAGGGGACAAACCCATGAAGCCTTGGACCCGGACTATTGCCTGGTGACCTTTAGCCGGGGGTAGATAGCGATGCGCTTGACCTTGCGTATCCACGAAAAAAGATCTCCGCAAAGTCCGGAAGCTCATTGTGCTGCTGAATAAGGGTCATGAATGGTTCGGACGAATGACCTCAGGCATGTTGATGCCGACGCCAATTTGATTAGGGCTGCCGAAAATTAATGACTATCCTGCAAGCGGCGAAGACCCAGTTCTATTGCGGACAACAGACCAAATGTCTCTGATCAGTATGAACCGACATCCTGATCAATTTGGCATCGACCGCAATAGCACAAGGCGGCTATTCACCTCGTACAGCTGACGTTTTCGCATTCCGCAGTTGCCAAGTCGGGCGATTGCTGGATGATGGTTAGCGTGACCTCGACTCGCAGCAGCGAAGGACAACAACCGTTGCAAAGCAGAAGCTTGAGTGATTAACCTGGTTGGCTGCTTTGCAGCGTTTGTTGCCTGTCCAGGCGGCGGCACCAACTCACGGTTTATGTACGTCAGCGGTCATTGATGCGCGGGCGTCCATTGACGAAAATGACAACCTTCCGCATGGCCGCCCATGACAGGTCCAGAGGTTTTCTCGACCTTAGGTAGCTTACGGGAGCCACCATAACGGGCAGTTCAATACCCCCGCCGGGAGGGGGCTGATACCCATGCCCGCCCTTAGGGAGAACTGAACTTTTTTTCTGCTTCGCTATCATCGGCATATGCGTTTGTTTTTGGTCGTTCTACTCATGGTCATGCTCCCCTTGCGCGGTATGGCTGGGGCGAGCATGCAAACTGCTATGGGGATTTCGCAGATTCAACAGATCCAAATGGCTTCTGCCGATGCCCAAGTCACCGGTATGGGCGAAATGTCAGACCCTTGCACGGGGTGCTGCGAGGGCTGTGCTGCTTGTGATGTTTGCCACATCCTCGTGGGCCAGCCTGCCAGCATGACCTGGGTGTTGCCAGAATTGACCCGCCTGCAACTGAGCATTCGCTCCTCCAGCTCCATCAGTGCCGACTTGCGCACTGAGACAAAACCACCCGCTTTCCTGTCCTGACAGGACAGGTGCGCCCAAAAAGGGCGCCCCGCATCTTCCCACTTCTTTTTTCGTTGCCGCGCATTGCCGTGGCATGCGCAATCGACGCATCACCCAAATCCCACTGGAGTCGGTATGACCCCGAAATTGCCCTGGCTGGCCGCACGATCACGCCTCGAAGCCTCGCCCACTTGGCCACGCCATTGGCTGGCACTTGCCCTGCTGGGCGCTCTCGCTCAGGGCGTCCAAGCGCAAGACCTGTCCTTTGAGCGGGCCATTGAAATTTCCATGGCCCGCGCCGCTTCCCTGAACGCGAAGCTGGCCACCGTTCGAAGTACGGCTTCATTGGAGAAGGGCGCTGCACAGTTGCCCGATCCCAAGCTCACCGTGGCGTTGGACAGCCTCCCCATCAACGGACCCAATAGGGCCAGCCTGACCCGGGATGATTTCACCGAGCGAAAAATTGGCTGGGAACAAGAGGTGCCCAACGCTGCCAAGCGAGCCGCCAGAGCAGAGGTGGCTCAAGCACGAACACAGCGCGAACAGACCCAACTTCAAACGGAACGCTTGAGCGTGCGGCGTGAGGCGGGATTGGCCTGGCTGGGCGTCCACTTTGCCGAAAAGCGCTTGAAGTCGTTCGAAGCCATGGAGCGCCAGCAGCAGTTACTGCGGCAAACCGCTCCTGATCAATTGGCAGCAGGAAAATCCACCTTGGCCGAAGTGACCCAAATCGACCAGGAGATCCTGAACCTGGCCGACCGGCGAGACGAACTGCAGCGGGAGGTTGATCAAGCGCAGGCCACCCTACGGCGATGGGTGGGCGACATCCCACTGGCCCTGGCCGACCAGGTGCCCTCGATTGATTTGAACACACAGGTGCTGCGCTCGCGGCTGGATCAGAGTCCTGAAATCACCACGCTGTCGGCCATGAGGAGCATGACGGAGGCAGAAGTCCGAGAGGCGGAAGCGGCCAAGAATGGTGACTGGGGTTGGGGTGTCGGTTATGCCAAACGCGGTCCTGCCTACGCCGACTTCATCACTGTTCAGCTCAGCTTTGAAATTCCGCTGTCGCCAGAGCTGAGACAAGAACCCCTTATTCGCGCAAAGCAACTGGAGCTGGAACGCATTGACGCCGAGCGCGAGGACCGGCTGCGTCAACTGAACCAGGAGGTCGAGGGGATGCTGGCGGAGCTTGGCGAGCTGGAACGCAAGCTCAACCGCATCCAGCAGCAGGCGATTCCATTGGCACAACAGCGCATCGCCTATGCCCTCGCGGCCTATGAGAGCGGGCGGGACAAATTGATGGCTGTGACAGAGGCCAGAAAACAGAAAACAGATGCAGAGATGCGCTTGCTGGAAATCCAGGGCCGTCAGTTGGCATTGAAGTGGCGTCTGAACTCGATCATTGCGGAGCAAACTCCATGAACAAAACAAAAATCACCATCGCGACCGTGCTCGCTGCCTTGAGCTTTGCCGGTGCGGGTTACGCGCTGTACATGTCGGGCATGAAGCGCGGTGCAAGCCAGGACGGTGCCTCAGCTGCGGCCGGCACATCGCCACCAGTTGATCTGGGCAGCGTGGCCACCGGTGAGGAGGCCACGCGCCGCCATATCAAGGAGGGCCTCAAAGCGGGTGACATCGACCCCAAAACCGGCCAGAAGATAATTTACTACCAGGACCCCATGGTTCCAGGCAAGCGGTTTGATTCACCCGCCAAATCGCCTTTCATGGACATGATGCTGGTGCCGGTCTACAGCGGCACGGGCGAGCAGGACGCCAGCAACGTGACAGTGAGCCCAAGGGTCCAACAGAGCCTGGGCCTGCGCACCGCAGAGGTTTTTCAGGGCACTCTGAATCCGCAGTTGCAGACCATTGGCAACATCGCATGGAACGAGCGCGACCAGTCCGTGATCCAGGCCCGTGCCACTGGCTTCATCGAGAAACTCCATGTCCGGGCAACGCTCGACAAAGTGGCTGCTGGCCAGCCATTTGCTGACCTGTACGTGCCAGACTGGGTTGCAGCCCAGCAGGAGTACCTCGCAGTCAAAAGGGCTGCAGGTGCCGACGCGGCTTTGATTGCGGCCGCCCGCCAGCGTATGTTGCTGACCGGAATGACGCAAACCCAGATAGATCGGGTCGATGCTGCGGGCATTCCGCAGCCGAGAACCACGATTTATGCGCCCTCCAGCGGCGTGGTGGCGGAACTTGTCGCGCGTGAGGGAATGACGGTGACACCCGGCATGACCTTGGCTCGCATCAACGGGCTTGCGACGGTTTGGGCCGTTGCCGAGGTGCCAGAAAGCCAGATTGCCCTGCTCCGAACTGGTGCCCGCGTTGAGGCGCGCAGCCCAGGTGCTCCCGGCACGGTGTTCAAAGGGACCGTCCAGGCCATCTTGCCCGAGGTCACACCCGCCACACGGACCCTGAAGGCTCGAGTGCAACTGGCCAACCCTGGCGGTGTGCTGTCCCCCGGCATGTTGGTCACCATGCAGTTCATGGACATGCGAGCCACCCCGGCATTGCTGGTGCCCACGGAAGCCATCATCGCCACGGGCCAACGCACCGTGGTGATGGTGGCAGAGGATGGTGGACGCTACCGGCCCGTGAACGTCGAAATCGGCATCGAAACTAACGGGCAGACCGAGGTCAAGAGCGGGCTGACCATTGGCCAGCGCGTTGTCGTTTCGTCGCAGTTCTTGATTGACTCTGAAGCTTCCCTGAAGGGCGTCGAGGCCAGGCTCAACAACACGCCGGCCACCCAAGCGACCAAGTACCAGGGCGAAGCCAAGGTCGAGGCCATCGGCAAGGACAGTGTGACGTTATCCCATGGTCCCATTCCTGCGGCGGGCTGGGATGCGATGACGATGGAGTTCAAGCTGCCCGCGGAGGGAGTTCCGCGCAATGTGACCGCGGGTGATCAGGTGCAATTTGAATTCGTCATGCCCAAGGGTGGCGAGCCCACGGTCACCCGAATCACGCCGGTGGCACCCATCCCGTCCAAGAGCCCGTCAGCCGGAGCAGCCAAATGATCGCCGGGCTCATCCGTTGGTCCATCGTCAACCGGTTCCTGGTGCTGCTGGCCACCCTGATGCTGGCCGCTTGGGGGGTCTGGTCGGTGCAAAAAACACCGCTGGATGCACTGCCCGACCTTTCTGATGTGCAGGTCATCATTCGCACACCCTGGGCTGGACAGGCGCCCCGCATTGTCGAAAACCAGGTGACCTACCCACTGGCCACCACCATGCTGTCGGTGCCTGGTGCAAAAACCGTCCGGGGCTATTCCTTTTTTGGCGACTCTTTCGTCTACATCCTGTTCGAGGACGGCACCGATCCCTACTGGGCACGTTCACGGGTTCTGGAGTACCTGAACCAGGTTCAATCGCGATTGCCGGCAGTTGCAAAACCGGCCCTGGGCCCAGATGCGACAGGTGTCGGTTGGATCTTCCAATACTCACTGATCGATCGCAGCAACAAGCTCGATGCCGGTCAACTGCGTGCGCTGCAGGACTGGTTCCTGAAATACGAGCTGAAAAGCGTGGCCAATGTGTCGGAGGTGGCCTCGGTCGGCGGCATGGTGCGTCAGTACCAGGTGGTGCTGGACCCGGACAAGCTGGCCGCCTACAAAATCCCGCAAGGCAAGGTGACCGAGGCCATCCAGAAAGCCAACCAGGAAGCCGGTGGCTCGGTGCTCGAACTCGGGGAGGCCGAGTACGCGGTGCGCGCTTCGGGCTACCTGCAGGGACTGGACGACTTCCGGAAAATCCCGCTTTTGACGACTGACGCCGGCATTTCGGTGCGTCTGGGCGATGTGGCACGCGTGCAGATCGGGCCGGAGATGCGTCGTGGCATTGGTGAACTCGACGGCGACGGTGAGGCTGTGGGCGGCGTGATCGTGATGCGATCTGGCAAGAACGCGCTGGAGACGATTGCCGCAGTCAAGGCCAAGCTTCAGTCGCTGCAGTCCAGCCTGCCGCCCGGCGTGGAGATCGTCACCACCTACGACCGCTCTGGCCTCATCGAGCGTGCGGTGGACAACCTCACGCACAAACTCATCGAGGAGTTCATCGTGGTCGCGCTGGTCTGCTTCGTTTTCCTGTTCCACCTGCGCTCGGCGCTGGTAGCCATCATCTCGCTGCCGTTGGGCATTCTGGCCAGCTTCATCGTGATGCATTACCAGGGGGTAAATGCCAACGTAATGTCGCTTGGTGGCATTGCGATTGCGATTGGCGCCATGGTCGATGCAGCAGTGGTGATGATAGAGAACGCGCACAAGCACATCGAACGTTGGCGGCATGACAACCCGGGGGAAAACTTGCGGGGGGAATCGCAATGGCGCGTCATTGGTGACGCGGCAGCGGAGGTGGGGCCAGCGCTTTTTTTCAGCCTGCTGATCATCACGCTGTCGTTCATCCCGGTGTTCACGCTGGAAGCGCAGGAAGGCCGTCTCTTCTCGCCCCTGGCCTTCACCAAAACCTATGCGATGGCGGCGGCGGCAGGCCTGTCGGTCACGCTAATTCCGGTGCTGATGGGCTACCTGATCCGTGGGCGCATTCCGGACGAGCAGAAAAATCCGCTGAACCGTTTCCTGATCACGATTTACAGACCCCTGCTGGACAGGGTGTTGCGTTGGCCCCGTGCCACATTGGCCGTGGCCGCCATGGCGTTGGCGGTGACAGCCTGGCCAATGCTGAACATCGGCGGCGAATTCATGCCGCCGCTCGATGAAGGCGACCTGTTGTTCATGCCCACAGCCCTGCCAGGTCTTTCGGCAGGCAAGGCGTCCGAATTGCTTCAGCAGACCGACCGCTTGATCAAGACGGTTCCCGAAGTGCTGTCTGTCTATGGCAAGGCCGGTCGTGCAGAAACGGCGACTGATCCCGCCCCTCTGGAGATGTTCGAGACCACCATCCAGTTCAAGCCCAAGAGCGAGTGGCGTGCCGGCATGACCTCGGACAAGCTGGTCGAAGAGCTGGACCGCATCGTCAAAATACCGGGACTGTCCAACATCTGGGTTCCCCCCATCCGCAACCGCATCGACATGTTGGCCACTGGCATCAAGAGCCCAGTGGGTGTCAAGGTTGCCGGCACCGATCTGAACCAGATCGACCAGCTCACCGGAGACATCGAACGCGCCATCAAAAACGTGCCCGGTGTCAGCAGCGCGCTGGCTGAGCGGTTGACCGGTGGCCGGTATGTGGACATCAACATCAATCGCGATGCCGCTGCGCGGTTTGGCATGAACATCGCCGATGTGCAGTCCATCATTGCGCAGGCCATTGGCGGTGAAAACGTCGGGGAAACAGTTGAGGGTCTCCAGCGCTTTCCGATCAATGTCCGCTACCCCAGAGAGATCCGTGACTCGCTGGAGAAGCTGCGTCGCCTGCCCATCGTCACCGAGCGTGGTGTGCGGTTGGTCCTGTCTGATGTGGCCGAAATCCGCATCACTGACGGTCCGCCCATGCTGCGCAGCGAAAACGCCAGGCTCTCCGGCTGGGTCTATGTGGACATTCGAGGGCGTGACCTGAAATCGGCGGTGCTGGACATGCAGCAGGCGGTGGCCCGCGAGGTCAAACTGCCGAGTGGCTATTCGGTGTCGTGGTCGGGCCAGTTCGAGTTTCTGGAGCGGGCCACTGCCAAGCTGAAAGTGGTTGTTCCATTCACGCTGCTCATCATCTTTGTGCTGCTCTACCTGACGTTCAAGCGCATTGATGAGGCCTTACTCATCATGCTGTCGCTGCCGTTCTCACTGATCGGTGGATTTTGGTTGCTTTACCTGCTGGGGCACAACCTGTCGATTGCCAGTGCCATTGGCTTCATCGCGCTGGCGGGGGTGACTGCCGAATTTGGCGTCATCATGCTGCTGTACCTTAAACAGGCTTGGGAGGAGAGACTTGCGCGTGCAGAAAGTACGCCGGAGGCGTTGCTCGACGCCATACGAGAAGGCGCTGTATTGCGAGTTCGGCCGAAGGCCATGACGGTGGCGGTGATCCTGGCTGGCCTGCTGCCCATTCTTTGGAGCGGCGGTACCGGCAGCGAAGTGATGCAGCGCATTGCAGCGCCCATGGTGGGTGGCATGGTGACTGCACCACTGCTGTCCATGTTGGTGATCCCGGTGGCGTATTGGCTGATGCGAAAGCGCAGGACATAAAAATTCCCGTCATACAAAGGAAGTCGCCACAGAGTTGAAGCGCAGGTGACCCTTATGCTTACCTCAGATCTCCGTCTGTTCGGAGATCTCAAGGGCGTCATCGACCTCAATGCCAAGATATCGTACGGTCGACTCCAGCTTGGAGTGTCCCAAAAGAAGCTGCACAGCGCGGAGATTTTTAGTTCGTCTGTAGATCAAGGTCGCCTTGGTTCTTCGCATCGAATGCGTTCCATACTCGGAACGATCAAGGCCAAGTTCACCTACCCAGTGCCCGAGAATTCGGGCGTACTGCCGAGTTCCAAGGTGGGGTGAGTGGTGTATCCGGCTTGGGAAAAGGAAATCATCGGCTTTCAGCGCAGCCTGCTTGATCCAAGCTTGCAGCGAATCTCTGGTTGTAGGAGTGATTTCGAACTGGACTGGACGTTTCGTCTTGAGCTGCATGACGATTGCGCGTGTAGCTACCTGTTCTCCATGGCACACATCCCGAACCTTGAGTGCTACCAAGTCGCACCCACGCAGCTTGCTGTCAATCCCAAGGTTAAAGAGAGCGAGTTCGCGGACTCGTCCTTCCATCTGGAGACGAACGCGCAGCGCCCATATCTCCTTCAGTTTGAAGGGCATTTTTTGTCCGACGATCTTGCCCTTGTTCCATGGCTCGTGATGAGTAGCGTTGCTTGAGGTCTCCATGATGGCCTCCCATCAAGTTGAGGGGCTCATAGGATGCTCCTGCGAGAGTCGTCCATCTTGAGCTACGTCAGATGCGAGCAATACTCAATACGCTCAGCGCGTAGTGTGAATGTCTGCTAACTGTGAAAGCAGCCACATGAGTTCTACAGTTGACTGGCCGCAATCAGCCTTAACCGGCCGCTCGTTTACCAGCGGTCCCGAGCCGTTGATAGTTAAGTTCCGTTGATTGGTATGTTTCCGACCTAGTTTTCTCTATGTGTTTGCATAGCGCTACCTCTTGGTCAGCCCGCCCTCATCGCCACCCGTACCTGTTTCAACCAAGGCGTCAGCTCCAGCAAATCCTCCCTCGCCAGGTATCGCAACCTTTGCCCATTCGGCAGATGCGTCTCACGCCAGCATCCTTCCGGCAGGTACGACCGCAGCGGCTCCGTGAACGTATGCTCGAACCACACCGCCGGCTTCCCGTCCAGCGCCTCCACTTGGTCGATTTCCAGTCTCCGAAGCAGGTAGTACACCTGCCTGTCAAGTTCCGCCTTCCCGCGGCACTCCACGCAGCGGATCTCGTGCTTGAACCCCAGTTCCCACGTCTTTCCCTTGCCCCCA
Organism: Rhodoferax sp. SPJ4; assembly: GCF_058216275.1. Classification (NCBI taxonomy): domain Bacteria; kingdom Pseudomonadati; phylum Pseudomonadota; class Betaproteobacteria; order Burkholderiales; family Comamonadaceae; genus Rhodoferax; species Rhodoferax sp. SPJ4. The sequence continues at coordinate 729,812 of NZ_JBYZMN010000002.1, forward strand.
CACGATGAGCAGGTCTGGCGTAAGGTCGCCGCCGCTTTCCTGGCAATGCCGTTGAGCACCTTGTAGCCATGGTCGATCGGCGTGGGGATGCCTTTGTTCAGGTACACCAGGTCTCCGCCCCACCGGATGCAGCCCACGTTGCCGTAGTGCTCGACATAGCGCGCGATGATCTCGGCCCAGGGTCCGGAATCCAGCAAGGCGTCCTTGGGGTAGGTGGCGGGTTTGGTGGGCATGGGTCTGTCCTTTCCCTTCAGATGAATCCGAGTTTGGTTTTGGTTTGGGCTTTGTTGTCCGATCGAGTCGGGATGTCTTCCGGCAACAGGGACCGACGTCCCGCTGCTGCAGCGTTGGCCACCGCGGTTTCAAGCAACCGGGTCAGCTCCCGGGGGGTGTAGTCGACCAGCATGCCCAGAACGCTGTCCGGCAGCGGGTCGGTGAACACCTCACCCCAGCGTTTTCTGGCCTTCAGTTGTTGGAATACGCTTCGGATCACAGCGGGCATCTGCGCTTCGCTCGGCGCCGGTATCTCAAAGATCCGGAAGCGAGACCTCAACGCCGGCACCAGCAGCTCGTCGTCATTGCAGGTCGCGACGTGCATCAGGTGCGACGCATCGATTTCTAGTCCGATGTTCTCGTCCTTGAAGTGGCAGGCAGAACCTGGCTCGAGCAGCCCATACAGGGGGCCTAGCACCGGGTACTTGCTGTCGGTTGCCTTGTCGATCTCGTCGAGCAGCAGCACCCCTGAAGCGGTTTGGGACTGGAGCAGTGTCCAAACTGACCCATGCTTGGCTCCCTGCCAAGTCTCGTGGTTGCCGGCGAGGGCAAATCCTGCAGTGGTACTGGCCAGGTCCACGCGCTGCAGGGGCAGTTTCATGGAGGCTGCGAGGGCTTCAGAGAAGGCTGTTTTGCCGACACCAGGGTCTCCGGACAGCAGGAGGGGAGGCAGCTCGAACACCTGGTTGCGCGTCAGATGCGCCAGGTCGACATGCTGCTTCACCACGTCGAGCACGTCGCCGAAGTGGGGGAAGTCCCGGCGCAACGCATTCAGCGCGACTGGGCACGGCGGCTTGGCCAGTTGCCGCACAGCGCCCAGCCTTTCTGCTTTGAGGAGCTCCGCAACCGTGCCCAGGGAGTCGCTTTTCTTGAGCTGGGCCATGCGGCTGTTCAGCGCGTCCGGGTTGTAGAGCTGGATCTCTCCGCCCCGGTCGGTCTGGGTACCGATGCTTTTGCCGAAACGGGGCTCCAAGGCTTTGAGGTTCTTGGAATGGGCTTTCATCGCAGCTGCAACGGCCCGCTTTTTGACTTCCTGTTGCCAGTCCTGCCGGCGCTTGCATGATTTCGTCTGTGCCATGTTTCTTTCCCCAATCACTTCAGGTTGCGCAGCTTCTTGCAGAGGCTCTTGCGGTAGGCCCAGATGTGGGCCGGGCATCCCTTGGGTCCGAAGTGGCGCTGCAGCTCCGTGCGCTGCTGGAACTCGAGCGCGATGAGGGCTTCGTCCCGCTTGCGGTGCAGGTAGGGCAGCAGCGTGATCAACAGCGCTTCGGCTGCGCTGCCGTCATAGGTCAGGCAGTAGTGGTCGCGGTTGCTGGTCCCGGTGCGACCCCGGTGGTAGATCCGGCCCTCGACCCCGACCAGGTTCTGGAAATCGACCAGCGTGTTGAGGTGGTTCTGGGCCACGGACACATTGAGCCGGTACACGTACCCACGGACGGCAGCACGCTTCTTTTGGCAGGCGATGTGGATGCAACCTTCACCATCGAAGAGGCCGGCTGCGTATGCAATGCTCAGGTCGCCAGACAGCCTGGGGTTGAAGGGATCGAAGGCCATTTGGACTCTTTTGCTCATCACGCACTCCTTTGTTGATTAGCGTATGAGCATCTTATGCATGTTTAGAGATGCGAATGCAAAATTATGTCATCCTGCTATGCTTGTGTAGCTTTTGAGCAACATTTGATGCGTTAGATTGGCGACTTTCAAGAGGTGTCCAGATGATTCGACTTCGACTTGCAGAGCAAATGGCCGAGAAGGCATTTCGCGACAAGCGTCGGCTTGAGTGGAAGGACGTCTCGGAAGCCACAGGCGTTCACAGAGTGACACTCTCGAAGATGCTCAATATCCCGGGGTACAACGCGACGCTGGAGGTTTTAGACAAGCTTTGCTGCTTCTTCCAATGCCAGGTCGGGGACCTGGCGGTGTATGTGCCCGATGAAATCACCGTACCAAACGAAGCATCTGGCTAAGCGAGTAGAGTCAGATCCCGCGGTGACCAACGTCAATTTGAATGGCGTAGAGGCTTGAGTTCGCTTTATCGAATCGGTGAAACTGCAATGGTGGTGGTTGCTGGGTGATGGTGTGCCCATCCACCACTCTCCACCACCTCTTCCACCTGGATGGTCGCTTCCACATCCACCATCGACCAAGCGACGATGACCAGCAGAGCCAGGGCGTACCGCATCAACATGGCTTTGATCACGCTCGCACCACCGGCATCTCATCCCACACCGTGGTGTAGTTCGGTGTTTTTCTCTCCTGCTTCATGGACCAGGCCTTGTGACCAAACTTGATGCCAGATGAAGCCACTGACACGGTCCCCCGCCCGAAACGCTCATTGAGCACGTCCATCGCCTTCATCAACCTGCCGCGGTCCTTGGTGCCCTCGTCCAGTCCCAGCTCGAACTGCTCCACGGTGTCATCCTGGAGGTCGAGCAGCATGACCCCGGCCTTGGCGTACTTGAACCCGGGCCTGAAAATGGCCGTCACCCCCATCACCGCCGCTTGAACCAGCGCGTTGCTGTCTTGGGTGGGCCGCCGAAGCGGCACGACCACGCTTCGGGCGTACTGCCGGTCCTTGACCCGAAACGGGCTGGTTCGGATGAAGGTCTGCAGGCTGCCAGCCACGCTGTTTTGTTGCCTTAGCCTGATCGCTGCCCTGCAGGCGTACTCGGTGACTGCCTCGATCAATTCATTGAGCTCGGTCACTGGCCTGCCAAAGCTCCGGGTGCTGGCGATCTCCTTCTTGGGCTCTTGGACGTCCTCCAGGTCCACACAGGCAATCCCGCCGAGCTCCCGGACTGTGCGTTCCACCACCACCGACCAGGTGTTGCGTGCGATAGAGGGGTCCATGCGCTTCACATCCAGCACGGTGCTCAACCCCGATGCTTTCATGCTCTTCGCGATCCGAGGCCCAATTCCCCACACTTCACCAAGATCTGTCTTTGCCAAGATGTCGTCCAGTTCGCCCTCGCTCATCTCGCCAAAGTTGCAGACCCTGGCCAGGTGGCTCGGATAGGAGCCTGGTTTGCGCTCGGCCGACTTGGCCACCGCGTTGGCCAGTTTGGCCAGTGTCTTGGTGGGCGCGATGCCCACACACACCGGGATGTTCAGGCCACGCAGGATGTTGTTCCGCATGTCGTGGGCTCGGGCGCTGATGTCCCGGATGCCAGAGACATCAATGAAGCTCTCGTCAATGGAGTAGATCTCCTGGCGAGGCCCCAAGCTGGAGGCCAGGCGCATCATCCTGTCGGAGATGTCGCCATACAAGGCGAAGTTGGCGCTGAAGGCGACCAGGCCTTTGCTTTGAACCAGGTGACGGATTTCATGCCAAGGCTGGCCCATCCGGATGCCCAAGTCTTTGGCCTCATTGGATCTGGCAATCGCACAGCCGTCGTTGTTGGACAGCACCACCATGGGCCTGTGCTTGAGGTCTGGACGAAACAGCCGCTCACACGAGCAATAGAAGTTGTTCCCGTCGATCAGGGCGAACATGGGAGACGTGGTGGTCATGTCGCATGCTGCCGAACGGTGCTGGTCACCACGCCCCAGATCTCCAGGGACTGGGCATCCTTCAACACGATGTCCGGGAAATCAGGATTGGCTGCACAGAGCTTGACCACCCCGGCGCGTCGAAAGAGCTTTTTGAGAGTGATCTCCCCATCAATGACGGCAACAACAAGGTGGCCGTGCCTGGCTCGGATGGCTTTGTTGACCACCGCCACATCCCCGTCGTGGATACCCGCCTGAACCATGGATTCCCCAGCCACCCGGAGCAAAAAGGTGGTGTCTGGATCGGGAACAAGCACTTTCTCAAGCTCGATCCGGACCATGGCGTGGTCCAGAGCGGGGGAGGGGAACCCGGCTTGGACGCTGGCTCGGGCAATGAGCAAGGGAAGTTTGGGCACGCCCAGAAGCCGGCAAAGCTCTTTGGCAGAGGTTTCCGGTGTGAGCGACAATGGACTGTACATATATACAGTTTAGACCGCCATTGGTCGAACTGCAATCTGTCCCCAGAAACCAGACAATGCCGCTGATGAGCATGTTGACTGTGGCCCAGGCCGCCGAAATCGAGGCACTTGCGAGCCACTGGAGCCTGGGAGCGCTGATGAACATCCGCGACCCAGACGGTTTCGAGATGGTGCGACCGGCCGCTTTTGTCTTCGCATCAACCCATGGGATCACCTGGGTGGAGCCAAGCTACGCCGATCCCCACGGCGCTTCATCACCCAGCACGCATGAGGCGCTGGGGACAGCGTGCAGTCACCGAGAGGGATTCCAGGTCATCAGACCAGATGGCCGGGCGTACACGTTTCTGCCGATCCGGTCAGTCAATGAACCGGACGGCGACCCTTCGCTCGTTTGGTTTGACCGACGACGAAGCTCGTTTGTATGACGCGCTGGCCAACAACGAGTCAGCGGTCAAAGAGCTGACCGATGACACCTTGAAGAAGATTGCGCAAGAAATGACGGCGAACCTTCGTCAGAACATGACCGTGGACTGGGATCGCAGGGAGAGTGTGCGGGGCAGCCTGCGGCTGATGGTCAAACGCATCTTGCGCAAGCACAAGTACCCGCCGGACCAGGCCGATGCGGCAGTGGAGCTGGTGCTTCAGCAGGCCGAGGCGCTGGGTGAAAGCTGGGTCGTCTGAGAGGGAAGAGCGGTCGTAGTCACTGGTGCTTGGTGCCTTCTGTCTTTAAACTCTCTAAGACCGTCAAAAGCGGCAGTCACGATGCTCAGCGAAGCGAAGAATTCAAGTCAAATCCGGGCCGACTTTTGTGCCACTTTTGTGCCAGTGACTGACGGGACCTCTCGGGATTCGACGTGATTTCTCGGGATGAGATTTTTTGACTCCAAGCCTTGACAATCGTCTAAGTTATTGATCTAATTGAATTTTTAGGGATCAAGCGGGATTGCTTGTGAACTTTCAGGATGAGGCATCTTGGCCGTGGAATTGTCTTCACACGGCAGGGGTCGCAGGTTCGAACCCTGCACCGCCCACCAAAAGATTGGCCCCGCAACCTCACGGTTGTGGGGCTTTTTCTATTCCGGAATTAATGCAGTCCAGTGTAAGGAATTGTTCGATACACTGAAATCATGCAGCAAATTTCAGTGGAGATGCCGTTACCGAACGGCGCGCCAGCAAGTCCTGACCGGGACGCCCCCCGACCCAGCGCGCACGACGAGCTGTTGGCTTGTCTGATGATTGTGGCCAGGGCCCACGGCGAGGTGCTCACCCCCGAATCCATCATGGCTGGCTTGCCGGTGGAGGGCCATCGTCTGACGCCGGGCTTGTTTGAGCGTGCCGCCAAACGGGCCCACCTCAGCAGCCGCTGGGTGCGCACCGAACTCTCCGGTTTGAAGGATGCCTTGTTGCCAGCGGTGGTGTTGTTGCGCGGGGACCGTGCCTGTGTGGTGCTGGGTTTCAACGAGGCGCGTGACAGCCTGAAGGTGGTGTACCCCGAATTGGGTGATGCACCGGTGACCGTGCCTTTGGCCGACCTCAGTGCGGACTACATCGGGTCCACCATTTACGCCCGGCCCCGACTGCGATTCGACGCCCGGGCCCCGGAAGTGCGGGCGGGGCGGCACGGACACTGGTTCTGGAGCGTCGTGGCTGAGAGCCGTCCGCTGTACCGCGACGTGCTGCTGGCGGCTTTGTTGGCCAACCTGTTTGCCCTGGGGTTGCCGCTGTTCACCATGAACGTCTATGACAGGGTGGTGCCCAACCACGCGTTTGAGACTTTGTGGGTGCTGGCATTGGGGCTGCTTCTGATGCTGGTCAGTGACCTGGTGTTGCGCACCCTGCGCAGCCGTTTTGTCGACCTGGCCAGCAGCCGTTCGGACGTCAAGCTGTCGGCCTACATCATGGAGCGGGTGCTGGGCATGCGCATGGAGCAGCGCCCGGTGTCTGCGGGCTCGTTCGCCTCCAACCTGCGGGCCTTCGAGTCGGTGCGTGACTTCATCGGGTCGGCCACCGTGGTGGCCTTCATTGACCTGCCTTTCGCCGTCATTTTCATCGTGGTGATTGGCTGGATTTCCTGGCCCATGCTGATTCCACTGGTTCTGGGCGCGGGCATCATGCTGCTGTATTCCTGGGCGGTGCAGGGGCGCATGCACGAACTGGCCGAGACCACTTACCGGGCATCTGCACAACGCAACGCCACGCTGATCGAAGGCTTGGTGGGATTCGAGACCATCAAGGCCATGGGCGCGGAGTCCAGCATCCAGCGCAAGTGGGAAAAAAGCGCGGCCTTGCTGGCCCGGGTGGGCGCACAACTGCGTCTGCTGTCGTCGACCGCACTCAACACCTCGGCCTTCGTGCAGCAGCTGGTCACGGTGGCGATCGTGATCGTGGGGGTGTACGCGATTTCCGAGCGCGAATTGACGGTGGGTGGCCTGGTGGCCTGCACCATGCTGGCGTCGCGTGCCATGGCCCCGGTGGGGCAGGTGGCGGGTTTGCTGGTGCAGTACCACATCGCTGCCACGGCGCTGACCTCGCTCAACGAGATGATGCGGCGCGACGCCGAAAGGCCGGCGGATGCGTCCTTCATCAGCCGTGGCCGGTTGCAGGGCAGCATCGACTTTCGTGATGTCAGCTTCACCTACCCGGACCAGACAGAACCGTCGCTGCGCAACCTGAGTTTCAGCATCAAGCCCGGCGAAAAGGTGGCCATTCTGGGCCGCATCGGATCGGGCAAAACCACGCTGCAGAAGCTGATTCTGGGCCTGTACCGACCGACCGAAGGGGCGGTGCTGGTGGACGAGGTGGACCTGCGACAGCTCGATCCGGCAGAACTGCGGCGGCAGGTGGGCTATGTTCAGCAGGACGTGTTGCTGTTCTATGGTTCGCTGCGCGAAAACATCACCTTGGGCGCACCGCTGGCCGAGCACGCCGACATCGTCAAAGCGGCGGAATTGGGCGGCATTCTGGGGCTGGTGAACCAGCACCCTCAGGGGTTTGACATGCTGGTGGGTGAGCGGGGCGAATCGCTGTCTGGCGGCCAGCGCCAGGGCGTGGCGATTGCCCGTGCGGTGATCAACGACCCGCCCATCATGCTGCTGGATGAGCCCACATCTTCGATGGACTACTCCAGTGAAGAAGACATCAAGCGCCGCCTGAAAGCGTTTTGTGAAGGCAAAACCATGGTGCTGATCAGCCACCGAACCTCCATGCTGGACCTGGCGGACCGCATCATCGTGATGGACCGTGGCCGCATCATGGCCGACGGACCCAAGGACCAGGTCGTCAATGCCCTGCGCCAGGGCCGCATTGGAAAGGCTGCGTGATGGCTTTCTTGGGACAAAAAGTATTTGACCGCATCGGGCGCTGGATCCAGCGAGACCCGTCGGCATCGACCAGTCCGTTTTCGCCGCTGGTGAAGCGGCTCACGCCGGTGGACGAAGCCATGCCCGCCGATTGGGCAGGTGACGCCGACTGGGCGCGCCTCCAGCAAGAGCCGCTGCGGGCCCGCAAGCTGCTTCGCCTGTCGGCCTGGGTGCTGCTGTTGCTGCTGGTCTGGGCCTACTTTGCCGAACTGGACGAAGTCACCCGGGGTGAAGCCCGGGTAGTGCCCACCAGCCAGGTGCAGGTGGTGCAAAGCGTCGATGGCGGTGTGGTGGAGGCGCTGCTGGTCAAGGAGGGCCAGGTGGTGGAAGCCGGGCAGCTGCTGATGCGGGTCGACCCGACGCGTTTCATGTCCAACATGCAGGAAAGCCGGGTGTCGCAGCTGGCCTTGCAGGCCAAGGCGCTGCGCCTGGAAGCCCTGACCCGCGGCACGGCGTTCAACCCGCCACCCGCACTGGTTCGTGAGGCACCCGCCATCGTGGAACAGGAGTCCCGTCTGTACCAATCGCGGCAGGCGGAAATCGGCGCGCAGCTTTACATCTCGCAGGCCCAGCTGTCGCAGCGGCAGCAGGAACTCAACGAGGTCATGGCGCGGCGTGAGCAGGCCGATCGCAGCCTGGAGCTGATCACCAAGGAACTCAACGCCACCCGGCCCATGATTGCGTCTGGCGCGGTGTCTGAGGTGGAGGTGTTGCGGCTGGAGCGCGATGTGGCTCGGCTGCGGGGGGATCGCGACCAGGCCACGGCCCAGATCTCGCGGGTCCAGTCGGCCATTCTCGAGGCCAGGCGAAAAATCGACGAGGTTCAGCTGACCAGTCGCAACCAGATGAGCGGCGAGTTGTCGGAGACCATGAACAAGCTGGCCAGCCTGTCTCAAGGGGGTGTGGCCCTGGAAGACAAGGTCAAGCGAGCGGACATCAAGTCCCCGGTGCGTGGCACCGTCAAGCGGCTGCTGGTCAACACCATGGGCGCGGTGGTTCAGCCGGGCAAAGAGGTGGTGGAGGTGGTGCCGCTGGACGATGCGCTGATTCTGGAGGTGCAGATTTTCCCCAAGGACATCGCTTTCCTGCGACCTGGGCAACTGGCCACGGTGAAATTCAGCGCTTACGACTTCTCCATTTACGGTGGCCTGGAGGCCGACGTGGTGACCATCGGGGCCGACTCGGTGATCGATGAAAAAGGCAATGCTTTCTTCCATGTGCGGGTGCGCACCCGCAAACCCAGTTTGGGCACCAATCTGCCCATCATTCCGGGCATGGTGGCCCAGGTTGACATCCTGACGGGCAAGAAGACGGTGTTGTCGTATTTGCTGAAGCCGGTGCTGCGGGCCAAGGCCAATGCGCTGAGCGAGCGATGAGTGCCACTGGGCCTTATTTCCTGGCCAGCCGCGCGGAATGGGTGCCTGGGCGCTGGTCCGAGGCTTTCCCGTCCGGCAAGCTGCTGGGTGATGTGTCGGCCCTTCCCGTCACCGATCCACCGCCACTGGTGTGGCTGAACACCGCCGATCCGGCATGGACCCATGGGCTGAGCACCTTGGTGAAGGCCTCGGCCTGGGTGGTGGTGGTGTCTGGCGTGCCGGCGTCCCCCGAGGGCTTGGCCGCGCTGAGTCAAGGCGCCCGAGGTTATGTCCATGCCTATGCCGTGCCGGCGCTGTTGCAGGAAGTGGCGCTGGTGGTGGGCCATGGCGGTTTGTGGGTGGGGGCCGACCTGATGCAGCGCTTGGTGGGCGCCACGCTGGCGGCCTTGCGGCCCGCGGCGCCAGCCGCCCAGCCCTCATTGACCGGCCGCTTGACGGACCTGTCCGCCCGCGAGACGGAGGTGGTGCAGGCGGTGGCCGCCGGCCGCTCCAACAAGGAGGTGGCCGCATTGATGGGCATCTCGGAGCGGACGGTCAAAGCCCATTTGGGCGCCGTTTTTGAGAAACTCGGTGTTCGTGACCGCCTGCAACTGGTGTTGCGCTTGTCGTCGGGTGCCGACAGGGTGCCTGTTTCTGATCAGGAGAGCCATTCATGAGTGTCAACCCGCTGGATGGCCAGTTGCTGTGCCGCAGGGACGCGGCTGGCCGGGTCATGGCCATCAGCCAGGCCGTTCTGGACCCGTCCGAAGTTCAGGCTGGTGGCTGGGTGCTGGTGCCGGCCGCCGATGCCGATGTGCAGGCGTTTCTGCGGACCCTGCCCGACCCCCAATCCAACCCCCTGAGTCAGACCGATGCCGGTCTGGCCCGGGTGCTGGAGGACTTGATCGAGGTGTTGATTCGCCGCGAGGTGATTCAGTTCACCGATTTGCCAAGCCCGGCCCAGGCGAAACTGCTGGAGCGCCGCTTGACCCGGTCGGGCCTGAGCAACCGGTTGGACCTGTTGTCCGACGACTCCGACAACCTCCTTTTGTGACGGCCTTCAGGGGCGGTTGAGAGCCGCATCTATCAGGGCGCAATGCCTGGTCCGGTCGCACCGTCGAAGCCCAGGTCCTGGAGCAGGGCGAGTTCGTCCCGGCCTTGCACCCCTTGCGCGATCACGGTCACCCCGATGCTGTGGGCGAGGTGGCACAGCGCCTTCAGCAAGTCCTGGTGTGCGGGGCTGCCTGCGACGCCCAGCAGGTAACTGGGACTGACCTTGATGTAGTCGATGCCCAGGCTGGTCAGTTCCTGGTTGGCCATGTGGTCTGGATCGAAATACTCGATGCCGATCCGGCAACCCAGCGGCTTCAGCACCTGCACCAGGTGCCGCAGCGCATGCACCTGGCGTCGCGAGCTCTGTGCAGGGACCTCGATCCAGAGCCGCTGACACAGCTGGGGTCGGGTGGACAGCAAGCGCTGCAGTTCATGCACAAAGTTCAGATCAACCATGCTGGCGCCAGCGATGTTGATGGCCATGTCGCCCGGTTGCTTGGACAAAACCGACAGGCACAACGCGGCCACCTGAAGGTCGATTTGCGCGGTCAGACCGAGTTGGTCTGCCAAGGGCAGGAAATCGCCGGCACGCAGCAAGTCCGCGCCATCTGCGCCGTTCAGGCGCAAGCGCAGGGCACTTTCCTGATGCAGCATCGACTGCGCATCGATCGCGAGCACGGGGAACATGGCCAGGTTGAAGCTGTGGTCCTTGACGGCGGCCAACAAGACCTCGCGCCACCGGTCGGCGGGCCAGGCCGGGAGCAGGGTGGTTTGTTCGGTGGCAAACCAGCCGTTGGCGCCCTGGGCCTGTGCCCTGGCCATGGCCTCGTCGGCACGGCTCAGCAGTTCACCCAGCGGTTGATCGCGCTGGAAGGCAACCGCTGCCACCTGCAAAGGCTCAAGCGTTTCTGTTTCTGATTGCCAACGGGGCCACCACTGGCCCAGCAGCTGTTCGTGGACGCCGCGTGCGGCATCGGTGGCGGACAACGCGCCCGGCATCAGCACCGCAAACTCGCCGCCATTGAGCCGCCCGGCGCGCTGCCCCGCGTCGACGTCGCCGACCGCCAGCAAGGCATCGCCCAACTGCTTGAGCAGCGCGTCCGTCCGGGTGTGGCCGAGGTGGGTGTTGATCTCGCCGAGGTCTTTGATCCGAACCAGCACCAAGGCGCCGGAAGAACCGTACTGCTCACCCTCCAGGACATCTGCCAGGGAGGCGAGGAAGGCTTCGCGGTTCAGCAGCCCGGTGGTCAGGTCATGCCTGACCTGCAGGCGCAGCGCCTCCAGCCGGGCGGCCTCCTCGTCAAAGCTGCGTTGCAGGCGTGCCACCATGGCGTTCATGCCGCGGGCGACGCTGCGCAACTCCAACGTCTGTGGTTCCGGGATGGTCACCCAGCGGCGCTCGGAAATGGACTGGGCCTGCTCCACCACGTCACTCAGGGGCCGCGTGATGTGCTGGATGACTTTCCGACCAATCAGGCCCGCCACGACACCGCTCAGTGCAAACCACAGCAGCAATTCCAGCGTGCCGCGCCAGAGGCTGGCGTAGACATATTCTTCATGGCTGGCCAGGGTCAAGGTGCCATATTGTTTCCAGCCATCCTGGATCAGGGCCTGTCCCGGTTTGGCGTTGATGGGGATCAGGCGGGCAAACCACTCGGGTGCGCCTTGAACACGCCCCTCGTAGCGACGCTCCACAATCACCCTGCCCTGGGGCGAAAGAATGCGGATGAAGCGGTAATGTCCGGCGTCAAACTGGGCAGACACCTGCAACTCCACCGTGACCGGGTCTTTGTCGAGTTGGGTCAGTGACAGGGCCAGCGATGTGGCGTTGTCGGCATTCTTCAATTCCAACTGTTGCAACAGGTACTGGCGGGCGGTGACGATGCTGGTGGCGGTGCTGCCGATCAGGGTCAACGCCATGACCATGGCGATGGCGATCCAGAGCTGTTTGACGAGTGACATGCCGTTGCCTTCTTCGGATGGGGCGGAGATCAGAAACCTTCGAGGCGCATGCGCGTCAGCACATCACGCCAACGGGACAGACGAGCGGTCGGATCCGCCAGCGAGGACTGGGAGCCGGGCGCCCAAAGGCCATCGCTGTTGAAGCTGAACACCGGCGACAAATCGTCGCGCTGGGTTGCAGGGCGTATCGTGCCAATCAGGTTGTCCATGATCAACGGCTCGTCGGTTGGTTGGGCATAGTAGCCCAACACCATGTGCGCCTCGCTGCGCGTGCTGCCAGCCCCGCCGATGCGCGCACGCACGTAAATCAGCCGCAGGCGCTCATTGGGCACACCCATGGTCAGCAATGTGACGTATTTGGCAATGGTGAAGTCTTCGCAATCGCCCGCACCTCTGCCCATGAACTCCAGCGGGGTGGCCCAATAGTCTTCCTGGTTCCAGACGACGAGGTCAGACTCGAACAGCATGCGGCGGTTGAAGAAATCATTCACCAGCGCCAGTTTCTTGAGTTCGGGCTGGGCACTCCCGCGCTCCATGGTGGCACGCCACAGTTGCAAGGTGTCCACGGCGGCTTGTCCGTAGCGTTGCATGGCCAAACGCTGGACTTTGTCCAAATCCGATGCCAGCGCACCCCAGACGAGCAGAAAAACCCCGGCCCAAACGGCCCCCCGGCGCACCCAGTGGCCCCCTCGCTCCGCCATCTGGGGGATTGCTTGCCAACGCCATTTCCGCACAATGCGGGAAAAAGGAACAACGACGCCGTCAAGCCGCATGCAAAACTCGATAAATGTTGGCGGGTTTGGGCTGTTCAGCGTCGGTGTCAAGTGGTATCTTCCACCAATCCCGAGTAACAAAAGGTGTAACCATGAAGACCAAACTATCTGCGCTCGCTTGCACCATTCTGGCAGCATTCGCTGCTTCTGCCCAAACACCGCCAGAGGGCCTGGTGGCCGCCACGCGCAAGGCGGTGTCCTCCAACCCTGAGGTGCAGGCGCGTTGGTTTGGCTTCCAGGCTGCCGACTCGGAGCGCTCTGTTGCCAAGGGCGGTTTTTTCCCCCGGCTAGATTACGCTTACAGCACCGGGCGGGAGCGCTATTCCACCCCGTCCACGTCGTTCGGCAGTTTCACCCACAACAGTTCCAACCTCACGCTGACGCAAATGCTGTTCGACGGGGCCTTCACCATCAGTGAGGTGAAGCGACTTGGCCATGCCAAATTGACGCGCTATTACGAGTTGATGGAAGTATCGGAAAACACGGCGCTGGAGGCGGTCCGTGCTTATCTGGACGTGGTGCGTTTCAACGAGCTGGTCGATCAGGCGAAGATGAACTACGCCGAACACAAATTGATCACCAACCAGGTGGACGAGCGCTCCAGGTCGGGTGTGGGCCGTCGCGTCGATCTGGAGCAGGCGGTGGGGCGTCTGGCCCTGGCGGAGTCCAACCTGCTGACCGAGTTGTCCAACCTGCACGACGTGTCGACCCGCTACCTGCGCATCGTGGGTGAGCGGCCGGCCGGTGCCACCGAAGCCATGCCGATGGACTTCAAGTTTGTCACGCTTCCTGCGAAGGCCGAGGACGCGGTTCGCACCGCGCTGGGCAACAGCCCTGCGTTGAGTGCAGCGATGGAGAATTACAAAGCGGGTCAGGCGGCGGTGGAAACGCGCAGGGCGGCTTACCTTCCACGCGTGGACCTTCGCCTTCGCGAGTCGTGGGACACCAATCTGCAGGGTGACCGTGGGCTGACGCGCGGCGGAGCGATGGAGGTGGTGGTCAACTACAACCTGTTCCGCGGTGGGTCCGACAGCGCCCGTGAAAAGCAGGAAATCTCCAACAAGGAGCAAGCGCGGGAGTTGCAGGAGAAAGCGTGCCGCGACGTTCGCCAGAACGTGGCCATTGCCTACAACGATGTCAACCGGCTGAACGACCAGCTGACATTCCTGAACCAGCACCGCTTGTCGACCGAGAAGTCGCGTGAGGCCTACCGTCAGCAGTTTGACTTGGGCCAGCGCACCCTGCTGGATTTGCTCGACACCCAGAATGAGTATTTCCAGGCCAGCCGCGCTTACACCAATGCCCGGTATGACCAGATCACCGCGCAGGCCCGAACCCTGGCCAGCTCGGGCAGCCTGCTGTCCGCGCTCAACGTGGCGCGCAGTGACCTGCCGTCCGCTGCGGACGCGGGTGCCGAGCCGCGGTCGACCGATGCGACGAGCGTGTGCCCTGCAGACACCATCGACGTGGTGGTGATCGACAAGGCCAAGGTGCTCGCCGACATGCCGGTTCGGGTGCGGGCCACACCGCCCGCTGCGGCGAAACCTGCCACGCCAGCCAAGTGACAGCACCGGTCTGCTGAGGGCTGTATCGCCCTCAAAAGGGCGGTGTGCCTTGGCTTGAACCGGCTGCGCGCCTGGCCGTCCATGCCGGGACAGGTTGCTTGCTTCAGCGATAATCTCGGATTCCTGTGCGGATCGCCCAGACACTGGTTTGTTTGGGCGGTTACCCATGTCAAACGCCCTCGCATTGAGGGTGTTTGCTTTGGTCCCGGTGCTTGGCACCATGGCAATACCGAAAGCCCCTTGGGCTGAGCTGTTGTCAGCCGTTCAGGCCTGATTTTCCTGCCTCCGGGTGCCGTCCGAAGTTTTGCCATCATGATTCAAATTACCTTGCCTGATGGGTCCCAGCGAGAGTTCGCCGGTCCCGTCACCGTGGCCGACGTGGCCGCCTCCATCGGCGCTGGCCTGGCCAAAGCCGCGCTGGCTGGGAAGATCGGTGACAAGGTGGTCGACACCAGCTTCACCATCGACAAGAACAGCCCGCTGTCCATCGTCACCGCCAAGGATGCCGACGGCCTGGAGGTCATCCGTCACTCGACCGCCCATTTGCTGGCCTATGCCGTCAAGGACCTGTTTCCCGACGCCCAGGTCACGATTGGCCCGGTGATCGAGCACGGCTTTTATTACGACTTCGCCTACAAGCGGCCCTTCACCCCGGAAGATCTGGCCGCGATTGAAAAGCGCATGGCCCAGCTCGCCGCCAAGGACGAGCCGGTCACCCGCCGGGTGTTGCCGCGCGACGAGGCCGTGGCCTATTTCAAGGGCTTGGGCGAGCATTACAAGGCCGAAATCATTGCCAGCATTCCGTCGGACGAGGATGTGTCGTTGTACCGGGAGGGCGCTTTCGAAGACCTGTGCCGCGGCCCCCATGTGCCCAGTACCGGCAAGCTCAAACACTTCAAGCTGATGAAGGTGGCTGGCGCCTATTGGCGCGGCGACCACCGCAACGAGATGCTGCAGCGCGTCTATGGCACGGCCTGGGCCACCAAGGAAGAGCTGCAGCAGTACCTCACCATGCTGGAAGAGGCCGAGAAACGCGACCACCGCAAGCTGGGCCGCGAGCTGGACCTGTTTCACATCGACGAGCATTCCCCCGGCACGGTGTTCTGGCACCCCAAGGGCTGGACGGTCTGGCAGGGTGTTGAGCAGTACATGCGCAAGGTCTACCAGGACAACGGCTACCAGGAGGTCAAGGGGCCGCAGATCCTCGACAAGGGCCTGTGGGAAAAAACCGGCCACTGGGACAAGTACCGCGACAACATGTTCACCACCGAGAGTGAAAAGCGCGATTACGCCCTGAAGCCGATGAACTGCCCCGGCCATATCCTGATCTTCAAGCAGGGCATCAAGAGCTACCGTGACCTGCCGCTGCGCTACGGCGAGTTTGGCCAGTGCCACCGCAACGAGCCCACCGGCGGCCTGCACGGCATCATGCGGGTGCGTGGCTTCACGCAGGACGACGGGCACATTTTCTGTACCGAAGCGCAGATCCTGGCCGAATGTACGCACTTCACCGCCTTGCTGCAAAAGGTCTATGCCGATTTCGGCTTCAGCCAGATCATCTACAAGGTCGCCACCCGGCCCGAAGCGCGGATCGGCAGTGATGAAAGCTGGGACCGCGCCGAGCAGGCGCTGATCGAGAGCCTGAAGCATTCTGGCTGCGAATTCGTGATTTCCCCCGGCGATGGTGCTTTCTATGGGCCCAAGCTCGAATACACCCTCAAGGATGCGCTGGGCAGGCAGTGGCAGTGCGGCACCATCCAGGTCGATTTCTCGCTGCCGGAACGCCTGGACGCCGAATATGTGGCCGAAGACGGTGCCCGCCACCGCCCGGTCATGCTGCACCGGGCCATCCTGGGCAGCCTGGAGCGCTTCATTGGCATTCTGATCGAGGAACACGCTGGCGCGCTGCCGTCCTGGCTGGCACCGGTGCAGGTGGCGGTGCTCAATATCACCGATGCCCAGGCTGATTACTGTCGTGAAATTGCCAAAATGCTGCAAAATCAAGGGCTTAGGGTCGACCTGGACCTGCGGAACGAGAAGATTACGTATAAAATACGGGAGCATTCAATGCAAAAGCTGCCCTACATCCTGGTCGTGGGCGACAAGGAAAAGGCAGCAGGCGCCGTTGCAGTGCGCGCCCGGGGGAACAAAGACCTCGGGGTGATGTCGATCGATGCGTTCGCGCAGCTGATTCAAAACGACATCGCCAACAAATCCTGATGTGAATCGAATGGGTCTGTTGTCCGCGTGGACTGTGCGGCTTGCGCCACGTTGCCCGTGGCAGAACTGAAGAAGGATCAAAGCCATCGCTACTGAATTTCGTGATCGCCGTCACCGCGAAGAGCGCAAGCACCGCCTGAACCGTGAAATCATGGCTCCCGAGGTCCGCCTGTCGGGCCCTGAAAACGAGCCGCTCGGCATTGTCAACATCAACGAGGCGCTGCGTTTGGCCGGCGAGTTGGATGTGGATCTGGTCGAGATCGTCGCGGCGGCCAACCCGCCTGTGTGCCGGTTGATGGACTACGGAAAGTTCAAATACCAGGAACAGAAAAAGGCGGCCGAAGCCAAGGCGAAGCAGACGGTCATCGAGATCAAGGAAATCAAGTTCCGGCCTGGCACGGACGATGGCGATTACAACATCAAGATGCGCAATATCCGGCGTTTCTTGGACGAGGGCGACAAGTGCAAGATCACGCTGCGCTTCCGGGGTCGGGAAATCACCCACCAGGAACTGGGCATGGCCTTGCTGAACCGGATTCGTGACGAGTTGGCCGATTCCATCATCGTGGAGCAGTTCCCGAAGCTGGAAGGGCGCCAGATGATCATGATGATCGCGCCGGGCAAGAAAAAGCCGGTGGTCAAACCCGCTGCAGCGCCCGCCGCTGTCGCCGGGGCGGCACCGTAAAGAATGGGGTGCCTTCGGGAAACCGGGGGCACCAAGCAGGTGCGCTGACAGGCGTGCCGGCGAATGCCGAGAGGTGTTCGTTCGTGGCGTTCAACGCCACACAAGTGGCTCGGGGCCAACAAGGCTGCAGCAGTTTGCAGACGCCTCACGAGCACAATGAAAAGGGAGCATTCAATGCCCAAAATGAAGACCAAGAGCGGCGCGAAAAAGCGTTTCCGCGTTCGTCCCGGTGGCACCGTCAAGCGCGGTCAAGCCTTCAAGCGTCACATCTTGACCAAGAAGACCACCAAGAACAAGCGTCACCTGCGTGGTTCGGTGGCTGTGCATGAGACCAACATGGGTCACATGGCGCAGATGCTGCCCGGCCGTGGCATTTAATTAACGACGAACAAGGAGTAACACATGCCTCGCGTCAAACGTGGTGTAACGGCTCGCGCCCGCCACAAAAAAGTTCTCGCCCTTGCCAAGGGTTTCCGCGGTCGCCGCGGCAATGTCTTCCGGATCGCCAAAGAAGCGGTGATGAAGGCGGGGCAATATGCCTACCGCGATCGCCGCACCAAGAAGCGCGTGTTCCGTCAGCTGTGGATTGCCCGTATCAACGCCGCTGCGCGTGAGTGCGGCCTGACCTACAGCCAGTTCGCCAACGGCCTGAAGAAAGCCGCCATCGAAATCGACCGCAAGATGCTGGCCGACATCGCTGTGCACGACAAGGCCGCTTTTGCTGGCATCGTGGAGCAAGTCAAGGCCAAGCTGGCTGCCTGATTCTCACAGCAGCTGCGCCCTGCAAAGGGTGTGTGCTGCGCTCAAGAAACAAGGGCCGGAGCTTGAACAAAGCTTTGGCCCTTTTTCATGGACCGCTGTTTATGAACGAGTTGGACGCATTGGTGGATGGCGCCACGGCGAGCTTTGGTCAGGCCATGACCCCGGCCGACCTGGAAAACGCCAAAGCCCAGTACCTGGGCAAATCAGGCCGCATCACCGAGCTGATGAAGGGCATGGCCGCGCTGAGCGTGGACGAGAAGAAGTCGCGCGGCGCCGCCATCAACCTGGCCAAGCAGGCCATCGAGGCCGCACTGACGGCGCGGCGCCAGGCCCTGGCCGATGCCGAACTGCAGCAGCAGCTCACCGCCGAGGCCCTGGATGTGACCCTGCCCGGTCGCCAGCGCACGCCTGGCGGCCTGCACCCGGTGTCGCGCACGCTGGAGCGCATCGAGGCCATCTTCGGCTCGATGGGTTTTGACGTGGCCGAGGGCCCGGAGATCGAGTCCGACTGGTTCAACTTCACCGCGCTGAACACGCCCGAAGACCATCCGGCGCGTTCCATGCACGACACCTTTTATGTGGAAGGCGGCTCGGCCCAGGCGCCCAACCTGCTGCGCACCCACACCAGCCCGATGCAGATTCGCCATGCGGTCCAGCATGTCAAGCGCCACCAGGCCGCCATCGCGGCCGGGCAGGGTATGCCGGAAATCCGTGTCATTGCGCCGGGTCGCACCTACCGTGTCGACAGCGACGCCACCCACTCGCCCATGTTCCACCAGTGCGAAGGCCTGTGGATCGGCGAGAACGTCAGCTTCAAAGACCTGAAGGTGGTGTTCACCGATTTCTGCCGCACCTTTTTCGAGTCGGACGACCTGGTGCTGCGTTTCCGCCCCAGTTTTTTCCCGTTCACCGAACCCAGCGCCGAGGTCGACATCCAGTTCGCCAGCGGCCCGCTGGCCGGGCGTTGGCTGGAGGTGGCCGGTTCCGGCCAGGTGCACCCGAACGTGGTGCGCAACATGGGCCTAGACCCTGAGCGCTACATCGGTTTTGCCTTCGGCATGGGCCCCGACCGCCTGACCATGCTGCGCTATGGCGTCAACGACCTGCGCCTGTTCTTTGACGGCGACGTTCGCTTTTTGTCGCAGTTCCAATAACAACAAAAAACACCACGAGCCGTCGCGATGCAATTCCCCGAATCCTGGTTGCGCGAATTCTGCAACCCCCCGTTGTCCACCAGCCAGCTGGCTGACACCTTGACCATGGCCGGCCTCGAAGTCGAGGAACTGCAGCCGGTGGCGCCGCCCTTCACCCTGGTGGTGGTGGGCGAGATCGTCGCGGTGGCGCCCCACCCGGACGCCGACCGCCTGCGCGTTTGCCAGGTGGCCGTGGGGCAGGGCGATCCGCTGCAAATCGTCTGCGGCGCACCCAATGCCCGCGTGGGCATCAAGGTGCCTTGTGCCTTGGTGGGCGCCCAACTGCCGCCCGGTGAAGACGGCAAGCCCTTTGCCATCAAGCTGGGCAAGCTGCGCGGCGTGGCCAGCCATGGCATGTTGTGCTCGGCCCGCGAGTTGAAATTGTCCGATGACAGCGCCGGTCTGCTGGAGCTGGGCCCCGATGCGCTGGTGGGGCAAAACATCCGTGAGCACCTGGCGCTGGACGACACGCTGTTCACCCTCAAGCTCACCCCCAATCTGGCGCATTGCCTCAGCGTGTATGGCATCGCCCGCGAGGTGGCGGCACTGACCGGTGCGCCACTGAAGGCGGTTGACCACCCGGCCATGCCCGCCACGCATGACGGCACAGTGGCGGTGCAGGTGCTGGCACCCGAGCTGTGTGGCCGCTTCTCCGGCCGCGTGGTGCGGGGCGTCAACGCCAAGGCCAGCACCCCGAAGTGGATGGTGGACCGGCTGGCCCGCTGCGGCCAGCGCAGCGTGACGCCGCTGGTCGACATCTCCAACTACGTGATGTTCGAGTTCGGCCAGCCTTCGCACATCTTCGACCTGGACAAGCTGCACGGCGGCCTGCAGGTGCGCTGGGGCCAGGCCGGCGAGCCGCTCAAGCTGCTCAACGGCAACACCGTCACGGTGGACGGCAATGTGGGCGTGATTGCCGACAGCACCCAGGTGGAGTCGCTGGCCGGCATCATGGGCGGCGACGCTACCGCCGTGTCCGACGACACGCAAAACATCTACATCGAGGCGGCTTTCTGGTGGCCGCGCGCGATTGCCGGCCGTTCGCGCCGCTTCAATTTTTCCACCGACGCCGGCCATCGCTTCGAACGCGGTGTGGACCCCAGCCAGACGGTGGCCATGCTGGAGCGCATCACGCAGCTGGTGCAGAGCATCTGCGGTGGCGCGGCCGGCCCGGTGACCGATGTGCAGCCGAATCTGCCGGTCGCTCAGCCGGTGAGCCTGCGGGTGGCCCGTGCCGCCAAGGTGATCGGCATGCCGCTGACGGCCGAGGTCTGCCGGGACGCCCTGGCCCGCCTGGGCCTGCCGGTGACCCAGCAGGGCGAGGTGCTGACGGTGACCCCGCCGGCCTATCGCTTCGACCTGCAG
The DNA here is from genome assembly GCF_058216275.1 of Rhodoferax sp. SPJ4. Classification (NCBI taxonomy): domain Bacteria; kingdom Pseudomonadati; phylum Pseudomonadota; class Betaproteobacteria; order Burkholderiales; family Comamonadaceae; genus Rhodoferax; species Rhodoferax sp. SPJ4. The sequence continues at coordinate 750,345 of NZ_JBYZMN010000002.1, forward strand.
ATCGAGGAAGACCTGATCGAGGAAGTGGTTCGCATGGTGGGCTACGAGCAGCTGCCCACCACGCCGCCGCTGGCGCCCATCACCGCCAAACTGCGCGCCGAGAACCGGCGCGGCGCTTTCGCGGTGCGCCATGCCTTGGCCGCGTTGGGCTACCAGGAAACCATCAATTTCAGCTTTGTCGAAGAGCGCTGGGAGCATGAGCTCGCCGGCAACCTCAACCCCATCCGGCTGCTGAACCCGATCGCCAGCCAGATGAGCGTGATGCGTTCGTCGCTGCTGGGCTCGCTGGTGCAGGTGCTGAAATTCAACCTCGACCGCAAGGCCGACCGCGTGCGGGTGTTCGAGCTGGGCCGGGTCTTCCTGCGCGACCCGTCGGTGGCCGAGTCGGACACCACGGTGGCCGGTTTCCACCAGCCCATGCGCATCGCCGGGCTGGCCAGCGGACCGTCCGACGCCACCCACTGGGAAAACAAAGCCACTCCGGTCGACTTCTTTGACGTCAAGGGCGACATCGAGAGCCTGCTGGCACCGTTGCGCCCCCGCTTCGAGGCGGCCCAGCACCTGGCCTTGCATCCCGGGCGTTGCGCCAAGGTGTGGCTGGGTGACGAGGCCATTGGTTTTGTCGGTGAGTTGCACCCGCAGTGGCGCCAGGCTTATGGGCTCACCCAGTCCCCGGTGTTGTTTGAGCTGGCGCTGGACGCGGTGCTGCAGCGCTCGGTCCCGGCCTTTGTGCCGGTGCCTAAGCACCAGGCCGTGGCGCGCGACATCGCGGTGGTGGTGGCCGAGGCGGTGAGCTTTGGTGCCGTTCATGAAACCATCCGCAGCGCGGCCACCGGCGGCGTGCTGCGCGACGCGGTGCTGTTCGATGTCTATCGTCCCAAACAGGCCGGTGGTGACATGCAACCGGGTGAAAAAAGCCTGGCAATTCGCCTGACAATGAACGCCGACGATGGCACCATGACCGACGCACAGATCGACGCGGCGGTGCAGACGGTGCTCGCTGCCCTGAGCGCCCAGTGTGGTGCCCGCCTGCGTGCTTGACCCGACCCCGCCCATGAAAGACCCGATGGATTTCGCTGTGGACAGCCTGGAGACGCCGGCCCTCACCAAGGCCCGGCTGGCCGAACTGCTGTTTGAGCAGATTGGCCTGAACAAGCGCGAGTCCAAGGACATGGTCGACGCCTTTTTTGACCTGGTCGGCGACCGGCTGGTCGAAGGCGAGGACGTCAAGATTTCCGGGTTCGGCAATTTCCAGATCCGCACCAAGGCCCCTCGGCCTGGCCGCAACCCGCGCACCGGCGAATCCATCCCCATCGAGGCCCGACGGGTGGTGACCTTTCACGCCAGCCACAAGCTCAAAGAGCAGATTCAGGGCAACTTGCCACCGGCCGACGCCGGTTGACTGACGCGCTTGTTCTGCCCGCCCTTGGCAGCGGGGTTGAACTTGGGGTAACCTCAGTGCCCCACCTGCCCCACACCCATGGACTCCGGCCTCCCACTGATTCCCGCCAAGCGCTACTTCACCATCGGTGAGGTCGGAGATTTGTGCGGCGTGAAGCCGCATGTGTTGCGCTACTGGGAGCAGGAGTTCACCCAACTGCGGCCCATGAAGCGGCGCGGCAACCGGCGCTACTACCAGCACCATGAGGTGTTGATGATCCGCCGCATCCGTGACCTGCTGTACGACCAGGGCTTCACCATCAGCGGGGCGCGCAACAAGTTGCAGGAAATCGTCCAGGCCGAACGCGAAAAGCGCAAGGCCGGCGAGAGCGCGCTCGACGGAGTGGAAGTGGTGGAACTCGACGACGTGGATTTCACTGACCTGGCCGCCCTCACCTTGGAGGGCGCACCGGCTGGCGAAGGGGAGCAGTTGTTCCAGCTGCGCCGCGAGTTGATCGAGATTCGCGAACTCCTGGTGGCCGTGGTGTGATCTTTGTGCGGGACCGGCTGGAAGCCGGTTTGGGCACTGTATAATCTGGGGCTCGACGGTGTGTGGCGCAGCCTGGTAGCGCACTTGCATGGGGTGCAAGGGGTCGAAGGTTCGAATCCTTTCACACCGACCAACGATCAGCAGGGGGCTGTCAGCGAAAACTGACAGCCCCCTTTGCTTTTTCAGCCCCCCAATGCCCGGGCACGGCGTGTTCACCGACACGCGGTAGGGCTGCTGTCAGGCTGGGCGAGGACCCAGCGGCTATGATCCGCGGCGCACGGGGCAGAGGCCTGCCCCCAGCTGTTTTGTCACCCCGAAGGAGCGAATTTTGAAAGTTGTTCACCTTGCCATCACCCTGGCCACCCTGGTGTCTGCCCCCGCCTGGGCCAGCCTGGACCTGGCTCAGAAAAACGCCTGCTTGTCTTGCCACGCTGTCGACAAGAAAGTGCTGGGCCCGTCCTTCCAGGACGTGGCCAAGAAATACGCGGGCCAGAAAGACGCTGTGGCGGCTGTGACGGCCAGCATCAAGAGCGGCGGCTCGGGCAAGTGGGGTGCGATTCCCATGCCGCCGATGGAAGGCCTCAGCGACGCGGACGCCAAGTCCCTGGCCACCTGGATTCTGGGCGGCGCCAAGTAATTCGGTTGACGCACTGGCCTTGCCTGCGGCCCTGAAGGGCGGGGGGAGGGTCAGTGGATGTCGAGGGTGTGAAAGCCCAGTGAGCCTTGTCGCCGGTCGGCGAAAAAGCGTTCCAGCGTTTCTTTGACGGTTTTGAAGGCAATCTCACCCCAGGGGATGTCGGCTTCGCTGAACATCCGCGCCTCGATGGTTTCGTGGCCGGGGTTGAACTCCAGGGCCAGCAGCCGGGCCTGATAGAACAGGTGAACCTGGCCCACGTGGACCACGTTCATCATCGTGAACAGTGGGCCCATTTCGATGCGGGCCCCAGATTCCTCGTCGGTTTCCCGCGCCGCGCCGGCTTCGGTTGTTTCCCCCAGCTCCATGAAACCCGCCGGCAGCGTCCATTTGCCCCAGCGGGGCTCGATGTTGCGTTTGCACAGCAGCACCTGCTCCTGGCCCGGCGGTCCCCACAGCGGCAATGTGCCCACCACCATCAACGGGTTTTCATAGTGCACCGTGCGGCAGCTGGGGCACACCGCCCGCTGCCGGGTGTCGCCATCGTCTGGCTGGCGGTACACCACGGCGGTGCCGCAGTTGCGGCAGTGGCGAATCGGCGATCGTTGCATGGCCAGCAGTGTAGCGGTGCGGCCCAGACCCTGTGACGAGGGGTTGCGGCTTCACTCCCGGGGGGGCGACGGGCGAAAAGGCTCAGCCAAAAGGTCAATTGACGGTCCGCGGAGGTCGGCGTTGAATGCCTTCATGCCCCGTCGCGCGATGGGTCAGGACGCCGCAGCCTGGCAAACAGCCGACCCGCCAGTCCCCCGGGGCACATCCGCAGGAGGTGATCATGGGCGCTGTGCGACTGATGATGTGGGCGGTGGTGGCTGGCCTGGCTTGTGTGCCAGTCAGTGGGGCCATCACCTGGATGACGGATGGGGAAATTCCTGGCGGCTCCCTGAAGAAACTCCTGGTCGGCACCGCCATCTGCTGGGGTGTGGCCGCGGTGCTGGCCGCGTACCTGCTGACCGATGCCAGGGAGCGCCGGGAACGCAAGGCGCGCGAACAGCGGGACATGGTCCAACTGCTTCACCAGCCGCTCAAACCTGTGCAAACCCGAAAGGTCCTGACCGAGTCGGGTGAGCAGGCCTACGCTACCGCGCGCGGGCAACTGCAGGAGAGGCCGGCGGCGGGCGGGGCACCGGCCACCGCGGCCGCTGGGACCCTGGTCAGCGGCGAGCTGGTCGTCACCGACCATCGGGTGGTATTTGCCGGAGGCACCCAATCCTTTGCCATCGAGTTGGACCACCTGATGGCCACCACCGACCACGCCCAGGGCGTGTGCTTTCGCACCGGCAACCGCACATGCACCGTCCTCATTCCAAACGAAAGGGAACGCATGCTGTTCAAGGTGGCATTGCGCAAGGTGCTGGGCGCCCGGCTGGCGGCGGCCGAGGTCAAGGCCGCCTGACGCCGGCGCCGAGGGCCCTCAAACCGGGATGGGCGCGCCGTTGACGATCCACGGTGTGCCGAACCGGTCGACCAGCATGCCCCAGCGTTGGGCCCAGAAGGCGGGCTGCATGGACATGGTGACCTGGCCACCGACGGCCAGCGCGTTGAAAACCTTCTCCGCCTGCGCCGTGTCCTCGTAATCGACCGTGATGGACACCCCCTTGATGCCCTCATAAGGCAAGTGCTCGGGGCAGTCGCCTGCGAACAGCGTGCCACCCCCAGGCAACACCAGCCGGGCATGGAGAATGCGGTGGGCCGATGCCTTGGGAATGTGCTCGGCCATGGGAGAGTCGGCACCGCTCATCAGCACTTCCAGTGTGCCACCCAGGGCCTGCTCGTAAAAACGCATGGCCTCTGCGCACTGGCCGTTGAATGAGAGGTAGGCGATGGCTTGGGTCATGCGGGTCTCCGGTGTCCGATGGGTGCCCATGATTGTCTGACAGTGGCAACCGGCTGGGAAGTGGGGTGGGGCAGCGCACGGACCCTGTCCAGCGTCGGCCACAAACTGGAACCCACTTTCAACGTCGACCGTGGCAGAGCCTGCCCCACCGGTCCAACAAGGTTTCAGATGCCCCGGAAGCCCCCTCACCCCGCGTCGCCGTTCCACTGCCCCGCCCGTGGCGGGCGGCGGGGCCCGACCCGGTGATGGTCCAGGCGACCCGCGACCTCGAGGCGGGACAGGTCGACACCGACATGCGGGCCACACCGGGTTTGGATGCCAAACGTCGCACCCTTGGAGCGCCGACCTTAGGTGCGCACTGTGGCCACGATCTGAATCGCCTTGTTGGCCAGGTAGCGCCGGTATTCGGCGATGGGCATGGCGGCCGACCCGTGGGAGTCGCCCTCCGACCAACTGATGGTCACGTCCAGCGGGTTTTCGTCCACCTCGCAAGGCCCGGGGCGGATGGTGATGTTGGCGCCTTCGCCGGCCCGGTATTCGACCGTCCCGCTGATCACGGCGCTTCGGCTCATGGCCGGACGCTGACTTGGCCCCGGACTTCGCCATCCGGGTGGGCGGCGGTGTGCAGGTTCAGGTACCACTTGCCAGCCACCAGGTCGGCGGCCTGGGCCGCGGTCAGGGTGGCGCGCCCGGTGATGGGGCTGCCTGTGGAGCCGGTCACATCCAGGGACACACCGGAGTTCTGGTTGGCCATGGCCGGGCCGTGAAAGTGGGCCTTGGTCACCGGGCCGCTCAGCCCGGCATGAACAATGCGCCAGGACAAGACATGGGTGTCGGGCGTCAGGGTCGCTTCGACCCTGCCGGTGGCCGAGGTCATGACCGCAGGCACCTCGCTGGCACCGGTCAAGGGCGCCGTCAGCGACATGTTGGGTGCAGCCCAACTGGGCAGGCTGAAAGCCCCCAGGCTCAGCACAGAGGCGACGGTGAGGTGGCGAAGCAGGTGGTTTTTCATCGGGGGTTCCAGTCGAGGCGGGTGGGGCTTGTGCAGGCCAATCGGCGGTATCTTGCGATGGCTGGCAGCGGCCGTCTGTGCGTTATCGAACGCCCAGCCCAGAGGCAGGTCCGTGGGCGAGCGCACAGTGAGACCGCGTTATCTGGCCCAAGCTGAGGCCAGCGTCAAACCGGCGCTGCGCCGTGCGTTGACCCCTCGGCATCCATTGGTTTGAAGGCGGGCCTGGGCCGCCGCAGGCCACCACATGAGACTGACACATGAAAACGACCACCCAGTCCAGCGCCGCGTTTGCCCATGTGGCCAAGCTGATCGAGGGCATTCCAATCGGCATGCTGACCACCATCGAATCCGACGGCAGCCTGGCCAGCCGGCCCATGGCCGCGTTGGAGATGGACGAGCAGGGCGCCCTCTGGTTCTTCACCGACTGGCGTTCTTCGAAAGTCGAGCACCTGGCCGCGGTGAACCTGGGATTCAGCGACATGAACCACGGCACCTACGTGTCTTTGTCGGGGCGTGGCGAGATTCACACCGACTTCGGGCGTATCCGGCACCTGTGGACAACCTTCACCAAGCCCTGGTTTCCCGACGGCCCGGACTCGCCCCATCTGGCGGTGCTGAAGTTCATTCCCCAGGCCGCCGACTACTGGGACGCGCCCAACAGCAAAATGGTGCGGGTGTTGGGGGCGCTGGCCTCGGTGGTGGCGGGCCGTCCCATCGGCATGGGAGTGCAGGGCTCTTACACCGGTTTGTCACCCATCGGACCGATTTCCGGCATCACTTAGTGAGGGGTACGCCGATATCCCGCCGCCGGCCCAATCAGCAGGCGGTCGTACTCGCGCTTGACCACGCCATAACATTCGCAACTGCGCCGCTCAAGGCGCGCGCGGTCACATACACGGACCTCTCCGTTCTCGTAGGTGATGAGGCCCTCGGCCTGGAGCTTTTCCATGCTGTCCTTCATGGTTGCCACCAAGGTACCTAGCATGTTGGCAATGAGCTTGTCCGTCATGACGATCTCCACACCCTCACAGCGATCCAGCGTCAGCAGAAACCACCTGCACAATTGTTCGTCGAGTGCGTGGTGTTTGTTGCAGGCGGCGGTTTGGGTCATCTGGGTCACCAGAGCCTGAGTGAACCGCAAAAACAGGTGTAACGCCGGTATGTTGGTTTCTAGCGCCTGCGTCAGCAGGGACGCACTCAGGCGGAAACCTTCGCCCGAATTTTGGACCAGCGCCCGTCCAATGGTAGAGCCACCGCCCAGCAGCAGAGGCAGAACCACCAGGCCATCGTTGCCGATCACGGCGATCTCGGCCGACGCACCGTTCTTCATCACGTACAGCAGGGATACGACAGAGGTGGTGGGGAAATGCACGTGGCTCAAGGTGATGCCAGACTCGTACAACACCTGACCCAAAGGCATGTGGACCGGCTCCAGGTGTGGCGACCAGTGCGCAAACACCTCGTCTGGCAAGGCGGCGAGCAAGCGGTTTTTTTTCTGCCTGTGAGTGAAGTCCATAGGACTACAGTAATCCACTTGGTTTGAGCTGTCTGTGCGGTGGGCAGCGGAGGAAACTGGCCAACTGCTGGGTTTAGTCAGCGCCGGGGTTTGCCTTGTCTTCTGCTGGAGCAACGTCGCCGATGGGTTAAAAGACGTCCGCAGTGGCACGCCTTAAGTGGGGTTGCCTGCATGAATTCCCCGGCCTGAAATTGGCATCCGCCGAGGCTTTCGCACGCGAAAAAAAGCCCGGCGATCATGGCACTGTCTGTCGAGCCGGCGCTCCGCTCGGGCGCCGCTGGCGTTACCAACGGCCATTGTGCAACATCCCTGCGCCTCCCCCATAGGGGCAGGGTCAGCGCACCGCGCTTGGTGTGGTATCTAGCCCGAGCAGGAATTCCACCATCTGCTCGCGTTGTCTGGGGTCGCTGACATAGAACGGGTGCGGTGCGGTGGCCCCGCGGACCGGGTCCAACAGCGTCTCTATCGTGGGTACTGAGTTGTCGTGCAGAAAGTTGGGTTTGCGGGCCAGGTCCAGCAACAGCGGCATGGCCGTGCCTCGAACGTCGCCACGCAGGCTCGCGTTCACAACCGCCATCTTGTCGTCAAAAAAGCTCTCAACCGTGTTGAGTACTGGATTGAGCGGCGCATCGCGCTTTGCCAGTAAGGTGACTGGGTTGTCGCCGGGAAAGATGGTTTTCATTGGCACCATGAATGCAGGCACTGCTCTTGCCTGATCGACGTTGTGGCAACTGGCGCATTGGTTGCGGAACAGCACCCGTCCAGCGGTCGCATCCGCCACATTCTTCACGACCCCAGGCGGCGCCTGAAGGCTGTTGAGGTAACCATTCATGTCGAGCAGTTTCTGATTGTCCACCCGCAAGCCAATTGGGGCCTCTTCGCTGCCTGGCATGGGATGTGGTTTTGCTTTGACATACGGATAGCCGGTGACGCCAGTCGCTTTCAAAACCTTGATGTAGCCATCCACAATTTCATTGCCTGCGGCCTTGCCGCCCAACTTCTGCATGAACGCCCGCCCGCCCGGGGTCGTCAACAGGGTCGGGTCGAAGAGGGATGTGTAGACCAAGTTGCTGAAGTTGTCCAAACGGGCAATCGCGCCCTCGGTGCCCCATGGAGCGGCCAGGTCTGTTCGAAACAGCGCGGAGTTGTGCATGGGATCACCGTTGCCGTCCACCGTGTCGTCGAAGGTTCCTGTAGGGTAGTAAGCCGGATTGCTTAAGTAGGCATCAACCTCCGCTTCGGTAGACAGGGGTGTCAAGCCAGTCGGCGCACGGCCCAGCGTTTTGCCGCCGTTGGCGACCAACGCCAATTGCAGTGCCGGATAGAGCGCCCGCGAATTCAGTGCAGTCGCGGCGATGGCCCCAAAATTGAGATTGTGCGCAGCGCGACCGTCGAGCCGTTTGCCAATTGAGCCACCGTGGGCCATGTCGAGTACCGAGGCATCTGTGATCGTGTGACACAGCGCGCAAGAGACACCTATTTTGGACTGTCGCGTGACGCCCATCATCGGGTTGTTGTTGGTGTTTTTCGCAACCATGCCGATGATGGCGTTGGCGTTTAGCAGTTGAAGGGTGGTGGCTGGGTCGTTGAGCAGTGGAGCATTTTTTGGACTCAAGTCCGTCTTGGCTTCGGCTGCAATGTCGCGAGACGTTGCGGCATCCAGGGCATCGCTGTCCACGCTCAAGCCGAGCTGCAAAGCCTGCAATGGCGTCAGTTTGACGGCCAGGATGCCTTGGGGCAGACGCAGTGCATCTGTGAAAAACCCTTCATTGCCGAAGGTTTCGAAACGAAACACTTGCTTGCCTGACTCGTTGTTGCCGGTTTGGTGCACAACCGGCGCGCCCTGGTTGCCCGGACCATCGCTGCCAATGGGCAGACTGCCTGGGACAGCGGCGGGCGGATTCACCTGGGACCTGTCGCTGCTGCATCCCACGACGAGTGCGGTGGTCAATCCAGCCATGATCGTACCCAGAAGCAAGCCGTGAATATTGTTGAATTGCATAAACGATTCCTTTTTGAATAAAGCTCATCTAGCCATACAACAAGTCAAGGCTTGGGAATAAACATGTGGGTGAATGGTGATTTTTATGATCTCGTCCTGGGAAGTCTGTGCGGCAAGAAACATGGCGGAGTGCGATCCGACATGTGAGACGCCAGACTGGTTGCGTGCAAAAGGGGAGTGCAACCATGGACTGGTCCGCGGTAGTTCAAGCACCACAAACCATTCTGGATTGAAACCATGGCCGATGCGTGGAGCGGGTGCTGGGCCTACCCCGCTTCGCCTCGATGCGTTGAAAGGTCCGACTGGATTGACGCCACGCGCTCTTGACTGAGGGTGAGGGTGACTGCGTCATCCGGGCGATCAGGGCAGACCGCTTGGCCTCTTCCACCGTCACCTCGATGGGCGCTATCCAAGCGGCGGGTAAGAAGACGGTGTAACCGCCATCGACGGCCTTGTAGGCCTTGGCCTCGGGCTTGAGGGTTTTGACCTTGGCATCGGTGAGCCCATTGGATTTTCCGGCTTTATTGGCCTGGGATGGGGTGGTCTCTGCGTTCACAGTCGCTTCCGTGGGCAGAGTGGGAGAAATATCCCAGCTGCTTCGGCCCGATACCCCCGAAGAGATCCCCATCAGGGGTTGGCTGGCAACGGATGCTGTTGGACGTCAGAAAACAAAAAAGCCCCGTGGATAGGGGCTCTTAGGAGGTCTCTAGGACTTCTTGGGAAGCTCTGAAACCTTGTCTTGGCGGAGAGGGCGGGATTCGAACCCGCGGTGGGGATTAGCCCACACACGCTTTCCAGGCGTGCGACTTAAACCGCTCATCCACCTCTCCGAAGCCCATGATTGTATCAGTGCAATGGGCTGCGAAGCGGCAGGGCGTGGGCTTGCAGGTCTTGAAGGCTCACAAATTCCAGCGCGCGGGCGTGGGTGCACTCCAGCACCACCGGCGGCGCCACGCCCGCGGCCAGCGCTTCCTTCCAGCGGTTGGCGCACAAGCACCAGCGGTCGCCGGGTTTCAGGCCGGGAAAGCGCCACTCCGGGTGGGCGGTGACGAGGTCGTTGCCGCGGGCCAGCGAGTACTGCAGAAATTCCTGGGTGACGCGAGCACACACCACGTGGCTGCCGTGGTCGTGTTCGTCGGTGCTGCAGCAGCCGTCGCGGAAAAAGCCGGTCAGCGGGTCGTAGGAGCACGGAACGAGTTCGGTGCCCAGCACGTTCAGGGCCATGTCAGGGGGCTTTCGTGGGGGTGGTGGAGGGACCTTTGAGCATGGTCATCGCCGACATGATGAGGCCGGACACCTGGCCCATGTCGTTGGGCACGATCAATGTGGTTTTGGATTCGGCCGCCACCTTGCTGAAAGCGTCCACCGCACGCTCGGCCACTTTGAGCTGCACCGCCTGCTCGCCGCCCGGCTGCTGGATGGCGGCGGCGATGCGGGCAATGGCCTCGGCGGTGGCGTCGGCCACCGTGGTGATGGCGGCGGCGTCGCCCAAGGCCTTGTTGATGGCGGCCTGCTTCTCGCCTTCCGAGCGGGCGATGAAGGCCTCGCGCTCGCCGGTGGCGATGTTGATCTGCTCCTGGCGCCGGCCCTCGGAGGCGGCGATCAGCGCGCGTTTCTCGCGCTCGGCGGTGATTTGCGACTGCATCGCGTGCAGGATTTCCTTGGGCGGCGTCAGGTCCTTGATCTCGTAGCGCAGCACCTTCACGCCCCAGTTCAGCGCCGCCTCGTCAATCGCCGCCACCACCTGGGCGTTGATGATGTCGCGCTCCTCGAAGGTCTTGTCCAGCTCCAGCTTGCCGATCACGCTGCGCAGCGAGGTCTGGGCCAGCTGCGAGATGGCCATGATGTAGTTGGACGAACCGTAGCTGGCACGCATCGCGTCGGTCACCTGAAAGTACAGGATCCCGTCCACCTGCAGTTGGGTGTTGTCGCGGGTGATGCAGACCTGGCTGGGCACGTCGAGCGGAATCTCCTTCAGGCTGTGTTTGTAGGCCACCCGGTCAACAAAGGGGATGATGAACTTCAGACCCGGCGTCAGCGTGCGGTCGTACTTGCCCAGCCGCTCCACCACCCAGGCGTTTTGCTGCGGCACGATCTTGAAGGTGCGGACGATGAAGATGACGACGATGACCGCCAGAACGAGTGCGATTTCCATGGTGTTGTTGTGCTTTCGGTGAGAGGGTTCGGGATCAGGGGGCCGGTGCCAGCACCAGCGTGTTGCCATTCAGTGCCACCACCACATGGCGGCCCGGCGACGGGGTGGTGCCCGGCTGCAGGCGAGCTTGCCACTGGGCGCCGCGGTAATGCACCTGGGCCAGGCCATCGGCATCCCAGGCCACCACCTGCACCTGGCCGCCGATGTCCATGTGCACATCGCGGTTGGCGTCGGCGGCGGCGTCTTTCGGGTGGCGGCTGCGTTGCAAATGCCAGGCCACGGTGCACAGCCCACCCACCACCGCCGCCAGCGCGATCTGGGCGGTGCTGCCCAGCCCCAGGTGGGCCGCCACCGCACCAGCCGCCAGGCCAATGGCCACCATCAGCAGGTAAAAGGTGCCGGTGAGCAGCTCCACCCCCACCGCCCCGCCAGCCAGCAACCACCACAGCGTTGAATTCGCCATCGAGTCTCCAAATGTCCAATCGTCACCACATTTTGGGACAAATGGGGGGATGGACAAAGTTTCCGTCACCTGAATTCCTTACACTTCGCGGCTACTTGTCGTCTTTGTCACCGTTCCGCGCGGCCTGCGCTCCGAGGTTTGCATGAAATTTCGCTTCCCCATTGTCATCATCGACGAAGACTTCCGCTCCGAGAACACCTCGGGCCTGGGCATTCGCGCACTGGCCCAGGCCATCGAAGGCGAGGGCCTGGAGGTGCTGGGCGTCACCAGCTACGGCGACCTGAGCCAGTTCGCCCAGCAGCAAAGCCGGGCCAGCGCCTTCATTCTGTCGATCGATGACGAGGAATTCACCCCCGGCCCCGACCTCGACCCGGCGGTGCTGAACCTGCGCCATTTCATCGAAGAGGTGCGTCGCAAAAACCTCGACGTGCCGATTTACGTCTACGGCGAAACCAAGACCTCGCGCCACATTCCCAACGACATCCTGCGCGAACTGCACGGCTTCATCCACATGTTCGAGGACACGCCGGAGTTCGTGGCCCGCCACATCGTGCGCGAGGCCAAGAACTACCTGGAAGGTGTGCAGCCGCCGTTCTTCAAGGCCTTGCTCGACTACGCGGAAGACGGTTCCTACTCCTGGCATTGCCCCGGCCATTCGGGTGGGGTGGCGTTTCTCAAAAGCCCGGTGGGCCAGATGTTCCACCAGTTCTTCGGCGAGAACATGCTGCGCGCCGACGTCTGCAACGCGGTGGAAGAGCTGGGCCAGCTGCTGGACCACGACGGTGCCATCGGCGCCAGCGAGCGCAACGCCGCCCGCATCTTCAACGCTGACCACTGCTTTTTTGTGACCAACGGCACCAGCACCTCCAACAAGATGGTCTGGCACCACACCGTGGCGCCAGACGACGTGGTGGTGGTCGACCGCAACTGCCACAAGAGCGTGCTGCACGCCATCATCATGACCGGCGCGGTGCCGGTGTTTCTGAAGCCCACCCGCAACCACTTCGGCATCATCGGCCCCATTCCGAAGAGCGAGTTCGAGCCGGCCGCCATCAAGGCCAAGATCAAGGCCAACCCGCTGCTCAAGGGCGTGGACGCCAACCAGGTCAAGCCGCGGGTGCTGACCTTGACGCAGTCGACCTACGACGGCGTGCTTTACAACACCGAGACGGTGAAGTCCATGCTCGACGGCTATGTGGAGAACCTGCACTTCGACGAAGCCTGGCTGCCGCACGCGGCCTTTCACCCCTTCTATGGCAGCTACCACGCCATGGGCAAGAAGCGGGTGCGGCCCAAACACGCCGTGGTGTACTCCACCCAGTCCATCCACAAGCTGCTGGCCGGCATCAGCCAGGCCAGCCATGTGCTGGTGCAGGACTCACAAACCGTCAAGCTGGACCGCCACCTCTTCAACGAGGCCTATTTGATGCACACCAGCACCAGCCCGCAGTACAGCATCATCGCCAGCTGCGATGTGGCCGCGGCCATGATGGAGCCGCCCGGCGGTACCGCGCTGGTGGAGGAGAGCATTGCCGAGGCGCTGGACTTCCGCCGCGCCATGCGCAAGATCGACGACGAGTACGGTGACGACTGGTGGTTCAAGGTCTGGGGCCCCGAGAAGCTGGTCGACGAAGGGGTGGGCCGCGCCGACGACTGGGTCATCAAGGGCGAAACCAAGAACAGCAAGGCCGGCACCAACTGGCACGGCTTTGGCAAGATGGCCGCCGGCTTCAACATGCTGGACCCCATCAAGGCCACCATCGTCACCCCCGGCATGGATCTGAACGGCAAGTTCGCCAAGACCGGTATCCCGGCCAGCATCGTCACCAAGTTCCTCGCCGAGCACGGCGTGGTGGTGGAGAAGACTGGCCTGTACAGTTTCTTCATCATGTTCACCATCGGCATCACCAAGGGCCGCTGGAACAGCATGCTGACCGCGCTGCAGCAGTTCAAGGACGACTACGCCAAGAACCAACCGATGTGGCGTGTGCTGCCCGAGTTTGTGCAAAAGCACCCGCGCTACGAGAAGATGGGCCTGGCCGACCTGTGCCAGCATGTGCACGCTTTGTACGCCAAGTACGACATCGCCCGCCTGACCACCGACATGTATTTGAGTGACCTGACGCCCGCGATGAAGCCCAGCGACGCTTATGCCCACATTGCGCTGCGCAAGACCGAGCGGGTGGAGATCGACCACCTGGAAGGCCGCGTCACCGTGGGCCTGGTCACGCCCTACCCACCGGGCATTCCGCTGCTGATTCCAGGCGAGGTGTTCAACAAGAAGATCGTCGACTACCTGAAGTTCTCGCGCGAGTTCAACGCCCAGTGCCCCGGCTTCGAGACCGACATCCACGGCCTGGTGGAAGAGGAAGACGCCAACGGCAAGAAGCATTACTACGCCGACTGCGTGAAGGTCTGAGCGCCTTCAGGCAAGTGATTGACCGAACGAAAACGGCGCCTTCAAGGCGCCGTTTTTTCATCGTTGGCCCGGCGTGACCGGGGTGCTCAGAGGTCGCTGAAGTCGCCGTGCCGGCCCTTGCCACCCTTGAAGCGGCCAGCGCCACCCACGCCTTCGCCGGCCAGGCAGTCCAACCCGTTGTACCACTCGCGCTGCATTGCGTCGCGCACCGGCAGGCCATGCTGCAACAGCACCGAGCGGCGGTCGGCCTGCACGCAGGCCTGGGGAAAACGGGCAATCTGGGCCGCCATCAGCTCCGCCGCGGCGCGGGCCTGGCCATGCGGCACCACCTGTTCGCAGGCGCCGATGCGCAGCGCTTCCTCGGCCAGCACCGGGCGGCCGGTGAGGATGATCTCCATGGCCCGGCCCTGGCCCACCAGCCGAGGCAGGCGCACCGTGCCACCGTCCAGCAGCGGAATGCCCCAGCGCCGGCAGTACACACCGAAATAGGCGTCTTCCGCCATCACCCGGATGTCGCACCACAGCGCCAGCTCGAAGCCACCGGCCACCGCCGGACCTTCCACCGCGGCGATCACCGGCTTGCCCAGGTCCAGCCGGGTTGGGCCCAGCGGGCCGCGTGGCGCCTCGGCGGTGTTGTCAAAGGGGTAGTCGATGTCTTTCAGTGGCCGGTCGGAGCCGGTCAGCGTGCTGGCGTACTTGAGGTCCCAGCCGGCGCAGAAGGCCCCGCCTTCCCCCCACAGTACCGCCACATGGGCGGTGGGGTCGGCGTCAAAGGTTTTGAAGGCCGCCACCAGCGCGTCGGCGCTGTCCGGGTCCATCGCGTTGCGGGCTTCCTCAAACCGGCTGTGGACGATGGTCCAGACCGCGCCGTTCTTCTCGATGCGCACCATGGCAAGCCTCCGGTAAGGGGTTGAAGACGTTCAGGCGGTTTCGGTTTCGGCGATGCCACCCACCACATGGCTGAAGCCGCCATCCACGTAGGTGATCTCGGCGGTCACGCCGCCAGCCAGGTCGCTCATCAAAAACGCGGCCACGTTGCCCACGTCCTCGATGGTCACGTTGCGGCGGATGGGCGAGGCCGCGGCCACCACGCTGAGGATCTTGCCAAAGCCCTTGATGCCGCTGGCGGCCAGGGTTTTGATGGGGCCGGCCGAGATGCCGTTGACCCGCATGCCTTTGGGGCCCAGCGATTCGGCGAGGTAACGCACCGAGGCTTCCAGCGAGGCCTTGGCCAGGCCCATGGTGTTGTAGTTGGGCACGGTGCGGATGGCGCCCAGGTAGGTCAGCGTCAGCAGCGCGGCTTTGGGGTTCAGGTAGGGCAGGGCGGCCTTGGCCATGGCCGGGAAACTGTAGGCGCTGATGTCGTGTGCCACCTTGAAGCCCTCGCGGCTCAAGCCGTCGAGGAAATCACCGGCGATCGCCTCGCGCGGCGCGTAGCCGATGCTGTGCACAAAGCCGTCAAAGGTCGGCCAGTGGGCCGACAGGTCGCTGAAGAGCTTTTCAATCTGCGCGTCGTCGCCGACATCGCAGTCGAAGATCAGCGTGGAATTGAAGTCGGCCGCGAACTCGGTGATGCGGTCCTTGAAGCGCTCGCCCACGTAGCTGAAGGCCAGTTCGGCACCCTGTGCGTGGCAGGCCTTGGCAATGCCGTAGGCGATGGAGCGGTTGCTCAACACGCCGGTGATCAACAATTTTTTGCCGCTGAGAAAACCCATGAATCTGTCTCCGAGAAAAACTGTGCAGAATTGTCGCATGCGTGGTTTGTTGCTGGTCGGTCTGTGGTGCTGGGTGTTTCCGTCGTGGGCCGGCCATGGCTATGCGCTGTGGGGTGAGCTGAAATACCCGCCCAACTTCACGCAATTCGACTACGTGCGGGCCGACGCGCCCAAGGGCGGCGAGATCCGTTTGGTGAGCAACCAGCGCGCCTCCACCTTCGACAAGTACAACCCCTTCACCATCAAGGGCTCGGCCCCGGCTTACCTGTCCAACCTGATGTTCGACTCGCTGCTGACCGGCGCGCTCGACGAGGCCGGGGCCGGTTACGGCCTGCTGGCCGAGGACGTGACGGTGGCGCCCGATGGCCTGAGCGCCACCTTCCGTCTGCGCCCCCAGGCCCGTTTCCACAATGGCGACGCGGTGCTGGCCGCAGACGTGAAGCACAGCTACGACACCTTGGTGGGCCCCTTCACCTCACCGGCCTTAAAGACCCTGCTGGACGAGGTGGCCGGGCTCGATGTGCTGGACGAGCGCACCGTGCGCTACCGCTTCAAAAAGCCCAACCGCGAGCTGCCGCTCACCGTCGGGGGTCTGCCGGTGTTCAGCCAGAAATGGGGGATGGAGAACGGCAAGGCCAAACCGTTCGACCAGGTGGTCACTGACATCCCGCTTGGCAGTGGCCCGTACAAAATCGGCCCGGTGCGTTTCGGCAAGGACATCACCTACGTGCGCGACCCCGGCTACTGGGCCAAGGACCTGCCGGTCAAGCGCGGCAGCGACAACTTCGACCGCATCACCGTCAAGATCTACAAGGACAACACCGCCCGGCTGGAGGCGCTGAAGGCCGGCGAGTTCGACCTGATGCGATTCTTCTCGGCCGGCGACTGGGCGCGCCGCGTCAACGGCAAACGGTTTGACACTGGCGAGTTGGTCAAGGGCGAGTTCCAACACCGCCTGCCCTCGGGCTTTCAGAGCTATGTGCTCAACACCCGGCGACCCCAGTTCAAGGACGTCCGGGTGCGGCAGGCGCTGGGCCTGGCACTGGACTACGAGTGGATGAACCGTCAGATGTTCTACAACGCCTACCAGCGGGTGCAGGGCATCTTCGGCAACACCGACTGCCAGGCCAGCGGTGCGCCCGACGCGGCCGAGCTGGCGCTGCTGCAGCCCTGGCGCGAGGCCGTGCCCTCCGCGGTCTTCGGCCCCATGGCGCAGCCGCCGCGCACCGACGGTGATTCGTCGCTGCGAGCCAACCTGCGGCGGGCCCAGGCGCTGCTGAAAGAGGCCGGCTGGACCTTCCGCGACGGTGCGCTGCGCAACGCGAACAACGAGGCCTTTGTCATCGAGTACCTGGACAGCAACGAAACCGGGGCCCGGGTGGTCACGCCCTGGGCGCGCAACCTGGAGAAGCTGGGCATCCAGTTGAAGTTCCGTCCGGTGGACTTTGCGCTCTACCAGCAGCGGCTGCAGAAGTTCGAATTCGACATCACCACGCTGGCCTACCAGGGCAGCCTGAGCCCAGGCCAGGAGCTGGCCGATCTGTTCGGCAGCAAGGCCGCCGACATGGAGGATTCGGGCAACCACACCGGCTTGAAGAGCCCGGCGGTGGACGCGCTGATCGCCCGCATCACCGCCGCCAAAACCAAGGCCGAGTTGCTGCCCGCCTGCCACGCGCTGGACCGCGTGATCTCGCACAGCCATGTCCTCATTCCGCAGTGGTCGGCCGGCACGCACCGCCTGGCCTACAACGCCTGGCGCCTGGCCGCACCGGCCACCATGCCGCCGTACGCGCCCGGTGAGCTTTGGGCGATTGAAACCTGGTGGAAAAAATGACCCTCCCCCCGAAACGGCCTGCGGCCGTCTCCCCCCAGGGGGCGTCGCCAGCGGCCCGGCCAAGCCGGTTCCACGGCGACCTGGCATGGAACACAAGGCACTGACATGGCGGTTTACATCCTCAAACGGCTGTTGCTGATGGTGCCCACGCTGCTGGGCGTGCTGCTGCTGACTTTTGTGGTGGTGCAGTTCGTGCCCGGCGGCCCGGTGGAGCAGTACATGGCCGAGGCCAAGGCCGGCTCGGGCAGCGGGGCCGAGGGCGGGGGCTTAAGCTACCGTGGCGCCCAAGGGGTGGACCCCAAGCGGCTGGCGCAGATCAAGGCGCTGTACGGCTTCGACAAGCCGGCCCACGAGCGCTTCTTCCAGATGCTGGGCCAGTTTGCCCGCTTCGATCTGGGCAAGAGTTTTTTCCAGAACAAGGACGTGGCCCAACTGGTGTGGGAGAAATTGCCGGTGTCCATCAGCCTGGGGCTGTGGACCTTTTTCATCAGCTATTTGATTGCCGTGCCGCTGGGTGTGGCCAAGGCGGTGCGGGCCGGCTCGCGGTTTGACCTGGTGACCACCCTGCTGGTGCTGGTGGGTTATGCCATTCCCGGCTTTGTGCTGGGCGTGGCGCTGCTGGTGGTGTTTGGCGGCCAGCTGCAGTGGTTCCCGCTGCGTGGGCTCACCTCCAGCAACTGGGAAGAACTCAGCTGGGCCGCCCGCGTCACCGACTACCTGTGGCACATCGCGCTGCCGGTCACCGCCATGGTGCTGGGCAGCTTTGCCGTGACCGCCATGCTGACCAAGAACGCCTTTCTGGAAGAGATCCGCAAGCAGTACGTGGTGACGGCCCGCGCCAAGGGCCTGGGTGAGCGCCAGGTGCTGTGGAAGCATGTGATGCGCAACGCGCTGATCCCCATCGTCACCGGTTTTCCGGCGGCTTTTGTCGGCGCCTTTTTCACCGGCTCGCTGCTGATCGAAACCCTGTTCTCGCTCGACGGCCTGGGCCTGCTGAGCTACGAGAGCGTGATCCGCCGCGACTACCCCGTGGTGCTGGGCACGCTCTATCTGTTCACGCTGATCGGCCTGGTGACCAAGCTGATTTCCGACCTCTGCTACGTGTGGGTCGATCCCCGCGTGAAGTTCGACTGAAGCCATGCCCACCGTTTCACCTTCACCGGGTCGCCGTGCCTGGCAGCGCTTCAAACGCAACCAGCTGGGCTACCGCAGCCTGGTCATTTTCTGTGTGCTGGTGCTGCTGAGCCTGGCGGCCGAACTGGTGTCCAACGACAAGCCGTTGCTGGTCCGTTACGAGGGCAGCACCTATGTGCCCCTGCTGCGCGATTACCCCGAGACCACCTTTGGCGGCGACTTTGCCGCCCCCACCGACTACCTCGACCCCTTCATCCGCGAGCGGCTGGCCCAACCCGGCAACTGGGCGTTGTTTGCGCCCAACCCCTATGGCCCCAAGACGCTGAACTACTTTGCCAAGGCGCCCAACCCCTCGCCACCGTCCCGTGACAACCTGCTGGGCACCGACGACCGCGGCCGCGACCTGCTGGCCCAGCTGATCTACGGCTTCCGCGTCAGTGTGCTGTTCGCGCTGGCGCTCACCGCGGTGGGCGTGGTGCTGGGCATCGTCACCGGCGCCATCCAGGGCTTTTTTGGCGGCAAGACCGACCTGGCCTTCCAGCGCTTCATCGAGATCTGGGGCTCCATGCCCGAGCTGTATTTGCTCATCATCTTCAGCGCGGTGTTTGCGCCCAGCATCTCGCTGCTGCTGGTGCTGCTGAGCCTGTTCGGCTGGATGGGCCTGAGCGACTACGTGCGGGCCGAGTTTTTGCGCAACCGCCAGCTCGACTACGTGCGCGCCGCCCGCGCCCTGGGGGTGGGCAACTGGCAAATCATCCGCCGCCATGTGCTGCCCAACAGCCTGACGCCGGTGGTGACCTTTCTGCCCTTCCGCATGAGCGGCGCCATCCTGGCGCTGACCTCGCTGGACTTTCTGGGCCTGGGTGTGCCACCGGGCACCCCCAGCCTGGGTGAGCTGCTGTCGCAGGGCAAGAACAACATCGACGCCTGGTGGATCTCGCTGTCCACCTTCGTGGTGCTGGTGATCACGCTGCTGTTGCTGACCTTCATGGGCGACGCGCTGCGCGATGCGCTCGATCCACGAAAGGCCGAGCAATGATGGCCCCCACGCTCGGCACTGGCGTGTCCTCGCTGCCCCTGTCCGGGGGAGGGGTCCCGGATTCACCGGTCCCGGGGGCCGCTCGCCCGCCTTGGGGCGGCCCGGCGGCGTGCGGCACCCCTTTGCTGGATGTCCAAGGCCTGCGGGTCGCCTTCAACGGCAAGGCCGTGGTTCATGGCATCGACTTCCAGGTCGCGCCCGGCGAAAAGCTGGCGCTGGTGGGCGAGTCCGGCTCGGGCAAGACCGTCACGGCGCTGAGCCTGCTGCGGCTGGTGCAAAACGCCGAGCTGTCCGGCCAGGCGCTGTTTGGTGGCCGTGACCTGCTGGGCTTGAACGAACGCGAACTGCGCGGCGTCCGCGGTGCCGAGATCGCGATGATTTTCCAGGAGCCCATGACGGCGCTGAACCCGCTGTTCAGCGTGGGCGAGCAGATCGCCGAGGTCTTGTTGCTCAAGCAGGGGCTGAGTGTGGCCCAGGCCCGCGACCACGCGGTGGAGTTGCTGGCCAGCACCGGTGTGCCCGAGCCGCGGCGCCGGGCCTCGGCCTTCCCGCACCAGCTCTCCGGTGGCCAGCGCCAGCGCGCGATGATCGCCATGGCCCTGGCCTGCAAACCGCAGCTGCTGTTGGCCGACGAGCCCACCACCGCGCTGGACGTGACGCTGCGTGTGCAGATCCTGGACCTGCTGAGCGAGCTGCAGCGCCAGACCGGCATGGCGGTGCTGATGATCACCCACGACCTCAACCTGGTGCGCCGCTTTGCCGACCGGGTGGCGGTGATGGAGCAGGGCCACATCGTCGAGCAGGGCGCGGTGGCCGAGGTGTTCGCCACGCCGCAGCACGCCTACACCCGCAAGCTGATCGACAGCCGGCCCACCCGCGAGGTGCCGGTGGTGGCGGCGGATGCCGCCACCGTGGCCCAGGGCCAGGGCGTGCGGGTCAGCTACGCCGTGCCCAAGCCCGGCCTGGCCGGCTGGTTTGGCAAGAACGCTTTTGTGGCGGTGCAGGGCGCCGATTTCCGCCTGGCCCATGGCGAAACCCTGGGTGTGGTGGGCGAGTCGGGCTCGGGCAAGTCCACGCTGGCGCTGGCCGCGCTGGGCCTGTTGCCGTTTGACGGCCAGCTGCAGGTGGTGGGCGCCGCCTGGGGCCGGCAGGCCGCCGGCAACCGCGCCATCCGGCGCCAGGTGCAGGTGGTGTTCCAGGACCCGTTCTCCTCGCTGTCACCCCGCATGACCATCGAGGAGATCGTCGGCGAAGGCCTGCGCGTCCATGCGCCCGAGTTGAACGCTGCCCAGCGCCGCACCCGCGCGGCCCAGGCCCTGGCCGAGGTGGGCATGGACGAGGCCCAGTTTCCCGGCCTGCTGCAGCGCTACCCGCACGAGTTCTCCGGTGGCCAGCGCCAGCGCATCGCCATCGCCCGGGCCCTGATCGTCGAGCCCCAGCTGCTGGTGCTGGACGAACCCACCAGTGCGCTGGACGTGACCATCCAGAAGCAGGTGCTGCAGCTGCTGCAGCGGCTGCAGCGCGAACGGGGCTTGAGCTATTTGCTGATCACCCACGACGTGGACGTGATCCGTGCCATGGCCCACCAGGTGCTGGTGATGAAGGACGGTGCCATTGTCGAGTCCGGCACGGTGGACCAGGTGCTGGACACGCCGCAACATGCGTACACCCAGCGGCTCGTTGCCGCCGCCACGGTCGAGTGACGAGGCCTCAGGGCAGGGTGTGCAGCGGGATGTCCTTGGCCACGGCCAGCGCATCGAGCTGCTTGCGGGTTTGTGTGAACAGCCAGTCGGCAATGGTTTTTTTCGTGCTGGGTGCAAACAGCGTCTTGGCGCTGGTGACGGGCACACCCACCGCGGCGCACAGCGAGGCCGCGAAATGCGGCTCCAGCGCCGCCACCGCCACCCGGCCGTTTTTGCAGGGGTAGACCTGGTAGCCCGCATGGGCGCCGCCGATGGCCGAGCCGGGCAGGGTCAGGCCCCAGGCCCGCGGCCGGGCCAGCCAGCGGGCGGCCTCGGACAAGGCCACCTCCAAGAACAGGCCTTTGTCTGTGCCTTGTGTTTTTGCGGCGGCACTGCGCTGCTGTAACACCACCTGCAGCACCGCCTCGCTGGCCATCAGCGCGCCGCCCATGTCGGCGTACAGCGTGGGCGGCAAATCGAGGCCGGTGATCAGGTCGTTGTCGGCCAAATAGGTCAGGTCATGGCCAGGCTCTTCGGCGCGCGCGCCGGGTGCGCCGACGATGGCCACCTGGCTCAGGCCGGGGTATTGCTTGTGCAGCCCTTTCCAGCCCAGGCCCAGCTTGGTCAGTGCCGAGGGGCGGAAGGAGGTCAGCAACACATCGGCCTTGGCCAACTCGCGGTGCAGCACCGCCTGGCCTTTGGTGGATTTGAGGTCGGCGCGCACGGTGCGCACACCGGCGTGCATCTCGGCATAGGTGGTGGCGCTGTAGTGGGCCATGGGGTCGCCCGAGCTGCCCTCGGGTGTGCCCTTGGGTGCGGGCGGTTCCAGCTTGACGCAGGTGGCGCCCATCTGGCGCAGCCGCATCAGCGCGGCCGGGCCGGGCAGGTTGAGGCTGAGGCTGAGCACGCGCACGCCGCGCAAAGGTTTGAAAGAGGTGGCCATGGAGGGGAGTTGGGTGAATGGTTTGCATGCTGGCCAGAGGTCGGCCATGCCTGAAGTGGTGAGCCTACACGCCCAAATGCTTGTCGAGGATGGTGGGGTCTTGGAGAAGTTGTGCCGAAGACCCTTCAAACACCACCTGCCCTTTGACGAGGATGACATTGCGGTCGGTGATCTGGGTGACATGCTTCCAGTTCTTGTCGACGATCACACTGGAGATGCCCGTCTCACGGATCA